>NZ_CP031320.1:1881612-2519235 GCF_003355155.1 Streptomyces armeniacus | reverse complement strand
CTTTGAGATGACCGGGTTGATAGGCCGGATATGGAAGCCTCGTGAGGGGTGGAGTTGACCGGTACTAATAGGCCGAGGGCTTGTCCTCAGATGCTCGCGTCCACTGTGTTGGTTCTGAAACCACAACCAGCCGCACGCCCCCATGCGTGGGGTGTGCTGGTGTTGGGTGCTGGTTTCGTTGTGTTTCGGTGGTCATAGCGTGAGGGAAACGCCCGGTTACATTCCGAACCCGGAAGCTAAGCCTTTCTGCGCCGATGGTACTGCATACGGGAGTGTGTGGGAGAGTAGGACACCGCCGAACTATCTTTAGGGGTAGCCCCGTTGGCCTTGTGCCGACGGGGCTGTCTCACGTTCAGGGCAGGTGCCTCGTAGGCTGGCGCAATGCGCTACGACCTCGTCATCTTCGACAACGACGGCGTCCTTGTGGACAGTGAGCCGATCGCCAACCGGATTCTCTCCGCCTATCTCAGCGAGTTGGGCCACCCCACCACCTACGAGGACGCGCTCCGCGACTACATGGGCGGGTCCGTGCAGCGCGTGCACGACCTCGTACGCGAGCGGAGCGGGCAGCAACTCCCGGCCGACTTCGACGAGGTCCTGCACCAGCGCACGTTCGAGACCTTCCGGCGCGAACTCCAGCCCGTGACCGGTGTGTCCGAGGTGCTGGAGAAGCTGGCGGCCGACGGCGTCCCGCGCTGCGTCGCGTCGTCCGGGACCCACGAGCGCATACGTGTCGCGCTCCACAAAACCGGCCTCTACGCGCACTTCGGCGAGGAGCGCATCTTCAGCTCCCAGGACGTGGCCCACGGCAAGCCCGCGCCCGATCTGTTCCTGCACGCCGCCGCGGCCATGGGCGTACGGCCCGAGCGGTGCGCCGTGGTCGAGGACAGCCCACTCGGCGTACGGGCGGCGCTCGCCGCGGGGATGGACGTGTACGGGTACACGGCGATGACCCCGCCCGCCAAGCTCCGCCAGGCGCAGGCAGAGGCCCGAGGAGAGTCGCGGGTGGACTCCCGCGCCGGCGTCCTCTTCGACGACATGAGCGCCCTTCCCGGCCTGCTCGCGGGCTGAAGGGCCGGAACGGGTCGTTCACCGCGCCGGACGGTACGGTGTCGGCATGAGTGGCGGTGCGCAGCTGATGTGGGACGAAGCGGTCGCGGGTTACGACTTCGGTCCCGGTCATCCGATGGACCCCGTCCGTCTGTCGCTGACGATGCGGCTGATCGAGGCGTACGGCCTGGACCGGGAGCCCGGTTTGAAGGTCGCGGGTGCCCCGTCGGCCGGTCTGTCGACACTGCGCCTCGTCCACCGGCAGGACTACATCGACGTCGTGAAGCGGGTCTCCGCCGACCCGACGACAGCGGACGGGTCGTACGGGCTCGGCACCGCCGACGACCCCGCGTTCGCGGGGGTGCACGAGGCGTCGGCGCTGATCGCGGGCCAGTCCGTCGGCGCCGCCGAGGCCGTGTGGCAGGGCGAGGCGCTGCACGCGGTGAACTTCACCGGCGGCTTGCACCACGCGATGCCCGGTTCCGCTTCCGGTTTCTGCATCTACAACGACCCCGCCCTCGCCATCGCCCGCCTCCTCGAGCTGGGCGCGGAGCGCGTCGCGTACATCGACGTGGACGTGCACCACGGCGACGGCGTGCAGACCGTCTTCTGGGACGACCCGCGGGTGCTGACCATTTCGCTGCACGAGCACCCCCGCGCGCTGTTCCCCGGCACCGGCTGGCCCGAGGAGAGCGGCGGCGAGGACGCCGAGGGGACGGCCGTGAACGTGGCGCTGCCGCCCGGCACCGCGGATGACGGCTGGCTGCGCGCACTGCACGCGGTGGTGCCGGAGCTGCTGGAGGCGTTCCGGCCGGACGTGCTCGTCACGCAGCACGGTGCGGACACGCACATCGACGACCCCCTCGCGCACCTCGCGGTCTCCCTGGACGCCCAGCGGGCGGCGGCCGAGGCGTGCCACGGCTGGGCACACGAGCTGGCCGGCGGCCGGTGGGTGGCGCTCGGCGGAGGCGGCTACTCGGTGGTGGACGTCGTACCCCGCAGCTGGACGCACCTGGTGGCGATCGCGGCGGGCGCGCCGGTGCCGCCCGAGACGGTGGTGCCGGAGGAGTGGCTCGGCACGGTGTACTCCCGTACGGGAATGTCGACGGCGCCGCGACGCATGACGGACGGCCGCGAAGCGGCCTGGAAGGCGTGGGGAGAGTCGGGCTACGACCCGGCCGACGCGCTCGACCAGGCGGTGCTGGCCACGCGCCGCGCGGTGTTCCCGGCGCACGGGCTGCTGCCCTGACGGCGTACGGGCGTACGGGCGGACTGACTGACCGGCGAACGGACTGACCGGCGTACCCGCGTACGCACGCGCGCTGCGCCCCACGGGTGATGCCGCCCCGAACCCCCGCCCTCCACCCCGTACGGCCGCCAGCATGGTCGGCATGGAGTGCGTGCTGAGTAGTGCTGCCGCCGGACTGCGGTCCCATCTGCTGTCGTCCCGGCTGGCCGGGACGGTCGCGACGACGCGCGAGAAGAGTCTTGAGCGGTACCGCCTGTTCGCCGCCCGCGACCCCCGCGCGCTGCTCGGTCTGGAGCCAGAACGGGACTGGAGCGTGCCGGACTTGGTGGCCCTGATGGCCGCCGAGTGCGGCGTCTCGCCCGACCCGGCGCGGCTGACCGGGCAGGACACGATCGACCCGGACCGTACGGTGGCCGCGCTGGACGCGTTCGCGGCGCGGCTCGCGGCGGCGGCGCGGCGGCGGGCTCCGGTGCTGCTGGGAACGGGGCATCCGGGCCGACTCCTCGGGTTCTACGCTTCGTTGGCGTCGGGCCTCTCGGCGGCCGGCTGCCCCGTACTAGCACCAGCGGAGGGCAGCCGTGTCGACATAACGACCCGGTTCGGCGTACGCCCGTACAACCTTTCCTACGTACGGGGAGTCGCGTTGGTCCACGAGCCCGGCGCTCGCCCAACTCCGGGTGCGCCGGGCGCACATACCCACTCACCCCTCCCGTTGCGTACGGCACTGGCCGCGGCCGCGACCGGTGACGGGCCCGTTCCGGAACTGGTCATCGGTGATCATGGTTGGGTCTGCGCAGCAGGTCAGCTCGGCATCGAGGCGATGGGGCCGGGTGATACGGACGACCCGGCGCTGTTCGTCGGACAGGCCGAAGGCCGGGTGTCGGTCGCCGTTCCCCTCGATGACACTGCGCGGCCCGACCGCTACGGACCGCTAGCTCACTATGTACTCAATCGAGCGTGTCTGTCACAGTAGGAGACCGAACGCTACTCCTCTTCCCCACTTGCATCACCCGCACCTAATCTGGGGAGGAGCGCACATGCGAGCAGGAGTCACCGGAGGGGAAGCCGGTGCCCGACATGTGCGGAAGGTCAGGTGTGACATGGCTGCTGGCGAGAGGCCTCTCAACGAGGTCGTGTTCCTGACCGTGGCGGAAGTCGCCGCGGTGATGCGAGTGTCCAAGATGACCGTGTACCGCTTGGTGCACAGCGGTCATCTGCCGGCGATCCGGGTGGGCAGGTCATTCCGGGTCCCAGAACAGGCCGTTCATGACTACCTCCAGGAGTCGTACGTGGGGGTGGAGAGCGCTTAGCCGTCCTTGATCGCGAACGGTCCGCAGAGTTCCGTGGAGTTCCGCGGAGTGGCACGACGGACCTCGGTTTACGAGCATCACTCGGTGGCGGGTAGGCTGGCCCCATGTAGGTCGTGTGGGCTCGGACGCCCCGCACCGAGTGATTCGAGATGAGTTCTCCCCGCGTCAGTGGGGATGACCGTGAGCGAGGGTAGTCGTGGGCTCTGTTATCAAGAAGCGGCGTAAGCGGATGGCCAAGAAGAAGCACCGCAAGCTGCTCAAGCGCACGCGCGTGCAGCGCCGCAACAAGAAGTGAGCGAGCGCGCTGCTCGTTGACCGCCGCTTTTCGCCCCGCACCGCAGTGTGTGAGGCGGCGAGCGGCGGTTTTGTTGTTGCCTCGCGCCGTCGCGGGACACGTGGGACACCGGACGATGGGGAGAGTTCGTGGGCAAGGTCGTGCTCGTCACCGGTGCCGCCCGGCAGCTCGGTGGCCGTTTCATCCGCCGTGTGCAGCGCGACCCGGATGTCGAGCGGGTGATCGGCGTCGACGTGGTGAAGCCCGTCCACGAGCTGGGGGACGCGGAGTTCGTACGGGCGGACATCCGGCAGCCGACCATCGGCAAGGTCCTGGTGGAGCACGACGTCGACACCGTCGTCCACATGGACATCCACGGCACGCCGCTGAGCCCGCGAGGCGCCCGTGCGGCGGTCAAGGAGACCAACGTCATCGGCACGATGCAGCTGCTCGGCGGCTGCCAGAAGGCGCCCGGCGTGCGGCGGCTGGTGGTGAAGTCGAGCATCGGCGTCTACGGTTCGGCGCCCCGCGACCCGGCCGTCTTCGACGAGAGCACCCCGCCCAAGGCGCTGCCCAGCGGTGGCTTCGCCAAGGACGTGGTCGAAATTGAGGGGTATGTACGGGGTTTCGGCCGCCGCCGCCCCGACGTCTCCGTGACGGTGCTGCGCTTCGCGCACGTGCTCGGTCCGACGGTGGACTCGCCGATGGGCGACTACTTCGCGCTGCCCGTGCTGCCGACCGTGCTGGGTTACGACCCGAGGCTGCAGTTCGTGCACGAGGACGACGCGGTCGAGGTGCTGCGGATGGCGTCCGGCGAGCCCGCCCGCGGCACGTTCAACGCGGGCACCTTCAACATCGCCGGTGACGGCGTCCTGCTGCTGTCGCAGTGCGCGCGGCGGCTCGGCCGCCCGACTGTCCCGATGCTGCTGCCCGCGATCCGCTGGGGCGGCTCGGCGCTGCGCTCGGTGGGTCTCACGGACTTCTCGCCCGAGCAGATCCGGCTGCTCACGCACGGCCGGGTCGTACGGGCCGTGCAGATGCGGGAGGTGCTCGGGTTCGCGCCGCGCCACACCACGGCCGAGACCCTCGCGGACTACGCGCGCACCCTCGGCGAGGGCCTGCTGCCCCCGGAGCGGCTGGCGGGGGCCGTCGACCGGTTGGCGGCGCGGATGTCCGTACCGTACGCGTACGGGCGCGCGGGGGAGTCCGACCGTACGGGGGAGCAGCTGCACGAGGAGGGGCCGCACCGCCATGGCTGACGCCAAAGTGATCCCGTTCGACGACGACGGCCGGCGGCGGCGCCGTACGGACGGCCCGCAGGACGCGCCTCCGCGGGCGTCGGCGGCACACGACGCGCCGCAGGAGCCGCCCCCGTCCGAGTCCGGGGCTCCGCCCCGGACTGACGCGCCGGAGGACGACGCGCCCCCGCAGGGCCGCGGCTGGGAGGAACGGGCCGCCCGCGGGCTGGCGTTCCTCCGGCGCCGGATCACGGGCGACTACGAGGTCGACGACTTCGGCTACGACGCCGAGCTCACCGACCAGGTGCTGATGTCCCTGCTGCGCCCGCTGTACGAGACGTACTTCCGCGTCGAGGTGAAGGGCATCGAGAACATACCGGCTGACGGCGCCGCCCTCGTGGTCGCCAACCACTCCGGCACGCTCCCACTCGACGGGCTGATGCTGCAGGTCGCGGTGCACGACAACCACCCCGCGGGGCGTACGCTGCGACTGCTCGCGGCCGACCTGGTGTTCATGCTGCCGGTCGTGAACGAGCTGGCGCGGAAGGCCGGTCACACGCTCGCGTGTGCCGAGGACGCGCACCGGCTGCTTGGGCGCGGCGAGGTCGTCGGCGTGATGCCGGAGGGCTTCAAGGGGTTGGGAAAGCCGTTCGCGGAACGGTACAAACTCCAGCGTTTCGGGCGAGGCGGCTTCGTGTCCACCGCGCTGCGGACGGGCGCGCCCATCGTGCCGTGCTCGATCGTCGGAGCCGAGGAGATCTACCCCATGCTCGGCAACTCCCGGACGCTGGCGCGGCTGCTGGGCCTGCCGTACTTCCCGGTGACGCCCACGTTCCCCTGGCTCGGTCCGCTGGGCGCGGTGCCGCTGCCGACGAAGTGGACGATCCAGTTCGGCGAGCCGATCCCGACCGACGGCTACGCGCCGGAGGCGGCGGACGATCCGATGCTGATGTTCAACCTGACCGACCAGGTCCGGGAGACCATCCAGCACACCCTCTACAAGCTGCTGGTCCAGCGCCGTTCGGTGTTCTTCTGAGCGGTCCGGACCGCGACCCGGACCGCCGTTCCGACTGCCGTCCGGGTTCGCCGGACGCGGCGGACTCCGGTGTACGCGGGCCTACTTGTCGCCGCCCTTCCCATCGCCGCCCAGCCCCGGCAGGACCTCGGGGACCAGCGGCGGCAGGGTGATCTCCGGCGCCGGCTGCTTCGGCGTCTCCGACCCGGGGTCGGTGTCCGCCCCGGACCGCCGGCCGTCGGGCCTGCCGGACGGGTCGAAGAGGCCCTTGCCGCCGAGCAGTCCGTCGTCGGCCGATTCGGAGCCGGAGCCGGACGGCGTGGGCGTGCCCGAGTCCTCGCCCGTACCGTCCGCGGGGTCCGTCGACGAGGACGGTGTGGGCCGCGGCGGAGCGTCGTCCTCGGTGCTGCGCCCCTCGATCCCCGGGTCCTTCTCGGCGGGCGCGGCGTCGTCGGGCGACGGCGGGAACAGCGACCTGAGCGGACCGACCTCCTGCTCTATGGCGTCGAAGACGGAGCTCACCCGCTCCCCGACGTCGGAGAGCTGCCCCGGCAGCAGGTCGCGCAGCTGCGCCCAGCGCAGCCGGTGCTCCTTGGAGAAGGACGAGAGCGACTGCATCGTGCCGATCTTGCCGTCCCGTTCGTACGCCGCGCTGAGCAGCCGGTGGCCCTCGGAGGCGTCGTGCTGCATGCCGGAGAGCGCCCGGCGGACCTCCTGTACGGACTCGTGGTCGAGGTCGCCGGAGCGGCCACGCTCGACCAGCCGGCGGGCCTCACGCAGCCGGGTGGAGGCGTGGTCCAGATAGACCTTGCCGCGGTCGGCGTCGTCGCCCGCGAGGTCCAGCTGGATGCCCTCCATGCCCCGCTTGAGCCCGTACAGCGTGTCGCCGGGGAGCGCGTCCGAACTCGCCGCCGCGGCACCGCCGAACGCGGTGGCCGCCACGCCCACGCTCAGGCCGCCCGCCGCCAGCCCTTTGCCCAGCCGGGTCTTGGGGCGCAGCCGGGCCATGGCGCTCAGCGGTGGCGCGCGGTGCGCGCCTCTGCCCGTACGGGCGCCGCCGCGCTGCTCCGGCACCGGACGCCCGTCGCCCCTGCCGGCGGCGCCTTCGCCGAGGGAACCCTCGGCGAAGGCGGCCTCCATGGCGGCGATGAGCTGGGCCCGTTGGACGGTCTTCACCTCGGGGTCCAGGTCGGGCTTCGGCAGCGCGTCCAGTCCGTCCGCCACGGCGAGCAGTACGGACTGCTCGTGGTCGCCGTCGGCCGTTTCCTCGCCGACCTCGCGGTCGTGCTCGTCCAGGGCCTGGGCGAGGGCATGTGCCCGGCGGCTCGTCGACACGGATCCGATCACCGGCGGCACCTCCTCTCGTCAGCACGCGTCGACCCCCGCGGCAGGGAAGGAGTACGGCCCGCCCTCGTCCGCTCGGTGAACGGAAACCCAGGGCACGGCATGACCGCGGGGCGTCTGCATCCCCCTCAACGAGCGGAAAGCCAGTCGGGTTACGGAGTCACGATGATGTGACCGGGGGTGCCTGTGCTGCTACGAGTGGTTACCGCACGTCCTCCGGGAGGAGCCGGGCGAGCGTACGGACCGCGCGGTACTGGAGGGTCTTGATCGCGCCCTCGTTCTTGCCCATGATCCGGGCCGTCTCGGCCACCGTGAGGCCTTGCAGGAAGCGCAGGGTCACGCACTCCTGCTGCTGCGGGTTGAGCCTGCGGACGGCCTCCAGGAGTGCGGCGTTGGAGAGGGTCTCCAGAACCGATTCCTCGGGGCTGCGCTCGACTTCGTTCGCGTCGAGCATCTCGCCGGTGGTCACCTCGAGCCGGAAGCGGCTCGACTTGAAGTGGTCGGCGACCAGGTTCCGGGCGATCGTGACGAGCCAGGCGCCGAAGTCGCGGCCCTGCCAGGTGAACGTGCCGATGCGGCGCAGGGCGCGCAGGAACGTCTCGCTCGTGAGGTCCTCGGCCGTGGCACGGCCGCCGACGCGGTAGTAGATGTAGCGGTAGACGGTGTCGCTGTACTGGTCGTAGAGGCGCCCGAACGCGTCGGACTCGCCGTTCTGGGCGCGTTCGACCAGATCCATCATGCGGCGGGCGTCGCTGTCGCTCACCGCCGGACGGCGGCGTGCGGTCGAGGTGCCGGAGGAGCCGGTGCGGGCGCGTCTGCCGACGGCCCGGGGGCCCGTGGTGGCGCCGGTGGTGGCACCGTCGGCGAGTGCGTAGCAGGGGCGTGCGGGGACAGGTGCGGCTGCGGCGAGGGCGGGGACGGCGTACGCGGTGGGGACGAAAGTACGCAACTGGTCGACGACCGTTGTGCGCAGCGTAGCCAGGCCCGAGGTGTCAACCCCGACGTGTGGGTACACGGGACTCCCAGAGGCAGAGCTTCCATACGTGCAGAGCGGGACCTTGCGTCCGGTGCAGGGACGTGTGGGTACCGGATTGCGTCTGAGGAGAATAACGCTTCGTACAGGGAGCGCTACACCTAGTTGCTGAAATCGCCGATTCGGTTTGATCTGTTACGTGTTGACACTCGACCAGAAATCGAACACGTAGGGGGTGCTGACCGCTTTGGGAGCAGGTTTTGTCGATTACGTGGCCACTTCCGGCCGATTGCGGATCGCGGGACTGGCGGGGCGCAGGTGGGGGTAAAGGAGTGCGATGGGCGCGCGTGTCGTCGCCGTGCCCCGTTCGCACGCCGCCGTGCTCCCGGCGCGGGCAGTCGCGTTGGCCGCCCCGTAGTGCGTAAAGGCGCTAGCGGCGGCGGCGTTGGAGTGCGACGGCGGCCGCCGCGCCGCCCGCGACCGCGCCGACTCCGGCGGCGGCCGGTATGCCCACCTTCGCTGCCTTGCGCCCGGTCCTGTAGTCCCGCAGCCGCCAGCCCATTTCGGCGGCGTGCGCGCGAAGCCGGCTGTCAGGATTGATCGCATACGGATAGCCGACGAGCGACAGCATCGGAATGTCGTTCGCCGAATCGCTGTACGCGGCGCACCTGTCGAGCTCCAGATGCTCCGCCGCGGCCAGCGCGCGTACGGCCTCCGCCTTGGCCGGGCCGTGCAGCGGCTCGCCGACGAGACTGCCGGTGTAGACGCCGCCGACGGACTCGGCGACGGTGCCCAGGGCGCCGGTCAGTCCCAGCCTGCGGGCGATGATCGTCGCGGTCTCCACGGGCGCGGCGGTGACGAGCCAGACCTTCTGCCCGGCGTCCAGGTGCGCCTGCGCGAGGGCGAGCGTGCCGGGCCAGATGCGGCCGGCCATGTACTCGTCGTAGATCTCCTCGCCGATCGCCATGAGTTCGGACACCCTGTGGCCCTTGACGATGGACAGGGCGCTGTCACGGGCGTCCTGCATGTGCCCGGCGTTCTCGGCGCCCGCGAGTCTGAAGTACGCCTGCTGCCAGGCGAACCGGGCCAGCTCGCCCTTGCTGAAGAACTTCCGCTTGTACAGCCCGCGGCCGAAGTGGAAGAGGGCCGCGCCCTGCATGATCGTGTTGTCGAGGTCGAAGAACGCCGCGGCGCGGGTGTCCCCGCTGACCGGGAACTCCGGCGCCTCCTGCTTGCGCGCCGCCTCGGCGGCCGCCTCGCCCGCGAGAACGCTCCGCGCGGTCGCGGAGCGCCTACGGGGAGTGAGCCAGGACGGAATGGCCATACTGCGAGCATAGCCAGTCCGCCCGGTGGGTCCGTTACGGGCGGATGTCAGCTCGGGAACGCGGCGCAGGACAATGGGTCCCATGGAGACGCAGGAGCCCCAGAAGAAGGTCACTCTGATCGGGAAGCCCGGCTGCCATCTGTGCGATGTGGCCAGGGACACGATCGTCAGGGTCTGTTCCGAGACAGGCGCCGGCTGGGAGGAGAAGGACATCAACCAGGATCCGGAGCTGTACCGGCTGTACTGGGAGCAGATCCCCGTGGTGCTGGTGGACGGCGCACAGCACGACTTCTGGCGGGTGGATCCGGAACGGCTGCGGGCGGCGCTCACGGGCTGAGGCGTACGGCCGCACGGCGCCCGCGCGGTCCGTAATCGACTGGAATTCGATTACCATCGAGGTCGTTTTGAGTTCCGGGGGCGTATACGTGAGGAGTGTGACCGCGTGTCCCCCTTGGTGCATGTGGCGCCGGTCACGTTGACCGGACAAAGCGGACACCATCTTTGTGCACGCGTTCACAAAGGCATAGCCTGGACGCGACGGAGCGGTCCGGGTGAGTGCGCAGGGACATGCGTGGCCAGAGACCGCTCACCGCTTCGCGTAACCGGCAGGAGCACCGTGGCAACTGGCCGAACCCACCGACCGGCGACGACTCGGAGCCGAGGGATCCCCGAGGCGACCGTCGCACGGCTCCCGCTGTACCTGCGGGCACTCACCGCTCTGTCCGAGCGGTCGGTCCCCACTGTCTCCTCCGAGGAGCTGGCGTCGGCCGCCGGGGTCAACTCGGCAAAGCTGCGCAAGGACTTCTCGTACCTCGGCTCGTACGGGACCCGCGGTGTCGGCTACGACGTCGAGTACCTCGTCTACCAGATCTCCCGCGAACTGGGCCTGACCCAGGACTGGCCCGTCGTGATCGTCGGCATCGGCAACCTCGGCGCCGCCCTCGCCAACTACGGCGGGTTCGCCTCCCGCGGCTTCCGGGTCGCCGCGCTGATCGACGCGGACCCGGCGATGGCGGGCAAGCCCGTCGCGGGGATTCCCGTACAGCACACCGACGAGCTCGAGAAGATCATTTCGGACAACGGCGTCTCCATCGGCGTCATCGCCACCCCCGCCGGTTCCGCGCAGCAGGTCTGCGAGCGGCTGGTCGCGGCGGGCATCACCTCGATCCTCAACTTCGCGCCCACGGTGCTGTCCGTGCCGGACGGCGTGGACGTACGGAAGGTGGATCTGTCGATAGAGCTGCAGATCCTCGCCTTCCACGAGCAGCGCAAGGCCGGCGAGGAGGTTCCTCCCGAGGAGGAGACCGCGCCGCCCGCGGCACCGCCCGCCGCGACCGTGACCAAGCGCCCCGACTCGGGACCGGACGGGGACGTGCCCGCCGTGATGCCGGCATGAGTCTCCTCGTAGTCGGTCTCAGCCACCGCAGCGCTCCCGTGAGCGTGCTGGAACGCGCCGCGCTCGAGAGCGGGATGCGCGGCAAGCTGCTGCACGACACGGTCAGCGCCGAACCCGCCGCGGAGGCGGCGGTGCTGTCGACGTGCAACCGGCTGGAGCTGTACGCGGACGTGGACAAGTTCCACGCCGGCGTCGCCGAACTCTCCACGCTGCTCGCCCGGCACAGCGACGTCAGCCTCGACGAGCTCACGCCGTACCTCTACGTCCACTACGAGGACCGGGCCGTCCACCACCTCTTCTCGGTGGCCTGCGGGCTGGACTCGATGGTCGTCGGCGAGGGCCAGATCCTCGGCCAGATCAAGGACGCGCTCGCCGTCGCCCAGGACGAGCACACCGCCGGGCGGCTGCTCAACGACCTTTTCCAGCAGGCCCTACGGGTCGGCAAACGGGCGCACACCGAGACCGGCATCGACAAGGCGGGCCAGTCGCTCGTCACTGTCGGGCTGGAGACGCTGGCCGACGGGCGCGAGGTGGCGCCGTGGGTCGCGGGCAAGCGCGTCCTCGTGATCGGCGCGGGCTCGATGTCCTCGCTCGCCGCCACGACCCTCGCACGGCGCGGTGCCACCGAACTGGTGATCGCCAACCGCACCCTGGAGCGCGCGAACCGGCTCGCGGCGAGCCTCGCCGAGGCGGGTACGAGCGGCGCGCGCGCCGTCCCCGTCGGTGAACTCGCCGCCGAACTCCCGCGCGCCGACATCGTGGTGTCCTGCACCGGAGCCACCGGCCTGGTCCTGACGGCGGACGCGGTACGCGACGCGCTCCGCGACCGTACGGGCAGCCCGGACGGCGGCTCCGACGGCGGCCCGGACGGCGGCCCGGACGGCGAGCCCGTCGCGCTGCTCGACCTCGCCATGCCGCGCGATATCGACGCCGCCGTCCACCGGCTGGACGGCGTACGGCTGGTGGACATCGAGTCCCTCGCCGAGGCCGCCGCCGACGCGCCGATGGCCGCCGACGTGGACAAGGTGCGCGACATCGTGACGGAGGAGGTCGCGGCGTTCGGCGCCGCCCAGCGCGCCGCCGTCATCACGCCCACCGTGGTCGCGCTGCGCGCCATGGCCTCCGAGGTCGTGGCGGGCGAGATGGCGCGGCTGGAAGGCCGGTTGCAGGGCCTGGACGACAAGCAGCGCGCCGAGATCACGCAGACCGTGCGCCGCGTCGTGGACAAGCTGCTGCACGCCCCGACGGTACGGGTGAAGGAGCTGGCCGGTGAGCCGGGCGGCGCCGGGTACGCGGACGCGCTGCGGGAGCTGTTCGACCTCGACCCGCAGGCCGTGGCCGCCGTGAGCAGCCCCGGGCAGCCGGGCGGCGCGGGCCGGCACAGCGGCGCGGAACAGGAGCGGCCGTGAACGCGCCCTCCTCGCCGCGCGGCGACACGCGTAGCACCGGCAACGCCACCGGCAACGGCACCGGCGCCCCGCTGCGCCTCGGCACCCGGCGCAGCGAGCTCGCCATGGCGCAGTCCGGCCTGGTCGCCGAGCGCGTACGGCAGGTCACCGGCCGCCCCGTCGAACTCGTCGGCGTCACCACGCGCGGCGACGCCAGCCGTGAGCAGCTCACGCAGATCGGCGGCACCGGGGTGTTCGTGTCCGCGCTGCGCGAGGCGCTGGCCGCCGGCGACATCGACTTCGCGGTGCACTCGCTCAAGGACCTGCCGACCGCGCAGCCGCCGGAGCTGACGCTGGCCGCGCTGCCCGTACGAGGTGACCCGCGGGACGCGCTGATCGCCCGCGACGGGCTGGACTTCGAGCGGCTCGTACGGTCCGCGCGCGACACCGGAGCGCGCCCGCCGCGCGTCGGCACCGGGTCGCCGCGGCGTACGGCGCAGCTGAAGGCGTGGGCACGATCACTCGGCGCGGAGGTGGAGACTGTCCCCGTTCGTGGGAATATCGAGACGCGGATCGGGTACGTGCGCTCAGGCGACTTCGACGCGATCGTGCTTGCCGCCGCCGGGCTGACCCGTATCGGCCGGATCGACGAGGCCACCGAGCTGATCGCCCCGGACGTCATGCTGCCCGCCCCCGGCCAGGGGGCACTCGCGGTCGAGTGCGCGGTCACCCAAGCGCACCTGACCGCACAGCTCGCCGAGCTCGACGACCCGTTCACACGGGCCGCCGTGACCGCCGAGCGAACCCTGCTCGCCGCCCTGGAGGCCGGCTGCAGCGCACCTGTGGGTGCGCTGGCCGACCTGTTGGTCGACGGGCAGGCTGCCACCGAACTGCGCCTGCGTGGCGCCGTCGGCACGACCGACGGCACGACGTTGGTGCAGCTGTCCACCACCGGTCCCGTACCGGCGTCCGCCGCCGAGGCCGTGTCCCAGTCCGAACGACTGGGCCGCGAACTCGCCGACGAGATGCTCGCCAAGGGCGCGGCCGGTCTGATGGGGGAGCGAGCACTTTGAGCCCCACCGCCGCCCAGTCTTCGACAACGCAACACCTCTACGGTGCCCACGGGCACGTCACCTTCCTAGGTGCCGGGCCCGGAGACCCGGGACTGCTCACGCTGAGCGCCGTCGAGGCGCTGGCGCGGGCCGATGTGCTGGTCGCCGATCCGCAGGTGCACGGGATCGTACGGCCCCACGCGCGGGCAGGCGTGGACACACCGCTGCGCGGCGCGGAGCAGCCGGACCCCACCGGACAGGCCTCAACTGCCCATGCGGCCACCGGCGATTGGGCAAATATTGTCATGGCGGCCGCGCGCAGCGGCAAGCGGGTCGTCCGTGCGGTCGTGGGCGACCCGGGCCTCGACGCGGACGCCGCGCAGGAGATGCTGGCGTGCGTCGCCGAGGGCATCACGTTCGAGGTGGTGCCGGGTGTGGCGACCGCCGTGGGCGTACCCGCGTACGCCGGTGTGCCGCTGCGTGACGCGCAGGGCACCGACGTGCGGTTCATCGACGCCCGTACGGCCGACGACAGATGCTGGACGGAGAGCGGCGCGAGCGACGCCACCCTCGTGGTGTCCGTGGCGCTCGACTCGGTGGCCGCCGCCGCGGGCGAACTCGTCGCGGCGGGCCGCAAGCCCGACACCCCGCTGTCCGTGACCCTCGCCGGCACGACCACCCGGCAGCGCACCTGGACGGCCACGCTCGGCTCCATCGCGCAGACTCTGAAGGCGGCGAAGGTGCTGCCGTCGTCGGACGGCGGGCAGCCGGTCATAGCCGTGGTCGGCGAACGGAGCGCGCCCGCTCACCGTGAGCAGCTGGCGTGGTTCGAGTCGAAGCCGCTGTTCGGCTGGCAGGTGCTGGTGCCGCGTACGAAGGAGCAGGCGGCGTCGCTCTCCGACCAGCTGCGCTCGTACGGTGCCGTGCCCGCCGAGGTGCCCACCATCGCGGTCGAACCGCCGCGCACACCGCAGCAGATGGAGCGGGCCGTCAAGGGCCTCGTCACCGGCCGCTACGAGTGGATCGCGTTCACCTCCGTCAACGCGGTGAAGGCGGTGCGCGAGAAGTTCGAGGAGTACGGGCTGGACGCGCGCGCGTTCGCCGGAATCAAGGTCGCGGCCGTGGGGGAGCAGACCGCCGCCGCGCTGGTCGAGTTCGGCGTCAAGCCGGACCTGGTGCCCAGTGGCGAGCAGTCCGCGGCCGGGCTGCTGGAGGACTGGCCGCCGTACGACCCGGTCTTCGACCCGATCGACCGGGTGTTCCTGCCGCGCGCCGACATCGCCACCGAGACGCTGGTGGCCGGGCTGATCGAGCTGGGCTGGGAGGTGGACGACGTGACGGCGTACCGCACCGTACGCGCCTCGCCGCCGCCCGCCGAGACCCGTGAGGCCATCAAGGGCGGCGGGTTCGACGCGGTGCTGTTCACCTCGTCGAGCACCGTGCGGAACCTGGTCGGCATCGCCGGGAAGCCGCACAACGTCACGATCATCGCGTGCATCGGCCCGGCGACGGCCAAGACCGCCGAGGAGCACGGGCTCCGGGTGGACGTTTTGTCGCCGGAACCGTCCGTGCACAAGCTCGCCGAGGCGCTCGCGGACTACGGCCAGAAGCGCCGTTCCGAGGCCGCCGAGGCGGGCGAGCCGGTGAAGCGGCCGAGTGAGAAGCGGCCGACGAGGAGGAGGGCACGTACATCGTGAGCAGGGACGGCATGGCTGACGGCGGCTTCCCGCGCGTACGCCCGCGGCGGCTCCGTACGACCGCGGCGATGCGCCGTATGGTCGCCGAGACCCGGGTGCTCCCGGAGGACCTGATCCTGCCCGCGTTCGTGCGGGAGGGCATCGCCGAGCCGGTGCCCATCGGGTCGATGCCGGGTGTCGTCCAGCACACGCGGGACTCGCTGCGCAAGGCCGCCGTGGAGGCGGCCGAGGCGGGCGTCTCCGGGTTCATGCTGTTCGGCGTGCCCGAGGAGAAGGACGCGGTCGGCTCGCAGGGCACCGACCCGGACGGCATCCTGCAGCGCGCGCTGCGCGACGTACGGGCCGAGGTGGGCGACGCGCTGGTCGTCATGTCCGACCTGTGCCTGGACGAGTACACCGACCACGGCCACTGCGGCGTCCTCGACGCGCAGGGCCGCGTCGACAACGACGCCACGCTGGAGCGCTACGCCGAGATGGCCCGCGTGCAGGCCGACGCGGGCGCCCATGTGCTGGGCCCCAGCGGCATGATGGACGGCCAGGTCGGATACGTGCGCGCGGCGCTGGACGCGGCGGGGCACCAGGACGTGGCGCTGTTCGCGTACACCGCGAAGTACACCTCGGCGTTCTACGGCCCGTTCCGCGAGGCCGTCGCGTCCTCGCTGTCGGGCGACCGCAAGACGTACCAGCAGGACCCGCCCAACGGCCGCGAGGCCCTCCGCGAACTCGCCCTGGACGTCGCCGAAGGCGCGGACATGGTGATGGTCAAGCCGGGCCTGCCGTACCTGGACGTGCTCCATGCCGTCGCGGAACGCGCGGAGGTCCCGGTCGGCGTCTACCAGATCTCCGGCGAGTACGCGATGGTCGAGGCCGCCGCGGAACGCGGCTGGGTGGACCGCGAGCGGGCCATCGTGGAGACCCTGACGAGCTTCAAGCGGGCCGGTGCGAGCATGATCCTCACGTACTGGGCGACGGAGGCCGCCCGCCTGCTGGCCCGCGGCTAGCCGTACGGCGGGCGGGGCGGCCTGCGTACGTGGCTCGGCCTACGTCAGTTCGTCCGCCAGGAGGTCCATCAGCAGGCCGTCGTGCCAGGTGCCGTCCGGGCCGCGTTCGTACTGGCGCATGATCCCGACCGGGCGGAAGCCGACCTTGCGGTAGCAGGCGATGGCGGGCTCGTTGTCCGCCGCCGGGTCGATGACCAGGCGGTGGAAGCCGAGGTCGTGGACCAGGTGGCGGGCCAGGGTGCGGACCGTGTCGGTGCCGACGCCGTGGCCGTGCACGTCCGGGGCGAGGAAGAGGTCGATGTTCGCGTGCCGGTAGTCCGGCTCGTCCTCGGCGCCCCACTGGACCGCGCCGGCCACCTGCCCGCCGTACAGCACCGCGTACGTGTGGACCTCCGGGTCGGCGAGGTCCGCGGCCACGTCGGCCGCCAGGTCGCCGCCGCCGCGCCAGCGCGCGTACACCTCGGGCGTGGCACGGATCGCGGCCAGGGCCGGAACGTCGTCCGGGGTGGCCGGGCGCAGCGTGACCAGAGCGCCGGTCAGGATCTTCCGCATGCCCCCGATCCTGCCGGACGGGGGCGTAGGGGCGCCGTCAGGGGTGCGTACCGGCGCGTACGGAGTGGCGTACGCCTCCGTACGCGCCGGGTGCTGCGGGTGTCGCGGGTGTGTGCCGCGGCCGGCGGACGGCTCCGCCGTCAGAAGATGCCCTGGCCGGGGACCAGGATGCCGTGCGGGTCGTAGCGCCGCCGGGCCGCCTCGAGGCGCGGCCACGCGCTGCCGAAGTGGTCCCGCCAGTCCTCCGGTTGGAACGGAATGGACCCCACCGGGTACTGCTTGCCGCCCCGCTCCCGCACCGTCTCGTACGCGGTGCGGTTCGCGGCCAGCATCCGGTCGATCGTCTCCGGTTCCTCGGGCGGGCTGCTGCGGAGCACCGCCAGCAGATACGGCACCGCGTCATCCGGCACACGGAGCATCGGGGTCCGCAGGCGTTCGCGCAGCAGCGGGTAGAGCAGGACGACGCCCGGACCGACGTCCTCCGGGGTGAGGCGGCCGAGCAGTTCCGCCGCGAGCGGCTCGATGTCGTCGCCGGGCAGCAGCAGGTTGAGCCAGGGGTGCGCGTCGTCCCACAGGCCCGCCTCCTTCTGCTGCTCGACGGACTCGGCGAGCCGGTCGAGGAACGCGTAGTAGCCCATGCCGGCGATCTCCGCGCCCGCCGGGTCGTGACGCAGCCCGCGCAGCAGCTCGGCGTCGTCCGGCACGGGCCCGGCGGGCGGCCCGTACGCGACGGCCTCCAGCAGGTACGTACGGAACGTGCCTGTGTCGTCCGCCGCGACCTGCCCCTCCACGTACGCGAAGCGCCGCTCCTCGACCAGCCGCCGCTGGTCGGCCAGGAAGACCGCCAGGTCGGCGTACGGCAGGAGGTAGTGGCGTACGGTCTCCGGCGCGGTGACGAGCCGCAGCGTGGCGCCCACGACGATCGCGCACTGGCCGAGCCCGGCGCGTACGGCGTCGAACAGGTCGGCGTGCCGCACCGCCGAGCAGCGCACCAACTCGCCCGCACCCGTGACGACTTGGAGCTCCACCACCGTGTCCGCCTGCGCGCCGTGCCGGTGGGTCTGGCCGCCGAGGCCGCCTACGGAGACGGTGCCGCCGACGGACAGTTCGAGGTAGTCGGTGAACACCGGGGGTGTCAGGCCGTGTTCCAGCGTCGCCTTGGTGACTGTGCTCCAGCGGGCGCCGGCGCCGACGGTCACGGTGCCGCGCTCCGGGCGCCCCACGCCGGACAGCGCGTCCGTCGAGGTCTCGATCACCAGCCCGTCGGCGACCTGCGCCTGCCCGTTCGTCGCGTGGCCCTGGCCGCGCGGGGCGACGGGGATGGCGTGCTTCACGCAGAACCGGACCATGGCCACGACGTCGGCCACCGAGCCCGGCCGCAGCACGGCGGCGGGCGTGCGGTGCACCATGTGGCCGTAGTCGTCCGCGGCGGCGGCGCGCGAGGCGTCGTCGGTCACCAACTCGCCGTCCAGCGGCGGCACCTCGTCGAACGGCGCGCCGCCCGCGCCCTGTCTCGCGTCCCGTTCGGTGGCCCAGGCGCGGGCCGCCGGGTCGAAGCCCACGACGGTGACTGCCGCCGCCGTCGCGGCCAGTCCGTGCAGGGCGTGACGACGGGTCAATTCCAGGCGCATGCGCGGTCCTCCGATAGCTGCTGACTGCGTTTCCGTTCCCTGGTGGGGACGGAGAGACGCTACCCGGTGGAGGATCCCCGCTGTCAGGACTGGTCCAGGGCCCGCTCGATCGAGCGCCGGGCGCGGGCCGCGGCCGTACGGTCGTGCTGGAGCTGCATGGCCGCGTTCAGCGCCAGTCCGGCGGCGACGATCTCGAACAGCGCCTGGTCGATGTCGAATCCGGCGGGCAGCTCGCCGTTCTCCACCGCCGCGGCCAGGTCCGCCCGCAGCTGCTCCTGCCAGCGCGACCACACCTCGGCCACCGCGTCGCGGACCCGGCCGGGGCGGCCGTCGTACTCGCTGAGCGCCGCGGTCATCAGGCAGCCGCCGGGCAGCAACGGCGCCTCCAGGTAGCCGACGGAGTTGGCGCACACCGCGCGCAGCCGCCGCAGACCCGGCGGCTCGGCCAGCGCGGGCTCGACCACCCGGTGCCAGAAGTCCACGAACGCCTTGTCCAGCGTGGAGATCTGCAGCGTCTCCTTGGTGCCGAAGTGCTTGTGCACCCCGGACTTGCTCATCTCCAGCTCGTCGGCGAGCCGGCCGATGGTGATGCCGTCCAGCCCTTCCTCGGAGGCGATCTCGGCGGCACGGCCGAGGATGCGGCCCCTGGTGGCCTGCGCTTCGGCCGCTGAGCGTCGTGGTGACATACGGCAAGAATAGCGTACGGCCGTTCGCTATTGATTTAGCGAACGGCCGTACGCTAAAGTCCGGAGCCCACCGAGAAGAAGGAGCACGGGATGCGGGTACGACGACTGGGCTGGGCCGGACTGGAGATCGAGGCAGGCGGCAAGCGGCTGGTGATCGACTACGTGCGGGACCTCTCACCGCTGTTCACGGGATGGCCGCCCGGCGAAGGGCTGGCGGAGCCGGGAGGGAAGGCCGACGCCGCACTCGTCACCCACCTGCACCGGGACCACACCGACGCGGGCGCGCTCGCGGAGGTGCTGACACCGGGGGCGCCGGTGCTGCGGCCCGCGCCCGGCCACGGCGACGACGTGGACAACGTGACGACGCTGCCCGCCGAGCGCGAGCTGGTCCGGCACCGGCTGGCCGCCGAGATCGTGGATGTCTGGTCCACCCACGAACTCGGGCCGTTCCGCGTCACCGCGGTGCCCTCCGTCGACGGGCTGGGCGACCCGCAGCTCAACTGGGTGGTGGAGGCCGACGGTCAGCGGGTCTTCCACGGCGGCGACACGATGTTCCACGGCTACTGGTGGCTCGTCGCGCGCCGCTTCAGCCCGTTCGACGCCGCGTTCCTGCCCGCCAACGGCGCGGTGGTCGACGCGCCGCACCTGCAGCCGCCGAGCCCGCTGCCCGCCGCGCTGGACCCGGAGCAGGCCGCGGCGGCCGCGGAGATCCTCGACGCGCGGTACGCGGTGCCGATGCACTACGAGACGGAGCAGCCGGACAAGATCCCGGGCTACGTCGAAGTCTCCGACCCGGAGAAGGAGTTCCGCGCGCACGCCGGACGGCGCGCACACGTGCTGGCCGTCGGGGAATGGCTGGACCTCGGGGCCCCGGGCCTGACCTAGAGCCGCTCGGGTGTGCGGATGCCCAGGAGGGCCATGCCCTGGTGCAGGGTGCGGGCCGTCAGGTCGCACAGGAACAGCCGGTTCTCCACCTGGTCCGGGCCGCCCTCCGCCTTCAGGACCGGGCACTGGTCGTAGAACGTCGTGTACAGCGACGCCAGTTGGTAGAGGTACGCGGCGAGCTTGTGCGGCTCGTACGCCTCCGCCGTCTGTGCCAGGGTGTCGGCGAACTCGTCCAGGTGCAGCCCCAGGGCGCGTTCGGCCGGCGCCAGCGCGATCTCCGGGTGCGCCGCGGGCTTCGCGTCGCCGCCCGCGCGGCGCAGGATGGACTGGATGCGCGCGTAGGCGTACTGGAGGTACACGCTGGTGTCGCCGTTCAGCGACACCATCCGGTCGAGGTCGAAGACGTAGTCGCGGGTGAGGGAGTTGGACAGGTCGGCGTACTTCACCGCGCCGATGCCGACCTGCGTGGACCGCTCCCGGATCTCCTCGTCGGTGAGCCCGAGGCCCGCGCTCTTCTCCCGTACGACGGCGGCCGCCCGCTCCACGGCCTCGTCCAGCAGGTCGACCAGCCGGATCGTCTCGCCGGCCCGCGTCTTGAACGGCTTGCCGTCCTTGCCCAGGACCGTGCCGAACGGCAGCTGCCGCGCCGCGCCGTCCGGCAGCCAGCCCGCCCGCCGCGCGGTCTCGAACACCATCCGGAAGTGCAGGGCCTGCCGTGCGTCGACCACGTACAGCAGGGTGTCGGCGTGCAGCGTGCCGATCCGGTCGCGGATCGCGGCGAGGTCGGTGGCGGCGTAGCCGAAGCCGCCGTCGGACTTCTGGACGATCAGCGGCGTGGGATTGCCGTCGGGGCCCTTCACGTCGTCGAAGAACACGCACAGCGCGCCCTCGGAGCGCACGGCGACGCCCGACTCCTCCAGCTCCTTGACGACCTGGTGCAGGTCGTCGTTGTACGCACTCTCGCCGAGGGTGTCCTCGTCGCGGATCTCGACGTCCAGCAGCCGGTAGACGCCCTGGAAGTAGATCTTCGACTCGTCGACGATCTTGTGCCAGAGCCGCAGCGTCTCCTCGTCGCCGCCCTGGAGCTGCGCCACCCGGTCCCGGGCGCGGGTCTTGAACTCGGCGTCGGAGTCGAAGAGCACGCGCGACGCCTTGTACAGCCGGTTCAGCCGGGCCATCGCGGCCTCGCCCTCGCCGGTGGCGCCGGCCGCGTCCGAACTGTGGTCCAGCTCGTGCGGGTGCTCGATCAGGTACTGGATGAGCATGCCGAACTGCGTGCCCCAGTCCCCGATGTGGTGCCGCCGGACGACCTTCTCGCCCTGGTGCTCCAGGATCTGTACGAGCGCGTCGCCGATCACGGTCGACCGCAGATGGCCGACGTGCATCTCCTTGGCGACGTTCGGCTGCGAGTAGTCGATGACGGTCGTGCCGGGGTGCTCGGCGTACGGCACGCCCAGCCGCTCGTCGGCGGCGCGCGCGGCGAGCGTACGGACGACGGCCTCGTCCGTGACGGTGATGTTGAGGAAGCCGGGGCCGGAGACCTCGATGTCCGCGATCTCCTCGTTGGCGGGCAGCGCCTCGGTGACCCGCGCGGCGAGCTCCCGCGGGTTGCCCTTCAGCCGCTTGGCGAGCGCGAGCATGCCGTTGGCCTGGAAGTCCGCCCGGTCGCTACGGCGCAGCATGGGGTCGGCGCCCGCGGCCTCCGGCACGGCGGCCGAGAGAGCGTGCGCGAGGCGCTGGTGGACCGTGGCGGCGAGGGAGGGGACCGAGGCCATGGGCTGCTTACCGTTCCGTCGGGTGGTCAGGATGGTCAGAAGTGTTCAGCAGGGTTCCGCACGGGGGGTGGAATGAGCCCAGTATCCCATGGGCCGCATCCCCTTTTCCGGATGGGACAATGGGGCTGCCAGCCCCGTGAGCACGAATGCGAAGGAAGTACCGGACGTGGCAGAGACCACCCCCGAGGCCGACTGGGTTTCCCGTATCGCCGATGACGTCATCGCCGAGGCGGAGCGCCGCGCCCCGGGGAAACCTGTCGTGTGCGCGTCCGGACTCAGCCCGTCCGGGCCGATCCACCTGGGCAACCTCCGCGAGGTGATGGTCCCGCACCTGGTCGCCGACGAGATCAAGCGGCGCGGGGTGCCTTGCGAGCACCTCATCTCCTGGGACGACTACGACCGGTTCCGCAAGGTGCCCGCCGGGGTCGAGGGCGTCGACGAGTCCTGGAGCGAGCACATCGGCAGGCCGCTCACCTCCGTGCCCGCCCCGCACGGCAGCCCGCACGCCAGCTGGGGCGAGCACTTCAAGGCGGCGATGGCCGCGTCGCTCGCCGAGCTGGGCGTGGAGTACCGCGGCATCAGCCAGACGGAGATGTACACCTCCGGCGCGTACCGCGACCAGATCCTCTTCGCGATGCGCGAGCGCGCCCGTATCGACGCGGTCCTGGAGCGCTACCGCACGCTGGACAAGGCGGCCGGCGGAAACGCGGCCGGCGGCAGGAAGAAGCAGCAGAAGGCGCCCGACGCGGCCGAGGTCGAGGCCGCCGAGGGCTCGGGTGCGGCGGCCGAGGACGACGGCTCGGGCGCGGGCGCCGGCGCGTACTACCCGTACAAGCCGTACTGCACCGTCTGCGGCCGCGACCTCACCACCGTCACCGGATACGACGACGAGAGCACCGAGCTGTCGTACGTGTGTCAGTGCGGGCACGGCGAGACGGTGCCGCTCACCGAGCACCGGCGCGGCAAGCTCGTGTGGAAGGTCGACTGGCCGATGCGCTGGGCGTACGAGGGCGTGACCTTCGAGCCGAGCGGCGTCGACCACCAGTCGCCCGGCTCGTCGTTCGTCGTCGGCGGGCAGCTGGTGCGGGAGATCTTCGGCGGCGAGCAGCCGATCGGCCCGATGTACGCCTTCGTCGGCATCAGCGGCATGGCGAAGATGTCGAGTTCGAAGGGCGGCGTGCCGACCCCGGCCGACGCGCTGGAGATCATGGAGGCGCCGCTGCTGCGCTGGCTGTACGCGCGCCGCAAGCCGAACCAGTCCTTCAAGGTCGCCTTCGACCAGGAGATCCAGCGCACGTACGACGAGTGGGACGCGCTCGGCCGCAAGATCACGGAGGGCGCCGCGCAGCCCGCGGACATCGCCGCGCACCTGCGCGCGTCCACCACGGCCGCCGGGCCGCTGCCCGCGACGCCGCGCCCGCTGCCGTTCCGTACGCTCGCGTCGGTCGCGGACATCACGGCGGGCAACGAGGAGCAGACGCTGCGCATCCTGAGCGAGCTCGACCCGTCCGACCCGGTCGGCTCACTCGACGAGTGCCGGCCGCGGCTGGACTGCGCGGAGCGCTGGATCACCACACAGGTGCCGGTGGAGCAGCGCACGCGGGTACGGGAGACGCCGGACGCCGAGCTGCTCGACTCGCTGGACGAGGGGCAGCGCGACGGGCTGCGGCTGCTGCTGGAGGGGCTGGACGAGCACTGGTCGCTGGAAGGGCTGACCGGGCTCGTCTACGGCGTGCCGAAGGTGCTGGCCGGGCTCGAACCGGACGCGAAGCCGACGCCGGAGCTGAAGACGGCGCAGCGCGCGTTCTTCGCGCTGCTGTACCAGCTGCTGGTCGGCCGGGACACGGGGCCGCGGCTGCCGACGCTGCTGCTGGCGGTGGGTGCGGACCGGGTGCGGAAGCTGCTGGGCGCCTAGGGGCGCGCAGGGGCACGCAGGGGCCGCGCAGGGGAGTTCGGCGTCAGCCGCCCATGCCCATCTCGGTCTTGTACCGGTCGCGCAGTTCGTGGAGGTACCCCCGCAGGTACACCTCGCTGAGCAGGCTGCCGTCGGCGTCCGTGACACCGAACCTGTCGTGCAGCGTGCGCGAGAGCTGGCGGGCGCTGGGGAAGTCGTACTTGGCGGCGGCGTAGTCGCGGTACGCCTGGAAGTAGACCTCTTCGACGGCGACGCCGTCGGGTATGCCGGTGGGCTGGACCGTCTCCGGGTCGGGTTCCTGCTCCGGTTCCGGGCGGGGCTGCGATTGCAGCTGCGGCTCGGGCGCGTGCTCCTGCTCCGCCTGCCCGTCCGTGAGCTGGGGTTCGAGGAACAGCCGGTCCTGCTCCTGCTGTTCGGGCTCTGCCTGCCGGGCCGGGGCGTACGCGGCGGCGCCCGCGTGGCCGTTGACGGGCGCGTTGGCGTTGCCGAGCGCGCGTACGCGGCCGGGGCCCACGGGCACCGTGACGCGCGGGGCGCTGCTCGTGGGGGCGTACGCCTCGGCGGTGTACGCCTCGGCCGCGTAGGCGGGATCGGGCGCCGGGTCCGGGCGCTCGGCCTGCCGGGCGTGCTGCGGCCCGTGCCTGCGCGCCGGCGCCCCGGCGGGCGGTGCCGCTTCGGCCGCCGGTTCCCGTACGCCCGGCTCCCGCACGTCCGCCGCCTCCTGCGCGCCTGCGCCCTGTGCGCCCGCCTCGTGCGGGCCGGGCTCCCGTACGCCCGCCTCCCGCACCGCCGGCGATCCGGCCGGCGACCCGGCGGGCGCCACCGCCGCCGTCGCGCCCGGCGCGGCGCCCGCTGTGAGGCCCCACCCGGCCCCGGCACCGGCCACGAGCACCGGCGGCTTGATGCCCGCCGCGGCCAGCCCCGCCGGGCCCGTCTCGGCGAGCGGCACCCCGTAACGCGCCAGCCGCAGCGGCATCAGCGACTCCACCGGCGCCTTGCGCCGCCAGCCGCGGCCGTAACGGGCGCGCAGCCGCGCCTCGTACACCAGCCGGTCCTGCTCCATCCGGATCACCTGGTCGTAGGAGCGCAGCTCCCACAGCTTCATACGGCGCCACAGCCGGAACGTGGAGGGGAACGCGAGCAGCCAGCGCGAAACCCGTACGCCCTCCATGTGCTTGTCCGCGGTGATGTCCGCGATCCGCCCGATGGCGTGCCGGGCCGCCTCGACGGCGACGACGAACAGGACGGGGATGACCGCGTGCATCCCGACGCCCAGCGGGTCCGGCCAGGCGGCCGCGCCATTGAAGGCGATCGTGGCGGCCGTCAGCAGCCAGGCGGTCTGCCGCAGCAGCGGAAAGGGGATGCGGATCCAGGTGAGCAGCAGATCGAGCGCGAGGAGGACGACGATGCCCGCGTCGATGCCTATGGGGAAGTACGGTGCGAAGGCGCCGAAGTCCTTCTGCTCGGCGAGGTCGCGCACGGCGGCGTACGAACCGGCGAAGCCGATCGCGGCGATCACGACCGCGCCGGTGACGACGACGCCGATCAGTATTCGGTGCGTACGGGTCAGTTGTACGGCCTGCACTGGACTTGTCCCCACCCCTCGGAAGCTGGCGGCGCCCAGCCTGGCACACCCGGCCGGATCCCGGGCACCGGAACCTGGACGGGGCTGCTACCGCGGTGAGTTGACGGCCCGGTCCGGCCGCCGATTCGTCACTTGACGGCCGCGACCGCCTCCCTCGCCGCCTTTTCCCCCTTCTTCTTCAGTTCGTCCGCGCTCGGGAGCTTCGCGTCCTCGAAGCCGGTGCCCTCGTAGTCGACGGTGACGACGACGTTGTAGTTGCGTACGACGGTGCGGCTGATGCGGTAGTCCTGGTCCTTCTTGTTGGTCTCGTAGCCGATCGAGACCGCTTCCTGGCCGATCCCGGCGACCTTCGCCTGGTCGGCCTTCTTGTTGTCCTTGTTGCCGACGACCGACTCCGCCTCCTGCTTGAGGAAGCGACCCGCTTGCGTGTCACCGGAGCCGAGAGACGGGCCCGAGTCGTACCGCTTGAGCGAGACCGTCAACGCGCGGTACTCCGCGTTGTTCTTGCCGCTGCCGCCGCTCCACAGGCACGAGCCGTAGCTCTCGGTGTCGGTCGAGGCGAGGTTCTTCCCCTTCTCGCTCTGCGCGCCCGGCACCACGTCCTCGACCGTGCCCTTCGACAGGGTCTTGCACGGGTCCGGCAGCTGCTTGAACTTGACGGGCGCCACGCTCGCCGACTTGCTCGGGCTGGGGCTCTGGGCCTCGTCGTCGCCGTCGCCGTCGGAGTCGCCCGTGCAACCCGCGAGCAGGAGCACGGGTACGGCTACGGCTGCGCAGGCGATCTTCCGGGCCAGGCGCGGGTCGATTCGGTGCATGGTTCCTTCGCTTCCGGGTGTACTCGGGGGCCTCGTTGCTCTGCGGCCTCGGTTGTCGTCGGAGCTCAGTCGAGGTGAGTCGAGGTCAGTTGTCGTCGAACTTGCCGGCCAGCTGCCGGCCCAGCTCCTGCGCCTGCTCCTGGAGCTCGGCGCTGTCCGGGGTGCGGCGCTCGTCGGCGACCGACTGGGTGTACTCGACGGTGACGAGCACGTTCGCCGTACGGAAGACGAGCTTGATGTCCCGGTGCGTGGCGCGGCCGCTCTTCGTGGCGACGAGCTCGTCGTCGATGAAGGCGGCGTCGCCGATCCCGTCGAGCGTACGCGAGGGCAGCGCCTCCTCCGTGGACGGGGAGCCCGAGGGGGCCTCGGACGACGGCGACCCGGACGGGTCGGACGCCGACGGGTCGGAGCCCGCGCCGGGGGACTCGGTCGCCTTGCCGCCCTCGGGGGTCGCGCCGCCGCCGGGCTGGTCGTCGGGGGTCTCCTCGCCGGAGCTCCCGGAGTCCTCGGTGCCTTCGGCGGATTCGCTGTCCTGGGCGTCCTCGGTGTCCTCGGTGTTCTCGGGTTCCGTCGGGTCGGCCGAGGGGTCGACCCCCGCCTTCTCCGCCCGCTCGACGTACAGCAGATCGGTCTGCTCGTCGTCGCTCACGGCCGGGTCGTACGACACCACCCGCTCGAAGTCCACGGTGAGATGCCGGCTGCCGAGACTCGTCGCGCTCTGCCACGTGCACCCGACGCGACGGTCGGTGTCGTACGTGACGGACGCCTCACCCTCGTACGGCGACGGGCCGGTGCTGCTGCCGGGGTCGTCGGTGTCGGCGCCGTCCTCGGACTCGGCGCCGGGCAGCATCTGCTCCAGTGTGTCGCGGCTCACCTCACCGCACGGCTCGGGGAGCGTGCGGTACTTGCCGGGCGGCGCGGCCGTCTGCGACGAACTGCCGCCGCCCGGCTTGGTGTCGCCGCCGTCGCCGCCGGAGTCGGACGAACCGGTACAGGCGCTCAGTCCGCCGGTCAGCGTGACCACCAGCGCCGCACTGGTCAGGAACGTCCTTGCCCTCCGCTGCACCGGTCGCCTCCTGGGGTCGAAAACTTGTTGCCGCCACTGGGGGACAACGGAACACAATGTCTATCGCACGCACGACGCGGCCGTCCGGTCCACTGACGCCTATGTTGCGCGAAGTCCGGCTTTTCCTGTTGGGACGTTTTGCGGTCGAGTGCGGTTCTATCTTTGGGTTTATTACGGGGGAGTCGAGCGGGATGTCGTACACGGAAGTGCCCGGTGCCCGGGTGCCGATCCGGATGTGGGCCGACCCGGCCACGGTGGAAGACGGCGCGATGCAGCAGCTGCGCAACGTCTCCACGCTCCCCTGGATCAAGGGCCTCGCGGTCATGCCCGACGTGCACTACGGCAAGGGTGCGACGGTCGGTTCCGTCATCGCGATGCACGGGGCGGTCTGCCCGGCGGCGGTCGGCGTCGACATCGGCTGCGGCATGTCCGCCGTCAAGACCTCGCTGACGGAGAACGACCTGCCGGGCGACCTCTCCCGGCTGCGCTCCAAGATCGAGCAGGCGATCCCGGTGGGCCGCGGCATGCACGACGCACCCGTGGACCCGGCCCGGCTGCACGGCTTCCCGACCGCGGGCTGGGACGACTTCTGGTCGCGCTTCGACGGGGTGGCCGAGTCGGTGAAGTTCCGTCAGGAGCGGGCGACAAAGCAGATGGGCACGCTCGGCTCGGGCAACCACTTCTGCGAGGTATGCATTGATACGTCCGGTTCTGTGTGGCTGATGCTGCACTCCGGCTCGCGGAACATCGGCAAGGAGCTCGCCGAGCACCACATCGGCGTCGCCCGTGACCTGCCGCACAACCAGGGCCTCGTAGACCGCGACCTCGCCGTCTTCGTGGCGGACACCCCGCAGATGGCGGCGTACCGGCACGACCTGTTCTGGGCGCAGGAGTACGCCAGGAACAACCGGGCGATCATGATGGGGCTGCTCCAGGACGTCGTACGCAAGGAGTTCAGGAAGGCCAAGCCGGCGTTCGAGTCCGTGATCTCCTGCCACCACAACTACGTGGCGGAGGAGCGGTACGACGGGATGGACCTGCTCGTCACCCGCAAGGGCGCCATTCGCGCGGGCAGCGGCGACTACGGCATCATCCCCGGCTCGATGGGCACGGGCTCGTACATCGTCAAGGGCCTGGGCAACGCCGACGCCTTCCACTCCGCCTCGCACGGCGCGGGCCGGCGGATGAGCCGCAACGCCGCGAAGAAGCGGTTCTCGGCCCGCGACCTGGAGGAGCAGACGCGGGGCGTCGAGTGCCGCAAGGACTCGGGCGTGGTGGATGAAATCCCGGGCGCGTACAAGCCCATCGAGCAGGTCATCGACCGGCAGCGGGACCTGGTCGAGGTCGTCGCGAAGCTGAAGCAGGTCGTCTGCGTGAAGGGCTGACGTACCGGAACGACGCACGTACGCCGCCGGGGCACGCGCCCCGGCGGCGTACGTACAGCCGAACCGCCGCGCCCGCCGCGGCAGTCGGGCGCGCCCGCGGGCGCGGGCGGTCAACCCTCGCGGTGGACCTTCGTGTTGGACGCCTGCGCGCGCGGGCGGACGATCAGCAGGTCCACGTTCACGTGCGGCGGCCGGGTGACCGCCCAGCCGACGGTGTCCGCGACGTCGTCGGCCGTCAGCGGCGCGGCGACACCCTCGTACACCTTCGCCGCCTTCGACTCGTCGCCGCGGAAGCGGGTGAGCGCGAACTCGTCCGTCTTCACCATGCCGGGCGCGATCTCGACGACCCGTACGGGATGGCCGCACAGCTCGAGCCGCAGCGTCTCCGCGAGCACGTGCGCGCCGTGCTTCGCCGCGGCGTAGCCGGCGCCGCCCTCGTACGTGCCGTGGCCCGCGGTGGAGGAGAGGACGACGACCGTGCCCTCGTCCGTGGGCGAGGCGGCCAGCGCGGGCAGCAGCGCCTGCGTCATGTGCAGCACGCCGAGCACGTTGACCTCGTACATCTGCCGCCAGTCGGCGGGGTCGGCGCTCGCGACGGGGTCGGCGCCGAGGGCGCCGCCCGCGTTGTTGAACAGCACGTCGCAGCCGTCCAGGCCGGCTGCGAAGGCGTCCACGGCGGCGCGGTCGGTGACGTCGAGCGCGTACGCCTCGGCCTGGTGCCCGGCCCCGGTCAGCTCGGCGGCCAGCGCCTCGATGCGGTCGGCGCGGCGTGCGGTGAGGATGACGCGGAAGCCCTCCGCGGCGAGCCGACGCGCGGTGGCGGCACCGATACCGCTGCTGGCTCCTGTGATGACTGCGGTACGTGTGGTCGTCATGCCCGCAGCGTACGTGCGCCCGCCGGGCCGTCCTCCGGGGGCTCGGCGCCCGCCGGGCCCGCCCTCTCCGCCCGCCGGGCCCGCCGCCGCGGGCTCAGCCGTTCCTCGGCGCGTACATGATGAGCCCGACCCCCGCGAGGCACACCAGCGCCCCCAGCACGTCCCAGCGGTCCGGGCGGAAGCCGTCCGCGACCATGCCCCAGGCCAGCGAGCCGGCCACGAACACTCCGCCGTACGCGGCCAGGACCCGCCCGAAGTTGGCGTCGGGCTGGAGGGTGGCGACGAACCCGTAGGCGCCGAGCGCCAAGATTCCGGCTCCGATCCAGATCCATCCACGGTGATCGCGGATACCCTGCCAGACCAGCCAGGCGCCGCCGATCTCGAGCAGCGCGGCGAGCACGAAGAGCGCGATGGAACGGGCGATGAGCATGGGGGAAGGCTATGTGCCCCGCACGGTCCGGCTCGGGTTTGGGCTCCCCGCGAGGACGGTCGTATCGTCGCCGGGCGCTACCGGACTGAGATAATCGGGACAGATCACCCGATTCCACGGCGAAGAAGTGCGAAAGGGGAGCTCTCCGAGTCAAGCGGCGGCGATTGACCGATATGCCGCGGCGCATGCGGACAGTGAAGTCGGGTAGCGGCTTTCAGGGTCCATCTCCATAAGGGATTGAACGAAAGGTCGAGCAACGTGCAGGACAAACGGGAGGAAAGGGAGTCAAAGGGTGATCCGCCACTGGTCCCGGACTCAGTCAGCCAGCATTCCCCTTTGGCTCCCCAAACAGACAAGGTTGTATTCGGCGTCACCGCGGCGCTGACGCTCGCGTTCATCATCTGGGGCGCGGTCGCGACGGATTCCCTCGAGGACGCGTCGACCTCGATGCTGGACAGCGTGATGAAGAACGCGGGCTGGGCGTTCGTTCTCGCGGCGTCCGGATTCGTGGTCTTCTCGCTGTGGCTGGCCTTCAGCCGTTACGGAAAGATCACCCTCGGTAAGGAGGGTGAGCCGCCGGAGTTCAAGACGGTTTCCTGGGTCGCGATGATGTTCAGCGCGGGCATGGGCATCGGCTTGATGTTCTACGGCGTGAGCGAGCCCCTGACGCACTACACCTCTCCGCCGCCCGGCACGAATCCGGCGGACTCGGGCGCCAAGATGGAAACGTCGATGGCGACCACGCTGTTCCACTGGACGCTCCATCCGTGGGCGATCTACGCGGTGGTCGGTCTCGCGATCGCTTACAGCGTCTTCCGCCGCGGCCGGCGCCAGACGATCAGCGCCGTGTTCACCCCGCTCATCGGCGAGAAGAACGCGAACGGCCCCCTCGGGCGTGCCATCGACGTGCTGGCGATCTTCGCGACCCTGTTCGGCTCCGCCGCTTCGCTGGGTCTCGGCGCGCTGCAGATCGGCAGCGGTGTCGAGGAGGTGGGCTGGATGTCGAACGTGGGCACCGGCGTGCTCGTCGTCATCATCGCCGTGCTGACCCTGGCGTTCATCCTGTCCGCGGTGTCCGGTGTGGCCAAGGGCATCCAGTGGCTGTCCAACATCAACATGGTGCTGGCGGCGCTGCTGGTCGTGTTCCTCTTCGTGGCCGGCCCGACCGTCCTGATGCTCGACCTGCTGCCGACGTCGATCGGCTCGTTCTTCGGCGACCTGCCGCAGATGGCATCCCGTACGGAGGCCAGCAGCGGCGACGGCATCCTCGCGTGGCTGTCCGCCAACTCGGTCTTCTACTGGGCCTGGTGGATCTCCTGGACGCCCTTCGTCGGCATGTTCATCGCGCGCATCAGCCGCGGCCGTACGATCCGGCAGTTCGTCGGCGGCGTCATCCTCGTGCCGAGCGTCGTCAGCCTGATCTGGTTCGCGATCTTCGGTGGCACGGCGATGCACCTCCAGGAGGGCGGCGCGAAGCTGACCGACGAGGCGACGCCCGAGGGTCAGCTCTTCGCCGTGCTGCGGGAGTACCCGATCGCCGGCGCGACCACCCTGATCGTGATGATCCTGGTGGGCATCTTCTTCGTCTCCGGCGCGGACGCGGCCTCCATCGTGATGGGCACGCTCTCGCAGAAGGGGACCATGGAGCCGACCCGCATGGTCGTCATCTTCTGGGGTGTGCTGACCGGTGCGGTCGCCGCGATCATGCTGCTGATCGGCGAGGGAGGGGATACGGCGCTCACGGGCCTGAAGAACCTCACGATTCTCGCCGCGGTGCCGTTCGCCCTCGTCATGGTCGCGTTGTGTGTGGCGCTCATGCGCGACCTGCGCCGCGACGCGCTGATCCTGCGCAGCGAGAAGGGCGAGGAGGCCGTCGAGATGGCGGTCATCGCCGGGCACACGCAGTACGACGGCGACTTCGAGATCCGGATCGGTCCGGGCAGCGACGTCTCCATCGAGGACGTACGCAACCGGGCCGACGCTCTCATGCAGGAGGAAGAGGAGAACGGGAGCGACGGTGCCGAGGAAGTGACGGGCGGCACCCGTAAGGAGTGACGCCTTCCGCGGGGCGCCTTCCTGAGGGAACGCGCCCCGCCATTGAGATGTTTTTGTGATGAGTGACATAGCGGGCTCGGGGCAGGCACTTCCCCCGGGCTGAGTCGTCCCAGCCCGCTCTGCACTGTCTCTAGCGATAAGGAATGAATGCGTGGCTGCGCACACAACGTCTGAGCCGGCAGATAAGGAACCGGAAGTGGAACCGCCGGTACCGTATAAAACATCCTCCGTTGCGGCCCGCGTCTTCTGGCCTTCCGCAATCGTCATCCTGGGCTTCGTGCTCTATGCGGCGATAGGGCAGGAAACGGCCGCGGACCATGTCCAGACCGTGCAGGATGAGATCGTCGGCAATCTGAGCTGGCTCTACATGGCTCTGGTGTCGCTCTTTGTCATCTTCGTGCTCTGGGTCGGCATCGGCCGCTTCGGCGATATCCGGCTCGGCCGGGACAACGAGAAACCCGAGTTCAGCACACTTTCCTGGCTGGCGATGCTGTTCGCCGCCGGCATGGGCATCGGCCTCGTCTTCTGGGGCGTCGCCGAGCCGCTGAATTTCTACGACGCGCCCATGCCGGGCACCGGTGAGAGCGAGGCCGCGCGGTCGGAGACCGCGATGGTGCGGACCTTCCTCCACTGGGGCATCCACCCGTGGGCCATCTACGTGGTGGTCGGCCTCGCCGTCGCCTACTCCGTGCACCGCAAGGGCCGCCCGGTCTCGATCCGGTACGCGCTGGAGCCCCTCTTCGGAGACCGGGTGAAGGGCATCTGGGGCGACATCATCGACAGCATCGCCATCATCGGCACGCTGTTCGGCGTCGCGACCTCGCTCGGCCTCGGCGTGATGCAGGTGGCCAGCGGCATGAACTACCTCGGCTGGGTCGACGACCCGGAGAGCAAGACCCTGCTGGTGATCCTCATCGCCTGCATCACGGCCGTCGCGACGCTCTCCGTGGTCAGCGGCATCGGCAAGGGCATCAAGTGGCTGTCGAACATCAACATGGGCCTCGCCGCGGCGATCATGCTCTTCGTGATCATCGCGGGCCCGACGCTGTTCATCGCCAACGGGCTCGTCCAGGACACCGGCCTCTACCTGCAGGAAGTCGCCCGGTTGAGCTTCGACACCGGTGCGTCCCAGGGCGATGAGGGCACCACCTGGGTGAACGGCTGGACCGTCTTCTACTGGGGCTGGTGGATCTCGTGGGCGCCGTTCGTCGGCGTCTTCATCGCGCGCATCTCCCGCGGCCGTACGGTGCGCGAGTTCGTCTGCGGTGTGCTGCTCGTCCCGACCCTGCTGACCTTCGTCTGGTTCGCCGTCTTCGGCGGCAGCGCGCTGAAGCAGCAGATGGACGGCAAGGAGGACTACACCGACGGCGGCGTCAACACCAACAACGCGCTGTTCGAGCTGCTGGACACACTGCCCGGCGGCACGTTCGTCGCGGGTGTGGCGATCCTCCTGATCGTGCTGTTCTTCGTCACGTCCTCGGACTCCGGCTCGTACGTGGTCGACATGCTGGCCTCCGGCGGCGACCCGAACCCGCCGATCTGGAGCCGCGTGTTCTGGGCCCTCGCCGAGGGGGCCGTGGCCATCGCGCTGCTGCTCGCCTCCGGGTCCGGCGGCACGGCCTCGCTCGACACGCTGAAGACGGCGGCGATCGTGATCGCCTTCCCGTTCAGCCTCGTGATGGTCGGCATGTGCATCGCGACGCTGAAGTCCTTCCGTGAGGAACGGGCGGCATACCTCAAGGCCAAGCAGGAGCGGGAGCACGAGCGGATCATCGACCGTGCCGTCGCGGCCATGGAGGAGAGCATCGACGTGAACGGCAACGGCGACACCGGAGACGGCGGCGCCGGCGGCACCGACGCGGAGGGGGCGACGGCCACGCTGACGAAGAAGGACAAGGGCTAACCGGCCCCGGCGCGCCGCTGGGCGCCGGTCAGGACGACGACCGGCGCGCCGGCGGCCCGTACGCCACGGCGCCCCGCCGTGGTCTCAGACCTCTGAGACCACGGCGGGGCGCTGCTTGCGTTTCCGGGCCCAGAACGCCTTCTGCGCCAGCAGCGTGAGGGTGCCGGCGAGCAGGATGCCGACGAGGTTGACGCCGAGCTGCCCCATGGCGGAACCGGCCTCGGACAGTTCGCCGTAGCCGAGCGCGACGGCGGCGTACGCGGCGGCCGGGACGGTGGTGACGGAGATCGCGACGCCGACCAGCGCCCCGGACTTCGAGGAGGTCAGGGAGAGTATCCCGGCGACCCCGGCGAGCAGCGCCACCACGAGGGACATCTTGTCCGGGTGCCACACGAAGTCGCTCACCGGATGCGGCTTCGCGAAGTCCGCCTCGGAGAACAGCCCCAGCCCGTCCATCAGCAGGCTGAACAGGCCGGTCAGCAGCATCGCCAGCGGGAAGCCCGCCACGATCGCCGTCAGGGAGCGCAGCGCCAGCCGGGGCACACGGCGCACCAGGCTCGTACACACCCCGGCCAGCGGTCCGAACTCCGGCCCGACGACCATCGCGCCGACGATCAGGATCGCGCTGTCCAGCATCACCCCGCACGCCGCGAGCATGGTCGCCACGGTGAGGAACGCGAGGTAGGTGACGGACAGTTGGGACTCCTCGTGTGTCGCCTCCGTCAGCGACTCCCACAGCACCGCGTCCACGCCCTCGCCGGGCGCGTCCACCTTCGCCCGCTCGGCACGGTCCGACAGGCTCAGTTCGACCTGGTCGACCGCGACGCAGCCGTGCTCCGGGAGCCCGAGCGCGCGCAGTTCCTGCAGCAGATCGTCCGCGGCCTCGCGCGCCACGTCGCACATCACGACATCACCGGGCGGCGTGCGCGCGGCCCCGGGGAGCACGGCGAGATGGGTGGCGCCGACGGTGCTGTCCAGCAGTTTCACGACGGCGTCGGTGCGGTCCCCGGGCGCGATGATGCGCAGATGCAGCATGGCGGAAAGAGTAGACGGGACCGTGCCTCTGTCATGTCCGCTTCGACCCTGGTACGCCGTACCCGATCGCGCGTACGATGTACGTTCAGGCCGTTCAGCTGGCCAAATACCCAAGCTGCCCTAGGGTAGTGCGGTTCCGCGTGCGGCTGGCCTACTGCTAGCCTCTGCACTAGTACAGGAGAGGAAGGCAGTAGCACGTGACGAAGCCCACAGAGCCCTCCGAGCAGCCGCCCTATCTGCGCATCGTCGCCGGGATCCGCCGGCGCATCGTCGACGGCGAGCTCGTTCCGGGCGACACGGTGCCCTCGACGCGTCAGATCGCCAGGGAATGGGGCGTCGCGCTGGCGACCGCCACCAAGGCCCTGACCACCATGCGCCTCGAAGGGCTTGTCGAGACCCGCCCCCGATCCGGCACCGTCGTCGCGGGCGCCGCCGCCGTCGCGCCGCCCCGCAGACGTACGTCCGTCGCCCTGGCGCCCGACCAGGAGCTGAGCCTCGACCGGATCGTCGGCACGGCCATCGACATCGCCGACGCCGAGGGGCTGTCGGCGCTCTCCATGCGCGGCGTCGCGGCCCGGCTCGGGGTCGCCGCCATGTCGCCGTACCGGTACGTCCCCAGCAAGGACGACCTCGTCCTCCTCATGGCCGACGCCGCGTTCGGCGAGGTGGCGTACCCCGAGCACGCGCCCGAAGACTGGCGCGCCAGCGTCGAGTTGGGGGCCCGTGCCCTCTGGGCGCTGTACCGCAAGCACCCGTGGCTGGCCCAGCTGGGCTCACTCTCCAGGCCGCTGCTCGTGCCGAACCTGATGATCTACGGGGAGTGGGTGCTCGGCGCCCTCGACGGCCACGGCCTCGAACCCCACACGCTGTTCGACATCCACCTGCTGATCTACAGCCATGTCCAGGGCATGGCCGTCCATCTGGAGTGGGAGGCGCAGGCGGAGGCCGCCACCGGGCAGTCGGAGGACCAGTGGCGGGACAGCCGGGCACCCGTACTGAAGGAACTGGTGGAGTCCGGCCGCATTCCGACCTACGCCAGAGTGATGGGCGGCCTGGGCGGCGCGTACGAGCTGCGCCTCGACGTCCTCTTCGACCTCGGCCTCAGGGCGCTCCTGGACGGCATGACGCCTCTCGTGGAGGGCGGCCGGACGGAGCGCTGAAGGAGCGGCGCCGCCACCGGCGGCGCCGGCTCCGAACGCGGGCCGCGCGGCGGGGCGTTCGGCGTACGGTCGCATGCGGGGTCGCGTACCGGGGGTCGCGTACGGGCGGGGGCTCAGGGCCAGACGAGGCAGTACGCCTGGTGCCCGGCGAAGTGCAGCCGTTCGGAGAAGTCCTGCCACTCGTGCAGGAGTTGGTAGACGTTGAACGCGTCCTGCGGCCCCGAGCGGTCGGGAACCGTGGACCAGATGAACGCGGCGGCGCCCACGGACTCCTCGCCGATGCCGCGGAGCGGGTCGACGACGGTCATGGGGAGCTTCACCACGGCGTAGTCCGGGTGCAGGACGACGAGTTCGAGCGGGGGGACGCGGTAGAGCGGTATGCCCTCGATGCCGGTCAGGACCATCGCGGCCATCGTCTCCGGCTTGATCTTGGTGAACATTCCGTGACCCAGCTCGTCCCCGCCCAGCTCCTCGGGCCGCATGGAGATCGGCACGCGGGCCGCGGTGGCACCGTCGGGCGCGCCGAAGTACTTGTAGGTCACCCCCACTCGGCCGCCACCCTCGCTGCTCCCAGTCCTCGCCACCGCGTCACGTCGGTGCCGGCCCCGTGCGCGTTCAGGCTCGAGGTCCCCGGTCCCCTCGCCCAGTCCGCCACCGCGCTTCATGTCACCACCCGACCACTCGCGGCTCGCGCCGCGCAACCCGATCATCGTGTCAGAGACCTCCCCGCACACGCGTGTGTGAAACGCCCGGCGGCGGAAGGGCACACGGCTCTGACACCATGGCTCCTGTGACCTACTCGTACGATGCCCCAGTATCGCAGTCGCTGTTCGACCGTGCCTCCGTTGTGACACCAGGAGGTGTGAACTCTCCGGTTCGCGCCTTCCAGGCAGTGGGTGGTACGCCCCGCTTCATGGTGTCCGGTGAGGGTCCGTACCTCACGGACGCCGACGGCCGGGAGTACGTGGATCTGGTGTGCTCCTGGGGCCCGATGATCCTCGGGCACTCGCATCCGGAGGTGACCGCGGCCGTACGGGACGCGGTGAGCCGCGGCACGTCGTTCGGTACGCCGGGTGCGGACGAGGTGGCGCTGGCCGAGGAGATCACCGCCCGGGTCGCGCCCGTCGAGCGGGTGCGACTGGTCTCCAGCGGCACCGAGGCGACGATGTCGGCGATCCGGCTCGCGCGCGGCTTCACGGGCCGTACGAAGATCGTCAAGTTCGCCGGCTGCTACCACGGCCACGTCGACGCCCTGCTCGCCGCCGCCGGTTCCGGCGTCGCGACGCTCGGGCTGCCGGACACTCCCGGCGTGACGGGCGCGCAGGCCGGGGACACGCTCGTGCTGCCGTACAACGACCTCGAGGCCGTACGCGCCGCCTTCGCCGCGCACCCCGGCGAGATCGCCTGCGTCATCACGGAGGCGTCGCCCGGGAACATGGGCATCGTGCCGCCGCTCGACGGCTTCAACGAGGGGCTGCGGGACCTGTGCCGCGCCGACGGCGCGCTGTATGTCTCGGACGAGGTGATGACGGGGTTCCGGGTCGGCCGCGCCGGCTGGTACGGGCTCGACGGCGTCACCCCGGACCTGATGACCTTCGGCAAGGTGATGGGCGGCGGCTTCCCGGCCGCGGCCTTCGGCGGACGCCGCGACATCATGGATCAACTGGCCCCCGCCGGGCCCGTTTACCAGGCCGGCACCCTCTCCGGGAACCCGGTCGCCACCGCCGCCGGCGTCACGCAGCTGCGGCTGCTGGACGACGCGGCGTACGCGGCCCTGGACGCGGTGTCCGAGCAGCTGCGCGGGCTGGTCACCGAGGCGCTGGCCAAGGAGGGCGTCGCGCACCGGGTGCAGACGGCGGGCAGCATGTTCTCCGTCTTCTTCACGGACGGGCCCGTACGGAACTACGCGGAGGCGAAGGCGCAGGAGTCGTTCCGCTTCACCCCGTTCTTCCACTCGATGCTGGCGCAGGGCGTGTATCTGCCGCCTTCCGCCTTCGAGTCGTGGTTCGTGTCCACAGCGCACGACGAACGCGCCGTCGAACGCGTCGCCGCCGCGCTGCCCGCCGCGGCCCGCGCCGCCGCGGAGGCGACCGCATGAGCGCCGTCGGCCCGGCGGGCGTCGCGGACAGCAAGACCGTGACCGTCGTCCACGTGCTGCGGCACGGCGAGGTGGAGAACCCGGAGGGCGTGCTGTACGGCCGGCTGCCCGGCTACCACCTATCCGACCTCGGCCGCCGGATGGCCGACCGGGTCGCGGAGCACCTCGCCGAGCGTGACCTGACGCACGTCGTGGCCTCCCCGCTGGAGCGCGCCCAGGAGACCGCCGCGCCCATCGCGAAGCTGCACGGCCTGGACACGGCGACCGACGAGCGGCTGATCGAGGCGGAGAACGTGTTCCAGGGCCGCACCTTCGGCGTCGGCGACGGCGCCCTGCGCCGCCCGGTCAACTGGCGGCACCTGCGCAACCCGTTCCGCCCGTCCTGGGGCGAGCCGTACATCGACCAGGTCGTCCGCATGCGCGCCGCGCTCGACGCCGCGCGGGACGCCGCCCGCGGGCACGAGGCGGTGTGCGTCAGCCACCAGCTGCCGATCTGGATTCTGCGGAGCTACGTCGAGCGGCGCCGGCTGTGGCACGACCCGCGCAGCAGGGAGTGCAGCCTCGCGTCGCTGACGAGCTTCACGTACCTCGGCGACCGCATCGTGTCCGTCGGCTACAGCGAACCGGCACGCGACCTCGTGCCCGCCCATCTGCTGCCGGGCGCCAAGCCGGTGCGCGGCGCGAAGGGCCACGGGGCCTGAGGGAACACGGGGACTGAGGGGCGGCGCGGCGCCCGGCAACGGCGCCTGAACGGCCCGTACGTAACGGACAAGGGGGGCGACCAAGATCCCTCGGACGCCCATGCGAAACTTTTCACATGTTCCGAGTCCGCGCTGCCCGAAGCCGTACGACCCTGCTGGCCGCCGGGGCCGCGGCCGGGGTGATGGTGCTGGCCGGCTGCGGTGGCGGCGATACCGGCTCGTCGTCCGGCGACACCCAGTTCGTGCAGGGCACGGGCCAGGTCACCACCGTGCCCGAGGGCAAGCGCAAGGCCGTCCCGGACATCTCGGGGGAGACCGTGGACGGCGGCGAGCTGAAACTGTCGTCGTACCGCGGCAAGATCGTCGTGCTGAACGTCTGGGGCTCCTGGTGCGCGCCCTGCCGCGCCGAGGCGCCGCACCTGGCGAAGGTCGCCAAGGAGACCGAGGACAAGGGCGTCCAGTTCATCGGGATCAACACCCGTGACCTCGACAAGGCCAACGCCAAGGCGTTCGAGCGCACCTACGGCATCGACTACCCGAGCCTGTACGACCCGAGCGGCAAGCAGATCCTGAGGTTCCCCGAGAACAGCCTCTCCCCGCAGACCATCCCCTCCACGCTGGTGCTCGACCGGAACGGGAAGATCGCCGTCCGCGCGCTCAAGGAACTCGGCGAGGAAGACCTGCGCGCCATGCTCAAGCCGCTGACCGCGGAGAAGTGACCGCGTCATGAACGCACTCGCGGCCACCGGCGTCAACGAGACCGTCCTCAGCGGGACGCTCCTGCTCGCGCTGCCGATCGCGGTCCTCGGCGGCCTCGTGTCGTTCTTCTCGCCGTGCGTGCTGCCGCTGGTGCCGGGCTACCTCTCGTACGTCACCGGGGTCAGCGGCACGGACCTGGCGGAGGCCAGGCGCGGGCGGATGTTCTTCGGGTCGGCGCTGTTCGTGCTCGGCTTCACGGCGGTCTTCGTGTCCGGGGGCGCGCTGTTCGGCGGCTTCGGGGGGACGCTGCAGGAGCACCGGGACGTCATATCGAAGGTGCTGGGGACGCTGACGATCCTGCTGGGGCTCGCGTTCATGGGGATCATGTCGCGGTTCACCTCGCGGGAGTTCCGCATCCACAAGCGGCCCGCCGTCGGGCTCGCGGGCGCGCCGATGCTCGGCGTGCTCTTCGGCATCGGCTGGACGCCGTGCATCGGGCCTACGCTGGCGGCCGTGCAGACCCTCGCCTTCAACGAGGCGAGCGCGGGCCGCGGCGCGCTGCTCACGGTGGCGTACTGCCTCGGCCTCGGCCTGCCCTTCGTGGTCGCGGCGGTCGCCTTCCGGCGCACGCTGGGCGCGTTCAGCTGGGTCAAGCAGCACTACGCGTGGGTGATGCGGATCGGCGGCGGCATGCTCGTCGCGGTGGGCGTGCTGCTCGTGACGGGGGCCTGGGACCGGATCGTTTACGAGATGCAGGTGTGGTCGTCCGACTTCACCGTGGGGATCTGAGCGCGATGAGCGAAGACGTGACCAACGGACGCGACTCCTCCGTCGCGGTCGACGAACCGGACGCCGAGGACGACGCCCGTTCGCAGCTGTCGACCGCGCCCGCCGAGGAGCGGGCGCAGGCCGTCCCCGGCTCGTTCGGCGGCGTCCGCGCACCGGGCGCCGCCGGCCGCGCGCTGTGGCTGCTGCGCGAAGTGGCGGGCTGGGCCCGGTGGTTCTGGCGGCAGCTGACGTCGATGCGGGTCGCGCTGATCCTGCTCTTCCTGCTTTCCCTCGCCTCCGTGCCGGGCTCGCTGATCCCGCAGACGTCCGTGGACGCGGTGAAGGTCGACCAGTTCAGGCAGCAGCACGACGTGGTGGCGCCGCTGTACGAGAAGCTGCAGCTGTTCGACGTCTACACCTCGGTGTGGTTCTCGGCGATCTACATCCTGCTGTTCGTCTCGCTGGCGGGCTGCATCGTGCCGCGCAGCTGGCAGTTCGTCGGCCAGCTGCGGGCCCGCCCGCCGCGGGCGCCGCGCCGGCTGGACCGGATGCCCGCGTACACCACCTGGCACACGGACGCCGAGCCGGACGAGGTGCTCGGCACCGCCCGTACGCTGCTGGGCGGGAAGCGGTTCCGGGTGCACGCGCAGGGCGACGCGGTCGCCGCCGAGAAGGGCTATCTGCGCGAGGCGGGGAACCTCCTCTTCCATATCGCCCTGATCGTGCTGCTGCTGGCCTTCGCCGCCGGGCAGCTGTGGAAGTCCGAGGGCGGCAAGCTGATCATCCAGGGCGACGGCTTCTCCAACACCCTCACGCAGTACGACGACTTCAAGTCCGGTTCGCTGTTCGGCCCCGACGACCTCGACTCCTTCGGCTTCCGGCTGGAGGACTTCACCGCGACGTACGCGAAGGACGGCCCGGACGCCACGACGCCCCGCGACTACCGCGCCGACATCACGTACTGGGAGGGCGCCGACGGCAAGGAGAAGAAGACCTCCATCGAGATGAACCATCCGCTGGAGGTCGGCGGCTCCAAGGTCTACCTGCTCGCCCACGGCTTCGCGCCCGTCGTCACGGTCAAGGACGGGCAGGGCGACATCGCGTACCGCGGCCCGGTCGCGTTCCTCCCGCAGGACACCAACCTCACCTCCAGCGGCGTCGTCAAGGTGACCGACTACCGGGACGCGAAGGGCCGCAAGGACCAGCTCGGCTTCCAGGGCTTCTTCGTGCCGACCTTCGGCGGCGCGAACTCGGGCACGATGTTCTCGCAGTCGCCCGAGCTGGACTACCCGGTGCTGTTCCTCACCGCGTACCGCGGCGACCTGGGGCTGGACGCCGGGCTGGCGCAGAACGTGTACCAGCTCGACACCGACAACATGAAGCAGTTCAAGGCCGAGGACGGCCGCGCCCTCGCCCAGAAGATCCTGCCCGGCGAGACGATGAAGCTGCCGGACGGCGCGGGCTCCCTGAAGTTCGAGGGCGTCAAGCAGTGGGCCAACTTCCAGGTCTCCCACCAGGTGGGGAACGGCTGGGCGCTCGGCGGCGCCCTCGCCGCGATCGCGGGGCTGGCGGGCTCGCTGTTCATCCAGCGGCGCCGGGTGTGGGTACGTGCCGTGCCCGCGGCCGACGGCCGTACGGTGGTGGAAATGGCCGGACTCGGCCGCAGCGAGTCCCCCCGGCTCCCCGAGGAGCTGTCGGACCTCGCGATGAGCATGCAGGCCGAGGCGCCTGCCGTAGCAGAACCTTCCGAAGAATCTGCTGAAGGAGCAGGCAAGTGACCATCCTCGCTGCCGCACAGAACGAGAATCTCGCCGAGATCAGCAACTACCTGATCTATTCGGCGATGGCCGTCTACACCCTCGCCTTCTTCGCGCACATCGCCGAGTGGGTCTTCGGCAGCCGCAGCAAGGTGGCCCGTACGGCCGCCGCCCTCACCGCGAAGCGCGGCTCCGACGACTCGGGGGACCGGGAGCGGGAGGAGCCCGCCGCCTCCGCCCCGGCCGTCACCGTACGGAAGGGCGGCAGCACCTCGGTCCTCGAACGCCCCAAGGCCGCGCGCCCGAAGGTGGTCGTACGCTCCGCCGCCGGCCGCCGCGGCGACCTCCCGGACGGGCCCGGCGCCGCCGGCGGCGACGAACAGGGCGACCTGTACGGGCGGGTGGCCGTCTCGCTCACCGTGCTGGCGTTCCTGCTGCACGCGAGCAGCGTGCTGGCGCGCTCCCTGTCCGTGGAGCGGGCGCCCTGGGGCAACATGTACGAGTTCTCGACGGCGTTCTCCATGGTGGCCGTCGGCGCGTACCTCGGCTTCCTGCTGGCGAAGAAGAACGTGCGCTGGATCGGCCTGCCGCTCGTCACCACCGTCCTGCTGGACCTCGGGCTCGCCGTCACCGTGCTCTACACCGAGAGCACCCAGCTGGTGCCCGCGCTCGACTCGTACTGGCTGTGGATCCACGTCTCGCTCGCCATCGTCTGCGGCGCCCTCTTCTACCTCGGCTTCGTCGCCACCGCGCTCTACCTCTTCCGGGACCGCTACGAGACCAAGCTGCTGGCCGGCGGCACCCCGTCGCGCTGGGCCACGTCCGTGCTGGAGCGGCTGCCGTCGGCGTCCTCGCTGGACAAGTTCGCGTACCGGGTCAACGCCGCGGTCTTCCCGTTCTGGACGTTCACGATCGTCGCGGGCGCCATCTGGGCGGGCGACGCCTGGGGCCGCTACTGGGGCTGGGACCCCAAGGAGGTCTGGTCGTTCATCACCTGGGTCGCGTACGCCTGCTACCTGCACGCGCGGGCCACGGCCGGCTGGAAGGGGCGCAAGGCGGCGTACCTCGCGCTGCTCGCCTTCGCGTGCTTCCTCTTCAACTACTACGGCGTCAACATCTTCGTGACCGGCAAGCACTCGTACGCGGGCGTCTGATAACGCTTTCGCCTGCACTTCGCGTGACTCACTGGTGACTGCGCGGATGCCTGTGTAGGTTCGAAGGGCGGCGACAGACAGTTACGCACAGGCCAGTCGGTGCCGGTCGAGGGGGAGTTCGCCGCCAGTGTGCCTGCGACCGGGTGCCGGCGCGACGGACAGGACGCACGGGTGGCAGCAGCGGTTCCCTCGTTCCCCGATCCCGGTTCCGGCCCTCAGCCGTCCACCGCGGGCACGGACCGGTACGAGCCGCGCTTCCTGCTGTGGTTATGGCAGCGGACCGACGGTGAGCTGGACCTGCCCGTGCCCTCGGACAGTTTCGCCGCCCGGCAGAACATCCCCGAGAGCACCGTCCGCGCCGTCGCCGACCGGCTCCGCGGGCACGGCCTGATCCGTACGCACGAGGGCCCCGGCGAAGCCCGTACGGACCTGGCGCCGGCCGTCAGCCTGCGCGCGGCCGGCGCGGACCACGCACGCTGGCTGCAGGCGCGGCGCGCGGACCCGGCGGAGCGCGGGCGCTTCGCCCGTACGGCGCTGCTGGGCTGGATCTTCGCGCAGTCGGACCGGCGGCCGCTGCGCATCGAGGAGTTCTTCGACTCCGGGGAGATCTTCTTCCTCGGCGAGGCGCTGTCCGGCGGCGAGGTCGCCAGGACCGCCGCCTACCTCGCCGAGGCCGAACTCATCGCCTGCGAAGGCCCGCTGTTCCAGGGCCGCGTCGGCTCGCACGTGTCCCTCACCCAGCTCGGCGTGGACTGCGTGCTGACGGGCGCCGACGTCGGCCGGTACGTGGCGCAGTGGCGCCAGTCCGCGCGGCCGGTCAGCAACACGTACGTCGACACGGTGGTCGGCACCGTCCACGGCGACGTCACCGTGCAGCCCCTCTCCACGGTCGAACTCGCCGACCTCGTCGAGCAGTTCGCGCCCGCCCTGGTGCAGGACGAGGAGTCGCTGGCCGCGCTGCTGCGCAGCGCCGACGCGCTGCGCGAGGGCGACGACCCGCACGGCGGCGCGCCGGACCGCCACCACCAGCAGGGCCTGCTGGAACGGATCCGCAGCGCCGTGGGCGGATCGCCGGACTCCGTCGGCCGACAGGTGGTGCTGGACGCGGTGGGGCAGGCGATGCAGCGGCTGATGGGGTAGCGCGGAGCGGGCCGGGACGCCGTACGCGCACGCCGTACGGGGACGCATTACAGGGGGAAGGACAGGAGCACGTGACGGAGCTGTACGCACGGGAACCTCTCGTGCGGGGGCTGGTACCCAAACTGGTGGGCCTGGCGCACGACCGGCAGCAGACCGTGCCGCGGCAGCCCGACGACGACCTTCCGGTGGTGCTGCTGACCGGCCGGCACGGCATGGGCAAGACCGCCGTCCTGGACGAGCTGGCCACCTCGTACGAGGGCCGGCTGCCGCTCGCCCGCGCGGACCTGGCGGCGGCCGCGCCCACGGCGCGTACACAGCTGGGGACGAGCAACGTCTCGGCCGTCGTCGACACGCTGTTCCTGCTGGCCGAGGGGCTGGCGCCGGCGGTGCCGCAGTACGGGCGGCGCCGCTTCGACCGGCTGCTGCCCGGCTTGTTCGCGGTGTCCAGCTGGCACCGCGGGAACGTGGCCGAGCAGACCCTGGCACGCGAGCGCATCGCCCGCCTGCTCACCGCCTGCGAACTGCGGAGCGGCGATGAGGACGAGGGCGACACCGGCGTCGCGTGGATGGCGGACGTCGCCGCCCAACTGGCCGAGGCGAACGGCGACGACGACCTGGAGCCGGTCGCGGACGCCGTCGTACGGCAGTACTTCGACCGGCACGTGGGGCGCCGCGAGGCCCGTACGGTGCTCGACTGGTACGCCGCTCAGTCCAGCGCCGGCGACCAGGGCCCCGAAGTGCTGGTCAAGCTGAGCCTCCGGTTCCACCGCGGCGGCGACTTCCGGTACGACGTCGAAGACACCCTCGTGTCCGCCTTCCTGGCGGACCTGGCCGACGCGTACGGCACGTGGAAGCGCCGCACGGGTACGCCGCGGCCGCTCGCCCTGCTGGACAACGTGCACACGCCCGGCGGCCGGCAGTTGATCGACCTGCTGCTGCGCGCGCGGGCGGGAGCGCGGGCACGCGGTGACCGGCCCGACCCGCTGGTCGTCGTCGCGACGCAGCTCGGGCGCGGCGGTGGCGCGGCCGGTGAACCGGCCGAGCCCGCCGCGATCGCCGACGCCGCGGCCTGGTGCCGGCTGCCCGCGGGCACGTCGCCCGTGCCGCTCCACACGGTCACGCTGCCGCCGCTGAGCCGCCGCGACGTCCTGGCGATGCTCGACCACACGCCGCGCGCCCTGGACGCGTACCTGCCCAGTGCCCTGCACCGGCTCACCGGCGGCCAGCCGCTGGGCTGCGGCGTGCTGAGCGACGCCGTGCTCAACCTCGCGGAGGAGCGGGCGGCGCGGCCGGGGCAGCTGCTGGAGCTCACCACCCCGGACGGCAGGCCCGTCACCGAGGAGCTGCTCGAACGGCTCGTGGGGCAGCCGCAGTTGCGGGACCTGCTGGTGCTGCTGTCCCTCGCGCGCGACCCGGAGGCGGCGGGTGCGCTCGCGACCGCGTACGCGCCGCTCAGCGCCGAGCCGTACCCGGCGGACACCGCCGAACGCGACCTTGAACGGGAGCTGTGGACGGCGGGCGACGGGACGGCGTTCGTGGACGATCCGTTCCTCCGCGCCCTGCTGGTCGAGGAGTTGCGCAGGCGGTGCGCGGGCGACGGCGCCCGGTACCGCTGGCAGGACCTGCACGGCACCCTGCGCGACCACCACACCGCGCTCGGCGCCGAGGGCGAGCCGGACGCGCTGCGGCACACCCTCGCGGCCGGTGCCGCGGAGGCCGTGGTGGACCGGCTGACCGGCTGCTTCGGTGACTGGGAGGCCGCCCGCTGGCTGGACTGCCTGCGGCACGTGGCCACCGCCCCGCACCCGCCCACCGCCGAGTGGGAAGACCGGCGCCAGGAGATCGCCCGCGGCGATCACGACCGGCTGCGTGCCGACACCGACGACGTGCAGCGGTCCGTCCACAGGCTGCTGCACGGACTGTGGTACGTCGTCGACACCGTCGCCGAACCGTCCGAGCAGGCCTGCGCGGACATGGGCCGGGAGCTGGCCTTCCTGGCCCAGCGGCACGTCTCCGGCCACGCCGCGCTGACTTGGGCGTCCCAGGAGTGGCCGCTGGCCGCCCGGGAGAAACGGCCCCTGCCCGCCGCGGCCGGCCCGGGTGGCACCGGCGGCACCGGCGGCACCGGAAGAGCCCAGTGAAGCGAGCCAGCCGTTCAGAGAGCGAGAGGTCATGTCCCCGCAGATACGAGACCGCGTATGGCTCCCGGTGCACAAGTTCCTTGCCGGCGTGGTGTGTTTCCTGGTGCTCGTGGCCGGCGCGGCGCTGGTCGCCGTAAGCCTGGACGACGACGAACCGTGCGCGGAAGGACTGAAGGAGACCGGCCCGGCGAAGGAGTGCATCGGCGTCACCGACGAGGCGTACGTCTTCGAGGACGAACTGGAGGGTCTGATCCGCGGCATCGCGGCCGAGAACGCCCGCGTCCGCAAGGGCTGGGACAGCCCGGAGGACGGCCGTGCCCCCATCCCGTACGTCCGGATCGCCCTCATGATGCCGATGACACGGGACGCCAGCAGCGTCATGACCATCGAGCTGATCCGGAACGCGCTGGCCGGCGCCCACACCGCCCAGCTGCGCGCGAACCAGGACTCGGGGATGCGCTACCAGCTGCTGCTGGCCAACGACGGCAAGGATCTCGACCAGTGGGCGCCCGTCGTCGACCAGTTGGCGGGCATGACCGACGAAGAGTCGCCGCTGGTCGCCGTGATGGGCTTCCCGAGCAGCCATCCGCACACGCAGCGCGCGGCCGAGGCGCTGTCCGCACGGAAGATCCCGGTCGTCGGCCCGGTGATCACCTCGCCCGACATGAGCGCCGACTACCTCTTCAAGACGTCCGCGTCGAACGAGCACTTCGCGCAGGCGTTGGAGCGCTACCTCGAACGGGAGCCCGGCTCCGGCAAGGGGTTCCTGGTCTGGGACTCCAGAAAAGAGGACAACTACTCCGTCAACCTGCGCCAGGTCTTCATGAACCGCTTCGACAAGGACTACGGACTGCGTAAACGGAACGCCTCGTACCTTGGCGAGACCGGCTCCGGGGAGGGCATCCCGCAGCTGTTCGCGTCCATCGCGCAGAAGATCTGCCTGACGAAGGCGGACACCGTGTTCTTCGCCGGGCGCGACCGCGACCTGCCCGGTCTCGTCACCCAGCTCGCGGACCAGGCGTCCTGCGAGCACAAGCGGCCGATCAGGATCATGAAGGTCGGCATCGGGCAGGACCCCGTCTTCACCGACGAGGAGACCACCGAGCGGATGCGGAAGGCCCGTATCACCACGGTCGGCGGCTCGGACGTCGACCCGCGGTGGTGGCAGAAGGGGGAGGGGCAGCCGCCGGGCTTCGACGCGTTCCAGGAGGTGTACGAACGCCTCGCCAAGAAGCTGGACTTGGGCGGGAAGGCGCTGGACGACGGCTACACGATCATGTACCACGACGCGTTCACGGTGCTCGCCCAGGCCGCCGACGAGGCGTACACGGCGGCGAACAGCGAAGAGGGGAAGCGCGAAGGCAAGGACGAGGGTGAGGACGAGGGCGAGCCGCGGCTGCCGTCGAAGGACGATGTCTACAACACCATGACCAACATGAACGTGCTCGGCACGGAGGACGGCAGCGACTGCGTCAACTGCATCCGCGGCGCCAGCGGCACCTTCGGGTTCGACGCCGCCCCCGAGACGGACAAGTGGCCGGTGTGCAAGCCGGTGCCGGTGGTGGAGTACCCGGTGGGGGGCTCGGGTTCGGGCTCCGGCGGGAAGCGGGAGCCCGACTACCGCACGCACGAGGACATCTTCGACGGCAAGTGCCTGTGAGGCCGTGGCGCGTGCCTGTGAGGCCGTGCCCGTGAAGCCCGCGCCCGGCGGCCGTACGAGGGCGCGGGCGGGGCGCGTACGGGCGGTCAGGCCCGTACGGCCCTCAGGTGCCGGCCGGCGGCGGGGTGTCGTCCGGGCCTTCGTCGCCCGTGGTCCCGCGGTTCTTCCGGCGCCGTGCCTCTTCGTCCTCGTTGATCGACTTCAGGAACTCGGGGTTGTCGTCCGGCGCCACCCAGCGCCGCTCCTGCGGGCGCGTGGCACCGTACGGCGCGTTCTTGCGCGGGCGGCCGACAGCGAACCACGCGATCGGGCCCAGCAGAACCTGCCCGAAGAGCAGCACGATGATCACCCATGCGACCTTGGGCAGTTTGCGTACTTCCTTCTCCGGGGTGTTCAGGCAGTCGATGAAGGCATAGATCCACACCGCCAGGACCAGTAGGAACGGCAGATACCTCAGCATGTGGTGCGCCCCCTGGGTGCGAGCGGTTGCGGCGCGGCGTCGCCGTGCGGACGGCGGCCGTACAGGGCCAGCGTAACGGTGCGGGAAAGCCATGGATGATACTGGGGCGTATGGCATACGACGATCTCCGCTCGCTGCTGCGGGCGCTCGAGCGCGACGGCGACCTCAAGCGGATCAGGGCGGAGGTCGATCCTCGGCTGGAGATCGGGGAGATCGTCGACCGGGTGCAGAAGGACGGCGGGCCCGCGCTCCTCTTCGAGAACGTGCGCGGCACCCAGGTCCCGCTGGCGATGAACGTCTTCGGCACCGACCGCCGGCTGCTCAAGGCGCTCGGGCTGACCTCGTACGGTGAGATCAGCGAGAAGATCGGCGGGCTGCTCAAGCCGGAGCTGCCGCAGGGGTTCGTGGGGCTGCGCGAGGCGTTCGGCAAGCTCGGCGCGATGGCGCACGTACCGCCGCGGAAGGTCAAGGAGGCGCCCGTACAGGACGTGGTCCTGCGCGGCGACGAGGTGGATCTGGACGCGCTGCCCGCGCTGTTCACGTGGCCCGAGGACGGCGGCTGGTTCTTCAACCTCGGGCTGACGCACACCAAGGACCCGGAGACGGGCGTGCGGAACCTCGGCCTCTACCGGCTGCAGCGGCACGACCGGCGCACCATCGGGATGCACTGGCAGATCCACAAGGACAGCCGGAACCACTACCAGGTGGCGGCCAAGCGAGGCGAGAAGCTGCCCGTCGCGATCGCCTTCGGCTGTCCGCCCGCGGTGACGTACGCGGCGACCGCGCCGCTCCCCGGTGACATCGACGAGTACCTCTTCGCCGGCTTCACGCAGGGCAAGCGGATCGAGATGGTCGACTGCAAGACGGTGCCGCTGCAGGTGCCCGCCGCCGCCGAGGTGGTGCTGGAGGGGTGGCTGGAGCCGGGGGAGATGCTGCCGGAGGGCCCGTTCGGCGACCACACCGGCTTCTACACGCCGCAGGAGGACTTCCCGGCGCTGCGGATCGACTGCGTGACGATGCGGAAGCGGCCGGTCTTCCAGTCGATCGTGGTGGGGCGGCCGCCGACGGAGGACGGGCCGCTGGGGCGGGCGACGGAGCGCTTCTTCCTGCCCCTGCTCAAGATCATCATCCCGGACATCGTGGACTACCACCTGCCGGAGGCGGGCGGCTTCCACAACTGCATGATCGTCGCGATCGACAAGAAGTACCCCAAGCACGCGCAGAAGGTCATGCACGCCATCTGGGGCGCGCACATGCTCTCCCTGGAGAAGCTGATCGTGGTGGTGGACGCCGACTGTGACGTGCACGACCTGCACGAGGTCGCCTGGCGCGCGCTGGGCAATGCCGACTACGCCCGCGACCTGACCGTCGCGGAAGGCCCCGTCGACCACCTCGACCACGCCTCGTACCAGCAGTTCTGGGGCGGCAAGGCGGGCGTCGACGCCACCGCGAAGTGGCCCGAGGAGGGCTACACGCGGGACGGCGGCTGGCCGCAGATGATCGAGTCCGATCCGGACATCGCCGAACTGGTCACCAAGCGCTGGAAGGAATACGGGCTGTGAGCACCGCTGAGGGCGTGCCGGTGCCCGGTCCCACACGGCCCGAGACCGGCAGAGTACGGGCCTTCCTGCGGCTCGTGATGATCGAACACTCCGTGTTCGCGCTGCCGTTCGCGTACATCGCCGCGCTCGTCGCGATGTTCCACGACGACTCCACCGTCCACTGGCGGCAGCTCCTCCTCGTCACCGTCGCGATGGTGACGCTGCGCACCTTCGCCATGGCCGCGAACCGGATCATCGACCGCGAGATCGACGCCCGCAATCCGCGCACGGCGGGACGTGAACTGGTCACCGGCGCCGTGACCGTACGGACGGCCTGGACCGGCGCGCTCGTCTCCGTCGTGATCTTCCTGACCTCGTGCGCCCTGCTGAACCCCCTCTGCCTCGCGCTCTCCCCTCTCGCGGTCATCCCGATGGTCGTGTATCCGTACGGCAAGCGGTTCACGGACTTCCCGCACGCCATCCTGGGTCTCGCCCAGGCCATCGGGCCGACCGGCGCCTGGATCGCCGTGACCGGAGCCTGGTCCTGGGACGCGGTCGCCCTCGGCCTGGCCATCGGCATCTGGATCGGCGGCTTCGACCTGATCTACGCCTGCCAGGACGTGGCCACGGACCGGGCCCAGGGCGTCCGCTCCTTCCCCGCGCGGTTCGGGATCGCCGCCTCGCTGTACACCGCGCGCGGCTGCCACGCCGTGACGGTGGCGCTGCTGGCGCTGTTCGGGTCGCTGACCGGGGCCGGGCTGCTCTACTGGCTGGGCCTGCTGATCGTGGTCGGGGCGTTCGTCTACGAGCACTCCGTCGTCCGGCCGACGGACCTGTCCCGGCTCAACCGCGCCTTCTTCACGGTGAACGGGATCATCGGCATCGTGCTCTTCGTCTTCGCCCTGCTCGACCTGGTGGTCCGCGGCCTCACGGGGTGACCCGTGGCCCGCGGCAGCACGCGGCGGTCTTCGTACAGCGGTCCGGTACGGCGATCCCGTACGGCGGCGGTCCCGGCCGTCCTGGCCGGGCCCCGGCGCCCGGCCGTCCTGGCCGGGCCCGGCGGTCAGTGCCAGGCCGGCGGCCGTCCGGCGCCTATCGCGCCGCGCGTGCTGGAGGTCATGAAGGCCGCCAGCACGCCGCCTATCAGCCCGAAGAGGTGCCCCTGCCAGGAGATCCCGGCCGAGGTGGGCAGCACGCCCCAGAGGATCGAGCCGTACAGCACGGCGACAACCCCGCCCAGCGCCACGTCCGTGATGCGCCGGTCCACGAAGCCGCGCACCACCAGATAACCGAACAGCCCGAATACCAGCCCCGACGCGCCCGCCGTGTTGCTGTGCTCCGGAGCGGTCACCCACACGCCCAGCCCGCTCACGACGATGATCGTCAGCGCCACCGCCAGGAACCGGCCGGTGCCGCGCAGCGCCGCCATGAAGCCCAGCACCAGCAGCGGCAGCGTGTTCGCCATCAGATGGTCGAAGCCGAAGTGCATGAAGGACGCCGGGATCACGTCCAGCAGCTCGTCGGCGCGCCGTGGCTCTATCCCGAAGGTGTCCAGCGCGTTCCCCGTGGCCTGGTCCACCGCCTCCAGCACCCACAGGAGCCCGACCCAGAGCAGGATGAGCAGGGCCGCGGCCTTCACCCTGTAGCTTGATTCGCTCGCCATCGTCCTCTCCATCCCCCAAGAGAGCCGGTGCTGTCACCGGTGCGCGTACGACGTTCGCGCCGTTCGTCCGTTACAACGCCACAGGGGGTGTCCGGAGTTCCCGGCGCCGTCAACGGCCCCGTCAACGGCCCCGCGAACAGGCGCGGGAACGGACCCGCCCCCGTGTCCTGTGCCCGCCCGCGGGCGTCGTAGTCTCGAAGGCGTGAATTCCAGCCAGCGCCGCCCCTGGGTGGTAGGTGTGTCCGGCGCGTCCGGAACGCCCTACGCCGCCGCCGTCCTCCGCGCGCTGCTGCACGCCGGGGAAGCTGTGGACCTGGTCGTGAGCCGGGCCGCCCGGCTGACCGTCCTGGACGAGACGGGCCACCCGTTCCGCGACGCCCACGCCGCCGACGACCTGCACCGCTGGCTCGCCCGCGGCGCGGACGGCACCCCCGACGCGTACGACCCGGACGTCAGCGGCGTACGCCACTGGCCCGCCGGCGACCTGGCCGCGGGGCCGTCCTCGGGCTCGTATCCGGTGCGCGGCATGCTGATCGTGCCGGCGAGCACCGAGTGCGTCGCCGGTGTCGCGCTCGGGCTGTCGAAGGACCTGCTCCAGCGCACCGCCGCCGTCACGCTGAAGGAGCGGCGGCCGCTCGTGGTCGCCGTCCGCGAGACCCCGCTGACCGGCACGACCCTGCGGCACCTCGTCACGCTCGACGAGGCCGGGGCCGTCGTGCTGCCGACCTCGCCCGCGTTCTACGCCGGCGCGCGGGGCATCCAGGACCTCGTCGACTTCGTGGCCGGACGGGCGCTGGACGCCGTCGCCGTCCCGCACAAGCTCTACCGCCGCTGGGACCCGACCGCGGACCGCACGACCCAGGACCGTTCGACCCCGGACGGGTCGCCCGCGGATCGTACGACCCTGGAACGGACGCGAGGCACCGGCGGCCCGATGCCTTAGATTCGTATCCGAAGAATCCAGGAGTCTGCGAATCCCAGGAGAACGGAAGGCCCGGTACGCATGGACGCGGTGGACAGGCAGCTCATCCAGGCGCTGCGCGAGAACGGCAGAGCGTCGTACGCCGAGCTGGGCCGGCTCGTCGGCCTCTCCGGCCCCAGCGTGACCGACCGCATCAACCGGCTGGAGGCGGCGGGCGTCATCACCGGCTACCGCGCCACCGTCCACGCCCCCTCGCTGGGCCTCGGCGTCACCGCGCTGATCGGCATCCAGCTCTCGGACGCAGTGGACCACGAGGAGGTCGCGTCGCGGCTGCGGGACCTCGCGGAGATCGAGGACTGCTGGTTCATCGCGGGTGACGACTCGTTCATGCTCAAGGTGCGGGCGGGCGACATCGACGATCTGGAACGCGTCATCCGGCGGCTGTCCGGGACGAAGGGCGTGTCCCGCACGCGTACGACGATGGTGCTCTCCACCAAGTGGGAGAACCGCGTCGGCGAGCTGCCCGAGGACGCGTAGCACCCCGTACCACGCCCGTACGGCGCCGTACAGAGGGGCGGGGCACAAACCGCGGCAGCCGGGGGAGTACGCTCGAAAACCGCTCATCGCAGACCGAGGGAGGCGCGTGCGCATGGACGCTGGACTCAAGCGCGAGCTGGAGGAGAAGGTCCGTTCCGGGCAGCGGCTGACCCGCGAGGACGGCATCGCCCTCTACGAGTCCGACGACCTCGCCTGGCTTGGCGGCCTCGCCCACGAGGTGCGTACGGAGAAGAACGGCGACGTCGTCCACTTCAACGTCAACCGGCACCTCAACATGACCAACGTGTGCACGGCGTCCTGCGCCTACTGCTCGTTCCAGCGCAAGCCGGGCGAGAAGGACGCGTACACGATGCGCATCGAGGAAGCGGTGCGGCTGGCCAAGGCCATGGAGGGGGAGAACCTCACCGAGCTGCACATCGTCAACGGCCTCCACCCGACGCTCCCGTGGCGCTACTACCCGCGGTCGCTCAGCGCCCTCAAGGAGGCGCTGCCGGACTCGGTGTCGCTGAAGGCCTTCACGGCGACGGAGATCCACCACTTCGAGACGATCTCCGGGCTGGACGCGAGCGAGATCCTGGACGAACTGATCGACGCGGGCCTGGAGTCGCTCACCGGCGGCGGCGCCGAGATCTTCGACTGGGAGGTCCGCCAGCACATCGTGGACCACGCCACCCACTGGGAGGACTGGTCGCGCATCCACCGGCTCGCGCACCAGAAGGGCCTCAAGACGCCCAGCACGATGCTGTACGGGCACATCGAGGAGCCCCGGCACCGCGTCGACCACGTCCTGCGGCTGCGTGAACTCCAGGACGAGACGGGCGGCTTCCAGGTCTTCATCCCGCTGCGCTACCAGCACGACTTCGTGGACATGCAGGACGGCAAGGTACGCAACCGGCTCCAGGCGCGTACGACCATGGCCAGCGGCGCCGAGGCGCTGAAGACCTTCGCCGTGTCCCGGCTGCTGTTCGACAACGTGCCGCACGTGAAGGTGTTCTGGGTCATGCACGGCGTGCAGACCGCTCAGCTGGCGCTGCAGCACGGCGCGGACGACATGGACGGCTCGGTCGTCGAGTACAAGATCACGCACGACGCGGACAACTTCGGCACCCCCGACAAGCTCACCCGCGAGGACCTGCTCGACCTGATCCGAGACGCGGGCTTCCGCCCGATGGAGCGGAACACGCGCTACGAGATCATCCGCGAGTACGACGGGCCCGACCCGGACCGCCGTGAGTCGCCCCAGCCGATGCGGGTGTGAGTGCGCGCATGACCCTCCGCTTCGTCTCCGGGCCGCCGCTGGAACCACGCGTCACCGAGGGCATCACCGCCCTCTGGGCGGACGTCGTGAACGCCGGCGGCGCGGTCGGCTTCGTACCGCCGGTGACGCGGGAGGACGTACGGCCGGAGCTGCTGCGGTATCTGAACGGGATGGCCGAGGGCAGCGTCCGGCTGGTGGCCGGGTTCGACGAGCGCGGCGAGGTCGCCGCGACGGCCTTCCTGACGCTCAACTCCCACCGGCTGATGCGGCACTGGGTGTGGCTGTACACCGTGATGGTGCACCCGTCCCTGCAGGGCACCGGCACCGGACGGGAGTTGATGGCCGCCGCGGCGGACGCGGCCCGCGACCTCGAGGGGGTCCGGGGCATCCGGCTCACGATGCGCGGCGGACGCGGGACGGAACGTTTCTACGCCTCCTGCGGCTACAAGGAGGTCGGCCGCGTGCCGGACGCGATCAGGGTGGCCGACGGCGAGTACGAGGACGATGTCACCATGTGGATGACACTCCACTGAGTCGGATCGGACGAAGGAAGAGAAGGCCGTGAGCAGCACCTCACACGCAACGCTCCGCTACACCACCATGCGGCTGGGCATCTTTGTCGGCTGCCTCGTCCTCGTCGCGGTGCTGGCGTACGCCGGAATCCTGCCCGAGGGCATCGGCGACTCCAACCCGCTGTGGATCTTCCTGCTGGCCCTGGTGATCTCCGCGCCGCTCAGCTTCGTCCTGCTGCGCGGGCAGCGGGACGCGATGGCACAGCAGCTGGCCGGCGGAGTGGACAAGGCGAAGGGGAAGCTGGCCGCGAACCGCAGCATGGAGGACGACGCACAGGACGCGTCCGGGGGCGGTACGGGCGGCGGTACGGCGGACGAGTCGCCGCGTACGGCGTGAGAGCCGAGCAGCCGCGTACGGCGTAATCCGCGTCACATCCGAAACAGCGCCCCGCCGGGAATCACCTTCCACGGCGGGGCGTTGTGCGTCTTCGTGGCGTTACCCAAAGAGAAGCTTTGGGTACATCAAAGACGTGGTGTTAGCGTGAGCTCCGTGACGACAGCGGCCCCCTTCTCCGACGCGACGAGCGCGATGCTCGTCGCGCGGCTGCACGTCGACCTCTGCCGCTGCCTCTCCGCGGCCTGTCAGCGCCGCTGACCAGCGGCCGGACTTCCGCTCCGGTGTTCGCTCTGCTCCGCCTGCGCTCGCTCACGTCCCCTTTTTCCGTCCTCACCGGAGTGTGTCCGTGTCCACTGATACGTCCGCGTCCGCCGCGCCCGCACCCGCGCGTGTACGCATACCCAAGGTCCCGTTCTGGGCCCAGATCCTGGGCGGTCTCGTGCTGGGCGTCCTGCTCGGCTGGGCCGCCCGGCACTGGGAGATCGACTGGCTCGGGACCACCCTGACGAAGATCGGCGAAACGTTCGTACAGCTGCTGAAGCTGGCCGTCGCGCCCCTCGTCTTCTTCGCGATCGTCATCTCCATCACCAACCTGCGGAAGGTGTCCAACGCCGCACGGCTCGCCACCCGCACGCTGCTCTGGTTCATGGCCACGTCGCTGATCGCCGTTGCGATCGGCCTCGCCATCGGCCTGCTCACCAACCCGGGTTCGGGCACCGGGCTCAGCGCCCGTGACGGCGCCGAACCGGAAGAGAAGGGCAGCTGGCTGGACTTCCTCACCGGCATCGTGCCGACGGATGTCATCACGCCGTTCACCGAGCTCAACGTCCTGCAGATCGTGTTCATGGCCGCCGTGGCGGGCATCGCCGCGCTCCGGCTGGGGCCCAAGGCGGAACCGCTGCTGACGCTCGGCGAGGCCGTGCTCGCGCTGCTCCAGAAGGCGCTGTGGTGGATCATCCGGCTCGCGCCGCTCGGTTCGCTCGGCCTGATCGGCACCGCGATCAAGGACTACGGCTGGAACCTCATCAGCCAGTACGCGACCTTCACCGCCGACATCTACATCGGCTGCGCCATCGTCATGTTCGGCGTCTACCCGCTGCTGCTGGCCACCGTCGCCAAGGTCAACCCGGTGCAGTTCTTCCGGGGCGCCTGGCCCGCGATCCAGCTGGGCTTCGTCTCCCGCTCGTCGGTCGGCACCATGCCGCTGACGCAGAAGGTGACCGAACGCCTCGGGGTGCCGAAGGAGTACGCGTCGTTCGCCGTGCCGTTCGGCTCCACCACCAAGATGGACGGCTGCGCCTCCATCTACCCGGCGATCGCCGCGATCTTCGTCGCCCAGATCTTCGGCATCGACCTCGGCGTCGGCGACTACCTCCTGATCGCCTTCGTCTCGGTGATCGGCTCCGCCGCCACGGCGGGCCTGACCGGCGCCACCGTGATGCTCACGCTGACCCTCTCCACGCTGGGCCTCCCGCTGGCGGGCGTCGGTCTGCTGCTGGCCATCGACCCGATCCTGGACATGATGCGGACGGCGACGAACGTCGCCGGGCAGGCGCTCATCCCGGTGCTCGTGTCGGCCCGCGAGAAGATCCTGGACCTGGAGGCGTTCAACAGCGCCAAGAGCTTCAGCCTGGACGATCTGGAACGGGACGAGGCGCGGTCCGCGCGTACGCCGGACGGCGACCGCGACAGCGACGGTGACCGCGACCGCGACGCCGCCGGGGAGGGCGCGCAGCCGCTGCCCGCCTGATCCCTGCCGCCCTTTCTGGTGCCCCTTCTGGTGTCGGCCCGGTCCGTCCGGGCCGGCACCAGACCCGTTTTGGATCCGTTTCCGGCCAAGCGCCGCCCGTTTCCGGCCCGTTTCAGTTCCGGTCGCATTCGCCGGTCAAACCGTCGCGTATGTGCGGCCGTTCGGAACGGGCCGGTCGGCATGGGCCGTCAGCACGCTCCCGTACGCCGGACGCGCCCGGGGAACCGGGGGTGTGGGCGCGCTTCGGCGTAGCCTGACCACTGTTGACGCTCGGGGGACGGCGGGGTGGAGGAGCACAGAGGTGGGGACGAAGGCAAGCAAGCGGGTGCCAAGGGCTGTCCGCGAACAGCAGATGCTCGACGCGGCGGTCGAGGGATTCGCGCGGTACGGCTACCGCGCCGCGTCCATGGACGACATAGCGGAGGCGGCGGGGGTCTCGAAGCCGCTGGTCTACCAGTATCTGAAGTCGAAGGAAGAGCTGTTCACCGCGTGCATACAGCGCGAGGCCGCCGCGCTGGTCGCGGCCGTGCGCGCGAGCACCGAGGACGGCGCCGGCTGGGTGTCCGCCGACCGGCGGCTGTGGAACGGCCTGTGCGCCTTCTTCGCGCACACCGCCGCCCACCCGCACGGCTGGGTGGTGCTGCACCAGCAGGCCCGTACGCAGGGGGAGCCGTTCGCGCGCGAGGTCGCCGTGCTGCGTACGGAGATCACGGACCTGGTGACCTCGCTGATCGGGAAGGCGGCGCGGGACGCGGGCTGCGCGGACGACGTGCTGGCGGAACGGGAGGTGTCCGGGCTGGCGCACGCGCTGGTCGGGGCCGCCGAGTCGCTCGCCGACTGGGCCAACAGCCGCCAGGAGGACGCGCCTTCGGCGAAGGAGACGGCGGCCACGCTCATGAACTTCTGCTGGGCGGGCCTGGAGAACCTGATGAAGGGCGCCCGCTGGACACCCGGCCGCTGAGGTGCAGAGGCGGCTCGCCGCCGGCCGTGCCCGCTCCGGTGGGCGCGCCACGTAGCTCGAACGAGCCGTTCCGCTCGCCGTAGGCGACGGTGGCGGGGAGCAGCACGGGGGCACGGAACTCCGCCGAGAGGGCGAGCTGTTCGGCGCTCCCCGCGCTCCCGGTGCCGGTGCCTCCGGTGCCCGTGCCCCCGGTGTTCTGCGCTTCCGCGAGGCAGCGCGCGACCAGCCACATGCCGTGCGCGATGGCCCGCCGGAAGCCGAACGGGCGGGCGGTGAGCGGGTGCAGGTGGATCGGGTTGCGGTCGCCGGACGCCGCCGCGTAGCGGCGCCCCAGGCTGCCCGGCAGCGCCCACTCGGCGCGTACGGGGAGCGGCTCGGCGCGCGCGGCCTCCGTACGGTGCTCCGCGTCACGGTGGCCCTCGTCACCGTGCTCCGCGTCCGTACGGCCGTTCCGCGCGCCCTCGTCGGGGGCGCGCCGGTGCCGGTACAGGTAGGTGCTGCGTGAGCGCCACACCTCCGTACCGTCCAGCCACGCCTCCGTCAGCACGTCGAACCTGCTGCCCCTGCGGTGCGGCGCCAACCCCTCCGCACGTACCCGGAGTTCCGGGCGGTCCGCCGCGCGCAGTGCCCTGTGCTGGGTGATCTCGATGCCCGTGTGCACCAGGCCGAGCAGCGGGAACGGGAACGCGGGGTCGGCCATGAGCCGCATGGCCAGCGGAAAGCCCAGAACGTGCGGATAGGTGGCGGGCAGCAAGGCCCGCGCCGGGGGTGTCACGGGAGGCGTGAAGCCGCAGACGTCCGCGTACGCCGCGAGCTTGCCGTGGTCCACGCGCGCCCCGCTGAGCACCAGTTGCCCGGCGGGCAGCCGTGCGCCGTCGTACGGTCCGCGCTTGCGCAGGGAGCCGAGCGCGCCTTTCGCGAGGGTGGTGGCGAGCATCGTCACGCCCCCAGAAGGCTCTGTCCGCAGACGCGGACGACCTGCCCGTTCACCCCGCCGGAGCCGGGATGCGCGAACCACGCGACGGTCTCCGCGACGTCGGCCGGAAGGCCGCCCTGGGATAGGGAGTTCATGCGGCGGCCCGCCTCGCGGACGAAGAAGGGGACGGCGGCCGTCATCCGGGTCTCGATGAAGCCGGGCGCGACGGCGTTCACGGTGACGCCGTGCTCCGCGGCGGCGCGCGGCGCCAGCGAGCGGACCATGCCGGCAACGCCGGCCTTGCTCGCCGCGTAGTTGGTCTGGCCGGTGTTCCCGGCGATGCCCGCGATGGAGGCGGTGGCGACGATACGGCCGCCCGCGCGCACCGCGCCGGAGCCGAGCAGGTGGTCGGTGGTGCGCAGCACGGCGGCGAGGTTGATGTCCAGTACGGAACGCCAGCGTTCGGCGGACATGTTGGCGAGGCGCCGGTCGCGGGTGATGCCGGCGTTCTGTACGAGCACGTCCAGGCCGCCGGAGGGGAGAGCGGCGGCGATGTCGGCGCCCGCGAAGGGCGTGCCGATGTCCATCGGGAGCGCGCTGCCGCCGAGCCGTTCGGCGAGGGCCGACAGTTCCGGTTCGGACTGCGGCACGTCGAGGCAGACGACGTGCGCGCCGTCCCGCGCCAGCGTCTCCGCGACGGCCGCGCCGATGCCGCGCGCCGCTCCGGTCACCAGCGCCGTACGGCCGGCCAGCGGGCGCGCCGGACCGGCCGCTCGCCGGTCGCCGGAGGTCCGGCCGCCGGAGTGCCCGTCGCCTGCCTCCGGTACGGCGGCGGCCGTGGGGAGCGAGGGGTCCACGGTGATCGACTGGCCGCTGACGTAGGCCGACTTGGGGGAGAGGAGGAAGTGCAGGGTGGACTCCAGGGCGCCCGTACGCACGGTGCCGGCGTGCGCCTCGCCGTGCGCGCCGGGCGCCACCCGTACGCGTACGAGCTGCGCCGTGCACCCCTTCGTCAGCTCCTTGCCCAGTGACCGTACGAACCCCTCCAACGCCTGCTGGGCCGCCGCCTGGTGGTGGTCGTCCGGGGCGGGGACGCTGCCCAGGAGCACCACGCGGCCGTTCGCCGCGAGGCTGCGTACGACGGGATGGAGGGCGCTGTGCACCTCCCCGAGTTCCGCTGCGGACCGAATACCCGTAGCGTCCAGGACCACGGCGGAGAAGTGGGTTTCCGGTCGGGACGTATCGGCGGTTTTGGTGCGGACCGGCAGCCCGCACCCGCCGAGCGCCGCTGCGAGCGCAGCGCCGTCGCATGCCGTACGTCCGGCGGTGAGGTGCAGCAGCGGACCCCCTTCCAGTACGGGCCGCTCCGCCGACCAGCGGTGGAGCCGCGCGGGCTGGGGGAGGCCGAGGCGTCGGGAGAGGAAGCGGCCGGGACCCGTACGGGTCCAATGAAGGTAGCGGTCGGCCATTCCCCAACTCCTCGGCTTCGCGTAAATTTACTTCCGAGTAAGGTTACTCACAGGTCAGGAGTTTGGTCGAGGATGAGTTCCAGCGGCCTCATACGTTCCCAGGTCCCGCGCCGGGTGGCGGTCATCGGCGGCAGCCGCATCCCCTTCGCGCGCGCAGACGGTCCCTACGCGACCTGCTCGAACCAGGACTTGCTCACCGCCGCGCTCGGCGGCCTCGTCGAACGGCACGGCCTGCACGGCGAGCGCGCCATCGGCGAGGTCGTGGCCGGCGCCGTACTCAAGCACAGCCGGGACTTCAACCTGGCCCGCGAGAGCGTGCTCTCCACCGGCCTCGACCCCCGCACGCCCGCGTACGACATCCAGCAGGCCTGCGCCACCAGCCTGCAGGCCGTGATCGCGGTCGCGAACAAGATCGCACTCGGTCAGATCGACTCCGGCATCGCCGGCGGCGCCGACACCACCAGCGACCCGCCCATCGCCATGAACGACCGGCTGCGCCGCATCCTGCTCGCCACCCGCCGGGCCAAGACCCTCAGGGCGCGGACCCGTGAGATCGCCCCCGTACGGCCGAAGCACCTCCTGCCGGAGATCCCCCGCAACGCCGAGCCGTGCACCGGCCGTTCCATGGGCGAGCACGCCGCCCAGACGGCCAAGGAGTGGGGCATCACACGGCTGGAACAGGACGAACTCGCCGCCCGGAGCCACCGCAACCTCGCCACCGCCTACGACAGCGGCTTCCTGCACGACCTCGTCGTCCCCTTCAACGGCCTCGCCCGCGACCAGAATCTGCGCCCCGGCACCTCCGTGCAGAAGCTCGGTGAGCTCGAGCCCGTATTCGGCGTCACCGAAGGCGAGGTCACCGGCGAGGCCACCATGACCCCCGGGAACTCCACCCCGCTCAGCGACGGCGCCGCCACCGTCCTGCTCGCCGGGGAGGAGTGGGCACGGGAACGCGGTCTGCGGCCGCTCGCGTATCTGACCGCGTACGAGACCGGAGCCGTCGACTTCACCGAGGACGCCGGCGAAGGGCTGCTGATGGCGCCCGCCTTCGCCGTACCCCGGATGCTGCGGCGGGTCGGGCTCGGCATGGAGGACTTCGAACTCGTCGAGATCCACGAGGCGTTCGCCTCCCAGGTGCTCGCCACCATGGCCGCCTGGGAGAAGCAGGGCCTCGCGCCGGTGGACCGGAGCCGCCTCAACACCGCAGGCTCGTCGCTCGCCACCGGCCACCCCTTCGCCGCCACCGGCGCCCGCATCGTCGCGACGCTCGCCAAGCTCCTCGCGGAGCGCGAGGGCGCGCGGCCGGGCGCGCGGGGGCTCATCTCCATCTGCGCCGCCGGCGGTCAGGGGGTGACGGCGATTCTCGAACGTGCGTAGGGACTCCGGTCGGACCCGTCCCTTTCCGTGCCGTTCCGCTCCTTCCGCTCCTTCCGCTCGGTCTGTTCGGTCCGCTCGGGTCCGCGGGCGGGCTCGCGGAGCTGCGGGGCGGCGCGGACCAGCTCGGTCACACCGGTCGGCGCTCCTACGCACCGCGCACGCCGTACGCCACGCCGCGCGGCCCCGCCAGGGCAGGGCAGGACCGCGCGGCAGGCGGGGCCCGCGCCCTCCGTACGACCCAGCAGATCCGCGGAATCGGAACCTCCGACCCTCAAGGAGCCGCCATGCCAGAGCAGATCGCCGTCCCACCGGCATCCGCGACCGCCCCCGCCCCCGCCCTCGTCGAGCCGACCCGGCACGTGGTCGACGGGGTCGTACGAGAGGTGTCGGTGCCACCACTCGTGGCGCCCGCGCAGCACGGCTCCCTCGCGGACGTGCCCTTCCACAACTCCGCGGACGCCCCCACGGACGTCGTCCTCAGCCGCAAGCAGCCGGACGGGCGCTGGACGGACGTGACGGCGGCGACGTTCGCCGAGGAGGTGCGCGCCACCGCGAAGGGCCTGATCGCCCATGGCCTGCGGCCCGGCGACCGGCTGGCCATCATGGCCCGTACGAGCTACGAGTGGACCCTGCTCGACTTCGCCGGCTGGGCCGCCGGGCTGGTCACCGTGCCGATCTACCCCACGTCCTCCGCCTCGCAGGCGCGCCACATCCTCCAGGACGCCGACGTGGTGGCCTGCGCCGTGGAGAACGTCGAGCACTCGCGGCTGGTCACGGGCGTACGCGGCGCGCTGCCCGCACTCGAACACCTCTGGCAGCTCGACGCCGGCGCCGTCTCCCAACTCGTCGCCGCGGGCCAGGAGGTGCCGGACGAGGCCGTCGACGAGCGCCGCAGGCTGCTCACCCCGGACACCATCGCCACCCTGATCTACACCTCCGGCACTACCGGCCGGCCCAAGGGCTGCGTCCTCACCCACGGCAACTTCTTCGCCGAGGTCGACAACAACATCGAACTGCTCCACCCGATCTTCAAGTCCGTCAGCGCGGAGCCCGCCTCGACACTGCTGTTCCTGCCCCTGTCGCACGTGTTCGGGCGGATGGTCGCGGTCGGCTGCGTACGGGCACGGGTGCGGCTCGGGCACGCGCCGAGCATCAAGACGGACGAGCTGCTGGCGGACCTGGCCGGCTTCCAGCCCACCTTCCTGCTGGCCATCCCGTACGTCCTGGAGAAGGTCTACAACACCGGCCGCGCGACCGCCGAGAAGATGCGCCGCGCCTCCTCGTTCGACCGCGCCTCGAAGATCGCCGTGCGCTGGGGCGACGCCTGGATCGACGCCCGGCACGGCAGCGGCCCGGGGCCGGGCCTGGGCATCCGGGCGGCCCGCGGACTGTACGACCCGCTGGTGTACCGGCGGATCCGGGCGGCGCTCGGCGGGAAGGTGAAGTACGTCATCTGCGGCGGCTCACCGCTCGGGAAGCGCCTCGGCGCGTTCTTCACGGGCGCGGGGGTCGAGGTGTTCGAGGGGTACGGGCTGACGGAGACCACCGCCGCCGCCACCGTGACGCCACCGCTCAAACCGCGGCTGGGCACGGTCGGCTGGCCGCTGCCCGGCACGGCCGTACGGATCGCGGACGACGGCGAGGTGCTGCTGAAGGGCGGCCAGGTGTTCCGCGGCTACTGGGACTCCGCCCGGCGCGAGGCCGTGCCCGACGTGTCCGACGACGGCTGGTTCCGTACGGGGGACGTCGGCCGGCTGGACGACGAGGGCTATCTCACCATCACCGGGCGCAAGAAGGACCTGATCATCACCTCCGGGGGCAAGAACATCGCGCCCGCGCCGCTGGAGGACTGGCTCCGCGCCCACCCCCTCGTCAACCAGTGCCTGGTGGTCGGCGACGACCGGCCGTACGTCACCGCGCTGATCACCCTGGAACCGGACGGGCTCGCGCACTGGCAGCAGATGCACAAGAAGCAGGAACTTACGCTCGCGGAACTGGCCGAGGACGAGGACCTGCTGCGCAACCTCCAGCAGGCGGTGGACGAGACCAACCGGCTGGTGTCGCGCGCCGAATCGATCCGGCGCTTCGCGGTGCTGCCGCTGGACTTCACGGAGGAGGGCGGGCACCTCACCCCGTCGCTGAAGCTGAAGCGGGCGGCGATCGTACGGGACTTCGCCGAGGAGATCGACCGGCTCTACGCGTGAGGGGCGCGCCCGAGTGTGCCTGAGCGCGTCCGGGGCGGGCGACCGGCCGTGGTGTCACGGCCGGCCGCCCGCCGGAGGCGGTCCGCGGACCGCCTAGAAGGGGCGGTCGCCCGCGATCGCGACCCGTTCGGCGACGCGGCGGTGCGGCGCGTAGTCGTCCACCGCGTAGTGCTGCGTGGCGCGGTTGTCCCAGAACGCGATGTCACCGGGCTGCCAGTGGAACCGCACCTGGTACTCCGGGATGTGCGCCTGCTGCACCAGCTCGCGCAGCAGACGATCGCTCTCCTCCCTGGACATCCCCGTGATGTGGGTGGTGAAGGAGGTGTTGACGAAGAGGAGCTTGCGCCCGGACTCCGGGTGGGTGCGCACGACCGGGTGCTCCACGGGCGGGAACTGGTCCTGGAGCGGGGCGAGCCGTTCGGGACCGTAGAACCGGGAGAAGCCCGGGATGAAGTCGTGCACGGCGGTGGCGCCGTCGATCCGCTCCTTGATCTCGTCCGACAGGTTGTCGTAGGCGCAGCCCATGTCGGCCCACATGGTGTCGCCGCCGACCGGCGGCACCTCACGGAGCTGCAGGACGGCGCCCAGCGCGGGACGTTCGCGGAAGGTGACGTCGGCGTGCCAGACGTTCTCGAAGGTGGGTGTGGCGCTGCCGCCCTTGTCGAACCGCACCACCTCGTCGGAAGCGCCGCGCGCGAGCAGCGGGTTGGTCTCCAGCTCGCCCCAGTGCCGGGCGAAGTCGCGCTGGTGCTCGGGGCTGAGGTGCTGGGCGCGGAAGAACAGCACCTTCCACTCCAGCAGTGCGCGGTTCAACTCCTCGCGCACGGCGGGGCCGAGGGGTTGCGAGAGGTCGAGACCGTGGATCTCGGCCCCGATCACGCGGCCCAGCGGGACGAGCCGGAACAGCTCGTACGGGCGGTCCTCCCAGCCCTCGGGGACGCGGCGCAGGGTGCGGCGGCCCTCGTAGATGCCGCCGTCGGGGACCCGGGCGGCGCGCAGGCGGGGAGTGGGGGCGGGGGTCGCGGTCGTGGTGGATACGACGGGTTCGGTGCGGGTGCCAGCGGTGTGCGGATCGGTCAGAGACACAGAGCTCTCCTGGCTGCAGGGGTGAATGAGGACGTACCAGCGGGATGAAGGCGCTGACGTGCCGCAGCTAGAGACCGGACCGCTCGCACCCGTCGCGGTCCGGGACACCGAGGGTGCCTGCCGCGTATGACGAGTGCTGCATGATCATGCATGCCATTCTGGGAGCGGCCGCCGGCAGTGTCAATCCCACCTCCGGGTGCCGCTCCGCCCCGCACGCCGCCGCGTGTGCCGCTCACTCCCTGCGTGCTCTGGCCTCCCTCGCCGCCCGGCAGCCCCGGCGAAGGCGACCCCCGAAAGGAGCCCCCGGTGACCGCAGAGACCGGCCCCACCACCCCGACCGGCCTGCCCGTGCTCGCCGTTGATGCCCTGCGCAAGGCGTACGCGCTGCCCGGCGGCGGCCGCCTCACCGCCGTCGACGACATCGGCTTCACCGTGCCCGCCGGCGGCTCCCTCGGCATCGTCGGCGAATCCGGCTCGGGCAAGACGACCGTCGCGCGGATGCTCGCCGGCCTCGTACGGCCCGACGCGGGCACCGTCGCCGTCGCGGGCCGCGTACGGGACAGACGCACGCCCCGCGGGCGTACGGCGCGGCTGGCCCGGGCCCGGGAGATCCAGATGGTGTTCCAGGACCCGTACGTCTCGCTCGACCCCCGGCTGACCGCCCGCCAGTGCCTGCTCACCGCCCTGCGGCTGCACGGCAGCGCGCCCGCCGCGGCCGAGCGGCGGACGCTGCGGCTGCTCGACCAGGTCGGCTGGGCAGCAGCGAGGCCGCGGCCCGCCCGCACACCCTCTCCGGCGGTCAGCGTCAGCGCCTGGCCATCGCCCGCGCGCTCGCCGTGGACCCCGCCGTGCTCGTGCTGGACGAGGCGGTCGCCGCGCTGGACGTGTCGATCCAGGCGCAGATCCTGCACCTGCTGCTGGAGATACGCCGCGAGACGGGCGTCGCCCTCGTCTTCGTCAGCCATGATCTGGCCGTCGTCCGGCACGTCACCGACGAGACGCTGGTGATGTGCGGCGGCCGTGCGGTGGAACAGGGGCCGACGGCCCGGGTGCTGGACAGCCCGGAGGACGCGTACACGCGCGCGCTCCTCGCCGCCGTGCCCGGCGAGGGCTGGGACCCGGCCGAGGCCGTACGGGCCGCGGCGCCCGAAGGGGCACACACGGCAGGAGCCCCCGCTGGTGGCGGGGGCTCCTTGGGTGCTGCTCAATCAGTGAAGTGATCAGACGGGGGTGACGTTCTCCGCCTGCGGGCCCTTCGGGCCCTGAGTCACGTCAAAGTTCACCTGCTGGTTCTCCTCGAGGGAGCGGAAGCCGGTGGCGTTGATCGCGGAGTAGTGGACGAAGACATCGGGACCGCCGCCGTCCTGGGCGATGAAGCCGAAGCCCTTCTCGGCGTTGAACCACTTGACGGTTCCGGTAGCCATAAGCCCTCCCTGGGCCTATAAGGGTCGCCCTGCTCCAGAACCTGCAAGAAGTCTGAAAATGACGAGAGCCCGCGGTCACATGCTCCGCAGGCTCTGTACTGCAAGGGAAACCAAACTGCAACTTGCGGCGAGCCTAGCACGGTGATGCTGTGGCGCGGAAGTGCTGACGATCACCCTACGGACAGCCGCCCCGGCCCCCGCCCCGCCCCTGGCCAGACCGGGTCCGCGACCTGCTCGCGGTGCCGGTGGCCGGGCCGGGCGCTGCCGGGCGTACGCTCCGCAGTGTGACAGCACAGCCGAGATACCGCCCCCGCGTCGGGCACATCGAGTTCCTGAACTGCCTGCCCCTCTATTGGGGTCTCGCACGCACCGGCACCCTGCTCGATCTGGAGCTCACGAAGGACACTCCTGATCGCCTCAGCGAACTGCTGGTGAACGGAGATCTCGATATCGGACCGGTCCCGCTGGTCGAATTCCTTCGCAATGCGGACGACCTCGTCGCTCTCCCGGATATCGCGGTCGGCTGCGACGGCTCCGTCATGTCCTGCGAGATCGTCTCCCGGGTGCCGCTGGAGCGGCTGGACGGCGCACGCGTCGCCCTCGGCTCCACCTCCCGCACCTCCGTACGCCTGGCTCAGCTGCTGCTCGCCGAGCGGTACGGCGTCCAGCCCGACTACTACACGTGCCCGCCCGACCTCACGCGCATGATGAGCGAGGCCGACGCCGCCGTCGTGATCGGCGACCTCGGGCTGCGGTCCTATCTGCGCGCCCTCCCCGAGCCGGACCTCGACGTCCACGACCTCGGCCAGCTGTGGAAGGACTGGACCGGCCTGCCCTTCGTGTTCGCCGTCTGGGCCGTGCGCCGCGACTACCTCGAGCGCGAGCCCGAGATCGTACGGGCCGTGCACAAGGCGTTCCTCACCTCCCGCGACCTGTCGCTCGAGGAGGTCGCGAAGGTCGCCGAGCAGGCGGCCCGCTGGGAGCCCTTCGAGGCCCGCGTCCTGGAGCGCTACTTCACGACGCTCGACTTCCGGCTGGGCACGGAGCAGCTCGCCGGCATCCGGGAGTTCGCGCGCCGCACCGCCGGCACGCTCGGCTTCGACGAGGACGTACGGGTGGAGCTGCTGGACGGCTGACGATCGCGTGTGACGTGCCGTACGCGCCCCCTAAGCTGGTGCGGGAGCGCCCGCGCGGGTCATGGGGGAGGACACACACGATGCAGCCGCTCGATGCCGACGATCCGCGGGTCATCGGGGAGTACCGGCTGCTGCGCCGGCTCGGCGCGGGCGGCATGGGGCGGGTGTATCTGGGCCGCAGCCCCGGCGGCCGTACGGTCGCGGTGAAGGCGGTGCATCCGCGCTTCGCCGCCGACGACGAGTTCCGCGAGCGCTTCCGGCGCGAGGTCGACGCGGCCCGCCGGGTCGGCGCCGCCCCGCCGGGCGGCGGCCTCGCCTGGACCGCGCCCGTGCTGGGCGCGGACCCGGACGCGCGGGTGCCGTGGGTCGCCACCGAGTACGTCGCGGGCCCCACGCTGCAGCAGGCGGTGGCCGATCACGGTCCGCTGCCCGAGACGTGCGTACGGGCGCTGGGCAGCGGGCTCGCCGAGGCGCTGGCGGCGGTGCACGGGCTGGGCCTGGTGCACCGGGACGTCAAGCCGTCGAACGTGCTGCTCACCCTGGACGGCCCGCGGCTCATCGACTTCGGCATCTCCCGCGCCACGGACGGCACCTCGGTGCTCACCTCGACCGGCGTCTCGATCGGTTCGCCCGGTTACATGTCGCCCGAGCAGGTGCTCGGCAAGGGCCAGGTCGGGCCCGCCTCGGACGTCTTCTCGATGGGCGCGGTGCTGGCGTACGCGGCGACGGGCGGGTCGCCGTTCCCGGGCGACAGTTCGGCGGCGCTGCTGTACCTGGTCGTGCACGAGGAACCGGAACTGGACGGGCTGGCCGGTGAACTGCGCGAGCTCGTCGCCGAGTGCCTGGCCAAGAAGGCCGGGGACCGGCCGGACCCGGCGTCCGCCGCGGCGCGGCTCGTGGGCCCGGCCGTCGCGGGGGCGAGCGCGCTGATCCGTCCCGGCTGGCTGCCGGGCCCGCTGGTCGAGCAGGTCAGCCGGAGCGCGGTCGAACTCCTCAACCTCGAGCCGGAGACGCCGGACGAGGCGGCCTCGGGCCTCGTGCCCTTCACGCACAGCTCGCGGTCACCGGCCGAGGAGTGGCCCGGCGCGGCCCCCGGCGACGGCACGGACGTACGTCCTCCCGCCGGGCGGTGGCCGACACCGGCCGGCGCGGAGCCCGTCGCGGAGCCCGGTCCGGCGCCCGCCGGGGGAGGGGCGTTCGGCCCGCCCGACCCGTCGGCGCCCCCGGCGCAGAGCCCGTCCGCCCAGGTCCCCGCCGTGCCCGCGCAGGCCCAGAGCCCCGTCGTGCCGCCCGGCCTCGCACCCGTACCGCCCCCGCCCGAGCCGCCACCGCCGCCGCGGCGCGGCCGGTTCTCCGTCTCGGCCAACGCCACGACGAGCACCGCCGCCAACCCCGACGGCAGGCCGCGCGGACGGCAGTTGAGCTGCACTCTCGTGCTGTCCGTGGCCGGCGCGCTGGCGGTGGCGCTGATCACCGGCACCTTCGTCTTCGACCTGCTGCCCGGCGGCGGCGGAGCGAACGAGAGCGGCAAGGACAACGGCGGGCAACCGCCTGGCGTGACCGAACCGCCCTCCCCGACACCCAGCGCCGAGCCCACCGCGGGCGATGTGCCCGCCGCGTTCCTCGGCAAGTGGCGCGGCAGCGTGAAGATGGACAGCGGGCTGCCCGGCGGCACCCTGACCGTCACGTTCAAGAACGGCGCGAAGGGCGACCGTATCGCCCAGGGCAAGGTCGAACTCGCCGGCCTGTCCTGCCCCGGCTCCTGGAAGCTGACCTCCGCGAGCTCCGACAAGCTGCGTACGGACGGCTCCTCGCCCAGCAATGTGCAGGGGTGCACCAACGGCAGCACGAACGAGGAGTTCACGCTCCGGAAGGACGGCACGATCCGCTACGAGTCCAACGACGACGCGGGCGGCAACGTCGCCGGGACACTGCGCAAGATCGGCTGAAGGGGCTGGCGTACGCTGGATCAGTCGTTGCCGCCACCACGAAGGGACGCCTCGGTGCCCGAGAACGCCGACCTCCAGTCCGTGCTCGACCGCGCCGCCCAGGGTGGCCGCGTCACTCCCGAAGAAGCGCTCGACCTCTACCGTTCCGCACCCCTGCACGCGCTGGGCAGCGCCGCCGACGCGGTGCGGCGCAGGCGCTACGCGGGTACGGAGCACATCGCGACGTACATCATCGAGCGGAACATCAACTACACCAACTCCTGCGTCACCGCCTGCAAGTTCTGCGCGTTCTACGCCTCGCCGAAGAGCGACAAGGTGTGGACCCGGGACCTGGACGACATCCTGCGGCGCTGCGCCGAGACGGTGGAGCTGGGCGGCACCCAGATCATGTTCCAGGGCGGGCACCACCCGGACTTCGGCGTGGAGTACTACGAGGAGCACTTCGCCGCGATCAAGAAGGCGTTCCCGCAGCTGGTGATCCACTCCCTGGGCGCGTCCGAGGTGGAGCACATGGCGCGCATCTCGGAGGTGACGCCCGAGGAGGCGATCCGGCGCATCCACGCCGCCGGGCTGGACTCGTTCGCGGGTGCGGGCGCGGAGCTGCTTCCCGAGCGCCCCCGGAACGCGATCGCGCCGCTCAAGGAGTCCGGCGAGCGCTGGCTGGAGATCATGGAGACGGCGCACGGGCTCGGCGTCGAGTCCACGTCCACCATGCTGATGGGCACCGGCGAGACCAACGCCGAACGGATCGAGCACCTCCGCATGATCCGGGACGTGCAGGACCGTACGGGCGGCTTCCGCGCCTTCATCCCGTACACCTACCAGCCGGAGAACAACACGCTGAAGGGCCAGACGCAGGCCACCCTGTTCGAGTATCTGCGGCTGATCGCCGTCGCCCGGCTGTTCCTCGACAACGTCGCCCACATCCAGGGCTCCTGGCTGACCGTCGGCAAGGAGGTCGGCCAGCTGTCGCTGCACTACGGCGCGGACGACCTCGGCTCGGTGATGCTGGAGGAGAACGTCGTCTCCTCGGCCGGCGCGAAGCACCGCTCCAACCGCATGGAGCTGATCGACCTCATCCGCAAGGCGGGCCGGGTCCCGGCGCAGCGTGCGACGACGTACGAGCACCTGGTCGTCCACGACGACCCGGCGAACGACCCCGTCGACGACAAGGTCGTCTCGCACCTGTCGTCCACGGCGATCGAGGGCGGCACCGCGCACCCGGAGCTGAAGCTCGTCGACGCGGGCTGAGCGCGTACGGGCGGTGCGGCTGAGTGCGTACGGGCGGGGCGCGCGTACGGCTTCCGCGCGCCCGGTGAACAATGGGGTGCGTGACCCGCGCATCCCTGGACAAGCAGCCGCACGAAGTCGCCGCGATGTTCGACGACGTCGCCGCGCGCTACGACCTGACCAACGACGTGCTGTCCCTCGGGCAGGCGCGCCTCTGGCGCCGGGCGGTGGCTCGCGCCGTCGACGCGCGACCCGGTGAACGGGTGCTCGACCTGGCGGCCGGTACGGCGACCTCGTCGCTGCCGTTCGCCGAGGCGGGCGCGTTCACGGTGCCGTGCGACTTCTCGCTCGGCATGCTCGCGGAGGGCAAGCGGCGGCACCCGTGGATGCCGTTCACGGCGGGCGACGCGACGCGGCTGCCGTTCCGCGAAGGCGCGTTCGACGCCGTGACCATCAGCTTCGGGCTGCGCAACGTACACGACACGGACGCCGCCCTCGCCGAGCTGCTGCGGGTGACCGCGCCGGGCGGGCGCGTCGTCATCTGCGAGTTCAGCCACCCCACTTGGGCGCCGTTCCGCACCGTCTACACCGAGTATCTGATGCGCGCGCTGCCGCCCGTGGCCGACAAGGTGTCGAGCAGCCCCGACGCGTACGTGTACCTGGCCGAGTCCATCCGCGCCTGGCCCGACCAGCCCGCGCTCGCGCGCCGGCTCCAGCAGGCGGGCTGGGCGAAGGTGGCCTGGCGCAACCTCTCCGGCGGCATCGTCGCCCTGCACCGCGGCACCCGCCCGAAGGACTGACGGCGGCGCCGCGCGACCGCTACGGCGGCACCGGTGCCGTCGCCGCGCGACGACTCCCGGGCGCCCCGCGGCGCGAGCGCCACCCGCCGCCCTCATAGACTGTGCTTGTCCAGTGCACGGGCCATGGGGTCTCTCCCCCGCTCGAAGAGCCAGCGTGGGGTCTCCCCAGCTCGAAGAGCGAGGCGAAGGGCCGGCCGGCACGCGCCACCGAGTCTTGCAGGAGACCGACGTGACCGAGCCCTTGTCGAAGGTACCGTCCGAGCAGCGCGCCGACGTGATCGTCGTCGGCGCCGGACCGGCCGGTTCCACCACCGCGTACCACCTTGCCCGCGCCGGACTCGACGTCCTCCTCCTGGAGAAGACGTCCTTCCCGCGCGAGAAGGTCTGCGGCGACGGCCTCACGCCCCGCGCCACCAAGCAGCTCGTCGGGATGGGCATCGACATCTCCGAAGAGGCGGGCTGGCTCCGCAACAAGGGCCTGCGCATCATCGGCGGTGGCCAGCGCCTCCAGCTGGACTGGCCCGAGCTGTCCAGCTATCCGGACTACGGCCTCGTACGCAAGCGCGACGACTTCGACGAACAGCTCGCCCGCCAGGCCGAGAAGGCCGGAGCCCGCCTCTACGAGCGGTGCAACGTCGGCGACCCGGTGCTGGACGACCGTACGGGCCGCATCGTCGGCGTCGAGGCGAAGCTGGGCGAGGCGGGGACCGCCGCGAAGGACAAGACGGCGGTCACGTTCCGGGCGCCGCTCGTCGTCGCAGCGGACGGCAACTCCACGCGCCTGTCCCTGAAGATGGGCCTCCACCGGCGCGAGGACCGCCCGATGGGCGTCGCCGTCCGTACGTACTTCACCTCGCCCCGGCACGACGACGACTACCTCGAGTCCTGGCTGGAGCTGTGGGACCGGCGCGGCCCGCAGGACCGGCTGCTGCCCGGCTACGGCTGGATCTTCGGCATGGGCGACGGCACCTCCAACGTCGGGCTGGGCGTGCTCAACACCTCCTCCGCGTTCAAGGACCTCGACTGGCGGGAGATCCTCAAGGCGTGGTGCGCCTCGATGCCGGAGGACTGGGGCTACACCCCGGACAACCAGCAGGGCCCCATCCGCGGCGCCGCACTCCCCATGGCGTTCAACCGGCAGCCGCACTACACCCGCGGGCTGCTGCTGGTGGGCGACGCGGGCGGGCTGGTCAACCCGTTCAACGGCGAGGGCATCGCGTACGCCATGGAGTCCGGCCAGATGGCCGCCGAGGTCATCGCCCAGGCCCAGGCCCGCCAGACCCCCGCCCAACGCGAACTGGCCCTGCGCAGCTACCCCAAGGCCCTCAAGGACACCTACGGCGGCTACTACACGCTGGGCCGCGCCTTCGTGAAGCTCATCGGCAACCCGAAGGTCATGAAGCTGGCCGCGGAACGCGGCCTGAGCCACCCGATGCTGATGCGCTTCACCCTGAAGATGCTCGCGAACCTGACGGACCCGGTGGGCGGCGACAGCATGGACCGGATCATCAACGGCCTGTCGAAGGTGGCCCCGAAGGCGTAGCGCCCGACTCCGCTGAGACGGTCCCGTCCCGGCCGGTCTGAGCCGCGGCGGCTACGTGGAGAACGCCCCTGTACGTCCCTGTACGTCCCTGTACGGCCCGTGTGCGGGCCGTACAGGTGCTTCTTGCCGTCCTTGGCGACCGCGGTCAGATCGACGCACCAGTCCTGCTTCCCGGTCTCGCGGTCGACGTTGACGGGCCTGCGCCGACACCAGTTCAGGGTCGTCGACGTGGGTGCGCACCTTTCCGTCCAGGCCGACGGCGGAGATCGTGCCGTGCTTCAGCCGTCAGGGCCCTTGGCGCCGATGACGCCCGGCGTCGGCTGGCTGCCCTGGCCTGTCCGGTGCTGGTCAGAGCCGGAGCCGGAAGCGGAGTCGTTCATGGCGAATGCCGTACCGGTGGCCACGACGGCGACGAGAGCGGCGACCGCGACGGCGATCTGGAGCTTCTTCTTCAGTGTCCTCGTTTCTCAGGAAGGCAGCGGGTGTTGCGCGTGCCGGAATGAGGCATGCGTGTACCGCGGTGAGTTGAAGGCGTGAAATTCATCCGGCGGGCAGGCAGGCAGGCGTGCGTGACGAGGCGGCGCTGCCCGCGGCGGCCATACGGGCGGATCAGGCGCGTACGGAAGGAACGGCGCCTGCGGGGCCGTCGGCGTCGGCGTCCGCGTCCGCGTCGGCGTCCGCGTCCGTGTCGGTTTCGGTGGCCGCCGGGCTGTCCGCGGCGGGCTGAAGGTTCTGGGAGAGCAGCTGCAGTGCCGCCTGCGAGGCGGAGCCGGACGCGGCCGTCGTCACCACCAGCCGGATCCCCTGCGCCCGGGGCACCGGGAGCGAGTGCTGAAGGACATCCAGCTCACCGACCATGGGATGCCGCATCCGGTACTCGGCCGTGTCCCACGCGCGTACGCGGTGCTCGGCCCACAGCGTGGCGAACTGCGGGCTGCGCATGGTCAGCTCGCCGATGAGGGACGCCAGGTGCGGGTCGTCGGGGTATTCGCCGACCGCCTGCCGCAGCTTGCCCACGACGTCCCGTGCCTTCCTGGGCCAGTCCACGTACAGGTCCCGCGTGTGGGCGTCCAGGAACACCGGCCGGGCGGTGTAGGGACGCGTGGCCCCTGGGCCGGGCTGTCCGGAGCCGGGTGCCCGGCGAACAGCGCGTGCCCGGTGCGGTTCCACGCCAGGACGTCCGAGCGGCGGCCGACGACGACCACGGGCGAGTCCCCGAAGGCGTCCATCAGTTGGCGGACCGCCCCGGTGAAGCGCACGGCGGGGAGCCTGCGGCGGCGCGGACGGGCATCACCGGACAGGGTGTGCAGGTGGCGCCGCTCCGCGGGGTCCAGCCGCAGGGCCGTGACGAGCGCGTCGAGGACCTGCGGCGAGGCGTTGAGCGACAGGCCCTGCTCCAGCCGGAAGTAGTAGGCGACGCTGACACCGGCCAGCTGGGCCAGTTCCTCGCGCCGCAGCCCCGGCACCCGAGCGGGCACCCCGTACGGGCGGACACGACGGAGCCGGCCGTCGGTGTACGACGGCCGGCTCCGGCTGCGTTGCTGGGTTCCTGCGGTGCTGCGTGCGGCCGGCGCGTGCCTCAGAGGGGTGTCAGAGGACGCGGGTCGCGGAGGTGGGCGGGTAGTCGGAGAGCGCCTGCTGCACAACGCCCTTGGACGGGTTCGCCGCGTCGATGTACTGGTCGTTACCGACGTACACGGCCACGTGGTACGCGCTGCCGGTGCCGCCCCAGAACAGGAGGTCGCCCGGCTGGGCTTCGCTGACCGAGATCGGGGTGCCGGTGGTGGACTGGTCCTGCGAGACGCGCGGCAGGTCGATGCCGACCTGCTTGAACGCGGCCTGGGTCAGCCCGGAGCAGTCGTAGGCGCTGGGACCGGTGGCCCCGGAGACGTACGCCTTGCCGAGCTGCGCCCGCAGGAAGCTGATCACCTCGGCGGCGCTGCCCGTCGCGGTGGACGGCGCGGAGGCCGTGTCCGGGGCTTCGGCGGCGCTCAGCGTGGTGCGTTCGGAGGCGCGGGACGCGCGCTCCTCGGCCTTCTCTGCGGCCGCGGCCCTGCGGGCCTCCTGTGCCTCGCGCTCGGCCTTGGCCTTGGCTTCCTTGGCCTTCTCCGCCGCCTTGCCGGCCGCGGTGTCCCTGGCCTCGTCCAGCTCGTACTGGAGGGCCGACATCGCGAGCGAGTCGGCGGTCCGCTGCGCCGTTTCGGGCAGGTCCGCGGAGAGGGCGGGCATTTCTGCTGTCGTCTCGGCGGGCGAGCTCTTCTCGCCGGCCGAGTGGTCGCCGGACGACGCCGATGCTGCACCGGTCGTCACCGCGATCGTGCCGAGGACGCCACCGGCAACTCCGGCGCGCAGCGCCAGGTTCTTCCTGGACCGGGCGCGGGGCTTCCGGTGGCTGGGTATGTGAGCGGTCTGGGACATGGGTACTGGCTATCAGGGGTTCCGGGGTGCCTTCAATAAGAGTGGGATGCGCCACATTGGGGCCGTGGAAGGCGAGTTGAACGCTTCTGGATCTCTATCCGGGACTTCCGCGCGGGACGTCAATGCCCAACTACGCGCCTGTGTCCTGGCAGTTGTCCAGTAAGACCGAATTGCTCTCTCGGCTTATCACGCTCGTATAACGGGCGCAAAGAAGTCAGCGACTGCCGCGAGTTCGCGTGGTGCAGGTCACGGAGCATGTCCGAACTGCCCCTGTAAATCACCTACTCGGGAAGATAAGCCGCATCCTGCCTTGTGCGGGCGTTCACGACCTTCGGTCCCGTGGCGCGTTCCCGTGCGTCGTGAGAACGCTCCCCGCTGTCGTGCCGCGGAGCGCGGGAGCGCCCCGGCGCGTGTGCGCGGCTAGCACTCGGAGTTGTCCAGCGCGAATTTGCCACCGCAGTTCTACCCTTGTTATTGGCGGACAGTCTTTGGCAGGTCATGACGGGTGCCGGATCACCTGTGGTGAAGAACTGAATGCTTTGCGTATGCAGATGGCTGAGCATCTTTCGTCATGATCATCTATCGGGTGGTGGAGATCACAAAGGTCGTTGTCGTACCCCGTGTCGCAGATCACAGAGCAGCGGGCATAGGATGCCTCCACCAGGGCTTGTGAACTGCCTCACATAGGAGCGATCTTCGTGGGAAACGGCACCGGCCCAGTGGTCAGCCGGAAGTCAGAGTCGATCCCCCTCGGCCTGGCGGCCTGGGAATTGCCCCAGCAGGGGTCGACTGGAAGGAGCGAGGAGCGGTGAACGCGTACGCGCCCATCCTTGTACTGGGGGGCATCGGAGCTGCCTTTGCCATCTTCTCCGTGATCGCGGCCTCGGTCATCGGCCCCAAGCGCTACAACCGGGCCAAGCTCGAGGCGTACGAGTGCGGAATCGAGCCCACGCCGCAGGCGAAGGGCGGCGGGCGCTTCCCCATCAAGTACTACCTGACGGCGATGCTCTTCATCGTCTTCGACATCGAAATCGTCTTCCTCTACCCGTGGGCGGTCTCCTTCGACGCCCTCGGGATCTTCGGGCTCGTGGAGATGCTGCTCTTCGTGCTCACCGTCTTCGTCGCCTATGCGTACGTGTGGCGGCGAGGCGGGCTGGAATGGGACTAGGTGCATAAGTAATGGGACTCGAAGAGAAACTGCCGAGCGGCTTCCTGCTGACCACCGTCGAGCAGGCCGCCGGCTGGGTGCGCAAGTCGTCGATGTTCCCGGCGACCTTCGGACTCGCCTGCTGCGCCATCGAGATGATGACGACGGGCGCCGGCCGGTACGACCTGGCCCGGTTCGGCATGGAGGTCTTCCGCGGCTCACCGCGCCAGGCGGACCTCATGATCGTGGCCGGCAGGGTCAGCCAGAAGATGGCCCCCGTGCTGCGACAGGTCTACGACCAGATGCCCAACCCCAAGTGGGTCATCTCGATGGGCGTCTGCGCCTCGTCCGGCGGGATGTTCAACAACTACGCGATCGTCCAGGGCGTCGACCACATCGTGCCCGTCGACATCTATCTCCCCGGCTGCCCGCCGCGTCCCGAGATGCTGCTCGACGCGATCCTCAAGCTGCACGAGCACGTCCAGGGCGAGAAGCTCGGCGTCAACCGTGAGCAGGCGGCCCGAGAGGCGGAGGAAGCCGCGAAGAACGCGCTCCCGACGATCGAGATGAAGGGGCTGCTGCGGTGACTGAGAACAACGGTGTCAACCCCGACCAGGACCTGAACGCCGAGAACCTCCCCGGTCACCGCGGTGAGGGCGGCGAGGTCATCGGCGTGCGCCGCGGCATGTTCGGCGCCAACGCGGGCGCCGACACCTCCGGTTACGGCGGCCTCGTCCGCACCGTACGGCTGCCCGGCGGCACCCAGCGCCCGTACGGGCCGGGCCCGGAGGCGGGCTGGTTCGACGAGGTGGCCGACGAGCTGGAGGGCGCGCTCGAGGAGCAGGACCTGCTGCCCGAGAACGTGATCACCAAGACGGTGGTCGACGTCGGCGAGCTCACCTTCCACATCGAACGGGAGCACCTGCCCCGGGTCGCCCGCACCCTGCGCGACGACCCCGCGCTGCGGTTCGAGATGTGCACCGGCGTGAGCGCCGTCCACTTCCCCGAGGACCGCGGGCGCGAGCTGCACGCCGTCTACCACCTGCGTTCGCTCACCCACAACCGGTTGATCCGGCTCGAGGTCACGGCTCCCGACGCGGACCCGCACATCCCGTCGATCGTCGACGTCTACCCGACGAACGACTGGCACGAGCGCGAGACGTACGACTTCTTCGGCCTGATCTTCGACGGGCATCCCGCCCTGACGCGGATCATGATGCCCGACGACTGGCAGGGCTTCCCGCAGCGCAAGGACTACCCGCTCGGCGGCATCCCCGTCGAGTACAAGGGCGCCCAGATCCCGGCTCCCGACCAGCGGAGGTCGTACAGCTGATGTCATCCTCAACGACGCATGCCACCGCGGGTATCCGCGAGACCACCGAGGGCACCGTCTACGACGTGACCGGTGGCGACTGGGACGAGATCGCCGCGGCCGCCGCCCAGAGCGACGACGAGCGCATCATCGTCAACATGGGCCCCCAGCACCCCTCCACGCACGGCGTGCTGCGGCTCATCCTGGAGATCGACGGCGAGACGGTCACCGAGGCCCGATGCGGCATCGGGTACCTGCACACCGGCATCGAGAAGAACCTCGAGTACCGCACGTGGACGCAGGGCACGACCTTCGTGACGCGCATGGACTACCTCACGCCGTTCTTCAACGAGGCGGCGTACTGCATGGCGGTCGAGAAGCTGCTGGGCATCGAGGACGAGATCCCGGACCGCGCGAACGTCATCCGCGTGCTGATGCAGGAGCTCAACAGGCTCTCGTCGCACCTGGTCTGCGTCGCCACCGGCGGCATGGAGCTCGGTGCCACGACCGTCATGATCTACGGCTTCCGCGACCGCGAACTGGTCCTGGACGTCTTCGAGCTGATCACCGGCCTCCGGATGAACCACGCGTACATCCGGCCCGGCGGCCTCTCCCAGGACCTGCCGCCCGGGACGGTGGACGCGCTGCGCGAGTTCGTCAAGAAGATGCGGAAGAACCTGCCGGAGTACGACAAGCTCGCCACCAACAACCCCACCTTCAAGGCGCGGCTGAAGGACATCGGCTACCTCGACCTGGCCGGCTGCATGGCACTCGGCGCCACGGGCCCGATCCTGCGCTCCGCCGGGCTGCCGCACGACCTGCGCAAGGTGCAGCCGTACAGCGGCTACGAGACGTACGACTTCGACGTGCCGACCGTGGACACCTGCGACTCGTACGGCCGGTTCCTGCTCCGCATCGAGGAGATGCGGCAGTCGCTGCGCATCATCGAGCAGTGCATCGACCGGCTGGAGCCGGGGCCCGTGATGGTCGGCGACAAGAAGATCGCCTGGCCCGCGCAGCTCGCGCTCGGCCCGGACGGGCTCGGGAACTCCCTCGACCACATCAAGAAGATCATGGGCACCTCCATGGAGGCCCTGATCCACCACTTCAAGCTGGTGACGGAGGGCTTCCGGGTGCCGCCGGGGCAGGCGTACGCGGCGGTGGAGTCCCCCAAGGGCGAGCTGGGCGTGCACGCCGTGAGCGACGGCGGCACCCGCCCGTACCGCGTGCACTTCCGCGACCCGTCGTTCACCAACCTCCAGTCGATGGCGGCGATGTGCGAGGGCGGCCAGGTGGCCGACGTCATCGTCGCCGTCGCGTCCCTCGACCCCGTGATGGGAGGCGTCGACCGATGACGGATGTGTCACTCGGCATGCCCGAGCTGCCTGCGCCCGACTACCCGTCGGACGTACGGGCGCGGCTGGAGGCCGACGCGAAGGAGATCATCGCGCGCTACCCGGACAGCCGCTCGGCGCTGCTGCCGATGCTGCACCTGGTGCAGTCCGAGGAAGGCCATGTCACCCGCACCGGGCAGAAGTTCTGCGCCGAGATGCTGGAGCTGGCCACGGCCGAGGTGAACGCGGTCGCGACGTTCTACAGCATGTACCGCCGCAAGCCGTCCGGTGACTACCAGGTCGGGGTGTGCACCAACACGCTCTGCGCCGTCCTGGGCGGCGACGCGATCTTCGAGGAGCTGCAGCGCCACCTCGGCGTCGGGAACAACGAGACGACCGACGACGGCAAGGTGACCGTCGAGCACATCGAGTGCAACGCCGCCTGCGACTTCGCGCCGGTGGTGATGGTCAACTGGGAGTTCTTCGACAACCAGACGCCGGACAGCGCCAAGGCCCTCGTCGACGACCTGCGGGCGGGCCGCGAGGTGCAGCCGACCCGCGGCGCCAAGCTCTGCACGTTCAAGGAGACGGCCCGCATCCTGGCCGGATTCCCGGACGAGCGGCCCGGTGCCACCGAGGCGACCGGGGGAGCGGGCCCGGCGTCGCTCGCCGGACTGCGGCTCGCGAAGGGCGACACGGCGGGCCGTGTCGTCTCCCCGCGCAGCGCGCAGCCGCCCTCGGGCGAGCGGCCCGCGACGACGCCCAGCTCGCACGACGCACCCCAGCAGAACGCGCCGGCCGACCCCGCGCACCCGTCCGGACCGGTCACCGAGGCCGACCCGGTCGCCGAGCGCCCGGCCACCGAGGAGGGCCAGTGATGACCGCCGAGTCTCCCGAGAAGCTGCTGACCCCGGTGCTCTCGGCGTTCTGGGACCAGCCCGACGCCTGGACGCTGGACACCTACCGCCGTTACGAGGGCTACGAGGGCCTGCGCAAGGCGCTCGCCATGCCGCCGGACGACGTCATCGCGTACGTGAAGGACGCGGGGCTGCGCGGCCGCGGCGGCGCCGGCTTCCCCACCGGCATGAAGTGGCAGTTCATCCCGCAGGGCGACGGGAAACCGCACTACCTCGTGGTGAACGCGGACGAGTCCGAGCCCGGCACCTGCAAGGACATTCCCCTCCTCTTCGCCAATCCGCACTCGCTGATCGAGGGCATCGTGATCGCCTGCCACGCGATCCGCTCCGACCACGCCTTCATCTACCTGCGCGGCGAGGTCGTACCCGTGCTGCGCCGTCTGCATCTGGCGGTGCGCGAGGCGTACGAGGCCGGATATCTCGGCAAGGACGCGCTCGGCCCCGGCAAGGACCTGGAGCTGACAGTGCACGCGGGCGCGGGTGCGTACATCTGCGGCGAGGAGACGGCGCTGCTCGACTCCCTCGAAGGACGCCGCGGCCAGCCCCGGCTGCGGCCCCCCTTCCCGGCGGTCGCGGGCCTTTACGCGTGCCCCACTGTGGTGAACAACGTCGAGTCCATCGCCTCGGTTCCCGCCCTGATGAACAAGGGCAAGGAATGGTTCAGGTCGATGGGCAGCGAGAAGTCCCCGGGCTTCACGCTCTACTCCCTGAGCGGCCACGTCGCGGGCCCCGGCCAGTACGAGGCCCCGCTCGGCATCACGCTGCGCCAGCTGCTGGACATGAGCGGCGGCATGCGGCCCGGGCACCGGCTCAAGTTCTGGACCCCGGGCGGCTCGTCGACGCCGATGCTCACCGAGGAGCACCTCGACGTGCCGCTGGACTACGAGGGCGTGGGCGAGGCCGGTTCGATGCTGGGCACCAAGGCGCTCCAGTGCTTCGACGAGACCACCTGCGTCGTACGCGCCGTGACGCGCTGGACCGAGTTCTACGCGCACGAGTCCTGCGGCAAGTGCACCCCGTGCCGCGAAGGGACGTACTGGCTCGTCCAGTTGCTCCGCGACATCGAGGCGGGCAAGGCCACGCTGTCGGACATCGACAAGATCGACGACATCGCCGACAACATCAACGGCAAGTCCTTCTGCGCGCTCGGTGACGGCGCCGCCTCCCCGATCTTCTCCTCGCTCAAATACTTCCGCGAGGAGTACGAGCAGCACGTCACCGGCCGTGGCTGCCCCTTCGACCCGGCCGCCTCCACGGTCTGGGCCGACGACAAGACCGCTCACCTGGAGGTGAATGCGTGACCGTGACGACCGACGCCAAGACCTCCGGTGGCGGGGAGGGCCCTCCGCCGGAGGATCTCGTCTCGCTGACCATCGACGGCGTACCGATCAGCGTGCCCAAGGGCACCCTCGTCATCCGCGCCGCCGAACAGCTCGGCATCGAGATCCCCCGCTTCTGCGACCACCCGCTGCTGGACCCCGCGGGTGCCTGCCGGCAGTGCATCGTCGAGGTCGAGGGCCAGCGCAAGCCGATGGCCTCGTGCACCATCACCTGCACCGACGGCATGGTGGTCAAGACGCAGCTCAGCTCGCCGGTGGCCGAGAAGGCACAGCGCGGTGTGATGGAGCTGCTGCTCATCAACCACCCGCTGGACTGCCCTGTCTGCGACAAGGGCGGCGAGTGCCCGCTGCAGAACCAGGCCATGTCCACCGGCTCCGCGGACTCCCGCTTCGAGGGCAAGAAGCGCACGTTCGAGAAGCCCGTGCCCATCTCCACGCAGGTGCTGCTGGACCGCGAACGCTGCGTGCTGTGCGCCCGCTGCACCCGGTTCTCCAACCAGATCGCGGGTGACCCGATGATCGAGCTGCTGGAACGCGGCGCGCTCCAGCAGGTCGGTACGGGAGAGGGCGACCCCTTCGAGTCGTACTTCTCCGGCAACACCATCCAGATCTGCCCCGTCGGCGCGCTCACTTCGGCGGCGTACCGCTTCCGCTCCCGCCCGTTCGACCTGGTGTCCTCACCGAGCGTCTGCGAGCACTGCGCGGGCGGCTGCGCGACCCGTACGGACCACCGCCGCGGCAAGGTCATGCGCCGGATGGCCGCCGAGGACCCGGAGGTCAACGAGGAGTGGCTGTGCGACAAGGGCCGCTTCGGCTTCCGCTACGCGCAGCGCCCGGACCGGCTGACCACCCCGCTCGTACGCGACCCCGACACCGGTGAACTGGCCCCGGCCAGCTGGCCGGAGGCGCTGGAGGCGGCGGCACGCGGACTGGCCGCGGCCCGCCGCGACGGCGGCGTCGGGGTGCTGACCGGCGGCAGGCTGACGTACGAGGACGCCTACGCGTACGCCAAGTTCGCGCGCGTCGCGCTCGGCACCAACGACATCGACTTCCGCGCGCGCGTACACACCGCCGAGGAAGCCGCGTTCCTCGCCGCTCGCGTCGCGGGGCGGGGCCGGGACCTGGACGGCAGCGGGCTCACGTACACCACGCTGGAGCAGGCGCCGGCCGTACTGCTGGCGGGCTTCGAGTCCGAGGAGGAGGCGCCCGGCGTCTTCCTCCGGCTGCGCAAGGCGCACCGCAAGCACGGGCAGCGCACGTTCGCGCTGGCCACGCACGCCACCCGCGGGCTGGAGAAGGCCGGCGGCACGCTGCTGCCCGCCGCGCCTGGCACCGAGACGGAGTGGCTGGACGCGCTGTCCGGCGGCGTCGGGCTCGACGCGGCCGGCGAACGGGCCGCGGAGGCGCTCCGTACGGACGGCGCGGTGATCGTCGTAGGGGAGCGGCTGGCGGCCGCACCGGGCGCGCTCACCGCGGCCGTACGGGCGGCCACCGCCACCGGGGCACAGCTCGTGTGGATTCCCCGCAGGGCGGGCGAACGCGGCGCCATCGAGGCGGGCGCACTCGCCGGGCTGCTGCCCGGCGGACGCCCCGCGTCCGACGCGCGCGCACGCGACGAGGTCGCCCGGGCCTGGGGCCTGCCCCGGCTCCCGGAGGAGCGGGGACGCGACACCGCCGGGATCGTCGAGGCCGCGGCCGCCGGCGAGTTGGCCGGACTGGTCGTCGGCGGCGTCGAGGTGGCCGACCTGCCCGACCCCGCCCGCGCCGCCGAGGCGCTGGCCGAGGTCGGCTTCCTGGTCAGCCTGGAACAGCGGCCCTCCGAGGTGACGGAGCAGGCGGACGTGGTCCTCCCGGTCGCGGCCGTCGTCGAGAAGACCGGCACGTTCCTCAACTGGGAAGGCCGCGCACGCCTTTTCGACGCCGCGCTGAAGCCCGACCAGATGACCCGCCGCCACGTACAGCCCGACGGCCGGGTGCTGCACATGCTGGCCGACGCGCTGGACGAGCCCATGGCGCTCCCCGACGTCCGCGCCGCCCGCCGCGAGCTGGAACGCCTCGGCGGCTGGAACGGCCCGCAGCCGGAGCCGCCGCAGGAGCGGTCCCGCCCGCTGCCGCAGCCCGGCAAGGGCGAGGCGGTGCTCGCGGGCCACCGGCTGCTGCTCGACCAGGGCCGCCTGCAGGAGGGCGACGAGGCGCTGGCCGGCACGCGGCACGCCGCGGTCGTACGGGTCTCTCCGCGCACCGCGGAGGAGGCCGGCGTCAAGGACGGCGAACTGGTCCAGGTCACCGGCCCCGCCGGGCACGTACGGCTCCCGCTGATGGTCACCGACCCGATGCCGGAGCACGTCGTCTGGCTCCCGCTCAACTCCACCGGCGGCGGCGCCCAGCGGGACCTGGGCGCGCTGCCGGGTGCGTTGGTCAAGGTCACGCCCGTGCCCTCGGGCACGCCCGTCCCGAAGGAGGTGGACGCGTGATGCACGGCTACGCGCACGTGGTCGCGGCCGAGGACATGACGGCCTTCGGCACCGACCCCTGGTGGCTGATCGGGATCAAGGCGGTCTTCTGCTTCGCCTTCCTGATGCTGACCGTGCTCCTCTGCATCGTGCTGGAGCGCAAGGTCGTCGCCTGGATGCAGCTGCGCATCGGACCCAACCGGCACGGGCCCTGGGGCATGCTCCAGTCCCTCGCCGACGGTGTGAAGCTGATGCTCAAGGAAGACATCGTGGTGAAGGGCGCCGACAAGGCGGTCTACATCCTGGCGCCGATCGTCGGCACCATCCCCGCCTTCATGGCCATCGCCGTGATCCCCTTCGGGCCGCCCGGCAACGAGGTGTCGATCTTCGGCACCCGCACCGCCATGCAGCTGACCGACCTGCCGGTGGCGGTGCTCTACATCCTCGCCACCTCCTCCATCGCCGCGTACGGCGTGGTGCTGGCGGGCTGGTCGTCCAACTCGACGTACCCGCTGCTCGGCGGCGTACGGGCGACAGCCCAGGTGATCAGCTACGAGGTCGCCATGGGCCTCAGCTTCGCCGCCGTGTTCCTCTACTCCGGGTCGATGTCCACCTCGGCGATCGTCGCGGAGCAGGACGACCGGTGGTTCGCGGTGCTGCTGCCGGTCTCGTTCCTGATCTATCTGGTGTCGATGGTCGGTGAGGCGCACCGGGCGCCGTTCGACATGCCGGAGTCCGAGGGCGACCTGGTCGGCGGCTTCAACACCGAGTACTCGTCGATCAAGTTCGCGCTGTTCATGCTCACCGAGTACGTCCACATGGTCACGGTGTCCGCCCTCGCGGTCACCCTGTTCCTGGGCGGCTGGCGCGCGCCGGCACCGATCTCCACGTACTGGGAGGGCGCGAACCACGGCTGGTGGCCGATGCTGTGGTTCATCGCCAAGATGCTGGTGCTGCTGTTCGGCTTCGTCTGGATCCGGGCGGCGCTGCCGCGCGTGCGCTACGACCAGTTCATGAAGCTCGGCTGGAAGGTCCTCATCCCCGTCTCGATGGTGTGGCTGATGCTGGTCGCCGCCGTACGGGCGATGCGGAACGAGAACTACTCATTCGCCGACATCATCTACTGGGTCGCCGGCGCCGTGATCATCGTGCTGCTGCTGTCGTTCCTGGTCGACATCTTCCGCGAACGCGGCGAGAAGGCGCGCCAGGCCGAGGAGGAGAAGCAGCAGGCCGAGTCGGGCGGCGTGCCGTTCGACCCGATGGCGGGCGGCTATCCGGTGCCCCCGCTGCCCGGCCAGGCGCTGCCGCCCACACCGCGGCGGCCCTCCCGGGCGGAGCGGGACCGCGAACTGGTCGGCACGGCGGCGGAGCCGGCGGAACCCGCCGGACCGTCCGAGAGCAACACAGCGACCTCCCAAGGAAGGGGGAGCGACGATGCCTGAAAACCCCCTGGGCGGCTTCGGCGTGACCTTCAAGGCCATGTTCAAGAAGCGGCTGACCGAGCAGTACCCGGAGTACAAGAAGCCGACGGCGCCCCGCTTCCACGGGCGCCACCAGCTGAACCGGCACCCGGACGGGCTGGAGAAGTGCATCGGCTGCGAGCTGTGCGCCTGGGCCTGTCCGGCGGACGCGATCTACGTCGAGGGCGCGGACAACACCGAGGAGGAGCGCTACTCCCCGGGCGAGCGCTACGGCCGCGTCTACCAGATCAACTACCTGCGCTGCATCCTGTGCGGCCTGTGCGTCGAGGCGTGCCCGACCCGCGCGCTGACCATGACCAACGAGTACGAACTCGCCGACTCCTCCCGCGCGTCGCTCATCTACACCAAGGAGGAGCTGCTCGCGGGCCTCGATGAGGGCATGGTCGACTCGCCGCACGCGATCTTTCCGGGGATGACCGAGAAGGACTACTACAGCGGCCTGGTCACCGAGGCCGCCCCCGGCACCGTGCAGCAGGAGCCGCACTCCAAGAACAAGCTGAACGAGCCCCCGCAGCCCGCGGAGACCACCTTCGGGCCCGACGAGCCGGCGGCCGCGGAGGCGGTGAGGGAGAAGTGAGCGCCACTCTGGCGGCCACCACCACCTCCAGCGGCGAGGCCGTGCAGTTCTGGGTGCTCGGCACCGTGGCGGTCCTCGGCGCGCTCGGCACCGTACTGATGAAGCGGGCCGTGCACTCCGCGCTCTGCCTCGCCGGCACCATGATCATCCTGGCGGTCTTCTACCTCGCCAACGGCGCGTACTTCCTGGGCATGGTCCAGGTCGTGGTCTACACGGGCGCCGTGATGATGCTCTTCCTCTTCGTGCTGATGCTCGTCGGCGTCACCGCCAGCGACACGCTCAAGGAGACCATCAAGGGCCAGCGCTGGCTGGCCCTCGTCTGCGGCCTCGGCTTCGGCGTGCTGCTCATCGGCGGCCTCGGCAACGCGTCGATCAGCACGTTCAACGGGCTGGAGGAGGCCAACTCCGAAGGCAACGTGCACGGGCTGGCCCGGCTGATCTTCACCAAGTACGTCTTCGCCTTCGAGATCACCGGCGCCCTCCTGGTCACCGCCGCCGTCGCCGCCATGGTGCTCACGCACCGCGAGCGTACGGAGCGCAGGTCGACGCAGCGCGAGATGGCCGAGGAGCGCGTACGCGAGAACCGCCAGGTGCCGCCGCTGCCCGCGCCCGGTGTCTACGCACGCCACAACGCCGTGGACATCCCGGGCCTGCTGCCCGACGGCAGCCCCTCCGAGCTCACCGTCAACCCGACCCTGCGCGGCCGTGGCCAGGTGCGGGACGTCTCCACCGAGGCGCTCGCCGAACTGGCGGCGCTGGAGCAGCGTACGGAGGAGTACCTGGAGCGGGGCGAGGATCCCGAAGCGGCCGACGCCGACCGCGACCGCGACCCCGACCCTGACCCCGGCACCGACCGTGACGACGACGGGTCCGGCGACAGGGAGAAGGAGAAGGCCAAGTGAATCCGGTCAACTACCTCTATCTCTCGGCGCTGTTGTTCACCATCGGCGCCGCCGGGGTGCTGATCAGGCGGAACGCGATCGTCGTCTTCATGTGCGTCGAGCTGATGCTGAACGCCAGCAACCTCGCGCTGGTCACCTTCTCCCGGCTGCACGGCAATCTCGACGGCCAGATCATGGCGTTCTTCACCATGGTCGTCGCCGCCGCCGAGGTCGTGGTCGGCCTGGCGATCATCGTGACGCTCTTCCGCTCCCGCCACTCGGCCTCGGTCGACGACGCCAGCCTGATGAAGCTGTAAGGAGTACGGACCAGTGGAATCACTCATCGGGCTGCTCGTCGGAGCACCGCTCCTCGGCGCGGCCGTCCTGCTGTGCGGAGGCCGCAGGCTCGACCGTACGGGGCACTGGCTCGGCACGCTGCTGGCCGCCGCCTCGTTCGTGATCGGGCTGCTGCTCTTCGCGGACATGCTCGGCCAGGACGCCGAGCACCGCTCCATGCACCAGCACCTGTTCAGCTGGATCCCGGTCGCCGACTTCCAGGCGGACGTGGCGTTCCAACTCGACCAGCTGTCCATGACGTTCGTGCTGCTGATCACCGGAGTCGGCACGCTGATCCACCTCTACTCCGTGGGCTACATGGAGCACGACGAGCGGCGGCGGCGCTTCTTCGGCTATCTCAACCTGTTCCTGGCGGCGATGCTGCTGCTCGTCCTCGCCGACAACTTCCTGCTGCTGTACGTCGGCTGGGAGGGCGTGGGCCTCGCCTCGTACCTGCTCATCGGCTTCTGGCAGCACAAGCCGAGCGCGGCGACAGCGGCGAAGAAGGCGTTCCTGGTCAACCGGGTCGGCGACGTCGGTCTGTCGATCGCCATCATGCTGATGTTCACCACGTTCGGCACCTTCGCCTTCGAGGGCGTCTTCGAGGCGACCGGCGAGACCAGCGAGGGCAAGCTCACGGCCATCGGGCTGATGCTGCTGCTCGCCGCCTGCGGCAAGTCCGCGCAGGTGCCGCTCCAGTCGTGGCTCGGCGACGCGATGGAGGGCCCGACCCCGGTCTCCGCGCTGATCCACGCCGCGACGATGGTGACCGCGGGCGTGTACCTCATCACCCGCTCCGGCGAGATCTTCAACGCCGCCCCCGACGCGCAGCTCGCCGTCGTCACGGTCGGCGCGGTCACGCTCCTCTTCGGTGCGATCGTCGGTTGCGCCAAGGACGACATCAAGAAGGCCCTCGCGGGCTCGACGATGTCGCAGATCGGCTACATGATGCTGGCGGCCGGACTCGGCCCCATCGGCTACGCGTTCGCCATCATGCACCTGGTCACGCACGGCTTCTTCAAGGCGGGCCTCTTCCTCGGCGCCGGTTCCGTGATGCACGGGATGAACGACGAGGTGGACATGCGGAAGTACGGCGGGCTGCGGAAGTACATGCCCGTCACCTTCGTCACGTTCGGCCTCGGCTACCTCGCGATCATCGGCTTCCCAGGCCTGTCCGGGTTCTTCTCCAAGGACCAGATCATCGAGGCGGCCTTCGCCAAGGGCGGCACCCAGGGCTGGATCCTCGGCAGCTGCGCGCTGCTGGGCGCGGCCATCACCGCGTACTACATGACGCGGGTCATGGCGCTCACCTTCTTCGGTGAGAAGCGCTGGGACCCGGAGAAGACGCACCCGCACGAGTCGCCGAAGACGATGACGATCCCGATGATCGCGCTGGCCTTCGGATCGGTGTTCGCGGGCGGCTACTTCAAGCTGAACGAGAACTTCGTGCACTGGCTCGAACCAGTCACCGAGTTCGAGCACGGGCACCCGCCCATGTCGGCGTCGACCGTCACGGCGGCCACCGTCGTCGCGCTGCTCGTCGGTGTCGGTGCGGCCTGGCTCCAGTACGGGCGCCGGCCGGTGCCCGTGGTCGCGCCGCGCGGCAGCCTGCTGACCCGCGCGGCACGGCGCGACCTGCTCCAGGACGACCTGAACCATGTCGCTCTGGTGAAGCCCGGCGAGTACCTCACGCGCGGGCTGGTCTACCTCGACCACAAGCTGGTCGACGGGGTCGTCAACGGTACGGCCGCCTCGTTCGGCGGGCTGTCCGGGCGGGTCCGGCGGGTCCAGAACGGTTTCGTCCGCTCGTACGCGGTCTCGATGTTCGGGGGTGCGGCGGTGCTCGTCGCCGCGACCCTGCTGATGAGGGCGGTCTGAGATGTCATTTCCCCTGCTGACGGTCACCGCAGTGGTCCCGGCGGCCGGTGCGATCGCCACCGCCGCCGTGCCCGCCGCGCGCCGCGTGGCGGCCAAGTGGCTGGCGCTGTCCGTCTCCCTGGTGACGGTCGTGCTGGCGGCGGTCGTGCTCGTACGCTTCGACCCGGGCGGCGACCGCTACCAGCTCACCGAATCCCGGCCCTGGATCGCGGACTTCGGCGTCCGCTACGAACTGGGCGTGGACGGCATCGGCGCCGTCCTGATGGCGCTGACCGCGTTGCTGGTCCCGTTCATCATCCTCGCGGGCTGGCATGACGCAGATGAGCCAGCCGCGGAGGAGGGCGGCGACAAGCCGGGCCGCCGCTGGCGCCCCACCCAGGGCTTCTTCGCGCTGATCCTGGCCGTCGAGGCGATGGTGATCATCTCCTTCCTGGCCACGGACGTCTTCCTCTTCTACATCTTCTTCGAAGCCATGCTCATCCCGATGTACTTCCTCATCGGCGGCTTCGGCGACCGTGCCCACGAGCACGGCGAGGAGGAGGCGTCGCGCCAGCGGTCGTACGCCGCGGTGAAGTTCCTGCTCTACAACCTGGCCGGCGGCCTCATCATGCTGGCCGCCGTGATTGGCCTGTACGCGGTCACCGCCGACCAGCTCGGCGAGGGCACGTTCTCGCTCCAGGCGATCACGGAGGCGCGTGCCAACGGCGACCTGGACATGGCCACCAACACCGAACGGCTGCTGTTCCTCGGCTTCTTCTTCGCCTTCGCCGTCAAGGCGCCGCTGTGGCCGCTGCACACGTGGCTGCCCAACGCGATGGGGGAGTCCACCGCGCCGGTGGCCGTCCTGATCACCGCGGTCGTCGACAAGGTCGGCACGTTCGCGATGCTCCGCTTCTGCCTCGGGCTGTTCCCGGAGGCGAGCGAGTGGGCGACCCCGGTGGTGCTGGTGCTGGCACTGATCAGCATCATCTACGGCGCCCTGCTCGCCGTCGGTCAGCGCGACATCAAGCGGCTGATCGCGTACGCCTCGATCTCCCATTTCGGGTTCATCATCCTCGGCGTCTTCGCCATGACCTCGCAGGGCCAGGGCGGCGCCACGCTCTACATGGTGAACCACGGGCTGTCCACGGCCGCGCTGATGCTCGTCGCCGGCTTCCTCATCTCCCGGCGCGGCTCGCGGCTCATCGCGGATTACGGCGGGGTGCAGAAGGTCGCGCCGGTCCTGGCGGGCACGTTCCTGATCGGCGGTCTGGCGACGCTGTCGCTGCCCGGACTGGCGCCGTTCATCAGCGAGTTCCTGGTGCTGGTCGGCACGTTCAGCCGGTACCCGGTGATCGGGATCATCGCCGCCGCGACCATCGTGCTGGCCGCGCTGTACGTCCTCGTCCTCTACCAGCGGACGATGACCGGCCCGGTCAAGGACGGCGTACGGGGCATGCCGGACCTGCGCGTCCGCGAACTCGCGGTGGTGACCCCGCTGATCGCCCTGCTCATCTTCCTCGGCGTCTTCCCGAAGCCGCTGACGGACATCGTCAACCCTGCGGTCGAGCACTCGCTCTCCGATGTGGAGAAGCACGATCCTGCCCCTGATGTGGAGGCGGCCAAGTGAGCACCACGCAATCTCTCCACAACCTGTGGACGACGGCAGCGGCGGAGCCGGAGAAGATCCCGGGCCCGCACATCGAGTACGCCCAGCTGTCGCCGACGCTGATCGTGCTCGGCGCCGCCCTGGTCGGCATCCTGATCGAGGCGTTTCTGCCGCGGCGCAGCCGCTACACCGCGCAGCTCCTGGTCGCCGTACTGGCGCTGGCGTCCGCGTTCGCCGCGGTTGTCGGGCTGGGCGTAGCCGGGTACGGCACGTCCAAGGCGCAGATCGCCGCCATGGGCGCCATCGCGGTGGACGGCCCGGCGCTGTTCCTCCAGGGCACGATCCTGCTGGTGGGCCTGATCGCGATCTTCACGTTCGCGGAACGGCGGCTCGACCCCGTGACGCACGGCAACCGCGTCGACTCCTTCGCGGCGCAGGCCGCGGCCACCCCGGGCGGGCAGGCCGAACGGGACGCCGTACGCGCCGGGTTCACCACCACCGAGGTCTTCCCGATCGCGCTGTTCGCGATCGGCGGCATGCTGGTCTTCCCGGCCGCCAACGACCTGCTGACCCTCTTCATCGCGCTGGAGGTCTTCTCCCTCCCGCTGTACATCCTGTGCGCGCTGGCCCGCCGCAACCGCCTGATGTCGCAGGAAGCGGCGGTGAAGTACTTCCTGTTGGGCGCGTTCTCCTCCGCGTTCCTGCTGTTCGGCATCGCCCTGCTGTACGGCTACGCGGGCGCCGTCGACTACTCGGGCATCGCCCGCGTCGTCAGCAACGCCGATGCGGCCACCGATCCGGCCCTGGCCGGGACCATGGGCAACGACGCGCTGCTGCTCATCGGCGGCGCGATGGTGCTGATGGGCATGTTGTTCAAGGTCGGCGCCGTGCCGTTCCACATGTGGACCCCGGACGTCTACCAGGGCGCCCCCACCCCGGTCACCGGCTTCATGGCGGCTGCCACCAAGGTGGCGGCGTTCGGCGCGCTGCTGCGGCTGCTGTACGTCGTCCTGCCGGGCCTGCGCTGGGACTGGGAGCCCGTCATGTGGGGCGTCGCGGTCGTCACCATGCTCGGCGGCGCGATCGTCGCGATCACGCAGACCGACATCAAGCGCCTGCTGGCGTACTCCTCCATCGCGCACGCAGGCTTCATCCTGGCCGGTGTCATCGCGACCTCGGAGGACGGCGTCTCGTCGGTCCTCTTCTACCTGGCCGCGTACTCGTTCGTCACGCTGGGCGCCTTCGCGGTCGTCACCCTCGTACGGGACGCGGGCGGCGAGGCCACGCACCTGTCCAAGTGGGCGGGGCTGGGCCGGCGTTCGCCGCTGGTCGCGGCGGTCTTCGCGGTGTTCCTGCTGGCGTTCGCGGGCATTCCGCTGACGTCCGGCTTCGCCGGGAAGTTCGCGGTGTTCAAGGCGGCGGCGGAGAGCGGCGCGGGCGCCCTGGTGGTGGTCGGCGTGGTCTCCTCCGCCATCGCGGCGTTCTTCTACGTCCGGGTGATCGTGCTCATGTTCTTCCAGGAGCCGAAGGCGGACGGGCCCAGCGTGGCCGTCCCCAGCCCGCTGACGGTGACGGCCATCGGCATCGGCGTCGCGGTCACCCTGGTGCTGGGTGTGGCGCCGCAGTACTTCCTGGACCTGGCGGGCGACGCGGGGGTCTTCGTACGCTGAGCCGCCGCACGCTCGTAGCCGCACACAGCACAGACCGCCGCCCGGCGCCTCGGATGAGGCGCCGGGCGGCGGTCTGCCGCGGCCGTGCTGTCCGTACGGCCGCTTCCGTTACGGCAGGTCGTCCGCGCCGGGCGGACCGTTCGGGTCCGGGAGGTCCTGCGGGTCGGTCTTGCTCTTCGTGAACGTGCTCGACTGGCCGCTGTCCCACGCGACCGTCAGCTTCTCGCCGTCGAAGCTCTTGAAGGTGCCCTTGGCGTAATCCGTGCTGCCGTCCGCGCACTTCAGGTCCAGGGTCGCCGGCTGGGTGCTGTCCACCACTTCGCCCGAGCACGCGAACTTGCCGGTGACCAGGGCCTTCTGCTCGGCCACGACGAGGATGAGCGCGCTGCTGCCGGCGCCCTCCGTCGTCCAGCCGCCCTGGATGTCCATGGCCTTGACCTCGGTGCCGGCTTCCTCCTCCGGCGCGTTCTCCTCGCCGCCCTTGTCCTGGCTCTCCGATGCCTCGGACTCCTTCGAGGACGAGTCGCCGCCGTCGTCGCTTCCGCAGCCCGCGATCAGCAACGTGGCCGCCAGCGCCGCGGCGGCCACCCCCGAGATTCGTTTTGACGCGCGCACTTGTGGCACTCCTCCGTAGGTGTGCGGGCTCTCACCGGCCCGCAGGTGCACGTCAAGCTAGCAGCCGCCACGCGGCCGCGCCGTGGGCTTCATACGGTGCGCGCAGGTTCGACACGGCCCGACACCGCGCCCAGCCCGATTCGGGTGCCGGACGGCCCCGGCGCCCACGCGGTCAGCGTCACCTCGTCGCCGTCGGCCAGGAACGGGCCCTTGCCCCCGGTGAGTTCGAGGAGCGAGCCGAGCTGGTCCGGGTCCGGGCCGCTGACCGTTCCGGAAGCGAAGAGGTCGCCGGTGCGCAACGAGGCGCCGTTCACCGTCATGTGCGCCAGCTGCTGCGCCGCCGTCCAGTACATGGAGGAGAACGGCGGCTCGGCGGTCTTCCGCCCGTTCAGCGTGACGGTGATGCGGATGTCGAAGCCGCCCGGCTCGTGCCCGTCCGCGGCGCTGTCGTCGAGGTACGGGAGCAGCGGGAAGTCGCGGGCGGGCGGCTCCGTACGGGCCGCGTCCAGCGCGTCGACCGGGGTGATCCACGGCGACACGGACGTCTGGAACGACTTGCCGAGGAACGGGCCCAGCGGCACGTACTCCCACGCCTGGATGTCACGCGCCGACCAGTCGTTCAGCAGGCACACGCCGAAGACGTGGTCGCGGAACGCGTCCAGGCCCGCCGGCTCGCCCAGCCGGGACGGCGTACCGACCACGAAGCCGACCTCCGCTTCGATGTCCAGCCGCGCGGAGGGGCCGAACTGCGGCACCGCCTCGGCCGGCGGTTTCCGCTGGCCCTGCGGGCGTACGACGGGGGTGCCGGACACCACGACGGTGCCGGCGCGGCCGTGGTAGCCGATCGGCAGGTGCTTCCAGTTGGGGGTGAGCGGCTCGCTGTCGGGGCGGAAGATGCGGCCGACGTTCGAGGCGTGGTGCTCGCTGGCGTAGAAGTCGACGTAGTCGGCGACCTCGAACGGCAGCCGCAGCTCCACCCCGGACAGCGGGTACAGGTGCCGGGCGACGGTGTCGCGCCGGTCCGGGCCGGTCAGCCAGCCGCGCAGCTCGGCGCGTACGGCCTGCCAGACGGGGCGGCCCGCGGCCATCAGCGGATTGAGCAGGGGCTGTTGGAGCAGCTCCGCGTGCGGCGAGCCGAGCGCGGCGGCGACCGCGCCCGCGTCCAGCACGTGGGAGCCGTAGCGGACGCCGATCCGGGGCCGCCCGTCGGCGCCGGCGGGGGTGTCCCGGGGGCCGGCGTTCGCGGGTGAGAACAGGCCGTAGGGCAGATTGTCCGGTCCGAAGAGATCGTCTCCGGGCAGGTCGAGCGCGCTGGCGTCGGTCATCTGTGGTGCCTCGCCTTCGAGGTCGTCGCCGGTCAGGGGCGGGGCCAGGCTATCGGCCGCCGCGCACCGTACGGCGCGGGGCGGCCGCAGGGTGCCCGGTGGGACGTATCCGCGCCACGCCGCCGCGGGATGGGCCGCCGCGGCCGGGTGCAGCGTGTCCCGGAGCCGCTTCAGGTCGACGGGGAGGGCGCGGCGCCAGCCGAGCGTGATGACGGGGAGGAGCAGGAGGACCTGCTCGGACGCACCGTCCGCTGGGCCCACGTCAGCCAGCTGACGGACCTCACCGGGCTGCTGCGCGGTGGCGAACTCGTCCTCACCACCGCGGACGCGCTGCGCGGCGGCGCGGTCCGCCCGTCCGCCTACCTGGCCGGGCTCGCCGCAGCCGGCGCCGCCGGACTCGGCGGCGACCTCCCCGCCGCCGCGGCCCGCGCAACCCCCGCGCCTGTCCCGGACCGCGGCGGCGGCCACACCCCGTACGGTGGCCGCCGCACCGGCCGGTCCCGGCGGTGGGCGTTGCGGTCGGAGCCTGCGGCCGGGCCCCGGGTCAGGCCGTACGCAGCGGCACCGCGCACTGGTCGGAGAAGCCCTGGCCGGTGAGGCCGAGCGCGGCGTTGACCCGCGAGCGCTGGTTCTCGACGGCGACCATCATCACCAGCTCCATGAACGGGCGTTCACCGAGCCGGTCCACGAGCGCCGCCGCCAGCTCGTCGGTGACGGACGGCACGGTCTCGGTCATGGCGTCCGCCAGCTCCAGGACCAGCAGCTCCAGTTCGCCGAACTCCTCCCGGTGCTCGCGCCAGCTCGGCACGTACTGGATCTTCTCCATCGGCAGGCCCTGCTCGTCGGCCTCCCAGTGCCCGAAGTCCACGCACCAGGAGCAGCCGATACGGGCCGAAACCGCCAGCACGGCGAGGGTCTTCAGCCCCGGGTCCAGCTCGTTCCAGCGGGCGATCCGCTGCTCGTACCGGCCGCTGTCGCGCAGCATCCTGGGGTGGTGCCCCATGGCGGCGAGCGGGTCGAGCACCTTCCCGAACTTCCGCCGGGAGTACCACGCGGCCAACCGCACGGTGAGCGTGCGCGGCGGATCGAGCGAGATGCGGGCCATGATCGTCCTCCTTGGAGTGCCTCGTCACTCCTACGACGGACGGGGCACCCGGGAATGTGACATCAGGGCTCAGCCGGGCCTGCGGGGGCCGGCGGACCGGCGGGACCGGGCGCCGCCTCCGCGCGCGCGAAGCGCCTCACCGCGTCCGTGAACGCGGCCGGGTCGTCGAAGTTCGACAGGTGGCGCGCGCCCGGGACGAGTTCCACGCGGGCGCGGGGATGCGCGGCGGCGAACTCCCGCTCCCCCGCGCGGAACAGCCGGTCCTTCTCGCCGTTGAGGATCAGCACCGGCGCCCGTACGGCGCTCAGGTCGGAGGCGTCGAACCGGCCGAGGACCTCGCCCCAGGCGGCGGACAGGGTGTGGAAGGCGTAGCCGTCCGCGATGGTCTCCGCGACCACCTCGGGCGGGTACGTGCGGCGCAGCAGCGCGTCGTTCCAGCGGGTCAGCCGGGCGGCGCCGCGCTCGTGGCGGACGAGCCGCGGCACGAGCCGGGCGAGGGCCCGGTACGGGCCCGCCCAGGGGCCGCGGGTGGCGGCGCTGGCACCGGCGAGCACCAGGCCGCGCAGCCGTTCCGGGTGCCGCCGGGCGAAGTCCAGCGCCACGTAGCCGCCGAGGGAGTGGCCCCACGACGACGGCCGGTCCGGCGCCGAGTCCGTCGACCGCGCCGGCGACGACGCCGGCCGCGCTCTCGAGGCTCCACGGCTCCCGCCACCGCCTGCCGTGCCCCGGCAGGTCGACGGCCGCCACCGGGAACTCGTCCCGCAGGGCCGCGACCTGCGCGCTCCACTGGCCGCGGGCGAAGCGCGTGCCGTGGACGAGGACGATCGGCGGCCCGTCCTGTGTCTCCCCCACCAGGTCTCCGCGGTGTTCGGTGCGTGGACGGCGGCGTTGCGCCCGCCCGCCCCGGACGGTGGTCCGGCGGACACCAGTTGACCAGACAGTGCCGCGCACAGGGGCGGCCGCCCCGGCTCGGCGCAGCCGCTTCAGCCGATCCGCCTCAGCCGATCCGCCTCAGCCGATCCGCCTCAGCCGATCCGCTTCAGCGCGTCGCGCACCTGCGCGAGGTCGCCGTCGGAGGCCAGGCCCGCGTGGTACAGGCGCAGTTCGCGCGCGCCCAGCTCGCGTGCGTGTACGGCGTCCTCGGCCAACGTGTCCGGGGCGCCGCCCATGCCGGAGACGACGGGGAAGTTCGCGGCGAGCACCGCAGTGCGCGCGTCCGTTCCCGCACTCCTATCCGCGGATGCCCGCGCGAACGGCTCCAGCACCGCCGTACGGGCCGCCGCGCCGCCCCCGCAGGGCAGTACGACGCCGTCGGCGTGCTCCAGCACGGCGGCCGGTTCGGTGCCCGCGTTGGCGCCCGTACGGTGCGCGCCGGGGTGAGCGTGCAGCAGCACCCGAAAGCCATCGCCCGTACGCGCGTCCGCTCCCGTACGGGCACGCGCCTCCGCCCGTACGGCCGCCACCGCCTCCCTCTGGAGGCGGTTCGCCGCTCCGTCACGCCAGACCGAGACCGCCGACGCGTGCTCCGTGCCGAGCAGTTCGGCCACCGCCTGCCGCTCCTCCGCCACCGTAGGGGCGTGCGGCTCCGGCGCGCCGCGCCACAGGGGGGCGAGCGCGCGCAGCACCGTACGGCGCAGCTTTTCCGGGTCGGCGTCCAGTGACGCGTAGCCCTCCTGGCACGTGGCGCAGAAGCAGAGGGACATCAGGTGCTCGGCGACCGGTCCGAGCGGCACTCCGCCGGTCTTGTCGTGCGCGTGCAGGTGCGCGAGCCCGTACCAGCCGCAGGACTCCAGCTCCGTGCCGCGCGCCCCCGGTCGTACGGCGGCCTCGGCGGCGAGCGTGACGGCGTACTCGCGGACCTCCGGCTGCGCGATGCACGGGGCCCAGGGGTAGCGGTCGCCGTAGGCGTTGCGGACGCTGGTGTGCGGATGCTCCTCGCCCAGCCGGGAGTTGTGCGCGAGCACCACCCAGGAGTGCACCTCGAGTCCGGCCGCGGCGAGCTCGTGCGCGGCCTCCCCGAAGGGGTCGGCGGAGTCCAGCCAGCCCTGCGCGTACGGGCGGAGTGCGCGGCCCGCCCAGCGTGCGGGGTCCGCGGGGTAGAGGACGGCGGAGTGCCGTGCGGTGACGATGCGGGTGTGCGGGTGGCGCGGGGTCAGGGCGCGGGTGGAGTGGTAGGCGGAGGCGAGGGTGACCTGCTGTACGCCGAGACCGGCGAGGCGCCCGGGGGCCTCCGAGTCGCCGATGACGTCCCACGGGTACAGGAAGGCGGAGGCCCGCATCAGGCGTCGCCGGCCCGGCCGTTGGCGCCGGCCGCGTCGCCGGCCAGCGCGAGGCCGCGTTCCATCAGCGCGGACAGCTCCTTGACGTGCGCCGCGGTCGGTTCGGTCAGCGGCGGCCGTACCTCTCCGGCGGCCAGGCCGCGCAGCCGTACGCCGGCCTTGACGAGCGAGACGGCGTAGCCGGGGCGCTGGTTGCGCAGCTCGACGAGGGGCCGGAAGAAGCCGTCGAGCAGCCGTGTGACCGTGGCATCGTCGCCCGCTCCGAGCGCGCGGTGGAAGGCGAGGGCGACCTCGGGGGCGAAGCAGAAGGCGGCGGAGGAGTAGAGGTCGACGCCGATGCCGCGGTAGGCGGGGACGGTGAGTTCGGCGGTCGGCAGGCCGTTGAAGTAGCGGAAGCCGGTGCCGGGGTGCGCGGTGCGGACGGCGCTGACGATGCGCTGCATCAGGTCGAGGTCGCCGAGGCCGTCCTTGAAGCCGATCACGTTCGGGATCCGCGCCAGTTCGGCGACGGTGCCGGGGGCGAAGACGGCGTTGTCGCGCTGGTAGACGACGATGTCGAGGTCCGTGCCGGCGGCCAGCGCGCGGTAGTGCGCGAGCAGCCCTTCCTGGCCGGGTGTGATGAGGTAGGGCGGCATGGCCAGCAGCCCGTCCGCACCGGCGTCCTCGGCCAGCCGCGCGAACTCGGCGGCGAGCGCCGGTCCGTACCCGACACCGGCCACCACCGGTACGCGTCCCGCCGCCTCTTCGACCGCCGCCCCCACGCACTGCCGGAACTCCCCCGGCGCCAGCGCGTGGAACTCGCCGGTGCCGCAGCACGCGAACACCGCCCCGGCCCCCGCCTCGACGCCCTGCCGCACATGGGTGCGGAACACCGCCTCGTCCACCCGGCCGTCCGGCCCGTACGGCGTCACGGGGAAGAACAGCAGACCGTCGAGCCGCGCGGCCAGCGAAGACGCCGGAGCGGACCCGGCGGGCGAGGACGATGCGGACGGCGAGTCGGACGAGGACATCGGCGCTCCCAGATGGATGTACATGTTTATGATTGGCATCTATATTTCTGAACACGCTCACGCTAAGCCACGCATTTCTCGCGGGTCAAGGGCGCGGCCGGCGTGACAGACCACCAGGGCCACGAACGGAGACCTCCCCATGCCTGCTCCCCGCACCGTCCTGCTCACCGGCGCCGCCGGCGGACTCGGCACACTGATGCGCGAGCTCCTGCCCTCGTACGGCTACGAGCTGCGGCTGTTCGACGTACAGCCCGTGGACGGCGCACCGGAGGCGATCACCGCGGACCTGAACGACACCGCCGCCCTACGCGAGGCGGTGCGCGGCGCCGACGCCGTCCTGCACCTCGCGGGCATCTCCCTGGAGGCGCCGTTCGAGAAGATCCTCGCGGCGAACATCCAGGGCACGCACGCGCTGTACGAGGCCGTACGGCAGGAGGGCGTGCCCCGCGTCGTGTTCGCATCCTCGAATCACGCCGTCGGCTTCACCCCGCGCCCGCCGCAGCCGCGCGGAGACGTCCCGCTGATCCCCGTGGACACGCCGCGCCGCCCCGACACCTTCTACGGGCTGTCCAAGTCGTTCGGCGAGGACCTGGCGCAGCTGTACTGGGACCTGCACGGCATCGAAACGGTCTCCGTACGGATCGGCTCCTGCTTCCCCGAGCCCACCAGCGTCCGGATGCTGTCCCTCTGGATGAGCCCGGCGGACGGCGCGCGCCTCTTCCACGCGGCGCTCACGGCGGACGGCGTCGGGCACACCACCGTCTACGGCTCCTCCGCCAACACCCGTCTGTGGTGGGACCTGTCGTCCGCGCGGGCCCTGGGATACGAGTCGCAGGACGACTCCGAGCCGTACGCCGCGAAGCTCGTCGCCGAACAGGGCGAACCGGACCTGAGCGACCCCGAACACGCCTACGTGGGTGGCCACTTCTGCACCCGCCCGCCGCAGTGGCCGCACTGAGCCTGTCAGCCCTCACGGCCTCGGCCCCCAGGGGCGCGGCGCAACGGGGCGCGGTGCTACGGGTGGCGGCACTACGGGTGGCGGCAGCCCGCCCGTTCCAGGGCCAGGACGGCCAGTGAGCGGGCAGTCGCCGCCGGGGCCGGGGTGATTTCGAGGCCGCCGAGCACGGTCGCACCCTCGTACAGCAGCAGCAGTTCGTCCGCGAGCTCCGCCGGGTCGGCAGCGCCGGTGCCCGCGCACAGCTCCCGGAGGTAGCCGCGCATCCAGTGCTTCTGGCCCTCGATGACCGCACGGCCGGGGTGCGAGGCGTCGGGGAGTTCGGCCGCGGCGTTGACGAAACCGCAGCCGCGCGGGTTCTCGCGGCGCATCCACTCGGCCAGCGCGTCGAAGGCCGCCAGCACGCGTGCGTACGGGGTGTCGCCGGCCGCCTCGACCCGGCCGGTCAGCCAGTCGCGCCAGCGCTGGTCCCGCTCCCGCAGATAGGCCGCGACGAGGGTCTCCTTCGAGCCGAAGCGGTCGTAGAGCGTCTTCTTGGTGACGCCCGCCTCCCGGGCGATGAGGTCGACTCCGACCGCGTTGATGCCGCGTCCGTAGAACAGCCCGGACGCCGCGTCGAGGATCTTCCGCCCGCCGGGCGTGAGCACCTGCTCTGCCTGTCCTGCCTGCTCGGTCTGCTCAGCCTGCTCAGCCACTGGTCTGCCTCCTCCGCGTCGCCGCTCCGCTCGCCGTGCCGCTTGCGGTAAACCGATCTGTCTAGTTCACTCTACAGGCAGGACGACTAAACAGATCGGTTTACCACTCCGGCCGTACGCGGCCGCGACCGCGAGGAGCGACCCCATGCCCGCCGCCGTCATCTCCGCCGGCCTCGTGCTGATGTGGAGCTCCGGGTTCGTCGGCGCCGAACTCGGCACCCGCCAGGCCGGCGCCGACACCCTCCTGATGTGGCGGGCCGTCGCCGCCGCCGTGCTGCTCGGCAGCGGCTGGCTGCTGCTGCGCCGCCGCCGCATCCCGCTCCGGGTGCTGGCCGCGCAGGCGGTGATCGGCCTGCTGTCGCAGGCCGTCTACCTCGGTTCGATCTTCTGGGCCGTCGGCGCCGGCGTCCCCGCCGGCACCTCGGCGCTGATCGCCGCGCTCCAGCCGCTGGCCGCGGGCGCACTCGCCGGGCCGCTGCTCGGCGAGACGGTCACCCGGCGCCAGTGGGCCGGGCTGGTCACCGGGCTGGCCGGGGCGACCCTCGTGGTGGCCGACGACCTGACGGCGCCCGGGGCCGCACCGCCGTGGGCGTACGCGCTGCCCTTCACGGGCATGGCCGGACTGCTCGCCGCGAGCTTCCTGGAACGCCGTACGCCGCGGCCGCTCGAGCCCGTGGACGCGCTGCCCGTGCACTGCCTGACCAGCGCGCTCGCCTTCACGGCGATCGCCGCCGCGGCGGGGCACGCGACGCCGCCGGGCACCGGCTCGTTCTGGCTGGCGGTGGCCTGGGTGGTGCTGCTGTCCACCGTCGGCGGCTACGGCTTCTACTGGCTCAGCCTCCGCCGCAGCGGCGTCACCCGCACCAGCGCGCTGATCTATCTGACGCCGCCGACGACGGCGGTGTGGGCGTACGCGATGTTCGGCGAGTCCATGGGCACGCTCGCGCTGGCAGGGCTGGCGGTGAGCGTGGCGGGTGTCGTCACGGCGACGCTGCCCGTACGGGAGCGGGCGGGCGTACGGGGACGGGTGCCCATACGGGTTCGGGCAAAGGAACCGCAAACCACGGCCGTTCGTTACCCCGGTCATGACTGCTATGACCCCTGGCTCGAACCTTCCGCTGACCGCCGCGAGAGTGGCGGTGGAGGTGACGGCACCGGTGCGGCTCGACGTGTCCGGCCTGCTGATCGCCGCTGACGGCAAGGTCCGGTCCGACGCCGACTTCGTGTTCTACAACCAGCCCAGCGGTCCCGGCGTGACCCACAGCAGCGGTGCGGCCGACACCATCACGGTGGACACCGCGGCCGTTCCGGCCGATATCGAGAAGATCGTGGTCACGGCGAGTCTGGACGCCCCGGGCGCCACCTTCTCGGGCACCGAGCCCACCGCCACGGTCCGCGACGCGGGGTCGCAAGCGGTCGTCGCCACCTTCACACCGCCGCAGCTGAGCAACGAGACGGCGCTGGTCGTGGTGGAGGTGTACCGGCGTAACGGCGCGTGGAAGGTGCGCGCCGTCGGCCAGGGATACGCGAACGGACTCGGCGGCATCGCCACGGACTTCGGCGTCAGCGTGGAGGAGGAGCCGGCCGCCGCGCCGCAGGCGCCCCCGGCGCCGGCAGCACCTCAGGCCCCGCAGGCACCTCAGGCCCCGCAGGCCCCGGCGGCACCTCAGGCACCGCCCGCTCCCTCCGCTCCGATGCCGCCGTCCACGCCCGCGCCCTCGTTCCCGAGCCCGCCCGCCGCCCCGCAGGCACCCACCGGCCCGGCGGCACCGCCCGTACCGCCGGCCCCGGCACCCGCGCCGGCCGCCGCACCCGCACCCGCACCCGGCGGCGGCGGCAAGATCAACCTCGACAAGGGCCGGGTGAGCCTCCAGAAGAACGAGACCGTCTCGCTCGTCAAGGGCGGCCGCCCGATGCTCGCTTCGGTGAAGATGGGCCTCGGCTGGGAGCCCGCGTTCCGCTCGAAGGACATCGACCTGGACGCGTCGGTCATCGCGTACGACGCGAACCGCAAGAAGATCGACTCCTGTTACTTCGGCAAGCTCGCCATCCTCAACGGCGTCATCCAGCACTCCGGTGACAACCTCACCGGCGAGGGCGCGGGCGACGACGAGGTGATCACGGTCCACCTCGGCGATCTGCCCCAGCAGGTCTCCGGGCTGGTCTTCACCGTGAACTCCTTCTCGGGGCAGAAGTTCACGGACGTCGCGAAAGCGTACTGCCGTCTGCTCGACGCGGGCAGCGGCCAGGAGCTCGTCCGCTTCGACCTCACCAACGCCGAGCCGCGCACCGGGGTCCTGATGTGCAAGCTGATCAGGCAGTTCTCCGGTGAGTGGGAGATGACGGCCCTCGGCTCGTACGTCGACTCGCGCACCGTCCGCGGCATGGTCAAGCCGGGCGCCGCGGCGCTCTAGCGAGCACCGCACCCCGCACGCTCCGCACCCGAACCGGCGAAGGGCCGGCGCCCGTACGGCGCCGGCCCTTCGGCATGCCCCCGGCTACTCGATGGTGCCGGTCCAGCCCGGGTCCTCCAGCGTCAGGGCGGCGTCATCGGACGTACGCATGACGGTGACGCGGACCTTCTTCCCGTACCTGTTGTCGATCGCGTACTCCGCGGTCTTCTCCGCCTCGACGCCTGCGGCGAGGTTCTTGTCCTCACCCGGTTCCCCCGGCTCCCCCGGCCCCCCGTCGCCGCCCGCGTCCTTCAGCGCGTCGGCGAGGATGTCCTTGGCCATGTCCTCGAGTTCGGCGTTCCTGAAGCCGCGGCAGGGCGCGGGGGTGGCGTCGGAGACGGGCCCGTCGGGGTCCTTCTCGGCCCGGTCGACCTCCTTGCGTATCTCTTTCCTGCAGGAGTCGGCGGACTTGGTCTCACTGCCACCGCCGCCGTTGCCGCCGCCTCCGCCGCACGCGGCGGTGAACGTGAGCGCTGCCGCGGCGACCAGCACGGCCACCGCGCGGGTACGTCTCTCGGACATGGGTGATCCTTCGGGTGAGTCAGCGCGGGGTGGCGCATAGGGGACTCACAAGCCGAAGGGATGGTTGTGCCGGGGCCCCCGCGACTGGCCCAACACGCCCGACGCACACCACACGTACACCGCGGCAGACGGGCGTCCTCAAACGCCGGACGGGCTTGATCCAGCGCGCCACGGCCCGGCGGTCGCTCACGCGTAGTCGGTGAAGCGCGGAGCCTCCGGCTCCAAGGGGAGTCTTGTGGCGCGGGCCAGGAAGCTCACCGCGTGGTACCAGCCGCACAGCGTCAGCAGGTCCAGCAGCTGCTCCGGGGCGAACTCGCCCGCCAGCCGCCCCCACAGCTCGTCCGGCACGTCCGAACCGGCGTGCAGCGCGTCCGTCAGCTCCACGAGGAGCCGGTCGCGTGGGTCCGTCCAGCACGCGTCCGTGTGCGCCCCGTGGGTCAGCGAGCGGATCTGCTCCGCGTCCAGCCCCGCGCGCTCCGCGAAGACCGCGACGTGCACGCCCCATTCGTACTCGCAGCCGCGCAGCGCGCACGTGCGGTCGATCACGATCTCGCGCTCGCGGAGGCTGAACGTGGGGCGGCCACGGCCGAGTTCGTAGCCGCCCCACTCGTGCATCGCCTCGGCCAGCGGCGCGTTGCGCGCCAGCATGCGGAACAGCGCGATGGGCTCGCGGCCCGGCATCATCCGTTCCAGCAGTTCGGCCGTCTCCGGCGCGTACGGCGGCTCCAGCGGCGGGATACGACCGCCCCCGTCGACACCCTCAGCCGCCCCGGCGCCCTCGGCTCCGCCGGTCTCCCCGGCTCCCGGTGTCGACATCCTCGGCCCTCCCCGCTGCGGCGTCCGAAACGGCCACCCTACCCAGGCCGTTCAGCGCGGGACGGGCGCACAGCCGGGCCCGCGGAGCACCGGCCACGCCGTACGGGTCAGCGCCGTACGGGTCAGCGCCTCCGCTGACGTCGCCACGGCCCCGTGATGGCCAGCAGGATGCCGGGCATCTGGATGCTCGCGAACAGCGTGCTGCCGTCGGCCGAGAAGCAGACGCCCGCGAACTCGCTGTAGTCCGGCTCCTCCTCCGTGCCCAGGTTGAACTCGTTGCGCGCCAGCGGATACGTCTCGCCGCTGTCCGTCGCGCCGAACAGGTGCTGGTGGCCCTCGCCGTCCTCGGCGAGGATCAGGCCGCCGTACGGGGACACGGTGATGTTGTCGGGCCCGTCGAGGCCGCCGGGCTGGTCCGGGTCCTTGTTGACGGCGAGCCGCACCTTCAGCGTGACGGTGCGCCGCTTGGGGTCGTAGAACCAGACCTGGCCGTCGTGCGGTTCGCCGGGGCTGTCCTCGGCGCGGGCGTAGGAGGAGACGAAGTACGCGCCGCCGTCGCCCCACCACATGCCCTCGAGCTTGCGGGCGCGGGTGATCTCGTGGTCCGCGAACTGCTCGCGTACGGGCGTCTCGCGGGCGTCGCGGTCGGGCACGTCCACCCAGTCCACGCCGTACACGACACCCGTCTTGGTGCTGTGCGACAGGTCCTCGACGAAGCGGCCGCCGGAGTCGAAGCACTTCATGGCCTGCAGCTTGCCCGCGTCGTCCGCGAGGCCGCGCAGCCGGCCGCGGCCGTGCCGGAAGCCGGACGGCGGAACCCAGCGGAAGAAGAGGCCGTTGGGCTCGTCGGCGTCCTCGGTGAGGTAGAGGTGTCCGCGCCGGCTGTCCACGACGACGGCCTCGTGGTCGAACCGGCCCAGCGCCTTGATCGGCTGCGGGTCGCGGTTCGCGCGGCGGTCGTGCGGGTCGACCTCGAAGACGTAGCCGTGGTCCTTGGTCATGCCGTTCTCGCCGGCGCGGTCGGTGGTCTCCTCGCAGGTGAGCCAGGTGCCCCAGGGGGTGCTGCCGCCCGCGCAGTTCTGCGCGGTGCCGGCGATGCCGACCCACTCGGTGACGTGGTCACCGTGCTTGGAGACCTCCACGACGGTGCAGCCGCCGGGCGCGGCCGGGTCGTAGACGAGGCCGTCGGTGAGCGGCACGGGGTGGTCGTGCTCGCTGCGCGGCCCGGACAGCTCGTGGTTGTTGACCAGCAGCGTGGCGCCCCGCGCGCCCTCGAACGGCGCGGTGCCGTCGTGCTTGGCGGGCGTGCTCTCGCCGGACTCCAGCTTGGTGACGCCGGAGTGCGTGAGGACCTGGTACGAGAAGCCCTCCGGCAGCGCGAGGATGCCGTCGGGGTCGGGGATCAGCGGGCCGTAGCCGAGTTCGGGCCGGTGGCCGCCGCCGTGTCCCTGCGCGTTCCCGTCCCCGCTGCCCGTCCCGTCTCCCGGCGCCGCCAGTGCGCCGGGCGCACTGCTCAGTACGCCCGCGCTGCCGACGATGGCGACGCCCGCGCCCGTGACGGCGGATCGCCTGGCGAAGTCTCTGCGGCTGATCGGCATGTCTCTGCGGCCTCTCCCGTACGGCGACCGTACGTGCTCAACAGTGGTGACGCCGCACACACTGCTGCCCTTGGGCGAACCGCGGCTGAACTCCGTACGACGAATCCCCGTACGACGAACGGAAGCCTGACCGCCGGCAGCCCTGTGGCCGTGCCCGGGGAACGGGCACGGCCACGGGGTGCCGAACGGGCTCCGGGGTCCGGGGGCCAGGGTTCAGGACCCCGGAGCCACGTGCGCGATTTTCAGCCGTTCTCGATCATGCTCACCTCCGGTGCGGACCGGGAATGCTCAACGCAGCCCCAGGCCCGTCACGTTCAGCAGCCGGTTCGGCGAGCCGCTGCCCGGGTTGGACACCGCGCCGGACTGGGCGGCCGTCACGATCGCGTCGCTGACCTGCTGCGGGCTCGCGTCCGGGTGTGCGGACAGGTAGAGCGCCGCGGCGCCCGCCGCGTGCGGCGAGGCCATCGAGGTGCCGCTCATCTGGGTCGAGCCGCCGCCGTTGGCGGTGGAGACGATGGCGCCGCCGGGCGCGAACAGGTCGAGGCAGCGGCCGTAGTTGGAGAAGCTGGAGCGGCCGTCGCTCCGGTCCGTCGAGCCGAGCGTGATGGCCTGCGGCACCCGCGCGGGGCTGGTCCCGCACGCGTCCCTGCTGTCGTTCCCGGCCGCGACCGAGAAGGACACGCCGCTGCTGATGGCGCCCTGGACCGCGCTGTCCACCGAGGAGTTGGCGGGTCCGCCGAGGCTCATGTTGGCGCTGGAGGGGCCGTCGGCGTTCTGCGCCACCCAGTCGATGCCGCCGATGACCTGCGACCACTGGCCGCTGCCCTGGCAGTCGAGCACCCGTACGGAGACCAGGTCGGTCTTCTTCGCGACGCCGTAGTCCCGGCTGCCCATGGTGCCGGCCACGTGCGTGCCGTGGCCCTGGCAGTCGCTGGCGTCGCTGTCGTTGTCGATGAAGTCACGGCCGCTGGTGGCGCGGCCCTCGAAGTTCGGGTGGTCCATGTCGACGCCGGTGTCCACCACGTACGAGGTGACGCCCGCGCCGTCGTTCGGGTACGCGTAGTTGCCGTTCAGGGAGCCGTCGACGCGGTCGATGCCCCATGACGGCGGGTTGGGCTGCTCGCCGGTGGCCCGCGCCACCGCGTCCGCCTCGACGTACCGCACGCCGGGCGCCGCGGCCAGCCGTTCGGCCTGGTCCTCCGTGGCCTCCAGGGCGAAACCGCGGAAGGCCGCCGAGTACACGAGCTCCACGTCGCCGCCATGGCTGCCGACCAGGTCCTCTGCCTGGGTACGTACGGCGGCCCGCACACCGGACCGTACGGACGCGGCGCCGTCCAGCGCCACGATGTACCGGCCCTCGACCGCGCCCGGTACGTCCGCGTTCCGTATGCTGCCCCGTTCCGCGGACCCGTCCGGTGCCGTCTCGCCAGCCACAGCGGTGGTGCCGGCCAGCGCGAGCGCCATCGCGGCGATGCCTCCGGCGCCGACCGCTCCGAACCGTCTCTTCCTCGTGCTCCGTGTACGCATCCTGCTGCTCCTCAGGTGGGGGTTGCCCCGGGCCCGGTGGGGGAGCGCCGGCAGCGCCGGACCCGGTGGCCAGGCTCACCATCGGTGGGCGGGTGGGGCGAAACAATCCGGGATGCGGTAGGTAGGGGTACGCATTCAATCGCCGCGGTGTGTACGGGTGTCACGTACGTCCCGCCGGGTCGCGCCCCGTGCGGAGGGCGGCGACCTCGCTGCGGGAGGCGGCGTTCAGCTTGCGCAGCACTTTGGCGACATGCTGCTCCACCGTACGCGGTGACAGGTACAGCACGTCGGCGATCTCGCGGTTGGTGTGGCCGAGCGCCACGAGCCGGGCGACGTCGTCCTCGCGCGGGGACAGCTGGTCGCCGTAGCCCCTGCGGCCCCTGCGCGAGGGCAGCGTGACGCCGCTGCCGCGCACGGCGCGGCGGCAGCGCGCGGCGTCGCGCGCCGCGCCGAGCTCGGTGAACTCCTCGGCGAGCGCGGCCAGTTCGGCGGTCGCCGCGGCCGTTTCGCCGGTCCGGATGCTCCCGTCCGCACCCGTACGGGGGCCCGCACCCGTACGTGCGCCCGCCTCACCGCCGTCCGCGCCCGCATCCCGCTCCCCCGCCGCCGCGATGCGGCTGCGCGCCGCCGCCTCCGCGGCCCGCGCCGCGGCGTACGGCTGCGGCAGCGCCGCGTACCGCGCCCGCGCCTCGCCCAGCGCCGCCGCGGCCTCCTCGTGCCGCCCGCGCGCCCCCGCCACCAGGCCCCGGCACGCCCACACCGCGGCCGCCGCCAGCGGCGCGTCCCGCCCGGCGACGCCCGCCTCGAACTCGTCCGCCAGCCGCGCCGCGTCGTCCGTACGCCCGCCGCGCACCAGCGCGCCGACGGCCGCCGGCGCCAGGTCGCCCGCCCAGGGCCAGATGCCCTTGCGGCGGATGCGGGCGACGCCGCGTTCCGCCTCGGCGCAGGCGCCGGACAGTTCGCCGCGCGACACGCGCAGCCGCGCCATCATTCCGGCGGCGGTTGCGAGGATCGGCGCGGGCGCGTTCGCGGGGTCGGCGAGCCCGGCGGCGTCCAGCCGCGCCGCGGCCTCCTCCCACTCGCCGCGCGCCAACGCCAGCATGCCCAGCACCAGATGGGCGTCGGCGGCGATGCCGGACACGCCCTGCACCACGTCGAGGGTGTGCCGGGCGCGTTCGGCGAGACCCTGCCAGCGGCCGGCGTACCAGTCCAGCCGCAGCCCCGTGCCCTCCACGATGCCCTCGGTGTACGGCGCGCCGCACTCGGCGGCCAGCCGCCAGCCCTCGGCGCGGTATCGCTGCCCCTTCGCGTAGTGCCCGAGGCTGGTCGCGGCGTCCGCGAAGTTACCGCAGGAACGGGCGATCTGGCGGCGTTCCGCAACCGAACCGCCCTGCCCCAGCAGTTCCTCCGCGCGCGCCCACACGGAGCTGTCGCCGAGGCTCATGCGCAGCGCCAGGTGGTTGCCGCGTACGGCCATCAGCGCCTCGGGGTCGTCGCCCCGTTCGGCCAGCTCCTCGGCGCGCGTGATCCACCGCTCGTACACCTGGTACGGGTGGTCGCCCCAGCTGGGCATCGCCAGCGCGGCCATGCCGCGGGCGGCGAGTTCGGGGCGGTCGCGCAGCTCCTCCACGGCGATCTCGGTGTCGGCGCGGCCCGCCTCGTGGTCGCCGGCCTGGTTGTAGAGCAGCAGCCCGAGGTGGAGGCGTATCTCGCCGCGCAGCGCGTCCGGCAGCTGGCTCTCGCCGACCACGCGGCGCAGCAGCGCGCAGGCGCGGCGGTGCGACAGGCCGGCCACCGCGTCCCGGCTGAGCTGTGCGGCGAGCCGGCCGAGTTCGAGCGGGTCGAGGCGCGCGTCGGAGAGGAGCTCCTCCAGGAGTTCGACGGCGAGCGCGATGTCGCCCATCTCCCGCGCCGCCTCCGCGGCCGCCTCGCCGTACCGGTGCCACTCGGCGAGCGCGCCCGCCCGCCGCGCGTGGTACGCGAGTTGGACCAGCGGCGGTGCCTCGCGTGCGGCGAGCACCACCATCACCTCGCGGTGCAGCCGGTGCCGGTCGGGCCCGGGCAGGCCCGCGTACACCGCCTGCTGGGCGAGCGCGTGCCGGAAGCCGTAGCGGCCGTCCCCGTACTCGTGCAGCACCCCGGCGAGCAGTGCCTCCCGTACGGACTCCCCCGCCTCGGCCCGCGACGTGCCCGTCACGGCGGCGAGCAGCTCCTCGTCCACGGGCACCCGCAGCACCGCCACGGCCCGTACGGCGTCGGACGCGGCCGGGGACAGGACGGCCATCCGGTCCGTGATGGCCTCCTGGAGCAGCATCGGCACCTGTACGTTCTCCAGCGCCGCCCGCCCGCTGCCCGGATCGGACAGCCCGTCGGCGCCGGGCAGCGCGCGGATCACCTCCTCCAGCACGAACGGGATGCCCGCGGTGCGTTCCAGCAGGGCGGCGGCGAGCGGGCCGGGAATGTCGGAGTTGCCGGTGATGGCGGCGGTGAGGCTGCGTACGGCGTGCACGTCCAGCACCTGGAGCGGGATCAGCACGGCGGTGGTGCCGGGCGGATGGCGGTACGCGCGGCCCAGCGGCAGCCCGGTGCCCGGCAGGTCCTCGCGGCGGTAGCTGAGCACGGCGGACAGGCCGGCCGGCGGCTCGTCCACCAGGAACCGTACGAGATCGCGGGTGCCGTCGTCCGCCCAGTGCAGGTCCTCGACCACCACGACGACGTCGCCCAGCGCCGCCAGCAGCGCGCGTACGGCGCGGAACAGCCGGTGCTGGCGCGCGCGGTGGTCCTCCAGCGGCTCGGGGGCGGGCGGCAGCAGCCCGGCGAGCTCGGGGAGGTACGGGCGCAGCGCGCCGCACACCGGGCTGAGCCCGTCGGGGAGCCCGCCGTCCAGGCCGCGCAGCAGCTCGAACACGGGCCCGTACGGGAACGGTTCGCGCAGCGGGTGGCAGCTGCCGAGGAGGATGCGGCGGGCGCGTACGGAGGGGTGCCGGAGCGCCTCGCGGATCAGCCGGGTCTTGCCGATCCCGGCCTCGCCCTCCACGAGCGCGACCGACGGCGGGTGCGTGATCGCGTCGAGCAGCGCATGCAGCTCGCCGGTGCGCCCGACCAGGACCGGTGCCTCGGAACGCCGCTGGACCGCATCGGACATGTGCGTACGCCTCCCGGCCGGTGGGGTTCCGCGGGTGCAGAGCGCGCACTGCGACGACGGTACGGGTGGTGCGGGTGGTTGCTCACGGTGCGTAGGGGGTGCGTGGGGGTGACGTACCCGTGCGGTGCGGCGACAGCGCGAAAGCTATGCGCTCACGCGCGCCCCGGCAAGGCTTCCCGCACCGTACGGACGCGCCGCCTGCCGTACCGCCGCCTCCGGACACACGTCCGCGCGTCCCTCAACGCGACTGCGAGCGCGCCTTGAACGCCGCCTTCCGCGCCTCCTTGGCCGTCCGCTTGTCCGGGTGGATGCGCCCCATCGCCTCCAGCACGTCCGCCGTCGAGGGGTGGTCCACCTGCCAGGCGCGGTCGAAGAATCCGGTGTGCTGGTCGACCAGCCCCTGCACCAGGTCGCGGAGTTCGTCCGGCTCGCCCGCCGTGGCCAGCTGCGCGGCGAGGGTGTCCACGGTCAGCCAGAAGACCATCTCCTCGTCGGGCTGCGGCACGTCCCGCGCGCCGTTCTCCACCAGCCAGACCCGTGCCAGGCCGCCCAGTTCGCGGTCGTCCAGCACCTCCCGCAGCGCCGGTTCGGCCTCCGCGCCCGCGAGCGTCAGCGCCTGCTGGCAGGCGAGCCGCCGGGCGGGCGCCGTGCCGTCCTGGCCCCGCGCGGCGGCGAGGAGTTCGCGTGCGGCGTCCAGGACCGTACGGGCCGCCAGCCACTGCTCGAACTCCTGCCGCGCGCTCTCCTCCGGGAACGAGGGCACCGCGTCGAGCAGCATCCCCGCGTCCTCCCCCGCCAGGTCGCCCACGAGCGGCACGTCGAGGCCGGCGGCCAGCATCCGCTGCCGCACGCCGTACAGCCCCAGCGGCGTCAGCCGCACCATGCCGTAGCGCGAGACGTCCTCGTCGTCCGGCTCCTCGGGCAGCTCGCCCTCGGACTCCTGGGTGAGCGCCTCGTCCACCGGCTGGTACTCGACCAGGCCCGTCGGCGCCAGGATGCGGAACTGCTCGTCCAGTCGCATCATCGCCGACGAGACGCTCTCCAGCACCTCGTCGGTCGGCTCGTCCATGTCGTCGGGCACGATCATCGACGCGGCCAGCACCGGCAGCGGCACCATCGAACCGTCGGCCACGGCGGGGTCGGTGGCCGCGAGCAGATAGAGGTTGCCGAGCGCGCCGTCCAGGAAGTCGCTCTCCGCCTCGGCGTCGAAGTCCAGCGAGTCCAGCCCGACGGCGTCCGGGTCGAGCTGCCCGTCCGGGCCGACCGCGCCCTCGATCTCCCCGACCACGTCCTCGAGGCTGGGCGTCGCGGCGTCCTGGAGCACGCTCTCGAACCCGTCGGACCACACCTCCAGCACGTCCGCCGGCCCGCCCTCGCCCGTGACGCGGCCCAACTCGTCGCCGGGGGCGGCGGTCCCGACGGGCTCGTCGCTCTCCAGCGTGGGCTCCGCGTCCTCGTCCTCCGCCACCTCGACCAGGCCGGTGTCGAGAGCGAGGTGCCACGCCTCCGAGGCGTGGTACGGGCCCTCCTCGTCGTCCTGCAGACCCAGGTGTCCCGCGGCCTCCTTGAGCTGCCCGCCGAGCAACTCGCCGCCCGCGCCCACGCGGACGCCGCTGCCCGCCCAGCGGGCGAGCCGTACGGCCCGCGAGAACAGCGGTGCGGCCAGTGCGTCCCTGGCCAGTTCGGCCTCGGAGGGCAGCCGTACGGGCGGCATGGTGGGACTCTCGTCACCGTGCATGGAGGGTGGCTCCTCAGTGGAACGCGGATGGTGCGGATGCTGCGGTGCCCCAGCCTAGGACGTACCGGCGCGTCCCGTGGGTTCACCTGCCCGTGCTCCCGCGTATACCCGCCGTGTCTTGACAACATCGGGGGCCTCCGGGAACTTTACGCGCGTAGAAACCGACTCGCCCGCGCCCGCCACCCGGCCGCCGTGCCCGGCCAGTCTCCACGCCCGGAGGACCCCTTGACCACCCGTCACCACGCCGCGCTCGGCGCCCTCACCGTCGCCGCGCTCACCTCGACGCTGCTCACCGTCCCCGCCGTGACCGCCGGGGCCGACGCCCCGGAGCAGGTCCGGATACGCGACCTGCAGGGCACCACCCGTACGTCCCCGTTCGAGGGACGCGCGGTCACCGAGGTGCCGGGTGTCGTCACGGGCGTGCGCACATACGGCTCGAAGGGCTTCTGGATGCAGGACCCGGAGGCCGACGGCTCCGCGGCCACCAGCGAGGGCGTGTTCGTCTTCACCGGCTCCGCGCCCACCGTGCGCACCGGCGACGCCGTACGGGTCTCGGGCTCCGTAGGGGAGTTCGTGTACGGCGGCGCCGACTCCGGGAACCAGTCCGTGACCCAGATAACCAAGCCCGAGGTGAGCGTCGTCTCCTCGGGCAACCCCCTCCCCCGCGCCGTACGGCTCAGCGCGGACACCGTCCCCGACGCGTACGCGCCGGAGGGCGATCCGGCGGCCGGCGGCAGCATCGACGGGCTGAAGCTGCGCCCCGGACGGTACGCGCTGGACCGCTACGAATCACTGGAAGGCATGAACGTCCAGGTTGCCGACGCGCGCGTGGTCGGCCCCAGCACCGAGTACGCCGAGCTGTGGGTGACCGTGAAGCCGCGGGAGAATCCGACGGCGCGCGGCGGCACGCGCTACGGCTCGTACGACGCGCAGAACTCCGGCCGCCTGAAGGTCGAGAGCCTCACGCCGCTGTCCGAGGAGCCGTTCCCCACGGCCGACGTCGGCGACCGGCTGACCGGCGTCACCGCCGGCCCGCTCGACTACGACCAGCACGGCGGCTACCACGTGGCCGCCCGCGAGCTGGGCACCGTCACCGACGGCGGCCTCGCCCCCGAGCGGACCCGTGCGCAGCGCGACGGTGAACTGGCCGTCGCCACCTACAACGTGGAGAACCTCGACCCCGGCGACGACCAGGCGAAGTACGAGCGGCTGGCCAAGGGCGTCGTACGCGATCTCGCCGCGCCCGACATCCTCGCCCTGGAGGAGATCCAGGACGACACCGGCGCGGAGGACGACGGCACGGTCACCGCGGAGAAGACCGTACGGAAGCTGATCGACGCCATCGCCGCGGCGGGCGGCCCGCGTTACGACTGGCGCGGCATCGACCCGGAGGATGGCCGCGACGGCGGCGAGCCGGGCGGCAACATCCGCAACGTCTTCCTGTTCAACCCCGACCGGGTGTCGTTCACGGACCGGCCCGGCGGCGACGCCACCACCCCGGCGGAGGTCGTCGAGCGCGAGGGCCGCGCCGCGCTCAGCCACTCGCCGGGCCGCGTCGCGCCGGAGGACGCCGCGTGGGAGGACAGCCGCAAGCCGCTGGCGGGCGAATTCCGGTTCCGCGGGCGGCCGGTGCTCGTCGTGGCGAACCACTTCGCGTCCAAGGGCGGCGACGAGCCGCTGTACGGGCGGGTGCAGCCGCCGCGCCGGTCCTCGGAGGAGCAGCGGGTGAAGCAGGCACGGCTGGTCAACACGTTCGTCAAGGACGCGCTGGCCGTGGAGCGCAAGGCCCGGGTGGTGGTGCTCGGGGACGTCAACGACTTCGAGTTCTCGGACACGGCCGACGCCCTCACCGACGGGCGCGCGCTGCGCGGCGCGGTGGGGACGCTGCCGCCGCGGGAGCGGTACACGTACGTGTTCCAGGGCAACTCGCAGGTGCTCGACCAGACGCTGGTCTCACCCGGCATCCGCCGCTTCGACTACGACATCGTGCACACGAACGCCGAGTTCGCCGGCCAGGTCAGCGACCACGACCCGCAGGTGCTGCGCTTCCGGCCATGAGCGGCAGGGGGCGTCCGGGGCACGGCCGGGGGCGTACGGCGCACTGTTGAGCGCCGCTTACGCGACACGCCAGGACAACTAAGTGGACCCGCGCGCCCCCGGCTTCCACACTCCGGACATGTCCGCATCCCCCGGCCCCTTCGGCCGCATCAACGCCGCCATGATCACCCCGTTCGACGCCGACGGCGCCCTCGACCCGGAGGGCGCCGCACGGCTCGCGGCCCGCCTCGTGGACGAGGACGGCTGCGACGGCCTCGTCGTCAGCGGCACCACGGGTGAGTCGCCGACGACGTCCGACGAAGAGAAGACCCTCCTGGTACGCACCGTGGTCGAGGCGGTCGGCGACCGCGCCACGGTCACGGCGGGCGTCGGCTCCAGCGACACCCGGCACTCCGCCGGACTGGCCCGCGCCGCCGAACGCGCGGGCGCGCACGGCCTGCTGGTCGTCACGCCGTACTACTCGCGGCCCGGTCAGCCGGCCGTCGTACACCACCTGCGTGAGGTCGCCGACGCCACCGGCCTCCCGGTGCTCCTCTACGACATCCCCGCCCGTACCGGCACCGCCCTCAGCACGGAGTCACTGCTGCGGCTGGCCGAACACCCGCGCATCCAGGGCGTGAAGGACTGCTCCTACGACCCCCTCAAGGCCGCGAAGATCATCGGCGCCACCGGCCTCTCCTACTACTCCGGCTGCGACGAACTGATCCTCCCCCTCCGCTCGATCGGCGCGGTGGGCTGCGTCAGCAGCGTCGCCAACGTCGCGGGCCGGCACGTCCGCGCCATGCTCGACGCCTTCGACGCGGGCGACCACACCACGGCGACGCGCCTCCACCTCGCGCTCGTCCCGCTGGTCGACGCCCTGATGTCGGAGGCGCCCTACACGGTGACCCTCAAGGCCCTCCTCGCGGCCCACGCCCTCCCCTCGGGCCCGCTCCGCGCCCCGCTCCTCCCGGCCGACGACCTCCTCACGACCCGCGTGGTGGAGGCGTTCAAGCAGCTCACCCCGGCGACGTGACCGGCCCCCGGCCGTATCGTTGCACCGTGCGGCCGCGCCGCCCGGTGCGGCGGGGAGGAGGGGCACGTCGATGACCGTCGAGCTGACCGACAGGATCGAGATGGCCGAGAGCAACGACCGCAGGCTGGACTACATGTTCGAGCTGCTGGAGCGGATGCCGGTCCCCGAGGGCTACAAGGCCGAGATCGTCGAGGGGACCATCACCATGTCACCGCAACGGAGCGCGCACTGGGAGATCATCCGCCGGATCGTGCGGGCGCTGGAGGACCACTTCGGCATGGACATCCGGGTCATGTCCGACGTACGCATCGACCTTCCGGGGCACGAGAACGGCTTCTCCCCCGACGTGGCCCTGCTGAAGGACTCCGCCGAGTTCGTGCAGCCCGACGGCAGCCGCGGCTGGCGGTACCAGGACGTGGAGTTCATCGCCGAAGTGATCTCCCGGGGCACGGCCGCCAACGACTACGGGCCCAAGCGGGACGCGTACGCGCTGGCCGAAGTGCCCGTCCTGCTGATCGCGGACCCGTACACCGCCACGTGTCACGTGCACACGCACCCCAAGGGCGGCGAGTACCAGAGCCGACTGATCGCGAAGTTCGGCGAGGAGATCGACCTGACCGGGACAGTCCTCGGACTCACCCTGTCGACCGCGGAGTTCCCGTCGGAGGACCGGAGGGCCTGACCCCGTACGTGTCCGGGCTGCCGTACGGCGGCGGCTCCGGGTGGGCGGGCGGCGGGGTGGCCGGGGGCTGTTCGTCCAGCACGTCGCGTACGAGCAGGGCCGCGCCCGCCACCGCGCCCGGCATGAGGAGCACCGCCACGAACGGCACCAGGAAGGCCAGCACCAGCGGGGCGCCGAAGCCGATCGCGAGGCCCCTGCGGGTGCGCAGCAGCCGCAGCCGTTCGCGGACCGGGATGTCGCGGCGCTGCATGGCCACCGAGGTGAGTTCCAGGGTGAGGAAGAAGCCGGAGACGCAGATCCCGAGGACCGGGACGACCGTCTGGCCGAGGACCGGGACGAAGCCCAGGAGGAACAGCGGGAGGGCGTACAGCAGCGCGCGGTACAGCACGTACAGGCTGTCGCGGAGCGAGATCCACAGTTCGCGCCAGAGCGGCCGGTCGGGGCCGGGCGGGCAGCCGCCCTCGGACTCCTCGACCTGTTCGGACAGCTTCTCGTAGAACGGGTCGCCGATCAGCAGCGTGACGGCGGTGAAGGTCAGGACGGCGAGCAACAGCGCGCCGAGCCAGAGCAGCACCGCGAACAGGGTGCGCAGCACCGACTGCCACGGCGAACCCCAGTCGTCGGCGAAGGGCGTGGCCCAGGTCGCGATGTCGTCGGCCCAGAAGGCCAGCCCGGTCAGCGCGGCCGCGTACAGCAGGAACGCGAGCAGCGCGGGAATCAGTCCGAAACCGAACCAGCGGGTGTGCGCGCCGACCCACCGCTGTCCACGCCCCAAGTACCGCAGCCCCACCGCGAGATCGCTCATGACGGCACACTATCGCCGCCCTCACCGCGGCACGGACCGAGGCCGGAACGGAGGGCCGGGACAGAGGGCCGGGACAGAGGCGGGAACGTCCCAGGACCGTCGGCCATAATCCCCGCATGCTCCGCGTACGCCGCCGCCCCCTGCGCCTGACCGCCGACATCGCCGTGTCGGTGCTCGTCGCGTACTACCTCACCGTCGTCGTCCTGCTGGAGTCGGAGGGGCAGCCGTGGGCGCTGACCGCCCTCGGACTGGCCGCGGCGGCCGGGCAGGCGGTGGCGCTGTGGTGGCGGCGTACGCGCCCGGTGCCGGTGATGGCGGTCGCGCTCGCGGGCGGGACCTTCACGCACGTGATCGCCCCGGAGGGGGTGTTCCCGGTGGCGGCGCTGGTCGCGGTCGTGCCGCTGACGCTCGCGTATCCGCCGCGCTTCTCGCTGTACGGGCTGGCCGCGCTGCTCGCGCTCACCTCGATGAACTTCTGGACCACGACCACCGGGGACGCCCAGTTCGCGATGGTGATCCCGGTCCTCGTATGGACGCTGACGGAGACCGTACGGAGCCGCCGCGCGGCCATCGCGGAGGCGTCGCGGCGGGCGGTCGGCGAGGAACAGGCGCGGATCGCGCGGGAGTTGCACGACGTGATCGCGCACAGTGTGTCCGTCATCGTCGTACAGGCGGCGGCGGCCGACGACGTGTTCGACGAGGCGCCGGAGCAGGCGCGCGCGTCGCTCCGTTCGATCGAGTCCACGGGCCGGTCCGCGCTGGGCGAGCTGCGCAGACTGCTCGCGGCCACGCGCCCCGGCGGCGAGGACGAGTCGCGCCGGCCGCAGCCCGCGCTCGACCGGCTCGGCGAACTCGCCGAGCCGCTCCGCGCCGCCGGCCTGCACGTCGCTGTGCACCGGGAGGACACGACGGACGGGCCGCCCGTACCGGCCGGCGTCGAGCTGTCCGCGTACCGCATCGTGCAGGAGGCGCTGACGAACACGCTGCGGCACGCGGAGGGCGCGGGCCGGGTCGAGGTGACCGTACGGACGGCCGCTGGAATGCTGGAGATCGATGTGCTCGACGACGGCGGAGGCTCCGCCGCCGACACGGAGGGCGGGGGTTTTGGGATCACCGGGATGCGGGAGCGTGCCTCGATGCTCGGGGGAAGCCTGGACGCGGGACCGTGCTCTGGGGGCGGCTTCCGCGTCCAGGCCCGTCTGCCGCTGGAGGTGACGGGGTGACTGTACGGGTGGTGCTGGCCGATGACCAGGCACTGGTACGCGGCGGTTTCCGCATGATCATCGACGCCAAACCGGACCTCGAAGTGGTCGGCGAGGCGGCCGACGGCGAGGAAGCGTCGGTCCTGGTCGCGCAGGTCAAACCGGACGTGGTGCTGATGGACGTACGGATGCCGCACGTCGACGGCGTCGAGGCCATCGAACGCATCGTCGCCTCCGGCAGCGCGTCCCGGATCATCGTCCTGACGACGTACGACGTGGACGAGGCGGTGTTCGCCGCGCTGCGGGCAGGTGCCTGCGGCTTCGTGCTGAAGGACGTGCGCCCCGGCGAACTCGTCGAGGCGATCCGCGTCGTCGCGCGCGGCGACGCGCTGCTCGCGCCGTCCGTCACGCGCCGCCTGCTCGACCGCTTCGCCAACCGCCTGCCGGCGCCGACGGCCGCTCCGCCACCGGACCTGGCGCAGCTGACGGAGCGCGAACGGGAGGTGCTGCGGCTCGTCGCCCTCGCCCTGTCCAACGCGGAGATCGCCGAACGGCTGTCGCTGACCGAGTCCACGGTCAAGGCCCACGTGTCGGCGCTGCTGCGGAAGCTGGAGCTGCGCGACCGCGTACAGGCGGTGGTGCTGGCGTACGACCTCGGGCTCGTACGGCCGCGCTCCGGCTGACGGTGCCGGGCGCGGCCGTACGTCGGCGATACGTCGACCGTACGTCTCCCGTACGGCTCGTTGTTGCCGTGCGGCCGCCTAGTTGTTGCTGTGCAGCGCCTCGTTGAGGCCGCCCCACGAGCCCGTGCGCTGGAGCGCCTCGACGGTGCCGGTGGTGGAGTTGCGGCGGAACAGGAGGTTCTGCGCGCCGGACAGCTCCAGCGCCTTGACCACGTTGCCGTCGGGCAGCGTCACGCGCGTGCCGGCGGTGACGTACAGCCCCGCCTCGACGACGCAGTCGTCGCCGAGCGAGATGCCGATACCGGCCTCGGCGCCGAGCAGGCAGCGTTCGCCGATGGAGATGACCTGCTTGCCGCCGCCGGACAGCGTGCCCATGATCGACGAGCCGCCGCCGATGTCGGAGCCGTCGCCGACGACGACACCCGCGGTGATCCGGCCCTCGACCATCGACGTACCGAGAGTGCCCGCGTTGAAGTTGCAGAAGCCCTCGTGCATCACGGTGGTGCCCGCGGCGAGGTGCGCGCCGAGCCGTACGCGGTCCGCGTCCGCGATCCGTACGCCGCCCGGCACCACGTAGTCGGTCATGCGCGGGAACTTGTCGACGCTCGTCACGTTCAGCTGCACGCCGCTCGCGCGGGCCGCGAGCCGCGCCTCCTCGATACGGTCGGCCTGGACAGGGCCGATCGTGGTCCAGGCGACGTTCGCGAGCAGCCCGAAGAGGCCCTCCAGGCTCTGCCCGTGCGGCCGTACCAGCCGGTGGCTGAGCAGGTGCAGCCGGAGGTACGCGTCGTGCGCGTCCAGCGGCTTGTCGTCCAGGGAGCCGATGACCGTGCGTACGGCGACGACCTCCACCCCGCGGCGCGGGTCGGGGCCCAGCGCCTTCGGGGCGGCGTCGCCCAGCAGCTCGGCGGCGCGCTCGGCGGTCAGCCGCTCGGTCCCGGAGGGGCCGGGGGCGTCGGCCAGTTCGGGGGCGGGGAACCAGGTGTCGAGGACGGTGCCGTCGTCGGCGACGGTGGCGAGCCCGGCGGCGACGGCGCCGGTCGTACGGGTGCTGGGTGCGTCGGTCATAGCCGTCACGCTAACCGGACGGCGCGGGCGGTGGCGAACCGGGCCTCCCGGCCGGTACGGCGGCCGGGGCCGGGCGGGTGTGCCGTCGGGCACCGCGCTGCGTGTGCCGTAGGCGGCGCGCCGTGTCTGCCGTAGGCGGGGGCGCCGTGTCTGGCGTAGGCGGGGGCGCCGGTCACACGAGGACCGCTGCTCACACGGGCACCGCGGGTACCGCCCGGCCCGCTGGTCATTTCTGCCGCACCCGTCACACGGGCGCCGCGAAACCGTCCAGCAGCGCGCGGACCTCCGAGCGGACCACCGGCCGGTCGGTCAGCAGGAGTTGCAGCATCAGCCCGTCCAGCAGCGCGGCCAGCGCGCGTGCGTGCGCGTCATCGGCGGTACGGCGGCGCAGCTGGGCGGTGAGACCGTCCACGCACTTGGCGGCGATGGGCCGGACGCTGGGGTGGTGCAGCGCGGCGAGGTACAGCTCGTACTCGATCCGGGCACGCGTGCGGTCCCCGGACAGCGACTCCACGACGAACCGGGCGATCTCGTCGGCGAACGGCACGTCCGGGTCGACGCCGTCCACCCACCGTTCGACCGCGGCCAGCCACTCGTCGCTGATCTGCCCGAGCGCGGCGACCAGCAGATCGTCGCGCGAGGCGAAGTGGTACGTGGTAGAGCCCAGCGGCACGTCCGCCTCGGCGGCCACCCGGCGGTGGCTCACTCCCGCGATGCCGTGCCGGGCCACCACCCGGATCGCCGCATCGATGAGGCGCTGGCGGCGCTCCGGGTCGTAGCGGCGTGCCATCAGTGGGCTCCTCCCAGGTTGAGAACGACGACGCCCGCGATCACGAGCAGCAGTCCGAGTATCTTCGCAACGGTCACCGCCTCGCCGATGAAGACCATCCCGATGGCGGCGACGGCCGCGGTCCCGGCACCGGACCAGATCGCGTACGCCGTGCCGACGGACATGGTCTTGAGCGTCTGCGCGAGGAGCACGAACGCCACGATGTAGCCGACGGCCGTGCCGAGCGAGGGCCAGAGACGGGTGAAGCCTTCGCTGTACTTCATGGAAGTGGTGCCGAGTATCTCGGCGAGGATGGCGCTCCCGAGCATCACATAGACCATGCGTACGACCGTACACAACGATGTGTACGGTCGTCCATAGCGCGCGGCGGTCCGTGTGCCACCCAGCGATGCGCCCCGCTGCGGGCAGGCGGCCGCACCGGTCCGTCCTCAAACGCCGGACGGGCTGGATTCGGCACCGGTCAGGGGTCGCCGGGGGTCACCAGGCCCGATTCGTAGGCGAGGACCACCAGTTGGGCGCGGTCCCGTGCGTGGAGCTTCGTCATGGCGCGGTTGACGTGCGTCTTCGCCGTCAGCGGGCTGATCACCATCCGCGTGGCGATCTCGTCGTTGGACAGGCCCTGGGCGACCAGCGCGACGGCCTCCCGTTCGCGGTTGGTCAGCCCTTCCAGCCCGGCGCCCGCGCCCACGCCCTCCGCCCCGCCCGGACCACCCGCGCCGCCCGGACCGGCGCGCGGCGGCTGCGCCACGTACCGGTTGATCAGCTTGCGCGTGATCGACGGCGCGAGCAGCGCGTCCCCGCGCGCGGCGACCCGTACGGCGTGCAGCAGATCCTCCGGCACGATGTCCTTGACGAGGAATCCGGCCGCGCCCGCGCGCAGGGCGTGGAAGACGTACTCGTCGAAGCCGTAGTTGGTCAGGATCACGACGTGCACCCGGGCCAGGTCCGGGTCCGCGGCGATGCGCCGGGTCGTCTCGATGCCGTCGACCACCGGCATCCGGATGTCGACGAGCGCGATGTCCGGCAGGTGCTCCCTGGCCAGCGCCAGGCCCTCCGCCCCGTCGGCGGCCTCGCCCACCACCTCGATGTCGTCCTCCAGGTCGAGGAGCGCGCGGAATCCGCTGCGCAGCAGCGGCTGGTCGTCGACCAGCAGGACGCGGATCACGGCGTGCGGTCCAGGGGGAGTTCGGCCTCGGCGACGGGGAGTTCGGCTTCCACGCGGAAGCCACCCCCTTCGCGCGGTGCCGCGCGCAGACGGCCCCCGAGGGCGGTGACGCGTTCGCGCATCCCGAGCAGCCCGACCCCGGGCACCACGCCGGGCCCGGCCCCGGGCCCGCCCCCCGAAGGAGCGGAAGACGTGGCCGTGCCGTTGTCGTCGACGCGTACGACGAGGGCGTCCGGACGGTGCTCGACGCGCACGGAGACCGTGGTCGCGGCGGCGTGCCGGGCGACGTTGGTGAGCGACTCCTGCACGATCCGGTAGACGGTACGATCCACCGCGGCCGGAACGGCCGGCACGGCCGGTGCGCCGGGCGACCGCCCCTCGACCGTGAGCGTCACGTCCAGCCCGGTCGTACGGGTCCGCTCGACCAGTTCCTCCACGTGGGCCAGGCCGCGCGGCGGGGCCGTACCGTCGTCGCGCAGCGCCTCCAGCGTCGCGCGCAGTTCCCGTGTCGCCTCGCGGCCGGCGGCCTGGATGGCCAGCAGCGGCTCCGGCACCGGTTCGCCGCGCTTGCGGGCGACACGTACGGCGACCTCGGCCTGCACCTTGATGACCGAGATCTGGTGGATGAGCGAGTCGTGCAGCTCCCGCGCGATGTGCAGCCGCTCCTCGTCGGCGCGGTGCCGCGCGGTCTCCTCGCGGGTGCGTTCGGCCTCGTCGGCCCGCTGTTCGGCCTGCCGAAGCGCCTCGCCCGCGGCTCCGGCGGCGACCAGCCAGGCCAACTCCAGGGCGCCGCGGGCCTGCTGGAAGGCCTCACCCGTGTCGTGCAGCGAGGCCAGGGCCGCGAGCGGGAGCGCGGCCAGCATGGCCACGGACGCCACCACGGTGAGGGTGCGGTGCCCGGCCCGTACGGCGGCGTAGACGGCGAAGAGGTACGCGACGGCCGGTACGTCGAACCCGGCCGCCTGGTGGCCCACCGCGCACAGCCCGGTGGCGGCCAGGACGGGTACGGGCGCCCGGGAGCGCGCGGCGAGCGCCAGACCGCCCGCGGCGAGCAGCACGTAGCCGAGGGGCGCGGGTTTCCCGCCGGGGTGGTCCCCGGACACCCCCGCGAGCAGCAGCGTCGCCGCCACGCAGGCGGCGATCGCCCAGTCCCTGACACCGGCCGGCAGGCCGGACCCCCCTGCCCTCATGCGCGCACCCTAGCCCGGCGGCGCCGCGCGGGAGTCCCGCTCACGGACGAGGGGACGACTACCGCGCACGCGGTAGGCCCGTACCGGCTGCACCGTACGCGGCAGCCGGGTGCGCCGCCGGCGGCAGCGCGAAGTGCGTCCGTCCGCAGGACGACCGGCGGTGCGCCCGGCGGACATGCTCGGGCCACACCCGTACAGCACGACAAGTGACGCAGGAGGAGAGGGACATGAGCTCACCAGGAGCCCTGATGTCGAGCGGGCTGGTGCCGAGCGGGCTGGTGCTGGCCGCACCGGTGACCGCCGCCGGTTTCGACACCTCGACCTACGGGCGGCCCGTGGCCTCCGCCGCCGCCCTGCTGGGGCTGGCCGGTGTGGTCGTCGGCTGGCTGGCGCTGGCCCGGCCCGCCGGGCGGTTCGGTACGGGCGGCGGGCGGGGCGGAGCCGTCGCGGCCCTGGCGGCGGGGCTCGCCGCCGTGGCCTTCGGCGGGCTGGTCGCGGCCGCGTCCGACGGCGGTCTCGGCACCGGCAACGGGCTGGGCGGCGCCTTCGTCGCCCTCGCCACGGGGCTGGCCGCCACCGCCCTCGGCGCACGTGCCGTGGCCCGCACCCGCCGCGCCACGGCACCGGCCGAACCGCCGGCGGGACGGCGGACCGGCTGAACAGCCAAGGCGCGTACGGGCGGTGGGGCGGGTACGAACGGCGCAGCCCCTAAGGGCAGCGAGGCCCGTACGGGCGGCGAAGCCGTCACCCCTTGCGGGCCACCCCGCCCGCGAGTGCGAGCGTCTCCAGTTCGGGCTCCCGCTCCGGCCGCCAGCGGTCGGCGCGGACCACGCCGGGCTCCACCAGCTCCAGACCGTCGAAGAAGGCCGTGATCTGCTCGCGGTTCCGGCCCGTCACGTAGATGCCGCTGCTGCGGTAGAGGCGGGTGACCGCGTCCCGGGTCTCGGGGTTGCTCTCCGGCATGCCGTGGGTCAGCGCGAGGTAGCTTCCCCGCGGCAGGTCGGCCATCAGCCGGGCGACCAGCTCGTACGGGCGCCGGTCGTCCGGTACGAAGTGCAGCAGCGCGTTGAGCGAGAGCGCGACGGGCTCGCCGAGGTCGAGGGTGTGCCGCAGCTGCGGGGCGTCGAGGATGGTGCGGGGATCGGTCACGTCCCCGTGCAGATACGTGGTGCGGCCCTCGGGGGTGCCGGTGAGCAGGGCGCCCGCGTAGTTGAGGACGATCGGGTCGTTGTCGACGTACACCACCCGGGCCTCCGGGACGGCCTCCTGCGCGATCTGGTGCAGGTTCGGCTCGGTGGGGATGCCGGTGCCGATGTCCAGGAACTGCCGGATGCCCGCCTCGGCCGCCAGCCAGCGGGTCGTACGGTGCATGAACGACCGGTTCGCGCGCGCCCACGCCCGTACGCCGGGCCACACGGTCAGCACCTGCTCGGCGGAGGTCGCGTCGATCTCGTAGTGGGTCTTGCCACCGAGGTAGTAGTCGTACATGCGAGCCGAGTGCGGCTTGCTCGTGTCTATCTCGCCCGCGGGGTTCTCCCGTCCGGCCACAGCGGTCCTCCTCAGTCACCCGATACGGGGACCCTACCGGGCCGGGGCCGGGCAGACGGCGATGCCCGCCGGACCAACCGGCCCGGCGGGCATCGCCGTTGGAGCAAGCGCCGTAGGAACAGCGCCGTTGCGAACAAACGCCGTTGGAAACAGGCTCAGACGTTGAAGCCGAGCGCGCGCAGCTGCTCGCGCCCGTCATCGGTGATCTTGTCGGGGCCCCACGGCGGCATCCAGACCCAGTTGATCTTCAGGTCGTTCACGATGCCCTCGGTCGCGGCCCGTGCCTGGTCCTCGATGACGTCGGTCAGCGGACAGGCCGCGGAGGTCAGTGTCATGTCCAGCGTGGCGACGTTGGCTTCGTCGATGTGCACGCCGTAGATCAGACCGAGGTTGACGACGTCGATCCCCAGCTCGGGGTCGACCACGTCGTACAGCGCCTCGCGGACCTCTTCCTCGCTCGCGGGCTTGGTGGTGGTCTCGCTCATGCGGTCCTCTCCTTCGCAGCGCCCTCGCCCAGTGCCTGGGCGGTGGCGTCCTTCCATGCCATCCAACTCAGCAGAGCACACTTCACCCGCGCCGGGTACTTCGAGACGCCGGCGAACGCGACCGCGTCCTCCAGCACCTCCTCCATGGCGTCGTCCGGCTCCAGCTGACCCTTGGACTGCATCAGCTCGAGGAAGGTGTCCTGGATCTTCCGTGCCTCGTCCAGCTCCCTGCCGACCAGGAGCTCGTTGAGTACGGAGGCACTCGCCTGGCTGATCGAGCAGCCCTGCCCCTCGTACGACACGTCCGCGACCGTCTCGCCCTCGTACCGCACACGCAGGGTGATCTCGTCACCGCACGTCGGGTTCACGTGGTGCACCTCGGCGTCGCCGTCGCGCAGCCCGCGCCCGTGCGGGTGCTTGTAATGGTCCAGGATCACTTCCTGGTACATGGAGTCGAGCTTCACGAGTCCGTCCGTCCCTGCCCTCAGCTTGCGCGGGCTTGTCGCCAGTCGCCTATCCGAAGAAATTCCGTACCTGCTCCAGGCCGTCCACCAAGGCATCCACCTCGGCCGGCGAGGAGTACAGATAGAACGACGCTCGCGTGGTCGCAGGAATTCCGTACCGCAGGCACACCGGCCGTGCGCAGTGATGACCCACCCGGACCGCGATCCCCTGCTCGTCGAGCACCTGGCCCACGTCGTGCGGGTGGATGTCACCGAGCGTGAACGAGATCGTGGCGCCCCGCTCGTCGCCCGTGACGGGCCCGATGATCCGCAGGTCCGGCACGTCACGCAGCTTGGCGACCGCGTACTCGGTGAGCGCGTGCTCATGGGCCTGGATACGGTCCATGCCGATCGCCGAGAGATAGTCCACCGCCGCGCCCAGCCCGACGGCCTGCGCGATCGGCGGCGTGCCCGCCTCGAACTTGTGCGGCGCGGGGGCGTACGTCGACGAGTGCATCGACACCGTCTCGATCATCTCGCCGCCGCCCAGGAACGGCGGCAGGTCGTCCAGCAGCCCCTTGCGGCCCCAGAGCACGCCGATGCCGGTCGGACCGCACATCTTGTGCCCCGTGAACGCCACGAAGTCGGCCTGCAGCGCCTGCACGTCCAGCACCATGTGCGGCGCCGCCTGCGAGGCGTCGATGACCACCAGGGCGCCGACGTCCTGGGCGCGGCGCACGATCGCCTCGACCGGGTTGACGGTGCCCAGGATGTTGGAGACCTGCACGAACGAGACGACCTTGGTCTTCTCGGTGATGATCTCGTCGATGTTGGAGAGGTCGAGCCGGCCCTCGTCGGTCAGCCCGAACCACTTCAGCTTCGCGCCCGTGCGCTGCGCGAGCAGCTGCCACGGCACGATGTTGGAGTGGTGCTCCATCTCCGTGATGACGATCTCGGTGTCGTGCTCGACGCGGTACGGCTCGTCCGCCCAGCCCAGCATGTTGGCGACCAGGTTGAGCGACTCCGAGGCGTTCTTGGTGAACACCACCTCGTCGCGGCTCGGCGCGTTGATGAACGCGGCGACCTTGTCGCGCGCGCCCTCGTACAGCGCCGTGGCCTCCTCGGCCAGCACGTGGACGCCGCGGTGCACGTTGGCGTTGTGCCGCTCGTAGTAGCCGTTCAGGGCGTTGAGGACCTGGCGCGGCTTCTGCGAGGTCGCGGCGTTGTCCAGGTACACCAGCTTGTCGCCGTCGTGGACCGTGCGGTCCAGGATCGGGAAGTCCTTGCGGATCGCTTCGGTGTCGAGCAGGCCGTGAAGTCCGCGACCGGATGTTGTCACGCGGGTGCGCCCCCCTTCACGTACGACTCGTAGCCCTCCGACTCCAGCTTGTCCGCGAGCTCCGGGCCGCCGGACTCGGCGATCCGGCCGTGGGCGAACACGTGGACGTGGTCGGGCGTGATGTAGCGCAGGATGCGCGTGTAGTGGGTGATCAGCATGGTGCCGACCTCGCCGCTCTCGCGGACGCGGTTGACGCCCTCCGAGACGACGCGGAGCGCGTCCACGTCCAGGCCCGAGTCCGTCTCGTCGAGGATCGCGATACGCGGCCGGAGCAGCTCCAGCTGGAGGATCTCGTGGCGCTTCTTCTCACCGCCGGAGAAGCCCTCGTTCACGTTCCGCTCGGCGAACGCCGGGTCGATCTTGAGGCGCTCCATGGCCTCCTTGACCTCCTTGACCCACGTACGCAGCTTCGGTGCCTCGCCGCGGATGGCGGTGGCGGCGGTGCGCAGGAAGTTGGAGACGGAGACGCCGGGGACCTCCACCGGGTACTGCATGGCGAGGAAGACGCCGGCGCGGGCGCGCTCGTCGACGGACATCTCGAGGACGTCCTCGCCGTCGAGCCGCACCGAGCCGCCGGTGACGGTGTACTTGGGGTGTCCGGCCAGCGAGTACGCCAGCGTGGACTTGCCGGAGCCGTTCGGACCCATGATCGCGTGCGTCTCGCCCTGCTTCACGGTCAGGTCGACGCCGCGCAGGATCTCGCTCGGACCGCTCTCGGTCTCGACGGACACGTGCAGGTCATTGATCTCAAGCGTTGCCATGGGGAACTCAGGACTCCTGGTTGACGGAGACGAGCACAGCCGCGTCAGGGCCGTCTCCTTCGATCATTACGGGATATACGGGCACGGGGCGGGTCGCGGGCAGGCCCGAGGGCTTGCCCGAACGCAGGTCGAAGCTGGAGCCGTGCAGCCAGCACTCGATCTGGCAGTTGTCCACCTCGCCCTCGGAGAGGGAGACGTGGGCGTGCGAGCAGATGTCGTAGATGGCGAACACCTCGCCCTCGGTGCGTACGAGGGACACCGGGGTGCTGTCGATCTCCACCCGCTTCGGGGTGTCCTCCTCCAGCTCGCCCAGCTTGGCGACGCGTACGAAACCGGCTGCGCTGGTCATACCGTGGCTTCCAGTTCGGTCTCGATCTTCGCCAGCAGGCGCTCCTCCACGTCCGGCAGCCCGATCTGCTGCACGAGCTCGGCGAAGAAGCCCCGCACGACCAGCCGGCGGGCCTCCCGCTCCGTGATGCCGCGTGCCATCAGATAGAACAGCTGCTCGTCGTCGAAGCGGCCGGTGGCGGAGGCGTGGCCGGCGCCGACGATCTCACCGGTCTCGATCTCGAGGTTGGGCACCGAGTCGACGCGCGCGCCGTCGGTGAGCACGAGGTTGCGGTTCAGCTCGTACGTGTCGGTGCCCTCGGCCGCCTTGCGGATCAGCACGTCGCCGATCCACACCGCGTGCGCGTCGTCGCCCTGGAGCGCGCCCTTGTACGCGACGTTACTGCGGCAGTTGGGGCTGTCGTGGTCGACGAACAGCCGGTGCTCCTGGTGCTGGCCGCTGTCGGTGAAGTACAGCCCGTACAGCTCGGCCTCGCCGCCCGGACCCGCGTAGTTGACCCGCGGGTGGAGCCGCACCACGTCGCCGCCGAAGGTGATGACGACCGACTTGAACCGCGCGTCCCGGCCGACCAGCGCGTTGTGCTGGGAGCAGTGGACGGCGGTGTCGTCCCAGTCCTGCACGGACACGACGGTCAGCTTGGCGCCGTCGCCGAGCACGTACTCGACGTTGGCGGAGCGGACGTTGTCCCCGGTGTGGTCGATGACGATGACCGCCTCGGCGAAGGCGCCGAGCTCGAACACGGTGTGTCCGTAGCTCACGCCGCCCTCGCCGTGCAGGTTCACCCGCACCGGCTCGGTCAGCACGGCCTCCTTCGGCACCGTGACGACCGTCGCCTTCTCGAACGAGCTGAACGCCTGCGCCGCGACCCGGTCCACCGGCTTGCCCGCCCGGCCGACGCGCGCGTCGTCGCGGGCGACGGTCTCGACGGCCACCACGTCCGGCGCCGTGACCTCCGCCTTGAGCGAGCCGGACGCCTCCGCCGTACCGTCGTGCAGGCCCCTCAGCCGCTCGAGCGGAGTGAAGCGCCACTCCTCCTCGCGGCCGTGCGGCACGGGGAAGTCGGCCACGTCGAAGGACGGCGCCGCGCTCATCCTCGTGGCGACGGTGGACTCGGCAGCCACCGCGATCGATCCGGTGGTATTCGAACCGACCGGGATGTTCTGAGCCTCAGCCATGTCTCTCTGTTTCTAGTGTTCGTTCGCCTCCGGGCGCTCGTACCCGGTGTCGACGCTCTTCGACTTCCCCTGCCTTCGGCGGGGAGACCCCATGCGCGCGCTCGTTTCTCGCTCGCTTGGTCGCATCACTTCGACACCGGCGCGCCCTTTGGCTCACTCACCCAATTGCGGTTGGTAGGGGGCTTAGGTGCGGGCTGGGCCTGGTGACCCTGTCAGCAGCCGGCCGGTCAGCCGACGGCGCCTTCCATCTGCAGCTCGATCAGCCGGTTGAGCTCCAGCGCGTACTCCATCGGCAGCTCCTTGGCGATCGGCTCGACGAAGCCGCGGACGATCATCGCCATCGCCTCGTCCTCCGACAGCCCGCGGCTCATCAGGTAGAACAGCTGGTCGTCGCTGACCTTGGAGACGGTCGCCTCGTGGCCCATCGTCACGTCGTCCTCGCGTACGTCCACGTACGGGTACGTGTCGGACCGCGAGATGGTGTCGACCAGGAGCGCGTCGCACAGCACGTTGGACTTGGAGCCCTCGGCGCCCTCGGCGATCTCGATCAGACCGCGGTACGACGTACGGCCGCCGCCGCGCGCCACCGACTTGGAGACGATGTTGGAGGACGTACGCGGCGCCATGTGCACCATCTTCGCGCCCGCGTCCTGGTGCTGGCCCTCGCCCGCGAAGGCGACGGACAGCGTCTCGCCCTTGGCGTGCTCGCCCATCAGGTAGACGGCCGGGTACTTCATGGTGACCTTGGAGCCGAGGTTTCCGTCGACCCACTCCATGGTCGCGCCCTCGTACGCCACGGCGCGCTTGGTGACCAGGTTGTAGACGTTGTTCGACCAGTTCTGGATCGTCGTGTAGCGGCAGCGGCCGCCCTTCTTGACGATGATCTCGACGACGGCGGAGTGCAGCGAGTCCGAGTTGTAGATCGGCGCGGTGCAGCCCTCGACGTAGTGCACGTAGGCGTTCTCGTCGACGATGATCAGGGTCCGCTCGAACTGGCCCATGTTCTCGGTGTTGATCCGGAAGTAGGCCTGCAGCGGGATGTCGACGTGCACACCCGGCGGCACGTAGATGAACGAGCCTCCGGACCACACGGCCGTGTTCAGCGCGGCGAACTTGTTGTCACCGGCCGGGATGACCGTGCCGAAGTGCTCCTGGAAGATCTCCGGGTGCTCGCGCAGCGCCGTGTCGGTGTCCAGGAACAGGACGCCCTGCTGCTCCAGGTCCTCGCGGATCTGGTGGTAGACGACCTCCGACTCGTACTGCGCGGCGACACCGGCGACCAGGCGCTGCTTCTCCGCCTCCGGGATGCCGAGCTTGTCGTAGGTGTTCTTGATGTCCTCGGGCAGGTCCTCCCAGGTCTGGGCCTGCTTCTCCGTGGACCGCACGAAGTACTTGATGTTGTCGAAGTCGATCCCGCTCAGGTCGGAACCCCAGTTGGGCATCGGCTTCTTCCTGAAGAGCTTGTGGCCCTTCAGGCGGAGCTTCAGCATCCACTCCGGCTCGTTCTTCTTGCCGGAGATGTCGCGGACGACGTCCTCGGAGAGGCCGCGCTTCGCCGCGGCTCCGGCCGCGTCCGAGTCGGCCCAGCCGTACTCGTAGTTGCCCAGCCCTTCCAGTTCGGGGTGGGCAGTCTCCGTGGGGAGCGTCATGCGGGGTTCCTCCCGGCTGATTTCGCTGTGGTGGCGTTGCTGGTCGTGCTGGTGCCGGCGCTGCCGCCGGCCGTGCTGGTACTTCGGGTGCTGCTCGTACTTCGGGCGGTCCCGCCGGCCTTCCGACCGGCGGTCTTGGTGCCGCCGGCCGTGGAACCGCCGCCGGCCTGGCCGTCGGTACGGGTCTGGGGCACGAAGGTGGTGCACACTCCGTCGCCGTGTGCGATGGTCGCCAGCCGCTGCACGTGGGTGCCGAGCAGGCGGGAGAAGACCTCGGTCTCCGCCTCGCACAGCTGCGGGAACTGCTCGGCCGTGTGCGCCACCGGGCAATGGTGCTGGCAGAGCTGCTCTCCCCCCGAGCCGCGCTCGGCGGCGCCCTCGGCGGACGCGGGTGCGCTGCGCGCGGTGGCAGCGTACCCGTCCTCGGTCAGAGCCTCCGCCAGGGCCTTCGTACGCTCCTCGGGCGGCACTTGGTCGAGCGCCTGCCAGTACCGCTCCGCCTGGGCCTCGACCCGGGCACGCGCGAACTCGGCGACCGCGGCGTCACCCGCCGCGCCGCCGCCCGCCGTACGGGCGATCCAGCGCATGGCGTCGGCCGCGAGCTGGTCGTATGCCTGGTCGAACGCGTCCCGGCCGCAGTCGGTGAGCGCGAAGACCTTCGCCGGGCGGCCGCGCCCGCGCGAGCCGTAGACCCGCTTGGCGCGTGCCTCCACGACGCCCTCGCTGACGAGGGTGTCCAGGTGGCGGCGGACCGCCGCCTGGGTCAGCTCCAGGCGCAGGGCCAGCTCGGCGGCGGTGGAGGGGCCGTGGTCGAGAATGGAACGGGCGACCCTGTTCCGGGTGCCGTGCTGCTCGTCCGGCGTCGCGCTCCCCGCGGCGGACGGCCGTGCGCCGGGCACGTTCGAGCCGCCGGCGGCCGTGCCGACCGCCGTGCGCGTCTCGTGAGCGTCTCCAACGTTTTTCACAACGCTATTGTTGCGTAATTCGCGGTAGTGCGGCAAGCCACGCCCTGACCTGCCCGAATGGAGTACGTCACGTTAGGCGAGCCTTACCCGGCCCGGCCGCGAACCCCCGCGAACCGGCCACTCCCCCGCGCTCCTTAGACTCCCCGTATGCACTGTGCACCGGCTGTCGAGATCGCGGGACTGTTGAAGCGGTACGGCAGCAAGGCCGCGGTGAACGGGCTCGACCTCACCGTCGCCACCGGCTCCGTCACCGCCGTCCTGGGGCCGAACGGCGCGGGCAAGACCACCACCATCGAGACCTGCGAGGGCTTCCGCCGCCCCGACGCGGGCAGCGTACGGGTGCTCGGCCTGGACCCGTACGCCGACACCGCCCGGCTCCGCCCGCGCGTCGGGGTGATGCTGCAGAACGGCGGCGTCTACCCCGGCGTACGCGCCGACGAGATGCTCCGCCACATGGCCGCCCTGCACGCGCACCCCCTCGACGTCGCCACGCTGACCGAACGGCTCGGGCTGGGCGGCTGCGGCCGTACGCCCTACCGGCGGCTGTCCGGCGGCCAGCAGCAGCGGCTCGCGCTGGCGATGGCCGTCGTCGGCCGCCCCGAACTGGTCTTCCTCGACGAGCCGACCGCCGGCCTCGACCCTCAGGCCCGGCACGCCGCCTGGGACCTCGTACGGGAGCTGCGTACGGACGGCGTGACCGTCGTGCTCAGCACGCATCACATGGAGGAGGCGGAGGAGCTGTCCGACCACGTCGCGATCGTGGACGGGGGACGCGTGATGGCCGAGGGGCCGCCCGAGGAGCTGTGCCGCGGTGGCGCGGAGAACAGCCTCCGCTTCGCCGGCCGCCCCGGGCTCGACCTGGCCTCCCTGCTCAAGGCGCTCCCGGCCGACACGGCGGCCGCCGAGCTCACCCCCGGCGCGTACCGCCTGACGGGCACGGTCGACCCGCAGCTGCTCGCCACGGTCACGTCCTGGTGCGCGCAGAACGGCGTACTGCCGGACCGGATCTCGGTGGAACGGCGGACGCTGGAGGACGTGTTCTTGGAGCTGACGGGGAGGGAGCTGCGCTGATGAACCGGCATCGCCACCACCATCGGGGGTACGGGGGTCGCTCCCCGGGAGACCGCAGCCTGGAGCTGACGGGCAGGGAGCTGCGCTGATGAGTACCGGCACGCGTACCGGCGCGTTCACACCGGAGCCGGGGGCCGCGCCGCTGCCGCGCATGATCGCGGCGCAGGCCGCGCTGGAGACGCGGATGCTGCTGCGGCACGGCGAGCAGCTGCTGCTGACCGTCGTGATCCCCACGCTCCTGCTGGTCCTGTTCAGCGGCGTCGACATCGTCGACCTGCCGGACGGGCCGCCCGGCGGCGACGCCGACCAGCGCGTCGACTTCCTCGCGCCCGGCATCCTGGCGCTGGCCGTGCTTTCCACCGCCTTCACCGGGCAGGCCATCTCCACCGGCTTCGAGCGGCGCTACGGCGTACTCAAGCGGCTCGCCGCCTCCCCGCTGCCGCGCTGGGCGCTGATGACCGCCAAGACCTGCGCGGTGCTGGTGATCGAGCTGTTGCAGATCGCGCTGCTGACGGCGGTCGCGTTCGCGCTCGGCTGGTCGCCGCACGGCAACCCCGCGGCCGTACTGCTGCTCCTGGTCGCGGGCACCGCCGCGTTCTCCGGACTCGGCCTGCTGATGGCCGGGACGCTGCGGGCGGAGGCGACGCTGGCCGCCGCGAACCTGGTGTTCATCCTGCTGCTGGTCGGCGGCGGGGTGATCGTGCCGTTGGAGAAGTTCCCCGGGGCCGTACGGGGCGCGCTGGAGCTGCTGCCGATCTCGGCGCTCTCGGACGGGCTGCGCGACGTGCTGCAGAACGGCGCGGGGATGCCGTGGGGCGCGCTGGGGGTGCTCGCGGTGTGGGCGGTGCTCGGGCTGGCCGCGGCGGCCCGCTTCTTCCGCTGGGAGTGACGCACGCTCCCGTACGGAGGCGCCGCACGCAGCCGTAGGGACGCGCCGCTGACTCCCGTACGGAGGCGCCCCACGCTCCCGTACGGAGGTGCGGGGCGGCACCGTACGGAGGCACCGCGCGGCGCCGTACGGGAGCGCAACCCCCCTTGTGAAGGCGCGCACAAGGGGGTCATAACATGGCCTCGTGCCGAACCTCCTCGAAATCGCGCGGAACCCCATCGCGTACACCGCCGCCCGCTGGACGCCGACCCAGCGCACGCTGGAGCGCGCCACGCTGTCGTCCGTCGTGATGAGCGTGGTCATCGTGGTGACCGGCGGCGCCGTACGCCTCACGGGCTCCGGGCTCGGCTGCGAGACCTGGCCCAAGTGCGGCGAGGACAGCCTCACGGCCACGGCGGAGATGGGCATTCACGGTGCCATCGAGTTCGGCAACCGCATGCTCACGTACGTCCTGTGCGCCGCCGTCGGCTGGGCGATCGTCGCCGCGCGCTCCGCGAAGCCCGCGCGTACGGAGCTCAGCAGGCTCGCCTGGGCGCAGTTCTGGCTCGTCGCGGCGAACGGCATCATCGGCGGCGTCACCGTGCTGACGGAGCTCAACCCGTACACCGTCGCCGGGCACTTCCTGCTCGCCATGACGCTGCTCAGCGTCTCCACCGTCACGTGGCTGCGCGCCCGCGAGGGGGACGAGCGGCCGCGCCCGCTGGTCGGCAAGGCCGTGAAGCAGCTGGTGGCCGGGCTGACGGCGGCCGGCTTCGCGCTGGTCGCGATGGGCACCGTCGTCACGGGTTCCGGCCCGCACGCGGGCGACAGCAGCGATGTGCCGCGCATGCCCGTCGACGAGCAGCTGGCGGCGCAGCTGCACGCGGGACTCGCCTGGGTGGTGGTGGCGCTGACCCTGGCGCTGTGGCTCGTACTGCGCGCGTTCGACGCACCGGTCGGCCCCAGGGCGCGTACGCGTGAACTGTTCCTGGTGCTGCTCTCGCAGGGTGTGATCGGTTACGTGCAGTACTTCACGGAGCTGCCCGAAGTCCTCGTCGGGCTGCACCTGTTCGGCTCCACGCTGGTCTGGATCGCCGTACTCCGGCTGATCCTGTCGCTGCGCGAACGGGGGCTGCCGGAGGCTCCGGCCGTCCCCGCCCAGGCCACCGCCGGTGCTCAGCCGGTGGCCGCCTCGAGCGGGTAAGGGCGGGCCGCCTCGCCGCCCGGCGCGGGCTCCAGGCCGTACACGTGGCGGGCGTTGCCGTGCGCGAGCTGCCGCGCGATGCGTACGGCCTCCGCGTGCGAACAGGCGCCGCTCTCCGTCCAGCGGGCCAGCAGCCGCTCCGTGCGCGCCACGAAGCGCCGCGCGGCGACCACGTACAGCTCGGGCAACGCCCACGCGTCGCTGGAGAACAGCAGCTTCCCGGACGGCGCCTCCGCCAGCGTCTGCTCCGGCCAGGGCCCGGCATCGGCGTACACGTGTGGGAACTCCGCGGCGAGTTGCGCCCCCGTACGGTGGTGCGGCGCGCGCGGCAGCAGCACGATCCGCGCCCCGAGCCCGCCGGTCGCGTACAGGAACGGCCGCAGCCGCGCGGGATCCGCGCAGTGCAGCTGCACGGGGCGGCCGGTGGTGAGCGCCGCCCACAACAGGTGCCGTACGAGGGCGGGTTCGTCGGGGACAGGCGCGTGCGGTCCGTACGGTGCGCACTGTCCGTACGGCGCGGGGGTGCCGCGTGTGGGCGCCGTCCCCGTACGGTCCGGGTCCGGGTCCGCCGTACGCGCGGCACGTGCCCGCAGCCAGCGCCCCGCCGCGCGGCGCACCTCGTACGGGGTGGGTGCCGACCCCTCGTGGAAGGCGCCGCCCGAGACGAACGCCACCGCGTGCGACGCGGTGTGCAGGGCCTCGGCGACGTTGCCGAGGAACGCGTTGACGGAGCCCGAGGTGTCGGCGACCTGCGCGGCGAGCTCGCGCAGCGACACCGCCTCCCGGGCGCGGCCCAGGGCGGCGAGCCCGAGTTCGGCGGGGGTCATGGGCACGTCGCGCGTGCCCGCGGGAGCGCCGACAGGCATGACGTTCGTACCGGCCACGCCGGCGGGCGCCGCGCTGGTGTCCGTCACGAAGGCGCCGATGCCGCTGCCGCGCAGCAGCGCGCGGGTGGCGGCGTACGCGCCCAGCTCGCGGCGGCGCGCGAGGTAGTGCACCGGCGGGCAGTGCGCCGGCAGCCCCAGCAGGGGCGGGCACCAGCGGCGCAGGTCGCGGCCGAGCCCGCTGTCGAAGTGGCTGCTGCCGCGCGGCGGCGTACCACCGTGCGCACCGGCGACGGCGGCGAGATACGCCTCGAACGAGCCGATGCCCAGCTCGCCGTGGAGCACACCGCGGCCGTACTGGTCCGTGAGCGGCGTACGGCACAGGAACGGATCGCCGCGGCGCGCGTCTGCGGCGCCGCCGCCTGTGTCTGTGACGCCTGTGCCGTGTGCACCGCGTGTGCCGCGTGTGCTGCTTGTGGCGTCTGCCGGGTCTGCCGGGCCTGCCGGAGCCGTCACTTCCACCGCGCTCATCCCGTACCTCCGCACCGGCCGCTGCCCGTCCTTGTCCGCCGTGGCCGACGGCCACAAGGACTAACGCCTCCGGGCAAGTTGAGTGTCGCGCCGTGTGTGATCGGTCTCGCCCGCGGCGGCAGGCATCGCCAGCGCGGGATACCCGCCGGTAGCATCCTGTGCATGGCAGACACACAGCAGGCCGACGACGACGCGGCGGCCACGACCCCGTCCGGCGGCAGCGACAGCGGAACCGGCAGCGACCGGGACGCACGCCGTACGGCCCGCCTCGCCAAGCGGATCTCCGCGTTCGCGGCGTCACACGGCGGCAGCGCGGACGGCCAGATCGCGTACCTGGGCCAGCGGGGCGTCCGCCTCGTACTCGTCGCGCAGGACGGCACGTGGGGCGACCTGGTGGCCCCGTCCCGCACCCAGGCCGAACAGGCCGCGGCACGGGCGGGGATCACCCTGCACGACACGTTCGACGGCGAACTGGCGGAGAAGGTCCACACGGGCCCGTACGAGTGGTCCCGCATGGCAGGCATCCAGCTCGGCGGCCCGCCGAACGCGTAGCGGGCGCCCCCGCCTCACGTAAGACCCGCGCACCGTCCCCATGCCGCCGGACCCACACCACGGTGGCCGCTCACCGCTGCGGCGGAAAGACCCGCCCGGCCTCAGCCCTCGCTCATAGCCGCCCCTGGGCGCCCAGGGCGCCCACGACACGGACAGCTCACGCACCCGGGCGGCGCAGCCGCCCCGGGGCACGGCGCCGCCCGCAACCCGCGCCGCGCAGCGGCGCATCCCTCCCGCCGCCACAGCGCGCAACCACCGCGAAAACAGGGTCCGGCGGCCTCAACGACGGCCGCAGCCAGAACGTACGGCCGTCGCCAAGGGCTCAGCGGAGGAACGGGTCGATCGCCACGGCGACGAACAGCACGGACACGTACGTGATCGACCAGTGGAAGAGCCGCATCTCCTTGAGTTTGGCTCCCGTGGCCCCGGACTTGGCGCGCGACTGGAGACCGTGTGCCTCCTTGAGCCACCACGCGCCGGCGAGGCCCGCGACCACCGGGTAGAACCAGCCGACGTAGCCCAGCGGCCACAGGGCCAGGGAGACGGCGACCATCACCCAGCTGTAGAGGACGATCTGCCGGGACACGGCCGCGTTCGAGGCGATCACCGGCAGCATCGGAACGCCGACGCGGGCGTAGTCCTCCTTGACCTTCATGGACAGCGGCCAGTAGTGCGGCGGCGTCCAGAAGAACATGACGAGGAAGAGGACGACGGCGGCCCAGCTGACCTCGTTCTTCACCGAGGACCAGCCGATGAGGACGGGCATGCAGCCCGCGATGCCGCCCCAGACGATGTTCTGCGACGTGCGCCGCTTGAGGATCATCGTGTAGACGATCACGTAGAAGAGCAGCGCGCCGAGGGCGAGCCAGGCGGAGAACCAGTTGACGAGCAGGCCGAGCCACAGGGTGGAGCCGACGGCGAGCGCGATGCCGAACACGAGGCCCTCGCGCGGGCTGACCATGCCGGTCACGAGCGGGCGCTGCGACGTGCGGTGCATGAGCGCGTCGATGTCGCGGTCGAGGTACATGTTGAGCGCGTTGGCGCCGCCCGCCGAGAGGTAGCCGCCGACGCAGGTGGCGAGCACCAGCCACAGGTCGGGCACGCCCTGGGCGGCGAGGAACATCACCGGGATGGTGGTGATCAGCAGCAGTTCGATGATGCGCGGCTTGGTCAGCGCGACGAACGCCTTGATCCTGGCACCGAGCGGCCGGTGGACGGTGCTGTGGTCGAGCACCCCCGCGGGACGGGATTCGACGGCCGTCACGAACACCCCTGATCACGTCATAAACATGCGAGTCCCGGACGTGAAGGTCCGGTGAAGGCTCGCGCTTACCACGCCACTTTAGTCGTTGGCCATGATCGCCCCGTCCCGGGGGTCCTCCTCCGCTCGCCGTGTTGGCCGCGGCGCGCCCCGCCCCGTTCCCACCGCCGGTTCCACCGGCGTGACGCACGAGGCCAGGCGCGAGGCCGTACGGCGGCAGCGACGGTTCCGGAATCCGGGCGCCGGTCCCGGAATGCCACGGGGCTCCCGCGGAACGGCCCGCGGGAATGCCACTCGTCCCGATCCGGTTGCCCAAGGCGTCGGGTGACCACTCCGCGAACACCCGGAGGAGCGGTCGCCCGGCAAAGGTACGCTCGACACCGCCGGTGTGCCGTCCGTCACCGGCATCCGACATGCGGAGAGGAGCCCTGACCCAGGGTGAGCACCATGCCGACCACCACAGATCTCGACTGGACCGAACTGGACCAGCGGACCGTGGATACCGTCCGAGTCCTGGCCATGGATTCCGTGCAGAAGGTCGGCAACGGCCACCCCGGCACGGCGATGAGCCTGGCACCCGCCGCCTATCTGGTGTTCCAGAAGCTGATGCGGCACGACCCGACGGATCCCGACTGGACCGGCCGAGACCGTTTCGTGCTCTCGGTCGGCCATTCCAGCCTGACGCTCTACATCCAGCTGTATCTCGCGGGATACGGGCTGGAGTTGGACGACCTCAAGGCTTTCCGCACCTGGGGCAGCCGCACCCCCGGGCACCCCGAGCACGGGCACACGGCGGGCGTCGAGACGACCACCGGGCCGCTCGGCCAGGGCGTCGCCAACGCCGTCGGGATGGCCATGTCCGCCCGTTACGAGCGCGGCCTGTTCGACCCGGACGCCGCCCCCGGCACGTCCCCGTTCGACCACACCATCTGGACCTTCGCGGGCGACGGCGACCTCCAGGAGGGCATCTCCGCCGAGGCGTCCTCGCTGGCCGGCCACCAGAAGCTGGGCAACCTCGTGCTGCTGTGGGACGACAACCACATCTCCATCGAGGGCGACACCAAGGTCGCGATCTCCGAGGACACCGTGGCCCGCTACGAGGCGTACGGCTGGCACGTGCAGCGTGTCGACCCGCTGCCCAGCGGCGACCTGGACCCGGCGGCGCTGCACGCGGCGATGAAGGCCGCGCAGGCGGAGACGGAGCGCCCGTCGTTCGTCGCCGTCCGCTCGATCATCGCCTGGCCCGCGCCGAACGCGCAGAACACGGGCGCCTCGCACGGCTCCGCGCTCGGTGCCGAGGAGGTCGCAGCGACCAAGCGCGTCCTCGGCTTCGACGAGGACAAGTCGTTCCAGGTGGACGACGAGGTCCTCGCGCACGCCCGCGAGGCCGTGGACCGGGGCCGCGAGGCGCGCGCGGAGTGGGAGAAGCAGTTCGCCGCCTGGCGTTCCCGCGACCCGCAGCGCGCCGCCGAGTACGACCGCATCCGCGCGGGCGAGCTGCCGCAGGGCTGGGAGGAGAAGCTGCCCACGTTCGAGCCCGGCAAGGATGTCGCGACGCGCAAGGCGTCCGGCGCCGTGCTGAAGGCGCTCGGCCCGGTCATCCCCGAGCTGTGGGGCGGCTCCGCCGACCTCGCCGGCTCGAACAACACCACGTTCGCGGACACCTCGTTCCTGCCCGAGGGCAACAACGCGCCGGGCGCCGACCCGTACGGCCGTACGATCCACTTCGGCATCCGGGAACACGCCATGGCCGCCGCCATGAACGGCATCGCCCTGCACGGCAACACCCGCATCTACGGCGGCACCTTCCTCACCTTCTCCGACTACATGCGGAACTCGGTGCGGCTGGCCGCCCTGATGAAGGCGCCCGTCACGCACGTGTGGACGCACGACTCCATCGGCCTCGGCGAGGACGGCCCGACCCACCAGCCGGTCGAGCACCTGGCCGCGCTGCGCGCCATCCCGGGCCTGAACATCGTGCGGCCCGCGGACGCGAACGAGACCGCCATCACCTGGGCCGAGATCCTCAAGCGGTACGCCCGCAACCCGGCCCCGCACGGCCTGGCCCTCACCCGGCAGAACGTGCCGACGTACGAGGCCAACGAGCTCGCCGCCCGCGGCGGTTACGTGCTGGCCGAGGCCGAGGGCGGCAAGCCCGAGGTGATACTGATCGGCACCGGCTCCGAGGTGCAGCTCGCCGTCGAGGCACGGGAGCGGCTGCAGGCGCAGGGCGTGCCCGCGCGCGTGGTCTCGATGCCGTGCGTGGAGTGGTTCGAGGAGCAGGACCAGGGGTACCGCGACAGTGTCCTGCTGCCGCGGGTCAGGGCGCGCGTGGCGGTCGAGGCCGGCGTCGGGCTGACCTGGCACCGGTACGTGGGCGACGCCGGCCGCGTCGTCTCCCTCGAGCACTACGGCGCCTCCGCCGACTACGAGACTCTCTACCGCGAGTACGGCATCACCTCCGAGGCGGTCGCGCTGGCCGCCAAGGAGTCACTGGAAGCCGCCGCACGCTGACGCCCGTACCACACCAGTAGGAGATGCAACCCATGACAGACGCACTCAAGCGCCTCTCCGACGAAGGCGTCGCGATCTGGCTGGACGACCTGTCGCGCAAGCGCATCACATCCGGTGACCTCGGCGAGCTGCTCGACGAGCAGCACGTCGTGGGGGTCACCACCAACCCGACGATCTTCCAGAAGGCGATCTCGTCCGGTGACGGGTACGAGGACCAGCTGACGGATCTCGCGGCCCGCCGCGTGACCGTCGAAGAGGCCGTCCGCATGATCACGACGGCCGACGTACGCGACGCCTGCGACATCCTGCGGCCGCTGTTCGACGCGACCGGCGGCCGGGACGGCCGGGTGTCGATCGAGGTCGACCCGCGCCTGGCGCACAACACGAAGGCCACGGTCGCCGAGGCCAAGCAGCTCGCGTGGCTGGTGGACCGGCCGAACGCGTTCATCAAGATCCCCGCCACCAAGGCGGGCCTGCCGGCCATCACCGAGGTGATCGCCACCGGCATCAGCGTCAACGTCACGCTGATCTTCTCGCTCGAGCGGTACCGCGAGGTGATGGACGCCTACCAGGCGGGTCTGGAGAAGGCCGACGCCAAGGGCCTGGACCTGAAGGCGATCCACTCGGTGGCGTCGTTCTTCGTCTCCCGTGTCGACACCGAGATCGACAAGCGGCTCGACGAGCTCGGCACCGACGCGGCCAAGGGCCTCAAGGGCAAGGCGGCGGTGGCCAACGCGCGCCTGGCCTACCAGGCGTACGAGCAGGTCACCGGCGCCGACCGGTGGCAGAAGCTGGCCGGCAGGGGCGCCAACACGCAGCGCCCGCTGTGGGCGTCGACCGGCGTGAAGGACCCGGCATACCCGGACACCCTCTACGTCACCGAGCTGGTCGCCCCGAACACGGTGAACACCATGCCGGAGGCCACCCTCCAGGCCACCGACGACCACGGCGAGATCACCGGCGACACCGTGCGCGGCACGTACGAGCAGTCGCAGGCCGAGCTGGACGCCCTGGCCGAGGCCGGCATCAGCTACGACGACGTGGTGCAGGTGCTCGAGGACGAGGGCGTCGAGAAGTTCGCGTCGTCCTGGAACGACCTCCTGGCCTCGACCGAGGCGGAGCTGGCACGCCGCGCGCCGAAGGAGGCGTAACCGACCGTGAGCAGCGCGGCGAACCCGCTGCGTGACGCCCAGGACCGGCGGCTCCCGCGTATCGCGGGGCCGTCGGGCCTGGTGATCTTCGGCGTCACGGGCGACCTGTCACGTAAGAAGCTGATGCCCGCGGTCTACGACCTCGCGAACCGCGGGCTCCTTCCGCCGGGCTTCTCGCTCGTCGGCTTCGCCCGCCGGGACTGGGAGCACGAGGACTTCGCGCAGGTCGTGCACGACGCCGTGAAGGAGCACTCGCGTACGCCGTTCCGCGAGGAGGTCTGGCAGCAGCTGGCCGAGGGCATGCGCTTCGTGCCGGGCGTCTTCGACGACGACGAGGCGTTCCGGCGGCTGAAGACGACCATCGAGGAGCTCGACAAGTCCCGTGGCACGGGCGGGAACTTCGCGTTCTATCTGTCGGTGCCGCCGAAGTTCTTCCCCAGCGTCGTCTCGCAGCTCAAGAAGCACGGGCTGTCCGACGCGCAGCCCGGCTCCTGGCGCCGGGCGGTCATCGAGAAGCCCTTCGGGCACGACCTGGAGAGCGCCCGCGAGCTGAACTCCGTGGTGCACGAGGTCTTCCGGCCCAGCGAGGTCTTCCGCATCGACCACTACCTCGGCAAGGAGACCGTCCAGAACATCCTGGCGCTGCGCTTCGCGAACACGCTGTTCGAGCCGCTGTGGAACCGGTCGTACGTGGACCACGTGCAGATCACCATGGCCGAGGACATCGGCATCGGCGGCCGCGCCGGGTATTACGACGGCATCGGCTCCGCCCGGGACGTCATCCAGAACCACCTCCTCCAGCTGCTGGCACTGACCGCGATGGAGGAGCCCACCTCGTTCGACGCGAAGGCGCTCGTCGCCGAGAAGCTCAAGGCGCTGACCGCCGTACGGCTGCCGGACGATCTGGCCCGGCACACCGTCCGCGGGCAGTACGCGGCGGGCTGGCAGGGCGGCGTGAAGGTGCCCGGCTATCTCGACGAGGAGGGCATCGACCCCGAGTCGAAGACCGACACCTACGCCGCGATCAAGCTCGAGATCGACAACCGGCGCTGGGCAGGTGTCCCGTTCTATCTGCGTACGGGCAAGCGGCTGGGCCGCCGCGTCACCGAGATCGCGGTGGTCTTCCAGCGCGCCCCGCACTCACCGTTCGGCGCCACCGACACCCAGGAGCTGGGGCAGAACGCGCTGGTGATCCGGGTGCAGCCGGACGAGGGGGTGACGATCCGGTTCGGCTCCAAGGTGCCCGGCACGCAGATGGAGATCCGGGACGTGACGATGGACTTCGCGTACGGCGAGTCGTTCACGGAGTCCAGCCCGGAGGCGTACGAGCGGCTGATCCTCGACGTTCTGCTCGGCGACGCGAACCTCTTCCCGCGGCACCAGGAGGTGGAGCGTTCCTGGGAGATCCTCGACCCGATCGAGGAGCACTGGGACACGCACGGAAAGCCCGAGCAGTACGCGGCGGGGACCTGGGGTCCCGCGGCCGCGGACGAGATGCTCGCGCGCGACGGACGGAGCTGGCGGCGGCCATGAACATCGACCTCACGGACACCACGTCCAGCCAGATCAACTCGGCCCTGGTCAAGGCCCGCCGGGCGAGCGGTTCGCCGGCCATCGGCATGGTGCTCACGCTCGTCATCGTCACCGACGAGGGCAACCACTACGACGCGCTCAAGGCGGCGGGCGAGGCGTCCAAGGAGCATCCGTCGCGGATCCTCGTGGTCGTACGCCGGCCGGGCCGCTCCCCGCGCGACCGCGCGAAGGCGCGGCTGGACGCCGAGGTCCGGATGGGCGGCGGCGGTGCCGGAGCGGGCGAGACGGTGCTGCTGCGGCTCCACGGCGAGCTGGCGGCGCACGCGTACAGCGTGGTCCTGCCGCTGCTGCTGCCGGACGCGCCGGTGGTCGTCTGGTGGCCCGAGGACGCGCCGGAGAAGCCGTCCGACGACCTGCTGGGCACGCTCGCACAGCGGCGTATCACCGACGCCGCCGCCACCGAGGACCCGGAGGCGGCGCTGGTGCTGCGCGCGGAGACGTACGCGCCCGGCGACACGGACCTGGCCTGGACGCGCATCACGCCGTGGCGGAGCGTGCTGGCCGCGGCGCTGGACCAGAAGCACACGGAGATCACCGGCGCGACGGTGGAGGGCGAGGAGTACAACCCGTCCACCGAACTGCTGGCCCTCTGGCTCGCCGAACGGCTGAGCGTCCCGGTGGAGCGCGACGTCTCCGACGGGCCGGGCATCACGGCCGTACGGCTGATGACGGCTGACGGCGTGATCTGCCTCGACCGTGCCGACGGCTCGCTGGCCGAACTGGCCGTGCCGGGGCAGCCGGACCGGCACGTGGCGCTGCAGCGGCGTTCGACGGCGGAGCTGATCGCGGAGGAGCTGCGGCGGCTGGACCCGGACGAGGCGTATGAGCAGGCCGTACGGTTCGGTGGCGGCGGCGCGGGGACTGGGACTGGCGGTGTGAAGCAGGCCGGGGTCACGCAGGGCGGCGTCAAGCAGGCGGCGGCGAAGAAGCCGACCGCGCAGGCTGCCGCGAAGAAGGGCGCCGCCCGTACGTCCGCGAAGGCGGACGCGGCGGAGCCCGAGGCGGAGCCCGACGGCACGCAGCCCGCCGAGCGGGACGGGGCCGAGCCGAACGGGGCGGGCCCGAAGTGACCACCACCCCGCAGGTCGTGGTCCACCGCGACAAGGACGAGCTGGCGCAGGCGGCCGCGGCCCGGCTGATCACCACCGTCGTCGAGGCGCAGACGGCGCGCGGCACCGCGTCCGTCGTGCTGACCGGCGGCCGCAACGGCAACGCCCTGCTGGCCGCCGTCGCCGCCTCGCCCGCCCGTTCCTCCGTCGACTGGTCGCGGCTGGACCTGTGGTGGGGCGACGAGCGGTATCTGCCGGACGGCGATCCGGAACGGAACGTCACCCAGGCGACGGAGACGCTCCTCGCCTCCGTCCCCCTGGACCCCGCCCGCGTCCACCCCATGCCGGCGTCGGACGGCGCGCACGCGGGCGACGTGGACGCGGCGGCGGAGGCGTACGCCGCCGAACTGGCCGCCGCCGCCCGCCCGGAGGACCACGCCCCGGTCCCCGCGTTCGACGTGCTGCTGCTGGGCGTCGGCCCGGACACACACGTCGCGTCGCTGTTCCCGGAGCACCCGGGCGTACGGGAGACGGAGCGCGCCGTCGTCGGCGTCCACGGCGCACCCAAGCCCCCGCCCACCCGTGTCTCCCTCACCCTGCCCGCGATCCGCGCCGCCCGCGAGGTCTGGCTGCTGGCCGCGGGCGCGGACAAGGCGCAGGCGGCGGCGATGGCCCTGTCCGGAGCGGGCGAGATCCAGGCCCCGGCCGCCGGCGCGTACGGCACCGCCCGCACCCTCTGGCTTCTCGACAGCCTCGCCGCCGCCCAACTCCCCCGCGGCCTCTACCCGCCGGCCTCTCCCTGACGCCCGTACGGGCCTGCTGCGGGTTCGGTGCTCAGCGCCCGGCGACGTACGCCGTCAGCTGCGCCATGTTGGCCGTGAAGGCGGACGTGGTGATCCCCTCGACGGGCTCCCGCGGGACGTACGGCGGCTCCTCGGGCGGTGTACGCGGGTCGTAGGGCGAGGTGTCGTACAGGTCGCCGACGTGCCGGCTCATGTACGCCCTCCCGTCGTACGGGGTCGCCGGTGCCGGGCCGCGGTACGGGTTGGTGACCGTCTCCAGGGGCGACAGCCAGTGGTCGCGGTCGCCGAGCCCGTCCACCAGCCCGGCCGCCTCCTCGTCGCCGACCTCGGGCACCGGCACGGTGGCGTCCCGGAACAGGTCGTCGAGGGTGAGGTCGCGGAAGGTGAACCAGCGCGGCAGCGCTGTCCGGCCCTTCGCGGCCAGCGGTGAACGGGCCTTCAGATCCGCCACCTCGCCGGGCGTCAGCGCCATCAGGCTCTCGTACGTGCGCCGCAGCGCCGCCGTGTCCACGGACCGGCCGCCGGAGTAGTGGCTGAGCGTGTCGCGGTGGTCGTGGTCGTGGTAGTAGGCGCCGTTGCGGATGTTGGAGCCGAAGCGGTGCACGAACCGGGCCCGGTTGCTGCCCAGTTCGACGAACGTGGGGTGTGTACGGGAGGCGAGCAGCGGATTCTCGGCCTTCTGCCGGTCCGTCAGCGCGCAGCTCTCCAGCCAGGCGACGGCCTCCGGTACACGCCGCAGGAAGGCGTGGTCGCCGGTGAGCCGGAAGTAGGCGAACAGCTGCTGGACGTTGGTCTGCGTGGTGTGCGTGGCCAGCGCCCGCGGCTCGTACGAGCGCGCGCCCGCCGGTGCCCCCGCGGGCCTGCCGCGCGCGGGCCGCGCGAGGTGCTGGAGCGCCCATCCGGCCTGCGGCCCCGGCTGCTGCATGCGGTGCAGGCAGGCCATCGCGCGGCGCACCGGCCGTACGAGGTCCGTGCGGCCCAGCGTGTTCACGCACATCAGCAGGAACTTGATGTTCTCGCCCAGCACGTCGTCGTTGAACGTGACGTGGCGGGTGTAGTCGCCGTCCTCCATGCCGTGCCGGATGTCGGACGGCAGCCACGGCGGTACGTGCTCGGGCCACGGCATCCGGCTGACCGACCCGCGGAACGCGGGGAAGCGCTGCGGCCAGCCCCCGTCGGCGACACCGCCGCGCTGCTGCGCCCTGAGCAGGAACGTGATCACGCGGTCCAGCGCCCTGCCGATGCGCGGTTCGCGGCGCTCCAGGTAGAGGCGGAGCAGCAGTTGGGCGGCGGTGGAGGTGCCGGCGTCGTCGAAGGTGGCGTTGGGGTAGTGGTGCTGGAACTCCTCCAGCCGCCACCCGTTCGCCCCGACCGTCTCGTACCAGCCGCGCAGGGCGTCCTCGCCCGCGAAGTCGTGCACGTAGTTCCAGCCGCCGACGGGGAGTTGGGCGGCGGCGAGCGCCAGGCCGGTGCGTTCGGCGGCGCGGTAGCAGCCCTCGTCGCCTCCCGCGTGGTAAGCGTCGAGCAGCGCGTGCCCCACCGAGGGCGTACCGGGCGGCTGCACCCAGCACATGGTGCGGCGGGCCTCCATCTCGCCCCAGCTCTGCGAGAGATCGGGCAGATAGCTCCACACGTAGCCTCCTCGGTAGGAGACGTGTTCATCCATGAAGACGGCGGCCCGCCTCAACGCGTCGGCCGCCCCGGCTCTGCCGGTCGCGGCGGCGACCGGGTGTGCTGTCGGGCTTGCCGTTGTGCGGGCGGGGCGCGGGGCGGCGTGTGCGGCACCGGTCTGGGCGCTGACCAGGCCCGCGGCGGCGGGAGCCAGGGCGAGGCGGGCGAACGTACGGCGGTTCAGGGACATGCGCATCGGGCAATGCCTCCATTCCGGGGTCGACGCGGAGTGCGTCGCTGTCCTGACTACTACGCCTGGGCGCGCTGACCAATGAGTCAGACACAAGAATATTTTTCTCCTATGTGAACGAGGGTCGCTCCACACGTAGTTCGGCCCACACGTCCTTCCCCGGGGCCCCCTCGCGGGCCACGCTGCCCCAGCGGTCGGCGAGTTGCGCCACGAGGTACAGCCCGCGCCCGGACTCACCGTCGAGGCGCGGGGCCTCGGGAATCTCCCCGACCGCCGGAAGCACCCCCTCCGTACGCGTGTCCGCGACCTCGACACGCAACGTCTCGCCGCCGCGCACCCCGCTGCCGATGAGCCGTACGCGGAAGTCCCGCCCCCGCACGCGCCCGTGGCGCACGGCGTTCGCGCTCAGCTCGGCGGTGATGAGGGCCAGCGTCTCGTTCGGCGGGGAGTCGTACGGGTAGCCCCACTCGCAGAGCCGCTGCGCGACGAGGTGGCGCGCGAGGCGCGCGCCGCGCGGGGTGGAGGTGAACTGCATCCGGAACTCCCGGACGTGGGCGGGGTGCACGAGCGGCTGCGGGAGGCTGCGGGGCCTGCGGGGCGGGGCCTGGTGATCGGTTCATGGGAGTACGGTCGCGGCGCCCACCCGCCGCTGACCAGCCACAACGCACTGACCGAAACACGCTGTACGCGGGGGCCCACTCGTACGGGGTCAACCGCCCGGTTCGCGGTACGCGCTGTACGCGCGCGGGTCATTCTTGTACGCGGCGCGGGGCGTAACCGGCCCTGCGACGGCACCCGTTGGCCGCCCGTACGGGGGTGCCGGAGCGTACGTACGGAAGGTGCGGGGCCATGGGAGCCGTGGAGGACCGACAGCAGCAGCCGGAGCAGGGCGCCGAGCCCGGAACGGGCATCCTGCACGTCTTCGGCCAGCAGTTGAAGCTGTGCCGGGCGCGGGCGGGCCTGGAGCGGCCGGAGTTCGGCTCGCTCACGGGGTACTCGGCGTCGACCATCGCCTCGTTCGAGCAGGGCCGCCGCATTCCGTCCCCGCAGTTCATCGACAAGGCGGACGAGGTACTCGACGCGGGCGGCCTGCTGCGGGCGAGCAAGGACGAGGTGGCCCGCGCGCAGTACCCGGCGTTCTTCCGCGACGCGGCACGGCTGGAGACACAGGCGGTCGAACTCCACGTCTACGCCACGCAGGCCGTCCCGGGCCTGCTGCAGACGGAGGACTACGCGCGGGCGGTGTTCGAGATGTGGCGGCCGTTCCTCGACGAGGAGACCATCGAGCAGCGCGTGGAGGCCCGTATGGCACGGCACGAGATCTTCGTTCGTCGGCCCACCCCGCACCTGAGCTTCGTCGTGGAAGAGGCGATCCTGCACCGGCACCTCGGCGGCGAAGCGGTCTGGCGAGGCCAGCTGGAGCAGTTGCTCCTTGCCGGGCAGCGACGGAACCTCGAAATCCAGGTGATGCCGCTGGTGCGTCAGGAGCATGCTGGGCTTGCTGGCCCCTTCACCTTGATCGAGGACCGGAATGGGCAGAGGATCGCGTATACGGAAGTCCAGGGGGACAGCCGCGTACACACGGAGCGCGGCAAGGTCCGGGAACTGGAAGCCGCGTACGGGATTCTCCGGGCGCAGGCCCTGACCCCGGACGAGTCCCTTGCCCTGATCGAGAAGAGGCTGGGAGACCTATGAGCGGCGTGAAGGCCGAGCGGACCGACCGCGGTCCGAGCTGGCGCAAGAGCAGCTACAGCGCCGGGAACGGCGGCGAGTGCGTGGAGATCGCCACTTGCCCCGGCACCGTCCACGTACGGGACTCCAAGAACGCGAGCGGACCCATACTCTCCGTACCCGACACCCCCTGGACAGCCTTCCTCCGCTTCGCCGCCCGGCGCTGAACCGCCCGTCCGGCGGCGCGCGGATTCATCTGAAGAGGTTGGGAGAGAGATGAACGTCGAAGCGCCTGTGCAGCACGTGCCCGAGTCCGCCTGGCACAAGAGCAGCTACAGCAGCGGCGAGGGGGGCGAGTGCGTGGAGATCGCCACATGCCCCGGCACCGTCCACGTACGGGACTCCAAGAACGCGAGCGGACCCATACTCTCCGTACCCGACACCCCCTGGACCGCCTTCCTCCGCTTCGCCGCCCGGCACTGAGCGGCGGCGCGCGCCCGTCGGCGCTTCTATACGATGGCGTACAGAGGCACCTCAGCCAGCCCACTCAGCCCGTCCGGCGTTTGAGGACGGGCCCCGGCCCGCCCCCGGGCCGCGTTCGGCGTGCGAGGCGGTGACCGCCCACCGGCGGTTGCCGCAAGGCGCGGGCTGAGGACACGGGTGGCGAGGGACAGAGGAGCGATCATGGCGGTGGCTCGTACTCCGCGGCACGCGTGGATCTCAGCGGGCCTGCGGGCGCTCGGGGCCGGGGGCCCCGATGCCGTACGGGTCGAGGCGCTCGCGCAGGCCCTCGGGGTCACCAAGGGCGGCTTCTACGGGTACTTCAGCGACCGCGGTGCCCTGCTCGGCGAGATGCTGGACCGCTGGGAGCGCGACGTCACCGACGATCTGATCGCGCGCGTCGAGGCGGAGGGCGGTGACGCGCGGGACCGGCTGCGGCTGCTGTACGAGATCGCCGACACCGGCGAGGGGCTCGCCACGGACATCACGACCGATCTGGCGATCCGCGACTGGGCGCGGCGCGACACGGCGGTCGCCGAGCGCCTGCGGCGAGTCGACAACCGCCGTATGGAGTACCTGCGTTCGCTGTTCCGCGCCTTCTGCGACGACGAGGGTGAGGTCGAGGCGCGCTGCTTCATCGCGTTCTCGCTGTACCTCGGCTCCCACTTCGTGAGCGTCGACCACGGCGCCTTCAGCCGCGAGGACGTGCTGCGGCTGACGAACAAGTGGCTGCTCGACGCCCGTACGGACTGACCCGCGCAGCCAACGGAACACGGTGGCCCCGGCGGACGCGCGTACGTCCGCCGGGGCCACCCCGAACCGGCACAACCGGAAGAACCGGCCGAACCGGCCGAACCGGCCGAACCGGCCGAAGGGCTTACTTGATGCCCAGCACCTGCTCCAGCGGGTCGATCGCGAAGTAGACCGCGAACAGCGCCGCGGTCCCCCACAGCAGCCAGTGCACCTCGCGGGCCTTGCCCAGGAACGCCTTGATGACGACGTAGGCGATGAAGCCGGCGCCGATGCCGTTGGTGATGGAGTACGTGAACGGCATGACGACGATCGTCAGGAACGCCGGGACGGCCAGCTCGTAGCGGTCCCAGTCGATGTGCTTGACCTGCGTCATCATCAGGAAGCCGACCGCGACCAGCGCGGGCGACGCGGCCTGCAGCGGCACGATGGTCAGCACGGGCGTGAGGAAGAGGGCCAGCGCGAAGAGTCCGCCGGTGACGAGGCTGGCGAAGCCCGTACGGGCACCCTCGCCGACACCCGCGGCCGACTCGATGTACGTGGTGGAGGACGACGAGGAGGACGCGCCACCGGCGACCGCCGCCGCGCCGTCGATCAGCAGGACGCGGCCGAGGCCGGGGACCTGCCCGCGCTCGTCGAGGAGTCCGGCTTCGGCGGTGACGCCGACGACGGTGCCCATGGTGTCGAAGAAGTCGGACAGGATGAGCGTGAAGACGAGCAGGACGACGGTCAGGACGCTGACTTCCCCGAACGAGCCGAACAGGGAGAAGTCGCCCAGCAGCCCGAAGTCGGGGGAGGCGACGGGCTTGTCGGGCAGGCTCGGCGAGGTCACACCCCACGACTTGACGTCGGCGATCTCGTTGATCGCGACGGCCAGGACGGTCATCATGACGATGCTGATCAGGATGGCGCCCTTGACCTTGCGGGCCAGCAGCACGATCGTCACGAGCACGCCGACGCAGAACACGAGCATCGGCCAGCCGGTGAGCGTGCCGGTGCCGAGCTGGACGGGCACGGTGGTGTTCGCGGCGTCGGGGATACGGGTGACGAAACCGGCGTCCACGAAGCCGATGAAGGCGATGAACAGGCCGATGCCGACGCTGATGGCCTGCTTGAGCGGCTGCGGGATGGCGTGCATGACGGCTTCACGCAGACCGGTCATCACCAGTACGCAGATCAGCAGGCCCTCGAGCACGATGAGGCCCATCGCGTCGTCCCAGCTCATCTGGGGGGCGACCTGGAAGGCGACGACGGCGTTGATGCCGAGTCCCGCGGCGAGGGCGAGCGGCAGATTGCCGCCCACGCCCATGATCACGGTCATCACGGCGGCCACCAGCGCGGTGGCGGTGGCCAGTTGGGTGGCATCCAGCTGATTGCCGAACTTGTCCTCGGCGCTGCCGAGGATGATCGGGTTGAGCACCAGGATGTACGCCATGGTGAAGAACGTGGCGAGTCCGCCGCGTATCTCCCGGCTGTATGTCGAACCGCGTTCGGTGATGCGGAAGAACCGGTCGAGCGGGCCTCCCGTTCTGACCGGCGGCGGCGCGTCTGCCGGGCTTGTCGTGCTGGTCTGCATATCTGCGTCTCCTGGGCCTACCGTTGTGAGGGGGAAAGCTCCGGGCGCCGCCGAAAGCGTCTGACAGGTGTGCGGACAACGCCAGGTGGCACCTCGCGAGCGGATCATACGCGGCACAGCGCGATTCACAATTGTGTTCGGGTATCCCCTAGTTAACGGCTTAGAGTCGGTCCCTGTCGGTTTCTACGAAATCCGCGGCGACCTATCCCGCAAAACGGGATGCAGGCGACAGAGCCCATGGAGTTGCCGTTGGGAACTCCTTACTCTCTGCCCGTGCATCCACCGATCCCCTTCAACGCGCGCGCCGCCCGCACCCTGCGCGAGAGACTTGGGATGGCCCCGGGTCACGTCGCGTACGGCATGCGCGCCTCGTACGGCATGACGCACGTTTCCCCCGACCACATCACCGCCTGGGAACAGGGTGCCGCTCACCCCACGGCCAACGAACTCGCCGCGCTGGCGGGCGCCTTGTGGTGCGCGCCCGGCGAACTCATGGGCCGCCCCCGCACCTTGCTCGAACACCGTCTGGCCCGCGGAATAGCCGCCGAGGACCTCGCCCGCATAACCGGTGTTCCGCTCGACGCCTACCTCCGGATGGAGGAGTCGGGGCAGTGGACAGGCAACAAACAGCAGTCCGCCAACCTCGGCAAGGTGCTCGGACTGCCGCCGCGCGACTTCATCGCCGTCACCGGCCTCGAGGAGGAACTCGCCCGCCTCCTCACCGAGGCCGTCACCACCCGCTGGCAGGCCCATGCCCGCGCCATCGCGAAACTCGTCTCCATGGACCGCCGCGACCTGCAGGAACCGTTGAAGGCGATGCAGAGCGAGTACCAGATCCTGATGGCCGCCACCCTCAGCCGAGCCAGCGGAACGACTGCTTCCGGAGAGGAGGGACGCCGGTACATCGACAACATCGTCGACCGCTTCTGGGCCCAATTCCCGGAACACTAGGAAGTTTCCGGCGAAGTGAACGAGTCGGGGCGCGGCAGTAAACGGGCGGTGCCGCCCCTGACTTCAGACAACGGATATGTGAGCGCTTCCAGTGAATCACCGAAGCGCGCCGCACAATTCCCTTGCCACGACCTGAACATTCCGGCGTTGTCCGGCACTCTCCCCGGCATCCGCTATGTCGCGATTGCTGAAGTGACGTATGGCGGGCGGCAATTCAGTCTTCCGTTCAACCAACACGTTGTCCAGAAGTTGCCAACAGCAGTGCCCGCCAGAGCAGTTGGAGCGGCCCGCAAGACCGGCGGCCGTGCTAGCCGCCCGTACGGGAGGACAGCTCGCCGAGCCGCCAGAAGAGCCGGTTGTCCAGACACTGCCGCAGATACGGCACGCCCTCCGTGTAGTCGGAGCCGGACGCCGGGCCGATCATGCGGGCGGCGAGGGCGTGGTGCGTCGCCTTCCAGCGCTGGTGGCTGTGTTCCACACGGTCGAGGGCCGCGTCGAGGGCGGACCACTGGCCGGGGGTGAACCGGCCGGACCGCCGCGCGGCCAGACAGCAGTCCGTGATCGTGTCCAGGCCGCCCGGGCCGGAGGCGTACGACTCGACCGAGGGCACGCTCGTGAAGGCCGGCGAGCGCAGCCGGGCCGGCTCCGGCCCTGCCGCACAGCCACTCGAACAGCTTGTACCGCTCGGACTGGATCGCGCTGGCCCCCTCCGTGTACTCCCGGAACGTACGGAACGCCGGCACGTCCATCGTCGCCAGCAGGCTGAACAGCAGTGCGGCGCGGTCGAGCTGGCGGGCGGCGCCGTCGAGGCGCGCGGCGGTGGCGTACGGCCGCCCGCCCGCGAGGAGGTCGCGGGCCTCGCGTGCGGGGCGTACGAGGGCGCGGAAGACGGCCTCGTAGCTCTGGAGGACGCGCAGGAAGGGGTACTCGTCGTGCAGCACGTACACGGGCTGCATGCTGAGCTCGATGCGGCGGGCGGCGTCCGGGGCGAGGGGGTGCGGCCCGTCCCTCTGTTCCGGGTCCGGGTGCGCACTGAGCAGCCGCTCGAAGTACCGGTAGCGCTTCCGCCGCACCGCCTCGTACGGACGCGCCTCCGGCAGCGTCGCGGTCGCCTCGCGCGCCGCGCGCCGCTCGTACCGGAACGCGTCGGCGACGAGCCCGCCCACCAGCTCGCCCGTGGTCAGCCGTACGGCCAGCGCGGGCTCCGTCAGCTCCTCCAGCAGCGGCAGGCACAGATAGCTGCGGTAGCTGTAGCGCCCGTCCCGCTTGTCGAGGGGTCTGGATCTCCCGGAGTACGGCCTCGTACGGGAACTCCCGCGGCCCGGGAGCTCCGCACCAGGCGTTCACCGCTGCGGTCGCGGTGCCGTCCGGCGTGCTCACGCGCTTCATCCGTCCCAGAGTGCGCACGGCACCGCATGTCACGCCCGTCGGCGGAGGCAATCGGGCGGCAGCCGTACCGCACGCGCGGCCGGGTTCCGCACGCACCGCCCGTGCCGTGCTGCACTGGACAGATGAGTGCTCAGACGACGGAAACCGGCCGCCCGGACGACGACCGGCCGCTCATCGTCTTCGGGAACTTCGTGTCCGACGTCGTGTGCGGACGCGCCGCCGGCCCGCTCAACCTGCACGGCATGGTGCAGTCCTCGCGCAAGGTCTGGCTGACGGGGCCGGGCGACCTGCTGCTCACCCAGTACCCGGTCGGTGTCGATTTCCGGCGGTACGCGTGCCGCCTGCTCGGCCACGACCCGTTCTCCGTCACGGTGGTCGACGCGGCGCCCGACCCCACCCTTCCGCTGGCGGAGGCGCTGCGGCGCACCGGGCTGATGCACCACGTGCAGAGCTGGCTGGCAGGGCGCCGCGGCGTACGGCTGCTGCCGGTGGTGCTGGACCGCCCCACCGTCCACTTCGCGGCCTCCCTGGGGGTGTCGCTGTGCGGGTACGAGCGGACGGGCGTGCCGGACAGCGCACTGGACGCCGTGGACCGGCTGAACACGAAAAGCGGCTTCCGCACGGTGGCACGCCGGCTCGGCATCCGCGTACCCGAGGGATGCCACTGCCAGGACGGCACGGAGCTGGTCAGCGCCGTACGGGAGCTGCTCGGGCGGCACCGGGAGGTGCTGGTCAAGCCGGTACGGGCGGCGGGCGGGCACGGCGTACGCCCCCTCACGCGGGCGGACCTGCCGGAGCTCGCCGCCAGGCTCGCCGCGCACCGCAGGGGGGCCGGTCCGCAGCCCGAGGGGTGGGTGGCGGAGGAGCACCTGGCCTTCGTACGGGACGTGAGCGCGCAGCTGGAGGTGGGCGACGCGGGCCCGGAGGTCGTCTACACCGGCGAGATGCGCACCCGTGACGGCGGCTACCACGGGCTGCTGTCCCCCCTCGCGGAGAGCGGCGACGGGGACGGCGTACGGGCGGCGCTGGAGCACGCGGGGCTGGCCCTGGGCGCGTACCTCGCGGAACGCGGCTACCGCGGCCGGTTCAACGTGGACGCCGGCGTCACCCGCGACGGCACGGTGTACGTGGTGGAGAGCAACGTTCGGCGTACGGCGGCGACGGCGCGGCACGCGCTCGTACGGCGGCTGGCGGCGTCGCACGGGCACGGGGAGCGCGCCTGGCTGGCGGACGCCGCGCCGGGCGGCGCGGTGGCGCGGGGCTCCCGCGGCTCCGTCAACGCCGTACACGGGCTGCTACAGGACGCGGGCCTGGCCTACTCCCACGAGAGCGGCGAGGGCGTCGTAATCGCCACAGAGGCCACTCGCGGCTCCGGCTGGAGCTACGTGGTGATCGGCGCCGACCGCGCGCGGGCGGAGTCGACCGAACGCACCCTCCGCACCCTGCTCGGCGCGGACACCACGGCACGCGCCTGAGCCGCCGGATGCTGTGCACGCCGCCGGCCCCGGCCGCGGCCGGCCCTCAGTCCGTACGTCCCCGCAGCCGCCGGTACCGCGCCACGAGCGCCGTCGTCGACGCGTCGAGCCCGGCCACGGCCGCGCCCTCGGTCAGCGCGGGCTCGACGCGCTTCGCGAGCACCTTGCCGAGCTCCACGCCCCACTGGTCGAAGCTGTCGATGTCCCAGACGGCGCCCTGCACGAACACCTTGTGCTCGTACAGCGCGATCAGCTGCCCCAGCACGGACGGGGAGAGCTCCGCCGCGAGCACGGTCGTCGTGGGGTGGTTGCCGTCGAAGGTGCGGTGCGGCACCTGCTCCTCCGCGACGCCCTCAGCCCGTACCTCCTCGGCGGTCTTGCCGAAGGCCAGGGCCTGGCCCTGCGCGAAGAGGTTGGCCATGAGCAGGTCATGCTGGGCGGCGAGTTCGGGCCCGAGCTCGTCGACGGGGCGGGCGAAGCCGATCAGGTCGGCGGGGATCATCCGGGTGCCCTGGTGGAGCAGTTGGTAGTACGCGTGCTGCCCGTTGGTGCCGGGCGTGCCCCAGACGACGGGCCCCGTCTGCCAGGCGACGGGGCGCCCGGCACGGTCCACGGACTTGCCGTTGGACTCCATGTCCAACTGCTGGAGGTACGCGGTGAACTTGGAGAGGTAGTGCGAGTACGGCAGCACGGCGTGCGACTGCGCGTCGAAGAAGCCGCCGTACCACACGCCCAGCAGGCCCAGCAGCAGCGGCGCGTTGGCCTCGGGCGGCGCCGTACGGAAGTGCTCGTCGACCAGGTGGAATCCGTCGAGGAGTTCACGGAACCGGTCGGGACCGATCGCGATCATCAGCGAGAGGCCGATGGCGGAGTCGAACGAGTAGCGCCCGCCGACCCAGTCCCAGAACTCGAACATGTTGGCCGTGTCGATGCCGAACTTCGCGACCTCCGGCCCGTTCGTCGACAGCGCGACGAAGTGCCGGGCGACGGCCGAGTCGTCCGCCGGTGCGTCACCGTCGCCCAGCGCGTCCAGCAGCCAGTTCTTCGCGGACGTCGCGTTGGTGATCGTCTCGATCGTCGTGAAGGTCTTGGAGGCGACGATGAACAGCGTCTCGGCCGCGTCCAGCCCGTGCAGCGCCTCGTGCAGGTCGGCGCCGTCCACGTTGGAGACGAAACGGAAGTCCATGTCCCGCCGCGCGTACGGGCGCAGCGCCTCGTACGCCATCGCCGGACCGAGGTCGGAGCCGCCGATGCCGATGTTGACGACCGTACGGATGCGCGCGCCCGTGTGCCCGGTCCAGCCGCCGTCCCGCACCTGCGCGGCGAAGTCGCTCATGCGGTCCAGCACGGCGTGCACACCGGGGACGACGTTCTCGCCGTCGACCTCGATCACCGCGTCACGCGGCGCGCGCAGCGCGGTGTGCAGGACGGCGCGCCGCTCGGTGACGTTGATCTTGTCGCCGCGGAACATCGCGTCCCGCAGCCCGGCCACGTCGGCGGCCTCCGCCAGCTGCCGCAGCAGGGCGAGCGTCTCGTCGTTGACGAGGTGCTTGGAGTAGTCGAGATGCAGATCGCCGACCTGGACGCCGTACCGCTCGGCGCGCCGCGCGTCGGCGTCGAACAGCTCGCGCAGCCGCACCTCCCCCAGCCGTTCGCGGTGCCTGGCCAGCGCCTGCCACTCGGGCATGCGGTCGAGCGGCGTGCGCTCCGCGGTCCCGCCGGCTGCGTCCGCTCCGTCAGCGTTCTTCTGCACAGTCAAGCCGTTCTTCTCGTACGTGACACCAGCGCCGTCCAACCTAACCGCTCGACGGCCTGGCCGCGCGCCACGTCAGCGGCGTACGGCCAGGCCGTCGTCGGATGTTCAGCCGGATGTTCAACTGCCGGTCGGAGCAGCGGGTCAGAGCAGCCGGTGCCGGGCGGCCCATACGGGCAGCCGGTCAGATCTCGCCCCGGAGCTTGGCGAGTGCCTCCGCGAGGATCGCCTCCCCGTCGGCGTCACTGCGCCGCTCCCGCACGTATGCGAGGTGCGTTTTGTACGGTTCCGTACGCGGCGGGTCCGGCGGGTTCTCCCGGTCCTTCCCGGCCGGGAAGCCGCAGCGGGGACAGTCCCAGGTCTCGGGGATCTGCGCGTCGCCGGCAAAGCTCGGCTGGGTCTCGTGCCCGTTCGAGCACCAGAAGGAGATGCGCAGACGCGGCGCTGACTCGCCTCGCTCCGCTTCTCCCATCGGCCCCGCTCCGACCCGGCTTCCCCGGATCGCGTTGCCACTTGCCACGGTCGTAACTCCCTGCCTCACGGTGCTGCGGAGCATCAACGAGCGGCTCCGCTGCGGGCGCCCTAGTGTACGTAGGGCCCAACGCACGTCCAGTGACCGGAGTTACTGCGTCGGCCACGAACGCGAGCCCATGATAGGCCGCGCACGGTGGCCAGTCAGCTGTCGAACTTCATCAGCAGACCGAGCACGACGATGACGGCGAACCAGACGATCGCGACGATGACCGTGATCCGGTCGAGGTTGCGCTCGGCGACCGAGGAGCCGCCGACGGAGGACTGCATGCCGCCGCCGAACATGTCGGAGAGGCCGCCGCCCTTCCCCTTGTGCATCAGCACCAGCATCATCAGCAGGGCGCTGAGGACGATGAGGGCGATGGAGAACCCCAATTCCACGGCTGGACCAACTCTCTCGGACTGTCAGCGGACACTTACGGTATGCGGGGGCCGGACGGCGAGTCCGGCCCCCGACAGGGTACGACGAGTGCTCACCCGTCGTCACTCGCTCCCGTGCGGGCTTTACTGATCACGGAACCGGACAATCTTCACAAACTCATCCGCGTCCAGCGCGGCGCCGCCCACCAGGGCGCCGTCCACGTCGGCCTGCGACATGATCGCGGCGACGTTCCCGGACTTCACCGAGCCGCCGTACTGGATGCGTACGCCGTCGGCCAGCTCCTGGTCGTACAGCTCCGCGAGGCGGCGCCGGATCGCGTGGCACACCTCCTGCGCGTCCTCAGGGGTGGCGACCTCACCGGTGCCGATGGCCCACACCGGCTCGTACGCGATCACGATCGTCGCGGCCTGCTCGGCGTCCACGCCGTCCAGCGCGCCGTCGAGCTGGGCGAGCGTGTGCGCGACGTGCTCGCCCGCCTTGCGTACGTCCAGGCCCTCGCCGACGCACAGGATCGGCGTCAGATCGTTCCGGAAGGCGGCCTTCACCTTGGCGTTGCAGACGGCCTCGTCCTCGCCGTGGTACTGCCGCCGCTCGGAGTGACCGACCGTGACGTACGTGCACTTCAGCTTGGACAGCATCGGGCCGGAGATCTCTCCGGTGTAGGCGCCGGAGTCGTGCGCCGAGATGTCCTGCGCGCCGTACCGGATCTTCAGCTTGTCGCCGTCGACCAGGGTCTGCACGGAGCGCAGGTCGGTGAACGGCGGAAGCACGGCGACCTCGACGGCCTCGTGGTCCTTGTCGGCCAGCGCGAAGGCCAGCTTCTGCACGTGGGCGATGGCCTCGAGGTGGTTGAGGTTCATCTTCCAGTTGCCCGCCATCAGGGGCGTGCGGCTGCTCATCGGGGTCAGTCCTCCAGTGCGGCGAGGCCGGGGAGCGTCTTGCCCTCGAGGTATTCGAGGCTGGCGCCGCCACCGGTCGAGATATGGCCGAATGCGTTCTCGTCGAAGCCCAGCAGCCGTACGGCGGCCGCGCTGTCACCGCCGCCGACGACGGTGAAGGCGGCCTCCCCCGCGGGCGTACGGGCGTCCAGCAGGCCCTGGGCGACGGCGCGGGTGCCGTCGGCGTAGTCGGGGTGCTCGAAGACGCCCATCGGGCCGTTCCAGAAGACGGTGGCCGCGTCGGCGAGCTTCGCGGCGTACAGCTCGCAGCTCTCCGGGCCGATGTCCAGGCCCATCAGGCCGGCGGGGATCGCGTCCGCGGCGACTGTGCGGGGCGCCGTCGGCGCCTTGGCCTTGAGGTCGGGGAACTCGGCCGCGGCGACCACGTCCACCGGCAGGACGAACTCCACACCGCGCTCCTCGGCCCGCTTGAGATAGCCGCGCACCGCCGGGATCTGGTCCTCCTGCAGCAGCGACGAGCCGACCTCGTGCCCCTGCGCCTTCAGGAAGGTGTACGCCATGCCGCCGCCGATGAGGATGCGGTCGGCCCGCTCCAGCAGGTGGTCGATGACGCCGAGCTTGTCGGAGACCTTCGCGCCGCCGAGCACGACCGCGTACGGGCGGCTGACGTCCTCGGTCAGCCGCTTCAGCACGTCGACCTCGGTGGCGATGAGGCCGCCCGCGGCGTGCGGGAGCCGGGCCGGCAGGTCGTACACGGAGGCGTGCTTGCGGTGCACCGCGCCGAAGCCGTCGCCCACGTACAGGTCGGCGAGGGCGGCCAACTCGTCGGCGAAGGCGCCGCGTTCGGCGTCGTCCTTGCTGGTCTCGCCGGGGTTGAAGCGGAGGTTCTCCAGCAGCGTGACCCCGCCGTCGGCCAGAGCGCCGACGGTGGCCTTCGCGCTGTCCCCCACCGTGTCGGTGGCGAAGCCGACCTCGCCGCGCACGGAGTCGGCGAGCAGCTCGCCCAGCCGGCGGGCGACCGGGGCGAGCGAGAACTGCGGGTCGGGGGCGCCCTTCGGGCGGCCCAGGTGCGAGGCCACGATGACGCGGGCACCGGCCTCGGCAAGCTTGCGGATGGTGGGGACGGCGGCGCGGATACGGCCGTCGTCGGTGATGGTGCTGCCGTCGAGCGGAACGTTCAGATCGGCGCGGACGAACACCCGCTGTCCGGCGACCTGTAGCTCATCGATCGTCTTCATGCTTGGTGGGCTCCTAGCGTCTGGCTCTGGCTCTGCACGGGCCAGGGCTCGCGGAGCGCGTCATTGCGCTCCACGAGCCCTGGCCCGGTCGCATGTCGGTACTGCGATCGCGGAGCGATCAGCGTCAGAGCCGGCCGCCGACGAAGACCGTGAGGTCGACGAGGCGGTGGGAGTAGCCCCACTCGTTGTCGTACCAGCCGACGATCTTGACCTGGTTGCCCTGGGCCATCGTCAGGGACGAGTCGAAGGTGCACGACGCGGGCCAGTTGACGATGTCCGAGGAGACGATCGGGTCCTCGGTGTACTCCAGGTACCCCTTGAGCTGGCCCTCGGCGGCCTTCTGGAACGCGGTGTTGACCTCGTCCCGGGAGACCTCGCGGTCCAGCTCGATCACCAGGTCCGTCACCGAGCCGGTCGGCACGGGCACGCGCATGGCGATGCCGTCCAGCTTGCCCTTGAGCTGCGGCAGCACCAGGGCGGTGGCCTTCGCGGCGCCCGTCGAGGTCGGGATGATGTTCTCGGCGGCGGCGCGGGCACGGCGCAGGTCCTTGTGCGGGAAGTCAAGGATGCGCTGGTCGTTCGTGTACGCGTGGACGGTCGTCATCATGCCCTTGACGATGCCGAAGTTCTCGTCGACGACCTTGGCCATCGGCGCCACGCAGTTGGTCGTGCAGGACGCGTTGGAGATCACGTGGTGGTTCGCGGCGTCGTACTTGTCCTGGTTGACGCCCATCACGACGGTGATGTCCTCATCCTTGGCCGGAGCCGAGATGAGGACCTTCTTGGCGCCCGCGGCGAGGTGCTTCGCCGCGTCCTCGCGCTTGGTGAAGATGCCGGTGGACTCGATGACGATGTCGGCGCCGAGGTCACCCCACGGCAGCTGCGCCGGGTCGCGCTCCGCCATGGTCTTGAACGTCTGGTTGCCCACCGTGATCGTGTCTTCGGTGTGGCTGACGGGCTGCTTGAGGCGGCCGAGGATGCTGTCGTACTTCAGCAGGTGGACCAGGGTCGCGTTGTCTGTCAGGTCGTTGACACCGACGATCTCGATATCCGCTCCCTGCTCCAGGAGTGCGCGGAAGTAATTCCGACCGATGCGGCCAAAGCCATTGATGCCTACGCGGATCGTCACGAACCGATCTCCTCGTTGGTGCGCCGGCGCGGACACCGGCGATGCTGTATGGGATGTCCCCGACCGCTTCCGACCCTACCGCGCCGGGCGGTACGAACCGAACGCGGCGGTGTGGGCAGTCGCGGATTCCGCCGGACCCGGTCCACCGTGCGGCGCGGGAAGTCGCGATCTTTCCCCCGCCGCGACGGCGCGCACCCCGTGACCGGAGCCCGGCGGTGCCCCGACAGGCCCCGCCGCCGCGCAGCGCCCGAGGCCAGCCCCGCGCAGAGCGGCCCCAGGGCCGGCCAAGGGCGGGCACTCGCGGGGGGGGTGTCGGCCGCGGAAAAGGGGGGCGTCAGCCCACCATTTCCTCCGTGAGAGTCGCGTCCGTGCCGGGAATCCCCAGGTCCTGCGCCCGCTTGTCGGCCATCGCCAGCAGCCGCCGGATGCGCCCGGCGACGGCGTCCTTCGTCAGCGGCGGGTCCGCGAGCGCGCCCAGCTCCTCCAGCGAGGCCTGCTTGTGGTCCATGCGCAGCCGCCCCGCCGCCGCCAGGTGCTCCGGCACCTCCTCGCCGAGGATCTCCAGCGCCCGCTGCACCCGCGCGCCCGCGGCGACCGCGGCGCGTGCGGAACGGCGCAGGTTGGCGTCGTCGAAGTTCGCCAGCCGGTTGGCCGTGGCCCGCACCTCACGCCGCATGCGGCGCTCCTCCCAGGCGAGCACCGCCTCGTGCGCGCCGAGCCGGGTGAGGAGGGCGCCGATCGCGTCGCCGTCCCGTACGACGACCCGGTCCACGCCGCGTACCTCCCGCGCCTTCGCCGGGATCTGCAGCCGCCGTGCCGCGCCCACCAGCGCCAGCGCGGCCTCCGGGCCGGGGCAGGTGACCTCCAGCGAGGACGAGCGCCCCGGCTCCGTCAGCGAGCCGTGCGCCAGGAACGCGCCGCGCCAGGCCGCCTCGGCGTCGCAGGTGGCCCCCGAGACCACCTGCGGCGGCAGCCCGCGGATCGGCCGCCCGCGCGCGTCGACCAGTCCGGTCTGGCGCGCGAGCTGATCGCCGCCGGCCACCACCCGTACGACGTAACGGGAGCCGCGCCGGAGTCCGCCGGGCGCCATCACCACCAGGTCGGAGGCGTGGCCGAAGATCTCCAGGATGTCCTTGCGCAGCCTGCGGGCCGCGATCCCCGTGTCGAGCTCCGCCTCGATCACGATCCGCCCGCTCACCAGGTGGAGGCCGCCCGCGAACCGCAGGATCGACGAGACCTCCGACTTCCGGCAGCAGGTCCGGGTGACGGGGAGCCGGGAGATTTCATCCTTCACCGCTGCCGTCATCGCCATGGGCCGATCCTTCCATGCATCCGAAAAATACGGTCGTACGCGGCTGCCAGCAGCACCGGGTCGTGCCGGGTGCCACCTCCTCCGGGGGCTGCGGAGCCGGTGTCGGCTCCGCGGCTGCCGCAGGAGGTGGCGTCCACCGGTTCGGCCACGGGGGCCAGTTCGACTGCCGCCCCGAGCCGCTCTGCGGCCGCCCGGAGGCTTGCCTGGTCCGGTACAGCGGCCTGGTCGGCCAGCACCACGTCGAAGGCGAGTTTAGGGGCGTGTCGGGCCAAAACCTCCAAATGACGCTGCGGCGAAAATCCGTCCGTTTCCCCCGGCTGCGGTACGAGGTTGAGCGAGAGCACCCGCCGGGCGCGGGTCTCCTGCAGCGCGTCGAGCAGCTCGGGCACCAGCAGATGGGGGATCACGGACGAGAACCACGAGCCCGGCCCGACCACCACCCAGTCGGCGTCGAGCACGGCCTCCACGGCCTCCGGTACGGCAGGCGGGTCGTGCGGTACGAGCTGCACCCGCTGCACCTCGCCCGGGGTCAGGGCGACTGTGGCCTGGCCCCGTACGGTCGAGAGCGCGTCCGGAGCCGCCGGGTCGTGGCCGCGAACGCGGGCCTGGAGCTCCAGCGGCACGGCGGACATCGGCAGCACCCGGCCGTGCGCGCCGAGCAGCTTGCCCACCAGGTCGAGTGCCTGGACGTGGTCGCCGAGCTGCTCCCAGAGGGCGACGATCAGCAGGTTCCCGACGGCGTGCTCGTGCAGCTCGCCCTTGCTCACGAAGCGGTGCTGGATGACCTCCGCCCAGGTGCGGCCCCAGTCGTCGTCGCCGCACAGCGCCGCCAGCGCCTTGCGCAGGTCGCCCGGCGGCAGCACGCCCAGCTCGTCCCGCAGGCGCCCGCTGGAGCCGCCGTCGTCGGCGACCGTGACGACGGCGGTGAGGTCGCCGGTGATACGGCGCAGCGCGGTCAGCGAGGCGGACAGGCCCATGCCGCCGCCGAGGGCGACGACCTTGGGCTGCGCGCCGCGGCGCCGGGGCGGCCCGCCGCCGAGCGGCCGACGCAGCCGTATGGTCCTACGGGGCATTGCTCACGTCCCATCGGGCGTTCGTGCGTGGGGTGCGGGCGCCGCTCTCGGGCACCGTTGCGGGGCGCGGCCCGGGCTGCTCCCCCGGGCCGTCCTGCGGGCGTCGGTCACGGGCGCTACTCGCGCCCCATGTCGCGGTGCACCACGACGGTCTCCACGCCCTCGTCGGACAGGCGTCTCGCGAGCCGTTCGGACATGGCGACCGAACGGTGCTTGCCGCCGGTGCAGCCGACGGCGACGGTGACGTAGCGCTTGCCCTCGCGGCGGTACCCGGCGGCGATCAGCTGGAGCAGCTCCGCGTACCGGTCGAGGAACTCCTTGGCGCCGGGCTGGTTGAACACGTACCCGGCGACCTCCTCGTTCAGCCCGGTGAAGGGGCGGAGCTCGGGCACCCAGTGCGGGTTGGGCAGGAAGCGGCAGTCCACGACGAGATCGGCGTCAACCGGCAGCCCGTACTTGTACCCGAAAGACATCACCGTCGCCCGCAGCTCCGGCTCCTCGTCGCCCGCGAACTGGGCGTCGAGCTTCGCGCGCAGCTCGTGCACGTTCAGGCTGGAGGTGTCGATCACCAGGTCGGCGTCGCCGCGCAGCTCGCGCAGCAGGTCCCGCTCGGCCTCGATGCCGTCCACGATGCGGCCGTCGCCCTGCAGCGGGTGCGGGCGGCGTACGGACTCGAAGCGGCGGACGAGGGCCTCGTCGGACGCCTCCAGGAAGACGGTCCGCCGGGTGACCTCCTTGGCGTCCAGGTCCGTCAGGGACTGCTTGAGGTTGTCGAAGAAGCGGCGCCCGCGGACGTCCACGACCGCGGCGATACGGGCGACATTGCCCTGCGAGCGCGCGCCGAGGTCGACCATCGTCGGGATCAGCGCGGGCGGCAGGTTGTCCACGACGAACCAGCCCAGGTCCTCCAGGCACTTGGCGGCGGTGCTGCGGCCGGCCCCGGACATGCCCGAGATGATCACCAGCTCGGGCGTCTTCGCTTCCTCGGCTTCCGCGGGCTTCGCGGTGCTCACCTGTGCTCCGTCTCTGCGCTGTGCGTTGTCTGCGCTCATGGTGCTCGTCCCCCGTCGTGACCGGCTGCTCGTGACTGTCGTCTTACGTGCCTTCGTCTTCCACGATCTCACCCGTGGCGGTGTTCACCGCCGGGGCGGCCGGTGCCGTACGCGACAGCGCCGCCACGACCGACTCGGCGGTCTTCCGGCCCACGCCCGGCACCTCGCGGATCTCGTCGACGGTGGCAGCGCGGAGCCGTTTCAGCGAGCCGAAGTGCTTGATCAGCGCCTGCTTGCGGGTCTCGCCGAGACCGGGCACGGCGTCCAGCGGGCTGGCCTTCAGCGCCTTGCCGCGCTTGTTCCGCTGGTACGAGATCGCGAAGCGGTGCGCCTCGTCGCGGGCCCGCTGGAGCAGATACAGGCCCTCGCTCGTACGGGGCAGGACGACCGGGTCGTCCTCGTGCGGGAGCCAGACCTCCTCCAGCCGCTTGGCCAGCCCGCACACCGCCACGTCGTCCACGCCGAGCTCGTCCAGCGCCCGCTTGGCGGCCGCGACCTGCGGCTTGCCGCCGTCCACGACGAGGAGCTGCGGCGGGTACGCGAACTTCTTCGGCCTGCCGTCCTCGTCGCGGCCGTGCAGCTCGGCGGCGGGACCGGACGAGCCGGTGGGCGCGCCGTCGGCGTCGCCGTCGAGGCCGTTCTCGCCCTCGGGCCACTCGCCGGTCTTCTGCTTCTCCTGCAGATAGCGCCGGAAGCGGCGGCTGATGACCTCGTGCATGGCACGTACGTCGTCCTGTCCGGCGAAGGACTTGATCTGGAACCGGCGGTACTCACTCTTGCGTGCGAGGCCGTCCTCCAGGACCACCATCGACGCCACCACGTCGTCGCCCTGGAGATGCGAGATGTCGAAGCACTCGATGCGCAGCGGCGCGGTGTCCAGATCCAGCGCCTCGGCGATCTCCTCCAGGGCGCGGGAGCGGGTGGTCAGGTCGGAGGCGCGCTTGGTCTTGTGCAGGATGAGCGACTGCTGTGCGTTGCGCTGGACGGTCTCCATCAGGGCCCGCTTGTCGCCGCGCTGCGGGACGCGCAGGCTGACGCCCGCGCCGCGGCGCTCGGCGAGCCACTGCGCTATCGGCTCCACCGGCTCGGGCAGCGCGGGGACCAGCACCTCCTTGGGGACCGCGTCGCCCTGCTCCAGGCCGTAGAGCTGCTGGAGCGCGTGCTCGACGAGACCGGGCGTGCCGATCTCCTCGACCTTGTCGGTGACCCAGCCGCGCTGGCCGCGCACCCGTCCGCCGCGCACGTGGAAGATCTGTACGGCGGCCTCGAGTTCGTCCTCCGCCACGGCCATCAGGTCGGCGTCGGTGGCGTCGGCGAGGACGACGGCGTTCTTCTCCATCGCGCGGGTCAGCGCCTCGATGTCGTCGCGCAGCCGGGCGGCCTTCTCGTACTCCATCTCCTCGGCCGCCTCCTGCATCTGACGCTCGAGGCGGCGCAGGTACGTGCCCGTGCGCCCGGCCATGAAGTCGCAGAACTCCTCGGCCAGTTCGCGGTGCTCCTCCGGGCTGACGCGGCCGACGCAGGGCGCCGAGCACTTCCCGATGTAACCGAGCAGGCAGGGCCGCCCGATCTGCGCCGAGCGCTTGAACACGCCTGCCGAGCAGGTGCGTACGGGGAAGGCGCGCAGCATCAGGTCGACGGTCTCGCGGATCGCCCACGCGTGTGCGTACGGACCGAAATAGCGCACGCCCTTGCGCTTCGGCCCGCGCATCACCTGGACCCGCGGGAACTCCTCGTTCATGGTCACGGCGAGCGACGGATAGCTCTTGTCGTCGCGGTACTTGACGTTGAACCGCGGGTCGAACTCCTTGATCCAGGAGTACTCCAGCTGCAGCGCCTCGACCTCGGTGGCGACCACCGTCCAGTCGACGGAGGCGGCGGTGGTGACCATGCTGCGGGTGCGCGGGTGCAGATTCGCCAGGTCCTGGAAGTAGTTGGCGAGGCGTGAGCGCAGGCTTTTCGCCTTCCCGACGTAGATCACCCGGCGGTGCTCGTCGCGAAAGCGGTAGACCCCCGGGGAGTCGGGGATCTGTCCCGGCTTGGGTCGGTAACTGGAGGGGTCGGCCATGCGTCACACCCTACTTCCGCGCAGTGACAGCGACCGGTGTCCGGGGGTGGTGCCGGGGCGGTGAGAGCGGCGGTTGCGGGCCCTCTCACCGGGCGCCTCACGCCCGCCTCGCGCCCCGTCCCGCGCCCGCCTCGCGCCCCGTCCCGCGCTCGCCTCAGGTCCAGGCGACGCGCATCGCCGTCGTGGCCTCCAGCGGCGGCAGCCCGGCCTGCGCGGCCAGCACTCCGGCGCCCTCCGGGGAGCGGGTGTAGACGGGTTCGGCGCCGCTGACATGGCGGCGCCAGGCCGCGGCGTACGCGTCGACCCGGCGCCGGTTCTCGCCCAGTACGGCGGGCACGGCGTGGTGGACGACGGTGTTCCGCAGCCTGTTGCGGGTCGCGCGGCGCCCGGCCCACAGGCCCTGCCGGGTCAGCGCGTAGCGCGGCATCAGATAGCGCGGGTCGGCGACCGGCGAGACGGCCTCGTCGAACGCGGCCGCGAAGCACTCGGAGGCCGCCTCGGGCACGCCGTCCAGCCCGACGCGGTACGCGCCCGTCTCGTCCGGCGCCACCGACACCGCCTCCGCTCCGCGCGGCGTCAGCCCCGCCGCGTGCAGCCCGTCCGCGACCGCCCGCGCGACCGCCGTCAGCACCGGCTCGTCCGCCGCCGCGCGCAGTCTCCGCGCGCCCGCGGCGCCCCGCGCCACGGCGTACGCGGCCCAGCCGCCCAGCACGGCGGTCCCCGCCGCGAGCGGCGCGGCCCCGGCCGCAACGGGCGGCAGCGCGCAGACGAGCGCGCTGAACGCGCCCGCCCACGGGGAGGCGCCGCGCGGCACGGCGGGCGCGACGCCGTTCCGCGTGGGCACGGCGACGGGCGGTGCGGCCGGCGCCCCGTCCGGCGAAACGGCCACCGTCTGCCGCTGGCGGGGCACGGTGACGCGCACCGTGTGCACGAGCCGGTCCTCGTACGGGGTGCCGATCCGCCACAGCTCCCGCGCGGCGGCGCGGTCCTCCGCACGGTGCAGCATGAGCGCGTTGAAGCGGTCGAACTCGGCCTCGTGCGGCGGCCCGTACGGCGACAGCCCCGCGTGTACGTGTGCGACGCCGGAGATGATCTCGCCCGCGTCGGTGAGGCCGAGATAGCCGTCGTGTTTGCGTACGAAGCGCTCCCAGTCGCCGTTGCCCCTCGGGTGGCCGTCCGCCACGCACACCACCGACCACGTGTGCGCGGTCTTCTCCGGCCAGTCCGGGTCGAGCCGCAGGCCGCGGCCGCGGGTCTGTACGACGGCGGTGGCGGTGGTTGCCTCGGTCAGATCGACGAGGGTGTTGACGCAGCGCGCGTCCCAGCCCTCGCCGAGCATGCCGCGGGTGCCGATGAGGGCGCGGGTGCCGCCGGCCTCGAAGAAGCGAGTGGCGAGGGCGACCCAGCGGCGGCTGGTCCAGCTCCCGGTGATCTCGACGGAGGCCGCGGACGCGTGGTCCTCAGGGAGGCTGTCGGAGGCACCACCGTCGGAAGCGGCACCCTCCGGCAGCGGATCCAGCCGCAGGCCCGGCTCGGTCTCCGCCACGAACCGCGCGAACCGCCGCGCCGTACCGGGCGCCGCCGCCACCGTACGGCCGGTGACGAGCAGCGGGTCCAGCACTGCCGTACGCGGGTCCGCGGCCAGTTGGTCGAGCACCAGCCGCGCGGAGCCCGCCTCCTGGTCCAGTACGCCGTCGAGCGCGGCCGGGAGCGTGGCGGTGGCACGCTCGTGGTCGCACACGACGACCGCGCGCAACCGGTCGGCCAGCGTGCCGTGTTCGGCGGCGAGGATCTCCCGTACGGCGGTCGTTTTGGCCGCGCTGCGGGCCAGCACGCGGTCGACCGGCGAACGCCCGCCGCGTACGCCCCGGCCGGTGAGCCGGTACCCGACGGCGGGCAGCGCCGCCCGTACGGCCTCCAGCGCGGCCTCGTCGGCGGGCTCGGCGCTGGGCCGCAGACAGTGCCGGATCCAGTCGTCGAGCAGGCACACCCAGTCCGCCGCGGTGGGCGGCTGCCGGTGCTCCTCGCGGAGCCGTGCGCCGTCCGGGAGCGCGAGCAGGCCGTGGTGGTGGAAGCGGAGCGCGGCGCGGGCGGTGAGCGGGTGGTCGCGGGCGAAGCGGTGCCAGGGGACGGCCGGCCGGCCCTCTCCGGCCCCGCCGCCGCCCGCCGTGTCCGCCGTGTCCGCCGTGTCCGCCGTGCCCGCCGTGTCCGCCGCCGGACCCGCCGAATCCGCTGCCGTACGGCGGTGCACGACGCGTGCGTCGAGCCAGCCGAGGAAGGGGGTGGCGGCGAACGACGGGTCGAGCAGCCCGGTGGTGAGGGTGGCGAAGCGTTCGGCCTCGGCGGCGAGCCAGCCCGTCTCCTCGGCGGTGGGCGGGGTGAGCCAGGCCAGCTCGGCGTACGGGGCGAGCTGCCCTTCCCGTACGGCCGCGGGGATCGACGGGCCCTGCACCGCCGGGCCGAACAGCTCCTCCACGAGCGCGGCCTGCGCGGGGGTGAGCCGATCGGGCGGAGTGGCCGTGAGTCCGATCACGGTGGCGGCGGGCAGTTCGCGGAGCAGCTCGGCCAGCAGCTCGCCCCAGGTGTCCAGCAGGTGGTGGCACTCGTCGAGCAGCAGCGTGACCCGGCCCGCGGCGCGCAGCGCGGCGACCAGCTCGCGCCCCTGCGGGCGCAGCCGGTCCAGATGGCGGCGGGCCGGACGCGTACGGCGGGACGGCGACACCGGGCGGGACGACGCCGCCGGGCGGGACGACGCGCGGTCGCCGGAAGCGGCTCCGTACGGTGCTGCCCCGCCGCCCTCCTCGTCGACTTCCGCGTCCGGATCGAAGGAGGCGAGCGACTGGTACGTGAGCACCGTCACCGGGCGGTCCAGCGAGCGGTCCGTGCCCGCGGGCGCCGGTGCGGGCCGGAACCCGGCCCACTCCCGTACCCACTGGCCCTGGATCGCCGTGTTCGGCCCGAAGACCACCACCGGGTGCCCGAGCCTGCGCGCCGCCTCCAGCCCGGTCAGCGTCTTGCCGAGGCCGGGCGGCAGGACGACCCAGGCGCGCCGCCTGCCCTCCGCGAAGGCCGTCTCCAGCCCGGCCAGCGCCGCCTCCTGGTGCCGCCGCAGCGCCACCGGGGGCCGCGCCGCCGCGAATCCCGCCGTCCCCGTCTCCTCTGACGGGCCGGCGGGATCCGGGCCCCCGCCGGCCGCCACCGTGCCGCCCGTCACCAGCCGCGCTCGCGCCACTCCTGCAGGTGCGGCCGCTCCGCGCCGAGCGTGGTGTCGGCGCCGTGCCCGGGGTACACCCACGTCTCGTCCGGGAGCCGCGCGAACAGCTTGGCCTCGACGTCGTTCAGCAGGCTGGCGAACCGCTTCACGTCACCCCACGTGTTGCCGAGGCCGCCCGGGAACAGGCAGTCGCCGGTGAACAGGTGCGGGTGCCCGTGCGGGTCGTCGTAGACGAGCGCGATCGAGCCGGGGGTGTGCCCGACGAGGTGGCAGACGGTCAGCTCGGCCTGCCCGACCCGTACGGTGTCGCCGTCCTCCAGCGGCACGTCCGTCGGCACGGGGATGCCCTCGGCGTCGTAGCGCCCGGCGTACGTGCGCGCGTCCGTCGCCTGTACGACGGTGTCCAGCGCCTGCCAGTGGTCCTCGTGCCGGTGCGTGGTGACGACGGAGGCGATGCCGTCGTCACCGATGAGGCGCAGCAGGGTGTCCGGCTCGTTGGCGGCGTCGATCATCAACTGCTCACCGGTGGCTCTGCAGCGCAGCAGGTACGCGTTGTTGTCCATGGGGCCGACCGCGACCTTCGAGATCATCAGGTCGGCCAGCTCGTGCACGTCGGCGGGACCGCCGACCTTCACCACTCCGCGGTAAGCCATGGCGATACGTTAGCGGCTCCGGTGATCACCTCACAGCGGCGGGAGCGAGGGCAGCGGAGCAGAGGCGGAGAGACCGCTTCCGGTCGTACGTCCCGTGAGCCAGCCGGTCAGCGCGGCGGGTGTGCCGACGACCACCACCGGCTCTCCCGTACGCGCCCCGGTGCGCCAGCTGCGCCCGTCCTCCGCGCGCAGCTCGACGGCCTCGGTGAGGTCGGGGTGGCCGTCGAAGCGGCGGGCCATGTTGGCGGTCTCGCGGTCGACGAACCCGGCGGGGAGGTCGTCGATGGCGTAGCCGACGCCGAGGTCGACGTGGTGCAGCTCGACCTCGATCCAGCGGCGGAACGGGACGGACGCGGCGAGGTCCGTGACGCCGTTGCGCAGCTCGACGGTGCGCTGCCAGCTCTCGCCGGCCTCGTCGGCGAAGGCGGCGTCCAGCCGCGCGGCGCTGGCCCGCAGGTCCTCCAGGTGCTCCGCCGCGGTGTGCGGGGCGTCACGCTCGATGTCGGCGTCGCGGGATTCCCCGCTGACGTACATCGGCCGTCCGGAGAGTACGTTGATGAGAGCGTCCGCGTTGCGCGCGAGGTGGGCCAGCACGTGGCCCCGGGTCCAGCCGGGCAGGTGCGAGGGCGCGCGAACCGCGGCGTCGTCGAGCGCGTCCACGGCCGCCAGCAGGCGTTCCGTGGCATCGCGTACGGCGGTGGCGTCAGCGGCGGGGGATTCTGCGGCGGGGTTGTCGTGCGCAGGCGAAGTCATGATCCGAACGTACTCGGGTGACACCTTCGAGTGAAGGAAGCCCGGGTTCCCGGGGAAGCTCCATAAATCGAATACGCGTGCTATAGGCTCTGGCTTGCGGCATCCCGAACACATCGTCGCGGCGCTCCCCATACCCTGGGGCTGGGGACTGCGCCCTATCACGGGGGCAGGGGGGCTGCGCTCTATCACGCACCCGCCCCCTCACCACACACGGAAAGGTGCCTACTGGCGTGGCTGACCGTCTCTTCGTCCGTGGCGCTCGCGAGCACAATCTCAAGAACGTCTCTCTCGACCTCCCCCGTGACTCACTCATCGTGTTCACGGGCCTCTCCGGGTCGGGCAAGTCCTCGCTCGCCTTCGACACGATCTTCGCCGAAGGGCAGCGCCGCTATGTCGAGTCGCTGTCCTCGTACGCACGCCAGTTCCTGGGGCAGATGGACAAGCCCGACGTCGACTTCATCGAGGGCCTGTCCCCCGCGGTCTCCATCGACCAGAAGTCGACCTCGCGCAACCCGCGCTCCACGGTCGGCACCATCACGGAGGTCTACGACTACCTCCGGCTGCTCTTCGCCCGCATCGGCCACCCGCACTGCCCCGAGTGCGGCCGGCCCATCACCCGGCAGTCGCCGCAGGCGATCGTCGACAAGGTGCTGGACCTGGAGCCCGGCACCCGCTTCCAGGTGCTGTCCCCGCTGGTACGGGAGCGGAAGGGCGAGTTCGTCGACCTCTTCTCCGACCTCCAGACCAAGGGGTACAGCCGGGCACGGGTGGACGGCGAGACCGTCCAGCTGTCGGAGCCGCCGAAGCTGAAGAAGCAGGAGAAGCACACCATCGAGGTGGTCGTGGACCGCCTCACCGTGAAGGACAGCGCCAAGCGGCGGCTGACGGACTCGGTGGAGACCGCGCTCGGGCTCGCCGGCGGCATGGTGATCCTCGACTTCGTGGACCTGCCCGAGGACGACCCGCAGCGCGAGCGGATGTACTCGGAGCATCTGTACTGCCCGCACGACGACCTGTCGTTCGAGGAGATGGAGCCGCGCTCCTTCTCGTTCAACTCCCCCTTCGGTGCCTGCTCCGAGTGCACCGGCATCGGCACGCGGATGGAGGTGGACCCGGAGCTGATCGTCCCCGACGAGGACAAGTCGCTGGACGAGGGCGCCATCCACCCCTGGTCGCACGGCCACACCCGGGACTATTTCGGGCGTCTCATCGGCGCCCTCGCCGACGCGCTCGGCTTCCGTACGGACGTCCCGTGGGCCGGTCTGCCCCAGCGCGCCCGCAAGGCCCTGCTGAACGGCCACCGGACCCAGATCGAGGTGCGGTACCGCAACCGGTACGGGCGCGAGCGCGCGTACACCACCTCGTTCGAGGGCGCGGTCCCGTTCGTACGGCGGCGGCACCAGGAGGCGGAGACCGACACCAGCCGGGAGCGCTTCGAGGGGTACATGCGCGAGGTGCCCTGCCCGTCCTGCCAGGGCACCCGGCTGAAGCCGGTGGTGCTGGCGGTCACCGTGCAGGGGAAGTCCATCGCCGACGTCGCCGCGATGTCCATCAGCGAGTGCGCGGACTTCCTGGGCGCGATGAAGCTGAGCGACCGCGAGAAGACCATCGCGGAGCGGGTGCTGAAGGAGGTCAACGAGCGGCTGCGGTTCCTCGTCGACGTCGGCCTCGACTACCTCTCGCTGAACCGCGCCGCGGGCACCCTGTCCGGCGGCGAGGCCCAGCGCATCCGGCTCGCGACGCAGATCGGCTCCGGCCTGGTGGGCGTGTTGTACGTGCTGGACGAGCCGTCCATCGGGCTGCACCAGCGCGACAACCACCGGCTGATGGAGACCCTGGTCCGGCTCCGGGACCTGGGCAACACCCTGATCGTCGTCGAGCACGACGAGGACACCATCAAGACGTCCGACTGGGTCGTGGACATCGGCCCGGGTGCGGGCGAGCACGGCGGCGAGGTCGTGCACAGCGGCCCGTTGAAGGAGCTGCTGGCCAACGAGAAGTCGGTGACCGGGCAGTACCTCTCGGGCAGGAAGGTGATCCCGACCCCGGAGATCCGCCGGCCGCTCGACCCCAAGCGCCGGCTCACCGTGCACGGCGCCCGCGAGAACAACCTGCAGGACATCGCCGTCAGCTTCCCGCTCGGCGTGCTCACGGCCGTCACGGGCGTCTCCGGCTCGGGCAAGTCGACCCTCGTCAACGACATCCTGTACACCCACCTGGCGCGCGAGCTGAACGGCGCCAAGTCGGTGCCCGGACGGCACACCCGGGTGGACGGCGACGACCTGGTGGACAAGGTCGTGCACGTCGACCAGTCGCCGATCGGCCGTACGCCACGGTCCAACCCGGCCACGTACACCGGGGTCTTCGACCACGTGCGGAAGCTGTTCGCCGAGACGATGGAGGCGAAGGTCCGCGGTTATCAGCCGGGCCGCTTCTCCTTCAACGTCAAGGGCGGCCGCTGCGAGAACTGCTCCGGCGACGGCACCATCAAGATCGAGATGAACTTCCTGCCGGACGTCTACGTCCCGTGCGAGGTCTGCCACGGCGCGCGGTACAACCGGGAGACGCTGGAGGTCCACTACAAGGGCAAGTCCATCGCCGAGGTGCTGGACATGCCGATCGAGGAGGCCACGGACTTCTTCGAGGCCGTGCCCGCCATCGCCCGCCATCTGCGCACGCTCAACGACGTCGGGCTGGGGTACGTACGGCTCGGCCAGCCCGCGCCGACCCTGTCCGGCGGCGAGGCGCAGCGCGTCAAGCTCGCCAGCGAGCTGCAGAAGCGCAGCACAGGCCGTACGGTCTACGTCCTCGACGAGCCCACCACCGGGCTGCACTTCGAGGACATCCGCAAGCTGCTGTCGGTGCTGTCCGGACTGGTCGACAAGGGCAACACGGTGATCGTGATCGAGCACAATCTCGACGTGATCAAGACGGCGGACTGGCTCGTGGACATGGGCCCCGAGGGCGGCAGCGGCGGCGGACTGGTCGTCGCAGAGGGCACCCCGGAGCAGGTCGCGGGCGTCACGGGCAGCCACACGGGCAAGTTCCTGCGGGACATCCTGGGGAGCAGGGTGACCGACGCTCCGGCGGAGCTGAAGCCCGCCGGGAAGGCGGAGCAGGCGCGGGCCGCGAAGGGCGCCAAGAGCGCGAGGAGCGCGGCGGCGGCGAAGAAGCCCGCGGCGCGTGCGGGCGCCCCGGCCAAGAAGGCGGCGGCGCGCAAGCGGTGACACGTGTGCGGTCACACGTACGCGATCAAGCGCGTGCGGTGACTCGGAGCTGACGGCCCGTCGTTCGACGGGCCGTCAGTCGCGTTCCGGCACGCGGGTGCTCCGCGTGTTGCGACAGCGACCGGCGGGTGTCCCGCGTTAACGTCCAGCGGGTTGGGCGGAAATGCGGTGCACCTGCTGTTTTCGATGATTTCTCCCGCGACCTCTGGTGTAGACCGGTCGCTCTTGCCAGCGTGTGCGGCTGTGTGCGCAGAAAGCGCACAGAACTCACGTCTCTGTGGGAGATGTTGTGATTCGAGTCCCTACACGCAGAAGACCCTTCACCCGTTCGCTGATACCAGCCGCCACCGCGCTCGCGCTCGCCGCCGGGCTCGCCCCGGCCGCCGCCGAGGCGGCGCCCGCGCCCGCGCGTACGCCCGCGTCCGCGGTCCCGGCCGCCGCCCCCGCCGACGCGGGCGGGACCGACGGCATGGAGCTGTCCCGTACGAGCCGGCCGGTCGCCCCCGGCACCACGCTCACCTCGTTCGACCGGCTCAAGCCCGACAAGTGGCTGCGTGCCGACGCGCTCAGCGTGGACCTCGACGGCGGCGCCCAGGTCGACCACCTGTCCTCCGGCAGGGTCTCCGAGCGCCGCACCGTCGGCGAACTCGCGGACGCGCACGATCCGGGGAAGGGCCGCCGTACTGTCGCCGCCATCAACGCCGACTTCTTCGACATCAACGAGTCCGGGGCCCCGCTCGGCCCCGGCGTACGCGACGGCAGGCCCGTCAACTCCCCCGCACCCGGCAACTCCGAGTCCGTCGGCTTCGGCCCGGACAGCGCCGGCCGCATCCTGGACCTGTACTTCGAGGGCACGCTCACCCTGCCCGACGGCACCGAGCCCCTCGACGCGTACAACGCCGCCAACGTCCCCGACAACGGCATCGGCGCCTACAACGCGCAGTGGGGCGCGGCCGACCGCTCCCTGACCGTCGACGGCGCCGCGGACACCACCGAGGTGGCGGTGCGCGGCGGCAAGGTGACCTCGGTGTCCGGGGGGCCGGGCAAGGGCGACGTACCGCACGGCACCACCGTGCTGCTGGGCCGCGACGCCGGCGCCAAGACCCTGGCGGGGCTGGCGCCCGGTGACGAGGTGTCAGTCGAGTACCGCATGCGGACGGACGACGGCAGCCCCGTGCCGCGTACGGCGGTCGGCGGACGCGGCCTGCTGGTCGTGGACGGCGAGCCGCAGAACTGGGAGGGCCGGCCGAACAACCCGACGGCCCCGCGTACGGCGGTCGGCTTCTCCAAGGACGGCTCGACCATGCACGTGATCACCGTGGACGGCCGGCAGCCCGCCTCCGGCGGTGTCACCCTCACCGAACTCGCCCTGATGATGAAGGACTTGGGCGCCCACAACGCGCTCAACCTGGACGGCGGCGGCTCCTCCACGCTGCTCGCCCGCGAGCCCGGCTCGGACGAACGGCAGCTGGAGAACGCGCCGTCCGACGGCGAACAGCGCGAGGTGCCCAGCGGCCTCGCCCTCACCGCCCCCGACGGCAGCGGCCGGCTGCGCGGCTACTGGGTGGAGACCGCCGCCGACCCGGCGCGCGCCCCGTCCTCCGACACCGTGCCGGGCGGCCACCCCGAGCGCGTCTTCCCGGGCCTGACCCGGCAGCTGACCGCGGCGGGTCACGACGAGACGTACGGCCCCGCGAAGGGCGCGCCCCGCTGGCGTACGGACCGGCCCGGCGTCGGCAGCGTCGACGGCGACGGCACGTTCCACGCGCGTCGCACCGGCAGCACCGAGGTGACCGCGCACTCGGGCCGCGCGCGGGGCGGCACCCGGCTGGAGGTCGTCGGCGAACTGGACCGCGTACGGGCCACGCACGACCGGGTCGGGCTGGCGGACCCGGGCGCGAACGGGTCGTTCGGCGTCGTCGGCTACGACGCGCGCGGCACCAGCGCGCCGGTCGACCCGGCCGACGTACGGCTGAGCTACGACCGTTCGCAGTTCACCGTCACCCCGGACCCGGAGAGCGGCGGCTTCACCGTGGCGGCGCGTACGGACCAGGCGTCCGCCTCCGGGCAGATCACCGCGACGGTGGACGGGCACAGCACGGTGCTGGGCGTCACCGTGGGCCTGAACGAACGCGTGGCGGCGGACTTCGAGGACGCGCCCGACTGGACGTTCAGCGCGGCGCGCGCCGAGGGCTCCGTCGCGGCGGAGCCGGAGGGCCGTACGGGCGGCGGGCTGAAGCTGTCGTACGACTTCACCAAGTCCACGGCCACCCGTGCCGCGTACGTCAATCCGCCGGAGCGCATAGAGCTGACAGGCCAGCCGCAGAGCTTCACGCTGTCGCTCAAGGGCGACGGCAAGGGCGCCTGGCCCTCGCTGCACCTCGTGGACGCGAACGGCACGAGCCATGTGCTGCGCGGCCCGGACGTCGACTGGGAGGGCTGGCGCGAGGTCACCTTCACGGTGCCGGAGGGCGTCGCGTACCCGCTGGAGGTACGGCGCTTCTATCTGGCGGAGACGCGGCCCGCGGAGCAGTACAGCAGCAGCGTCGTCATCGACGAGCTGGTGGCGCACACGCCGCCGGACCTGCGGCTGCCGCCGAAGCCGGTGGTACGCGATCCGCTGATCTCGACGGCGGCCGACGTACGCGGGCGTGACTGGCGGTTCGCGGTGATGTCGGACGCGCAGTTCGTGGCGCGCGACCCGAACAGCGAGATCGTGCGGCAGGCGCGGCGGACGCTGCGCGAGATCCGGGCGGCGAAACCGGACTTCGTGGTGGTCAACGGCGACCTGGTGGACGAGGGTTCGCCCGCGGACCTGTCGTTCGCGCGCGACGTGCTGGAGGAGGAGCTGGGCGACGCCGTGCCCTGGTACTACGTACCGGGGAACCACGAGATAATGGGCGGGAAGATCGACAACTTCACCGGTGAATTCGGTCCCGCCCAGCGCACGTTCGATCACAAGGGCACGCGTTTCCTCACCTTCGACACCTCGTCGCTGACCCTGCGGGGCGGCGGCTACGGCCAGTTCGAGGAGCTGCGGCGGCAGCTGGACAAGGCGGAGCGCGACCCGCGGGTGCGTTCGGTGGCGGTCCTGCAGCACGTACCGCCGCGCGACCCGACGCCGCAGCAGGGCAGCCAGCTCACCGACCGGCTGGAGGCCGATCTGCTGGAGGACTGGCTGGGCGACTTCCGTACGCGCTCGGGCAAGGGCGTGCTGTTCGTCGGGGCGCACGTCGGGGTGTTCCACGCCTCGCGGGTGGACGGCGTGCCGTATCTGATCAACGGGAACTCGGGCAAGGCGCCGTCGGCACCGGCCGACGAGGGCGGCTTCACCGGCTGGTCGATGGTCGGAGTGGACCGTGGACACGGCCCGCAGCACGGGCGCGGCGGCGACCCGTTCGCCGTACGGACGGCCGCGCACGTGGACGGCCTCGCGCTGGACGCGCCCGCCCGGCTGTCCGTCGGCGACACGGCGGAGGCGGCGGCCACCGTCCTGCAGGGCGAGGGGGCGAATGCCCGCGAGGTGCCCGTCGGGTGGCCGATGAGCGCGGACTGGTCCGGATCCCGTGAGATGTGCGTCGGGAGCGGCGGCGACAGCGGCCGTAAGGGGTGCGCGGCCTCGTACGACCCGGTGACCGGCAAGCTCAAGGCGCTGCGGCCCGGGACGATCACGCTCGCGGTGGAGGTGAACGGGGCGCGGGCGGAGCGCGAAGTCGTAGTGCGCTGACGCCTGCTCTGGCGGCGTAACGCGTCGGGACCGCCGAGGACTTGGGCCTCGGCGGTCCCGTGCTCCGTACGGAAGGCGTTTACGGAAGGCGGCCGTCAGCGCTTGGCGTCGGCGTCCTCCGACGCGCCGCCGGAGGGCTTGCCTCCGGTGTGCTCGCCGTCGGTCTCCGGCTCCTGCTTCCTGGCGGCATACAGGCTGGTCGCCGTCGTGACGAGCAGCACCGCGCAGATGACGCCCAGCGAGACCGGGATGCTGATCACGGGCACGTGCACACCGGCCTCGTGCAGGGCGTGCAGCACGAGCTTCACGCCGATGAAGCCGAGGATGACGGACAGCCCGTACGAGAGGTGGACCAGCTTCTTGAGCAGCCCGCCGATCAGGAAGTACAGCTGCCGCAGGCCCATGAGCGCGAAGGCGTTGGCGGTGAAGACGATGTACGGATCCTGGGTCAGGCCGAAGATCGCCGGGATGGAGTCGAGCGCGAAGAGGACGTCGGTGGTGCCGATCGCGAGCATCACGATCAGCATCGGCGTCATCAGGCGCTGGCCGTGCTCGCGGATGAACAGCTTCGTGCCGTGGTACTGGTCGGTGGACGGGACGCGGCGCTCGATCATCTTGAGGAAGCGGTTCTCCTCGTACGCCTCCTCCTCGTCCTCGGCGCGCGCCTCCTGGATGAGCTTCCAGGCGGTCCAGATGAGGAAGCCGCCGAAGATGAAGAAGACCCAGGAGAAGGTGGAGACGATCGCCGCGCCGGCGGCGATGAACCCAGCGCGCAGCACGAGGGCGATGAGCACGCCGATCAACAGCACCCGCTGCTGGTAGATCGTCGGCACCGCGAACTTGGCCATGATCAGGACGAACACGAAGAGGTTGTCGACGCTGAGCGACTTCTCCGTGACGAAGCCCGCGAAGAACTCACCGGACGGCTGACCGCCGCCGAAGACCAGAAGGCCGAGTCCGAAGAGGGCGGCGAGCACGATCCAGACCGTGGTCCAGATGCCGGCCTCCTTGATGGAGACCTCGTGCGGCTTGCGGCCGCCGACGAAGAAGTCGACGGCGATGAGGGCGCACAGACCGATGACGGTCGCGACCCAGACGGCAAAGGAGACATCCATACGTGCTGTACCTCCGGCGGTCACTGCTGCCTGGAGGTCTCTTCCGCCCGTGGACACGCGATGCCGCGCCACCGGACCGGAGCCCCGGGGCCGGTTGGCCGGCCCGTACTGACGGGGACACCGCGAGGTTGGGAATACTCCCCTCCGCTGAGGCAAGCGTAAAGCAGAGCCAAGGAAAGGTAAAGTGCTCCTTTACCTTTCCTTGGCTGCCGCCCACCCGTCCCCCGGGGTCTGTGCGCGCCGGCGGGTCCGTGCCCGCCGGCTCAGCGGCCGTGCCCGTACGGCTGCCGGCTCAGCGGCCGTACGCCTGCCGCGCCGTCGCCACCTGCTGGAGCACCTGCGGCACGACGCGGCTGCCGCTCGGCACGAGCGGCGGCTCGTACGTCCACGCGTGCCCCACCCACGGGTCCGCCAGATGATCGTCCGGGACCGGGGTGATGCGCAGCAGGGAGCGCCACAGCGGGTCGAGCACCGGGCCGTACGCCCGTGCGTCCTCGCGGTCGGCGACCATCAGCAGATTGACGCCGACGGCCGGGCCCTCGTCCGCGAGGTAGCGGAGCTGGGTGACGGCCCGGTCGTCGAAGCCGTGCGGGAAGTCGTGCACGATCAGCAGCTGTTCGGCGGTGTCGAGCTCGGGCGGCAGCGACGAGGTCGCGCCGCTGCGCACGGCCATCTGCACCAGGTCGACGCGCTGGGTCAGCCGCTCCAGCATCTGTGTGACACCGGCGGCGCCCACGGCCGGTGGCTCCCGCAGCGCGCCCGACTCCAGCAGCGGAACGAGCGACGTGGCCGCGGAGCCCGCCGGGTCGATGACGTTGAGCGTGAAGTCGTCGACCGGATAGACCGCAACCAGCCGGGCCGCGATGGCCACCGCCGTCTCCACGGCGAGCCGGCGCAGCTCGTCGGAGCTGACCAGCGAGGCGCCCGAGCCGCTGTTCCCGCTGTCGATCCACAGGCCGCGGTCCAGCGGCAGCCGTACGAGCATGGGGATGCGCAGGTCGGCGCGCTCGGGGAGGGTGAGGTCGCCGAGCCGCAGCGCCATCGGCACCTCCATGGGCACCTCGTACGCCTGCCACACCGGGTTGTCCCAGCGGGCGAAGGCGGGCGGCAGCGCGGGCTCGACGACGGCGGCCTCCGCGACGAGCTGGTTCAGGTCCCGCTCGAGGACGGCGCCGGCCTGGTCGACGAGCTGGGTGTGCTTGGCGCGGGCCTCTTCCCTGGCCGCGTCGGCGACGGGGCCGACCCGGGTGCGCGGATCCGAGAGCACCTTGTCGAGCTCCTGCTCGCGGCGGGAGTCGGCGAAGTCCACCGCGGAGCGGTAGGCCGCGACGGTGCGCGCGAGGTCCTCGAACATGCCCCAGATCTGGTTGTACAGCCGCTCGTCCATGGACCAGCCGGAGGCGTCACCGGCGACGGGTACGGGCGGGCCGCCCGCGGGCTGTCCCGCGGCCCCCGACCCGGCTGCGGCTCCGGCTCCGGCTCCGGCTCCGGCTCCGGACGCTGCCGCCGCGGGCGAGCCCGCGCCGGACGGTACGGGCCCGGGCGGCGGGGCGGCGCCCGCTCCCGCGCCGGACGGCGTGCTGCTCGAACGGCGCGCCGGGTGCTGGTAGTCGACGGGTCCGCCACCGCCCGCCGGAGCGCCGGCGCTGTTGTCCGGGGCCGGGGTGCCGGACGGCACGGGGCCGCCGGACGGGCGCCCACGGCCGTCGGTACCGCCCTGGGGGTCGGCGGCCGGCCGGGCGGCGCCGGCCTGTGTGGCGTGCTGCCGGGCGCCGCGGGCGGCCGGCGGAGGAGGCGCCACGGCACGGGCGAGGCCCGCGGCGACCGCCTCGTTGATCGTGTCCGCGAGCTGCTGGGACTCGGGGAGCCCCTGGTCCTGGAGCATGGCGGCGAGCCCGCCCGCGTACCCCTGGCCGACCGCGCGCACCTTCCACGCGCCCTGCCTGCGGTACAGCTCCAGCGCGACGACCGCGGACTCCGCGTCCAGACCGGTGATCGTGTAGCTGGCGATCTCGGTCCCGTCGAGGCTCGTCACCGCCGCGAACGGCGAGGCGAAGGCGCCGAAGCTGGCCGGACCGCCGACCCCGGTGGGGAGTGCGAGCAGCACGTTGACCCGGTGGACCGCGTCGGGCAGTGCGTTGAGATCGACCGCGAGCCGGTGGTCGGCGGCGGCCTGCCGGGAGACCTCGAGCCCGGGGAGATTCGGCTCCGCCGGGTGCGCTATCCACCCCGCGTCGCGCATGTGCCCGTGCTCGTCGTTGAGCGTCGCCCCGGCGAGCACCGGCTTCCCGGCCGACACCCGGATCTCCAAACGGGTCTCGGGCAGTGGATGGTTCTGCCCGCGGACCAGCTCGGCCGTCATTTTCGCACCCCTCCGCCGCTTGCGGTCACGAAATCCTGCTGCCTACAGAAACGGCACGATCGTCGGCATCAGGTCCTGGAACGTGCGGCCGTTGGCGGCCTCACCGATGGCCGTCATGTTCCAGCCGTTGCCCTGCCGGTGGACCTTGGCCATGATCTGGGCGGTGTACTGACCGCCGCCGGTCAGCGTGTACCGCGCCATCTCCTGGCCGTTGGTCTCGTCGACCAGACGGCAGAAGGCGTTCTCGACCTCGGCGAAGGTCTGCCCGGTGAAGGAGTTCACCGTGAAGACGATCTGGTCGATGTGGACCGGCACACGCTGCAGGTCCACCAGGACCGCCTCGTCGTCGCCGCCCTGGCCGGCGCCGCCCACCAGGTTGTCGCCGGTGTGCCGGACGGAGCCGTCGTCGCTCACGAGGTGCCGGAAGAAGACGACGTCCACCGGCTGCTTGTCCGCGAACAGCACGGCCGAGGCGTCCAGGTCGATCTCCTTGGCGCGCTTGCCGAACAGCCCGCGGCGCGGAGCCGCCTGCCAGCCGAGCCCCATGCGCACCGCGGTCAGGGTGCCCCCATCGGACTTCTGCAGGCTGATGGCCTGCCCCTTGGACATGTTGACCGTCACTGCGCGTTCCCCTCTCGCCGTACTCTCTGCGTGCCGCCATCACCGACGGCACTCCCGCACCCTATGCAGTGCGGCCGACGCTCGCGCCAGGCCACCCCGTCTTTGTGTCGTTCTTGCAACACTCCGCTACTTCAGGCCCGCCTCCTTCATCTGCCTGAGCTCCTTCTTCAACTCCCCTACCTCGTCTCGCAGCCGTGCCGCGACCTCGAACTGCAGCTCCGCGGCGGCCGCGCGCATGCGGTCCGTCATCTGCTCGATCATCTGGGCGAGTTCCTCCGCGGGCCGGTCCGTCAGCTCGGCGGTTTCCCTGGTCTTCCCGGCAGTTGCCTTGCCGCCCAGCGCGGGCACCGGCGCCTTCGCGGGCTTGTCCTTGTCGCCGCCCGTGTGCCGGTAACCGGTGCCCAGCAGCTGCTCGGTGTCGATGTCCTCGCGAGCGATGTCGGCCACGATGTCGCCGATCTTCTTCCGCAGCGGCTGCGGGTCGATGCCGCGCTCCGTGTTGTACGCGATCTGCTTCTCCCGGCGCCTGTTGGTCTCGTCGATGGCCTTCTCCATCGCCGGGGTGATCTTGTCGGCGTACATGTGCACCTGGCCCGAGACGTTCCGCGCGGCACGACCGATCGTCTGGATCAGCGAGCGGCCCGAGCGCAGGAAGCCCTCCTTGTCGGCGTCGAGGATCGACACCAGCGACACCTCGGGCAGGTCCAGGCCCTCCCGCAGCAGGTTGATCCCGACCAGCACGTCGTACTCACCGGAGCGCAGCTCCCGCAGCAGCTCCACGCGGCGCAGCGTGTCCACGTCGCTGTGCAGATAGCGGACCTGGATGCCGAGCTCCTGGAAGTAGTCCGTCAGGTCCTCGGCCATCTTCTTGGTGAGCGTGGTGACGAGCACGCGCTCGTTCTTCTCCGTACGCGTGCGGATCTCGTGCACCAGATCGTCGATCTGCCCCTCGGTGGGCTTGACGACGACCTCCGGGTCGACCAGGCCGGTCGGCCGGATGATCTGCTCCACCACACCGTCGCCGCGGGAGAGTTCGTACGGCCCGGGGGTCGCGGAGAGGAAGACGGTCTGGTCGATGCGCTCCAGGAACTCCTCCCACTTCAGCGGGCGGTTGTCGATCGCCGACGGCAGCCGGAAGCCGTGCTCGACCAGCGTCCGCTTGCGCGCGGCGTCGCCTTCGTACATCGCGCCGATCTGCGGGACGGTCTGGTGCGACTCGTCGATCACGAGCAGGAAGTCGTCCGGGAAGAAGTCGATGAGGGTGTGCGGCGCCGAGCCGGGCTCGCGGCCGTCGATGTGCCGGGAGTAGTTCTCGATCCCGGAGCAGGTGCCGATCTGCCGCATCATCTCGATGTCGTACGTGGTGCGCATCCGCAGCCGCTGCGCCTCCAGCAGCTTGCCCTGCTTCTCCAGCGCGGCGAGCTGCTCCTCCAGCTCGGCCTCGATGCTCGTGACCGCGCGCTCCATGCGCTCGGGGCCCGCGACGTAGTGCGAGGCGGGGAACACGAAGAGGTCCTGGTGATCGGAGATCACCTCGCCCGTGAGCGGGTGGAGGGTGGACAGGGCCTCGATCTCGTCGCCGAACATCTCGATGCGGACGGCCAGCTCCTCGTACACCGGGAAGATCTCGACGGTGTCGCCGCGCACCCGGAAGGTGCCGCGGGTGAACGCCATGTCGTTCCGCGTGTACTGGATCTCGACGAATCGCCGCAGCAGCTGGTCCCGGTCGGTCTCCTGGCCGACCGAGAGGGGGACCATCCGGTCGACGTACTCCTGCGGCGTGCCCAGACCGTAGATACAGGAGACGGACGCCACCACGACGACGTCGCGCCGGGTCAGCAGCGAGTTGGTGGAGGAGTGCCGGAGCCGCTCCACCTCCTCATTGATGGAGGAGTCCTTCTCGATGTACGTATCCGTCTGCGGGACGTACGCCTCCGGCTGGTAGTAGTCGTAATAGGAGACGAAGTACTCCACGGCGTTGTTCGGCAGCAGCTCGCGGAACTCGTTGGCGAGCTGGGCGGCCAGGGTCTTGTTCGGCGCCATGACCAGCGTCGGCCGCTGGAGCTGCTCGATCATCCACGCGGTGGTCGCGGACTTGCCCGTGCCTGTCGCGCCCAGCAGCACGACGTCCTTCTCGTCGGCGCGGACGCGCCTGGTCAGGTCGGCGATGGCCGCCGGCTGGTCACCGCTGGGCTGGTAGGGGCTGACGACCTCGAAGGGCGCCGCCTTGCGTTCGATCTCCGTAACAGGCCGCATGCATTCAACGGTACGACCCGCCACTGACAATCAGGCTCGGCCCGGAAACGACGGACTCCCGCCGTTCAGCTGTCGGTCATCTGTTCCCCGGTTGCGTGTATCACACACGCGGGAACGTCTTCGCAGTCCGTGCACAGACCGACGCGAGGAGTTTCCGATATGCCGATCCGTCCCATCGCCGTTACCGCCGGTGCGCTGCTGGGCATGTCCGCCCTCTTCTCCACCGCCGCACCGGCCTTCGCGGACTCCCGGGCGGCCGGGGAGGGCGCGCCGGTCCCCGTCGCGCACCGCGGCGCGTCCGGCTACGCCCCCGAGAACACGCTCGCGGCCGTCGACAAGGCGGCCGAGCTGGGCATCGAATGGGTCGAGAACGACGTACAGCGCACCCGCGACGGCGAGCTCGTCGTCATGCACGACACCACCCTGGACCGTACGACGGACGCGGAAGAGGTCTTCCCGGACCGCGCCCCGTGGAACGTCGCGGACTTCACCGCGGACGAGATCGCGCGGCTGGACGCGGGCAGCTGGTTCGGCGAGGGGTACGCCGGGGCCAAGGTGCCGACTCTCAAGCAGTATCTCGACCGGGTCAGCGCCCACGACCAGAAGCTGCTGCTGGAACTGAAGAAGCCGGAGCTCTACCCCGGCATCGAGGGCGAGACGCTCAAGGAGCTCAGCAACGAGGGCTGGCTCGACGGGCGGCACGTCAAGGACCGGCTCGTCATCCAGAGCTTCAACGCCGAGTCGGTGGCCCGCGTGCACATGCGGAAGCCCGCAGTGAAGACCGGCTTCCTCGGCACGCCCGACACGAGCGACCTGCGCAAGTACGGGCGGTTCACGGACCAGATCAACCCGAGCCACACCACCGTCTCGAAGGACTACGTGGACGCGGTGCACGACGTGCGCGGCGCGCACGGCAAGCCGCTGGAGGTCTTCACCTGGACGGTGAACGACGCGGCGGGCGCGCGTGCGGCGGCCGACGCGGGGGTGGACGGGATCATCTCCAACTTCCCGGACGTGGTGCGCGACGCGGTGGCGGAGTGACGGCGGACGGCTGAGCGCGCCGCTGTCCGCCCCGTTGGCGGGGCGGGCCTCGTTGCCGGGCGAGGCCTCGTCGCCGGGGCGAGGCCTGGTTGTCAGTGGCGAGCCTCGTTGTCAGTGGCGGCCCGTAGGGTTCGGAGCGTGACGAACACCACGACAGCCTGGGCCTGGACACCGTACGACGCCCCCATCGGACCGCTGCTGCTGGCGGCGACCGGTGAGGGGCTCATACAGGTCGTCTTCCACGCCGGCCCGGACATCACCGAGCGCGCGCTGACCCGGCTGCGCGGCCGGTTCGGGCCCGCCGTGGGAGACGGCGCGGACACCCCGGACGGCGCCGACATATCCGGCATATCCAGTGGCTCCGGCGCTCCGGCCGGGCCGCTTGCCCGGCTGGCTGAGGCGGCCGAGCAGCTGGACGCGTACTTCGCGGGCACCCTGCGGACGTTCACGCTCCCGCTGGACTGGTCACTGACCGGCGGCTTCAACGAGCGGGTGCTGCGGGAGCTGGCCACCGGCGTGCGGTACGGCGCGACCGTCGGGTACCAGGACCTCGCCGACCGGGTCGGCGAGCCGGGCGCGGCCCGCGCCGTGGGCGTCGCGATGGCCGCGAATCCGCTGCCTGTCGTCGTGCCCTGCCACCGCGTCGTGGAGAGCGGCGGTGGCATAGGCGGGTTCGGCGGCGGACTCGAGACCAAGCGGACGCTGCTGGCACTGGAGGGCGTGCTCCCGGAGCCGCTGTTCTAGCGTGAGCCGCTTCCGTACGGGGGTGTGCTCCCGTACGGAAGGCCGTGCTTCCGTACGGAGCGGCTGTACCGGGGGCTGGTTCAGCGTGCGCCCCCGGCCGGGTTCCGTCGGATCCGTCAGACCTTCACGCCGTGCTTGTGCAGGAACGGCATCGGGTCGAAGCCGGAGCCGTACGCGGCGGTGGTCCGGATCTCGAAGTGGAGGTGCGGGCCGGAGGTGTTGCCGGAGTTGCCGGAGTTGGCTATCCGGGTGCCGGTGTTCACGTCCTGGCCGACCTGCACGTTGATCTTCGACAGGTGGGCGTACTGGCTGTACTTGCCGTTCGGGTGCTCGATCACGACGTTGTTGCCGTACGCGCCGCCGTTCCCGGCCTCGACCACGGTGCCCTTGTGCACGGACTTGACGGGCGTGCCCGTCGGGACGGCGAAGTCCTGCCCGGAGTGCTTGGCCGACCAGCGGTCGCCGCTGTTGCCGAAGGACGCGGTCAGTGTGTACGGCTTCGAGACCGGCTTGACCCAGGACGCCGCCTTCTTCGCGGCGGCCTTCTTGTCGTCCGCCGCCTTCTTGGCGCCGGCCTCGGCGGCCTTGTACTGCGCGTCGGACTGCTGCTTGGTGGCCTTGGCCAGGTCACCGGCCGCACTCGCCGCAAACGCGTCCTTGGGTGCGGGGGCCGCGGGCTGCTCGGCCGCGGCCGCGACGCCGGCCCCGAGCGCCAGGGAGGCGCACAGGCCCGAGGCGAGAAGCGCGACCTGACCGCGGGGATGGTTCATGAGCGTGGTGAGCGAGACCTTTTTGGGCATGCCGGTGCTACCTCCGAAGAATTCTGGGTAATCCCTGACTGCGAGCAGGGCTCCACCTTGGTAACGCGACATTCCGGCCCCGCCCAAAACCGGCGGATACTAGGCCGCCCCGTATCCGAATGAGGAGAATGGCGTCCTTTTACGCGGGCACCGGCGGATTCCGCGCCCGGTCGCCGGAGGACCTTTCTCCCCCACCCCGCACCTGAACTGGCACAATCGGACTTTCCGGGCACCGTGCCGCACCGCCCGAGGTCACCACCCGGCCGGACCGAAGGTCCGGGACTTTGGTCCCACGGGCTTCCTATTCCGGCTCGTAGTCACGAAAAGGCTGTGCCGCACCTCACCAGCCGGAGCGACAGAGAAGACCGCGCGGGCCCCTTTCTGTGACCTGGCGCACCCGAATTCTGTGACCTGGCGCACGCTCTTTTTTGTGACCTGGCGCACCCGATTCCGGGCTGGCAGACTGACCGGCCGTGACCGACACCCGCGATTCCGCCGACGCTCCTGACAGGAAACCGGCGGCCACGGACTCGGCGGCCACGGAGCCGCGGGCCGCCGCACCGCCGGGCCCGGAGGGCCTGGCCGCGCTGCGCCGCCGCGTGCACGCCGTGCTGGTCGTGAGCCAGATACTCGGCGGCCTCGGCGTCGCCACCGGCATCGCGCTGGCCGCCGTACTGGCCGAGGACATCAGCGGTTCGGAGGGGCTCGCCGGGCTGGCCTCCACCTCGTCCGTCGTCGGTACCGCCGTGCTGTCGCTCCCGCTCGCCGCGCTGATGGCCGCGAAGGGCCGCCGCCCCGGCCTCGCGCTCGCCTACCTGATCGCCGCCGTGGGCGGCGCGACCGTGGTCGTCGGGGCGATGCTGGAGAACTTCCCGGTGCTGCTGGCCGGGATGGCGGCGTTCGGCGCGGGCTCCTCGGCCAACCTCCAGGCGCGGTTCGCCGCCGCCGACCTCGCGGAGCCGGATCGCCGCGCCCGCGCGATCTCCACCGTCGTCTGGGCCACCACCATCGGCGCCGTACTCGGCCCGAACATCGCCGCCCCCGCCGGGCGCAGCGTCTCCGCCCTGGGGCTCGGGATACCCGCGACGGCGGGCCCGTTCCTGTGGGGCACCGGCATCTTCCTGATCGCGGGCGCGCTGGTGCAGCTGCTGCTGCGCCCGGACCCGCTGCTGACCGCCCGCGCGCTGGCCGCCCGGGAGGCCGAGGAATCGGCCGGTACGGGGAAGCCGCCCGCGGAGGACGGCCGTTCGCTACGGGCGGGCATGGCCGCGGTCGCCGCCTCGCCGCGCGCCCGGCTGGCGCTGGTGACGATCGCGGGCGCGCACACGGTGATGGTCTCGATCATGGTGATGACGCCCGTCGCGCTGAGCCATCACGGCGCGGACATCGACCTGATCGGGCTGGTGATCAGCGGCCACATCGCGGGCATGTACGCGCTGTCGCCCGTCATGGGCTGGCTCGCCGACCGGCTCGGCCGGCTCAGCGTCATCGGCCTCGCGATCGGCCTGCTCGTCTGCGCCGCGGCCCTCGCGGGTACGGCCGGCGCCGACCACTCGCGGTCGGCCGCCGGCCTCGCACTGCTCGGTCTCGGCTGGTCAGCGGCCCTCGTCGCGGGCTCCGCGCTGCTCACCGACTCCGTGCCGCAGCCCGCACGCGCCGCCGTACAGGGCCTGTCGGACCTGACGATGAACGCGGCGGCCGGCGCGGGCGGCGCACTGGCCGGAGTGATCGTCTCCCAGGCCGGTTACGGGTGGCTCACCGCGGTCTCCGCGGCGCTCCTGCTGCCCGTGGCCGCGCTGGCCTTCGCCGGCACGCTCCGGCGGGCGGCGGCCCGTACGCGCGAGGGGGCGCGGGACCGTACGCGCGGAAACGGAACGGACCGTACGCGCGAGGGCGGGCCTGACCGTACGCGCGAGGGCGGGCCTGACCGTACGGGCAGCGAAGCCGGACCGGCCGCGGACGCCGCGGCCCTCGCGCCGCCGGCCGCGGAATCGCCCCCTCCGTCTCAGCGCGGGTAGAGCTGGAACGACACCCCCCGCTTGCCCCCGAACCGCTCCCCCACCTGCTCCATCGCCGGCACCAGGAACGACCGCGCGTACGCCGCCGGCTCCTGGTCGCTGAGCGCCGTGAGATACGCGCGGTGCTCCGCCAGCGAGGCCACGGCGCGCTCGACCGACTCGTCCCCGACCGCCACCGCGTGCGTCGGCTCCGGCGACGCCGCCACCGCGACCCAGCGCACCCCGCCCCAGGGCTCCACGCCCTCCAGCTCCAGCTGCTCGGTGAAGATCCACCGGTTGCCGGCGTCCCCGACCGCGTCCAGCGTGGCGCGGCCCACGGCGCGGTGGTCCGGGGTGTTCCAGGCGACGCCGCCGAAGGTGTCGTGGTGGTTGAGGGTGATCACCAGCTCGGGCCGGAACGCGCGCACGGCCCCCGCGATGTCCCGGCGCAGCGCGACGCCCTCCTCGATCACGCCGTCCTTGTGGTCCAGGAACTTCACGTCGCCGACCCCCACGACGCCCGCGCTGGCCAGCTGCTCCGCCTCGCGCACCCGTGCGGACTCGCCCGGCTCCAGCCCGTCGATACCCGCCTCGCCGCGCGTCACCAGCAGGTAGCCGATCTCCCGTCCGGCGGTGGTCCATTCGGCGATGGCGGCGGCCGCGCCGTACTCGAGGTCGTCCGGGTGTGCGACCACCGCGAGGGCGCGCCCCCAGTCCTCCGGCATGGGCTCCAGCTGCCGCTGCTGCTCACCGAGTACGGCGTCCTGCTGGCTCATTTCGCGTCCTCCACACGTTGTTCTCGACAGAACGCCGGCCATGAGACCGCGTTCCCGGGGTACCGCTCACGGTGTCCGCCGGACCCGCTCCGACTCACCCATTGGCTCACTGATCGGCTCCCACTATCGCCGATTCCGGGGTGTGGCGGTGGGCATTCCCCTTCGCAGCTGAACACTGAGACGGTGGCCACCGGTACGGCCGCGTCACGCCGCCGCACCGGCCGCCCCTTCCCCGTCTCCTCCCCTTCCCCGTCCGTCCACGACCGCCCCGGGCGGCCAGGTGTCACAGGGAGCCATCACAAGGCAACCACCCCCAAGCCATACCCAGGGCCACTGGATCCTCCGGACCGTACGACAGCCCATCCGACCCATCAACAACGTAGGACCACCCCTCTCCCGCCCGCCCGGCGCGGTCTCCGGCGGTCGTACGGGGTCAGGCGCGGGGGCGGTTGCCGTGGGCGAAGGAGGCGGATTCCGGGCCGCGGAGCGGGGCGGGCTGGCGTTCCAGCTCCGTGAGGGCCCAGCGCAGGTCGTCCAGGAGCAGGTCGGCGAGGTCGTGTGTCAGCCCGTTGCGTACGACGAAGCGGAGGGCGGCGAGGTCCGTACGGTGTTCCGGGAAGGTGTACGCCGGGACGAGCCAGCCGCGTTGGCGCAGGTGGGCCGAGACGTCGAAGACCGAGTAGCCCGCGATCTCCGGGCGCAGCGCGCAGGCGAAGACGGGGAGTTCGTCCCCGTGGGTGAGCAGCCGGAACGGGCCGAGGTGGCCGATGCGGGAGGCGAGCGTCGTGGCGACGTCGCGGCAGTAGTCCTGAACGCGGCGGTAGCCGTCGAAGCCGAGGCGGAGGAACGTGTAGTACTGGGCGGCGACCTGGGCGCCGGGGCGGGAGAAGTTGAGGGCGAACGTCGGCATGTCGCCGCCGAGGTAGTTGACCCGGAAGACCAGGTCGTCCGGCAGTGCCGCCGTGTCGCGCCAGACGATCCAGCCGACGCCGGGGTAGACCAGCCCGTACTTGTGCCCCGAGGTGTTGACCGAGGCGACGCGCGGCAGCCGGAAGTCCCAGTCCAGGTGCGGGTCGCAGAACGGGGCGATCATCGCTCCGGACGCGCCGTCGACGTGTACGGGGATGTCGAGCCCGGTCTCCCGCTGCAGCGTGTCGAGCGCGGCGCAGATGTCCGCGACGGGCTCGTAGCTGCCGTCGAAGGTGGAGCCGAGGACGGCGACGACGCCGATCGTGTTCTCGTCGCAGTGTGCGACGGCCTGTTCGGCGGTCAGGTGGAGCCGGTCGCCCTCCATGGGGACGAGGCGGGGTTCGACGTCCCAGTACGCGGCGAACTTGTCCCAGCAGATCTGCACGTTCGCGCCCATCACCAGGTTGGGCCGCCCGGCCGGCGGGCGTACGTGTACGCCCGCGCGCGTACGGGCCTGCTGCCAGCGCCGTTTCAGCGCCAGCCCGGCCAGCATGCAGGCCTCGCTGGAGCCGGTGGTGGAGCAGCCGGGTGCCTCGGCGGGCTCGGGCGCGTGCCACAGCTCGGCGAGCATCCGTACGCAGCGTTGCTCCAGGGCGGCCGTACGCGGGTACTCGTCCTTGTCGATCACGTTCTTGTCGAAGCACTCGGCCATGAGGCGGTCGGCCTGGGGCTCCATCCACGTGGTGACGAAGGTGGCGAGGTTCAGCCGGGCGTTGCCGTCGAGCATGAGCTCGTCGTGGACGATCTGGTACGCCAGTTCCGGGTCCATCTCGCCGTCTGGAAGCGCCTCTCGCGGCACCTCGGGCGGTTCCGAGGCGAACATCGGGTTGAACGCCAGCACCGGGCGGTCGCCCCCGGACCTGCGGTGCCCGCCGTTCCTGCGTGACCTGGCCACGCTCACCACGGTAGGGCGCCGCGCCGGATCCCGCGCGGGGAGCGGGCCGCGCGCCCCGGGCCGCACGCCCCCCGGCGCCGCCGCAGTCCGCCGCCCCCGCCCCTACGCGCCCGCCGTGACGTACTGGTGCAGGTGTCCGGAGCCCTCCAGCATGGCGGTCGCCCGCGCCGTCAGGCTCTCCTGGCGCCGGGCGAGGGCCGCGCGGAGCGCGTCGCCGCTGCCGGCCTGGCGGAGGTCGTCCAGGACGGGGCCGATCTGGGGCAGCGGGTAGTGGCTCTGGCGGAGCATGTGGATCATGCGCGCGTCCCGTACGTCGGCCGGGCCGTACAGCCGGTACGACGTGCCCGGCGTGCGCTGCGGCGTGAGCAGCCCGGCGGATTCCCACACGCGCAGCGCGGAGGTGCGTACGCCGAGGTGCGCCGCCACCTCTCCGATGCGCAGGCCGGTGGGGGACTGCGCCGGCTCCGCGGACTCCACGCCCTGCTCCACGCCCTGCTCCACGTCCTGTTCCGCGACGGCCTCCAGCGCCTCGCCCGTGGCGCGCAGCGCGCGCTGCTGCTCGTGCAGTTCGGCGTGGGCGGCGTTCACGTGGGTGAGGGCGCGCGGCAGGTCCCCGTCGTGCACCGCCCGCATGATCGAACGGGCGGCGGCCGTCCCGTACCCCCGGGCGAGGGCCCGGTACGTGAGCAGCGCCCGCCGGTGCCGGTCCTCGAGCCTGCGGTAGCCGGAGGGCGTACGCCGTGCCGGGGGCAGGATGCCGGCGTCCTCGTAGTTGCGGACGAGCTGGGTGGAGACACCGGCCTCGCGCGCCAGGTCGACGGGGCGCAGCTCCGCGCCTTGACAGCTCATGGGTTCCACCCCGGTTTGAGGGTTTACGGCTCAACTGCCCACCGTACCGCGGCCGCAGCGCACAAAAGTCCCCACAAGCACTTCAATGAAACACTTGAAGGTATGAATGTCAGCGACAGGAACGACGGGAACCGCCCGGTGGTCGAGGTGCGCGGACTGCGCATGCGCTACGGCACCACCGACGCCCTCGACGGCGTCGACCTCCGGCTCGACCGCGGCGAGGTGCTGGCCCTGCTCGGGCCGAACGGGGCGGGCAAGACGACGACCATCGAGATCCTGGAGGGGTTCCGGCACCGTTCGGCGGGCGACGTACGGGTGCTCGGCAGCGACCCCGAGCACGGTGACGAGGCGTGGCGTGCCCGTCTCGGTGTCGTGCTGCAGTCGTGGCGCGACCACGGCAAGTGGCGCGTACGGGAGTTGCTGGACCACCTCGGGCGCTTCTACGCGCCGTACGGCACTCCGGAGCGCCCCCGCCCGTACGACACGGACGAACTCATCGCCCTCGTCGGCCTGTCCGGGCGGGCGGGCAGTACGGTCGGCACGCTCTCCGGCGGGCAGCGGCGCAGGCTGGACGTGGCCGTGGGGCTGGTCGGCAGGCCGGAGCTGCTGTTCCTGGACGAGCCGACGGTGGGCTTCGACCCGCAGGGGCGGCAGGAGTTCCACGAACTGGTGCACCGGCTGGCCGCGGCGGAGGACACGACGATCCTGCTGACCACGCACGACCTGGACGAGGCGGAGAAGCTGTCGGACCGCATCGTGATCCTGGCGGGCGGCCGGGTCGTCGCGGAGGGCAGCCCGGCGGAGCTGGCGCGGCGGGTCGCGGGCGCGGACGAGGTCCGCTTCAGCAGGGACGGCGAGTCGTACGTACGGTCCGTGCCGGACGGTACGGAGTACGTGCGCGGGCTGTTCGCCCGCCACGGCGCGGGCATCGGCGAGCTGGAGGTGCGCCGGGCGCGGCTGGAGGACGTCTACCTGGCGCTGGTACGGGACTTCGAGTCCGGGCAGCGTACGGCGGCCCCCGCGGAGCTGACGGCCACGTCACAGGCGGCGGCTGTGGCGGACGCGGCGGCTGTGGCGGACGCGACGGAGGTGGCGCCGTGAACGCGGGCACCGCGGTGGCCGTACGCGCCGGACTGCAGCGCGGACGCATCGAGTTCAGGCAGTACGCGACGAGCGGGCAGGACATCTGGTCGGCGCTGTTCACGCCCGTCGTCTCGCTGATCGTGATGTACGTGCTGCGGGACAGCACGGTGCCCGGCACGGACTTCTCGCTGGGCACGCAGTCCGTGCCGGGCATCCTCGGGCTGAACGTGGTGCTCACCGGGCTGGTCGGGCTGGCCATGGCCCTCGCCATGGACCGCGAGGACGGCACGGTGCTGCGCGCGAAGGCGACACCGAACGGCGTGCCCGGCTATCTGACCGGCAAGGTGGTCTCGCGGGCCGCGGTCACCGTCGTGAGCCTGTTCGTGGCGCTGGTGCCGGCGGCGTTCCTCTTCGACGGCATGGAGCTGGGCGGCGCGGCGTCGTGGCTGACGCTGGCCTGGGTGCTGGCGCTGGGGCTGGCTGCGACGCTGCCGCTCGGGGCGATGGCCGGGGCGCTGGCCGGCAGCGTGCAGAGCCTCGGTTTCGTGTGGCTCCTGATGATGGGGCTGGTGGGGGTCTCGGGTGTGTTCTACCCGGTCACGGCGCTGCCCGGCTGGCTGCAGCTGGTGGCGCAGGTGTTCCCCGTGTACTGGCTGGGGCTGGGGCTGCGTTCGGCGCTGCTGCCGGACGCGCTGGCGGCGGCGGAAGCCGGCGACTCGTGGCGGCACTTGGAGACGGCCGGTGTGCTCGGCGTGTGGGCGGTCGTGGGCCTGCTGACGGCGCCCGCCGTACTGCGCCGGATGGCGCGGCGGGAGTCCGGCGCGGCCGTGGCCGCCGGGCGCGAGAAGGCTCTGCAGCGGCAGGTGTGAAGAGGCAGCGGCAGGTGTGAGGGGCGGGCCGGGCGGCGCGGCAGCGGCCCGCCGCCCGGCCCCCTCACCCCGGGCGGCTGAACCACCGTGGCGACGGCGGTGCCGCCGTCAGGCGCGGATGCTGCGTCCCGTGTGGTGGAAGAACACGTCGTCCAGGGTGGGCGGCGTCGTGGACACCGCGTGCACCGCGATGTCCCGCGCGGCGAGCGCCACGCACAGCTGCGGAATCCACGTGGCGCCCTCACCGACCCGTACGGTGACGCCCGCGTCGGCCTCGTCGGGTACGGCGGCGTCCCCCGCCACCGCCGGGCTCAGCCCGAAGGTGTCCCGCAGGATGCCGGCCGTCGCCGCGTCGTCGGACGTACGCAGCCGGAGTCGGTCGTCGGCGATCTCCGCCTTCAGTTCGCGCGGCGGGCCCTCGGCGACGACGCGGCCCGCGTCGATGATGGCGATGCGGTCGCAGTGCTCGGCCTCCTCCAGGTAGTGGGTGGTGAGGAACAGCGTCGTACGCCGCTCGGCGCGCAACGCGTGCAGGTGGTCCCAGATCTGGGCCCGCGCGTGCGGGTCGAGGCCGACGGTCGGCTCGTCCAGGAACAGCACGCGCGGGTCGTGCAGCAGGGCCCGCGCGATCTCCAGCCTCCGGCGCATGCCGCCGGACAGGGTGCGCACCGGCGCGCGCTGCCGGTCGTCGAGACCGGCGAGCGCCAGCAGCTCCGCCCCGCGCGCCCCCGCTGCCGCGCGGGACAGGCCGTACAGGCGGGCGTGCACGTAGAGGTTCTGGCGCGCCGTCAGATTCGAGTCCAGCGCGCTGTGCTGGAACAGCAGGCCGACGGTGCGGCGTACGCGCTGCGGCTCCGTACGGACGTCCGCGCCGCACACGTGCGCTTCGCCGGCGGTGGGGCGGGCCAGCGCGCACAGGAGGGAGATGGTGGTGGACTTGCCGGCGCCGTTCGGGCCGAGGAACGCGAAGGTCTCGCCGGGGCGTACGGCGAGGTCCACGCCGCGTACGGCCTCGGTGCCGCCCGGGTACGACTTGGCGAGGGCGCGGGCGTGGATCGCGTACGGGTGCCCCGGCTCGTGCCCGTGCCCGTGCCCGTGCTCGTGCCCCTGCTCGTGCCCCTGCTCCTGGCCGGGTTCGCGCTCCCGCCCGTCCGCGGAGGTGGTCCGCCGCGCCGGGGAGGTGCGGGGGCGGGTGGTCACGGGCGCCTCCGCGGCGGGACGGCCAGCACCGGCGTGTAGTAGTCCGCGGCCTGCGGTTCGTCTATCGGCGTGCCGTCCACCGCGACCCAGGCGTGCGCGGAGAACGGCTGGGTGCGTACGCCCGTGCACCACGTCGGCCACACGCCCCGCAGCCGGCACAGCAGGGCGGTGGCCAGGGAACGCTGCAGACAGCCCTGCGGGCTGGTGCACCGGCGGCTGACGGTGACCACGGCCAGCCGCGCGTTGCTCGCCTGCCCGGCGGTGGCGGGTGCGGCGCGGCGGCGCAGCGTACGGAGCACCTGGCCGATGCGGTACGGCGGCAGCGTGGCGAGCAGGCGGGCGGCGGCGACCGCGAGGAGGGCGGACGGGCGGCGGCGGAAGGGCAGCCGGTCGTGGGTGGGGAGGACGACGTCGTAGCTCATGTGCGGCTCTCCTGGTCCGGCTTCCGGTTCTGCGTCCGGTCGCGGTTCCGGTTCCTGTTCGGTCCGCTGCCGCTGCCGCGGCCCGGACCTCGTTCCCGTGCGCCGTCGCGCGGCTGCGCCAGCCCTGCGTCGTGCAGCTGCCGGATCAGCGCGGCGACGTCGCTGTCCGCGCGTTCGGCGGCCGCCGGATGACGGGCGGCCAGCAGGGCGGCGGCCTGCTCGGCGTCCGCGCCGTCCAGCAGGGCGTGCAGGACGAGGGTCGCGGTGGTGTTCATCTGCCAGTACGCGCCGGTGCGCTGGTCCAGCAGCACCATGCCGTCGGCCGTAGGCGTCGCGGTGATGTGCGGCCGCAGGACGAGCGGCGTGAGCGGATCCGGCGAGGCGGATGAGGAGGACGGTGTGGACGAGGTCGTGGTCATGGCAGCCCATGCGTCTCTCGGTTCAGTGCGGAACGGGGTCGGGCACCGTGCCACTGCCGGTGTGGGGTCCGGCAGTGGCACGGGCGTTGAGGGAGCGCAGCCACGCCTCGCAGGCCAGGGTGGCGTCGAGCCCCGACAGGGCGGTGTTGTCCTTGTGCGGGCGCAGCAGTGCGCGCCGCAGCGTCGCGTCGTCGATCAGGCCGTGCCGGGCCAGCTCCGATCCGTCGAACAGGGCGAGCAGTTCGGCGCGGTGGCGGCGCAGGCCCGCGTAGTAGTCGGCGCCGAACGCGCCCTTGGTCGTACGGTGCAGCAGTTCCTCCGGAACGATGCCGCGCATGGCCGCCGCCAGCAGCGGCTTGAACCGCCACGGCGAGTTGCGGTCCTCCAGCCGGACCGCCAGGGCCGCGCTGAGCACGTGGTCGTCGAGGTAGGGCACGGCGAACGGCGGGCCGCCAGGGGAGCCTCCCGGGCCGGAGGACGCGGGGGAGGCGTTGACGCGGTTGGCCTGGCGTACGGAGGCGCCGGTGCAGCGTGCCATCAGTACGACGCCGTGCTGGGCGCGCCCGTCGGCGAGCGGTTCGACGGGGTCGGCCGGGTCGGTGGCGATGGCGCGGAGCAGTTCGCCGGCCGTCTCGGCGGCGTCGTCCGTCACCCAGTCCGGCAGCCGCAGCAGCGGCGACCAGGCGAACGACACGTGCCGCAGGCCGGGCCGCGGCGCCCGCAACCGTAAGGCCTGGTCGGCGAGTTCGTGACCGGGCGTACGGCTGTCGGCGAGCGCACGCGCCAGCGCGGGCGCCGACCAGCGCCCCAGCGTGCGGTGCGCGCGGAGATAGCGCAGGGCGGTGCGCGGGTGCGCGCGGAACAGGTCGTGGAGGTAGGTGGTGTCGGGCCGGAACAGTTCGTCGCCGCCGTGCCCGGCCAGATGCACCCGCGAACCCTCCGCGGCCATCGCCCGCACCGCGTGCGCGAGCCGCGCCCGCGTGCGCATCCACGCGAACGGCGCCTCCGGATCGGCGGCCGCCGTGTCCGGCCCGAGCCCGGCGAACATCGCGGCCGTACGGTCCGGCCGGTGCACCCTGTGGTGCGCACGCGGGAGGAGCGCCGCGGCCCGGTCGGCGAAGTACGCGTCGTCGTTGCCCGCGTCCCGCTCCGCCATCCGGAACGTCACCAGCTTCGCCGGGCCGCGGCCCGCGAGGAACGCGAGGCTCGTGGAGTCCATGCCGCCGGACAGATCCGTACTGACCGTGCCGCCGTGCGTCGTACGGGTCTGCACCGCGGCCGCCAGCGCGTCCCGTACGGCCGGTGCGCCCTCGGTGAGCGGCAGCGCCGGCTCGGGCGCGGTCCAGCGGCGCCGTTCGGCGGCGGTGCCATCCTGGGCGAGCTCCAGCCAGTGGTCGCCGGGCACCGCTCGTACGCCGCGCCACGGCGTCGTCTCGTGCAGCGGGAACGGCGCGGTCATGTTGGCGAGCCGCAGCGCCAGCCAGGACGGGTCCCAGTCGGCACCGGTCAGCCGGGCCAGTACGAGCGCCGAGTCGGCGGCGATCACGGCGTCGCCGACCCGTGCGTGGAACACGCGGCGTACGGACGCCAGCGTGCCCTGTGCGCGCACCCGGCCGTCGACCGAGGCGAGCAGGTGGAAGCAGCCCGGCAGCCTGGCCACCGTTCTGTCCATGTCGTGCACTGAACGGGCCCCGCGCAGCCGCTCGCGCAGCGATCCGACGGTGGCCGGGGAGCACCCGGCCACCGCCAGTCGCACCGTGCCCGCGGTCGCGACGGTCACCTCCCGCTCCGGCCACCGGCCCAGCAACCAGGGCCGCCCGGAGGCGTGTTCGATGACGTCGCTCGCCAGCGGGCGCAGAGCGCGCGCCGCGGCGAGGCCGGTGTCGCTGTCCGGGAGGACCGCGAACCATTCCTCACCCATGCCGGCTCCTGTGCGTCTAGTACCAGAGGAAGTAGCCGTCCCAGTCAACGAGCAGGTCGTTGTTGGGGCCCAGCGTCACTTCGCTGAACTCGCCGATTCCGACCAGTGCGGGGGGCTCGTAGACCTCCGTCGTGACCTTTTCCATGATGACCTCCGTTTCACGGTTGGCAGCGCGGCCTTTCCGCGGTTGTGCCGAATCGCAGCATGCCTGCTGTTTCGCGGGAACAGTCGCTGCCGGCCCTGAAACCACTCCACTTGGTGGCGGGGTGGCACGGGCAGCGCACCAATGCGGAGGTATACGGCGTACATGCGCGGCGCACGGCGGGTTGCTGTGTGCACGCCGTGGGGCGAGTGGTGCGGGAGGCCACCAAATGTGCGGACCCGCCGGTCGGTTACGCGCGACAAGGGTGTGCGCCGGTGGTGTGCGGTGGCGGGGGTTGCGCAGGGGCGGGCGTGAAAGGCGTACGGAAAGGACTCCGTATGTGAAAGGCGCCGGGTGGGGGTGGGATTTGCTAAGAGTAGTGCACTCGAAAGGCGTGTGTACGGGAAATCCGGGGACTGTTGTATTGACCCGTGCTGAACTCAATCGGAACCTTTGACGAGTTGCTTTCCGGTTCGGTTCCTCCGGCACTCTTCCCCGGTTGACGGGCATGGTGCGGCCGGGAGCCGGGCTGCGGGACAAAGGAGCGGAATACGTGGTGGAGTGGCGTGGGACCTCGGTGTGCGACGGCGCGGCACGCGCGGTGGCGACGGTGCTGTGCGGCCTGGCGCTGGCCGCCGGGCACGGCGGCGGCGCAGAGAGCGGCGCGGGGGGAGGCGCGGGGGGAGGCGCGGACGGGGCGCGCGGGAGAGCCGCGGCAGCATCGGCTGCCTTCGCCGCGCCGGTGGCGTACGCCGGGCCCGCCGTCGAGACGGAGGTCGTCGCCCTCGTGAACGAGCACCGCACGGAGGCCGGTTGCCCCGCCGTCCGTACGGATCCGGATCTGCGGGAGGCGGCCGAGGAGCAGAGCGGGCACATGGACCGTACGGGCGAGCTGACCCACGTCGGCGCCGGCGGCACGCAGCCCCTGGCCCGCGCCGAGGCGGCCGGGTACGACACGGAGCGGCTGGCGGAGAACCTCGCGCACGGGCCGTCCGGCGCGGCCGCGGTCGTCGACGCCTGGCTGGACAGCCCGGCGCACCGGGCGAACCTCCTCGACTGCGCCTACCGCGACATGGGCGTGGCCCTCACGGGCGCACCGGCCGACCCCTGGTGGGCCCAAGTGCTCGGCACGGAGCGGGATTAGCGCCCGCGATTCATCGCAGCCTGCCGGCCGCCGCGTTGCGAACCGTGCACGGGCTGAGCGATGGGTCACGCAGGGCGCCGCGCTACCGGCTCACATCCCCCAGCCACACACGCCGACCCATCTCGTCCAATTCGGCCTTGCGTGACCGGCACTCGGGAATGGCACGACCAAGTAGCCGCCAGTAGTCGGGCCCGTGCCCCGCGATCCGCGTGTGGGCCAGTTCGTGCGCGATCACGTAGTCGACGAGTGCGCCCGGGAGCTGGAACACGGCCCAGTGCAGCGACACGCGTCCCGCGCCGGTCCCCTCGCCGTCGCCCGAACGGTACGTGCCCCAGCGCCGGCCCAGGTCCCTCACCTCAAGCGTCGGCTCCGGCACCTCCATCCGCCCCGCCCAGGGTTGCGTGTGCCCCTGCGCCCAGCGCAGCCCTGTACGGCTGTACCAGTCGGTCAGCGCGCGCACCGCCGAGCGACGGCTGCTGGCCAGACCGCGGTCCAGCAGCAGCTCACCGTGGCGCAGACGGACAGGAGCACCCTCCGTGTCCACCAAGGCCAGCCGGTAGTCCCGGCCGAGGTACCGGAACACCTCCCCGTGGGTCAGCCCGCGCGCGGGATTCAACGGCAGGTGGCGTTGCCGTAGACGGAGCTTGTCCTCGATCCATCTGTGGCTGGCGCGTACGAAATCTTCCGCGCGGTGGAGCTCACACCCTTCAGGGACACGGAGGGTGAGAGAGCCGTCCCGTTCCACCGTCAGTCCAAGCCGCCTACGCTGCGCGCTCACCCGTACAGTGAACGGACGGCCGTCCAGAGTCAGGACGCCGCCGTCACGGAGGAGTGTGGTGGTTCCGGGCACCGGTCCAATCTAACCCGCTGCCTGCCGCCGCCCGTGGCACCTTCACCAGCCGCCCGTCGTGCCGCTGGCCCGCTGATACTGGGGGAGGTGTTCCTGGACGTGCCCGGCCAGTGATCGCGCGATATTCCGGTGCACCTCCGTCCCCGTCCGGATGCCCGCCGCGCGCAGCCCTCCACGTACGGCTTGGAAGATCTCTGTCTCGAGGCTGGTGAGGTGGCTCTCCTGACTCCGGAACGAGGCGAGCGTGACCCGTGCGGTGACCGCGGCACACACCTGCACACCAAGGTCGCGCAACTGCTCGTCGGGCAGGGCGAGGCCGTCGCCCTCCCGCGCGAGCCTGTCAGCGAGTTGGGCGTGCATCAGCCGTTCCGCCGGAGTCAGTCCGGCCAACGCGGGATTCGCCTCGTCCTGCTGGCGCGCTCGTACGATCAGCGCGCCGAGCTCGCGTTTCATCTCCTCCCAGCGGCCGTCGAACTCTCGCAGCACGCGGTCCAGCTCCTTGGACAGTTCCTCGTAGAGCTGGGGACGCTCCCGCCGCTCGTGCTGTTCCAGGTGGTACCGCAGGCCGTGCTGCTGCTCCGCAGCTGCCAGCCGCACGTTTGCGAGACGCTCGACCGCCGCGTCGAACTCAGGGTCGTTGATCGAGACCGGCACGATCTCCTGGGTGATCTGCGGCAGCGACAGATGGTCCGCGATCATCTCGCGGACCTCGCGGCCGTATGCGCGGAGGGAGAAGTCCCCGTCGGGCGCGTCTCGGTAGAGACGTCGTACGCGTTTCTGCAGCAGCGTCCACCACTGCGCGTCGGCCACATGTCCCAAGGCGGCTTCGTGCGGCAGCACTCTGTCCAGCGAGCGCATGAATTCGCTCAGCAGCCGGTCGAATTCAGCACGGTCGTCCTCGTCCGCCAGCATCAGCATGGCGTTGACCATGCCCGCGCGGCTGTGCAGGCCGGTGATCTCCCGGTCTCCCAGGAAGCGTTCGACTTCGGCGGCAGCAGCCTCCAGTCCGGGTACTTCGGTGGCCATGTCGCGCATCCCGCCCTCACGGACCTCGGGACTCGGGTCATCGCGGTACGTGGCCAGGGTGACGGTGAGATCCTTCAGCACCCCGTAGTAGTCCACCACCAGGCCGAGTTCCTTGCGGGGCGCGGGGCGGTTGACCCGGGCCACGGCCTGCAGCAGTTCCGCGTCCCGGATCGGCCGGTCCAGATACAGAGCCTGCTCCACGGGCGCGTCGAAGCCGGTCAGCAGCATGGACTTGACGATCAGGAAAGCGACGGGGGGCTCCTCCGCGAGCGCCGGAGGCAGACCGCTCTTGCTCCACGGATTCGTCCCGCCCAGCGGTGGCGGGTCGCCTTTTCTCTCCTCCTCCGGGTGCTCCGTCGCCCAGGGGTTCTCCGGCGGCGGTGTGGGCAGCGGCTGGAGGAAGCGGGCGATGTGCTCGGCCTGGCAGTCCGGATCCGTCCACTCACGCCAGCGTCCGCTCTTCTGCTCGACGCCGGCCGAGATCACCGGTACGAAGTCGATCCGGCGCAGCACCCGCTGGAACTGCCACGCCTTCAGCAGCAGCAGATCGTCGTTGAACGGGTCTTTCGGATAGGCCCGGTAGTCCCTGGGGTCCACGCCGCGTAGCCGGTCCGGATCGAAACTCCGCACACGCGCCATCAGTTCCGCACGCGCGTCGCGCAGCGCGTGCCGGTAGAGAACGGCGGCCTCCCTGCTCACCGCGGCTACCTGCGCCTTGAAGCCCCGGCGCAGCGGCCCCTTCACGTAGTGGATCAGCATGTCGACGGCCTTGGCACGGATCATCGGCACCGACTCGGCCACATCCCGCCCGGTGGGCCGGTTCCAGCGTCCGCGCAGTGCCTCCTTCTGCTTCGCCGTCAACGGGGCGAGGAGGTCCGCGAACCTGGTGTTGAGATCCTCGCCCTCGGTCACCTGCGCCGGGCCCGTACGGCCCTCGTACCGCACCGGTACGACCACACCGTCCGCTTCCGCCTCGTCCATGCGGTAGACGTCGATGGTGCGCCCGAAGATCTCGCTGCTCAACTTCTTCCGGCCCTGCAGGATGGGCGTTCCGGTGAAGCCGATCCGTGCGGCGTTCGGCACCGCGTCCCGCAGACACGCGTGCAGCACCGACGCGTGCGACCGGTGTGCCTCGTCGATCAGCACCAGCACCTTGTCGGAGTCGCTGCACCACCTGAACTCACGGCGCCGGGCCGGGTTCTCGGCCGGAACCGGATCGACCACGTCAGCCGGGTCCTCGCCCGCGTCGATGCGTTGACGGGCCTGTTCGAAGTCGTCCGCCAGGCTCCGCTCGTCACGGGCCGTCTCATCCAGGACCAGGCCCGGCACCCGTCCCAGGTACTTCTGGATCATCGCGAAGACGACCATCCGCCCACCGGGGCGTCCCGCATACTCCAGCATTCCCTCGACATCCGCCTGCGACTCGGCCGTCTGCAAAGGGCTTTCGCTGCGCTGCAACGCCTCGGACAGCTGATCCTGAAGCTGCTTGCGGTCCGTGATCACCAGTACGGTGAACGCGTTCAGCGCGGGATCGCGGTTCATATGCAGGCGCCGCACCAGGAACGCCATGGTGAGGCTCTTCCCCGAGCCCTGCGTGTGCCAGACCACGCCGCCCCGGTCGTCCTCCACGGCACCGGGTGCGAGCCGAGAGGGGCGCGTACGCAGCCCGTGCACGATCTTCTCCACGGCGCGGTACTGCTGGTGGCGGCAGACCGCCTTCACCCGCTTGACGACCTCGCCGGCGTCGTTCTTCACCGGCAGCTCGCAGATGTAATGCCGGACGATGTTGAGAAGGTTCGGCTGGTTGAGGGTGATCGCGATGAGCCGGTGCTGTCCGTTGATGTCCTGGCCCGCCGCCAGGAAGTGGCGTTCGCCGGGCAGCGACTCCTGCTGGGCGCGACGCATCTCCCGGTGCAGCGCCTTGTCGTCCTCGTAGTCGGGGGTGACGCTGCGCCAGGCGGCGTAGTGCGCCTCGTCGGCGGAGATGGTGCCGAGCGCGGCCTGGGTACCGTCCGCTGCCACCAGCAGTTGCGCGGTGGCGAACACCGCCGGTACGCCACAAGGGTGTTCCCGGCCGGGGCGTTCGTCGGTGTCCAGGGGCCTTCCCGCGTACGCCCGCAGGTCCCGTATCGCGTCACCGAGCGGGTCGGCGAGGTCCGGGCTCTTGCACTCGACGACGGCCAGCGGGATGCCGTTGACGAACAGCACGAGGTCGAGCGTCGCCGTACGGCCGCCGGGTGTACGGACTTGGAACTGGCTGACGGCCAGGAAGTCGTTGCGCGATGACCCTGGTTCCCAGTCGATGTAGTGGACCGGATCGTCCCTGCCGCTCGGAGCCCGCATCGTCGTGCCGCCGAGGAGCAGCCTGGTGGCCTCCCGGTTGGCGTCTTCGAGCGTCGGCCCGTCTGTATGTTCCACGAGCCGCCGCAACCGGCCCACCACTTCCCCCACAGCGGATTCGTCCAGCCAGGAACTCGCCGGGGTGGGCGTGCCGTCGGCAGCGTGGCGGGGCGTGGCGGGGTTGATACGGCGTACGGCTTCGGCCAGCCGACCAGTGAGCAGCGGATGGCCCGGCTCCCGGTCCTCCTCGGTGAGTTCGGAGCCGCGCACGTGCGTCCAGCGCATGGACTCGAGCTGGGCGGCGAACGGCCGTTCCGCCTCGTCCTGTTCCGTTGTCTGCGGCGCCATCTGCCCGTCGTCCCCGCCTCGCGTCGTCGCCAGTTCGTCGCCTACCGGACCCACCATTGTGCGGCGGAGAACGGCATCACGGGTGAGAACTCGCCAGCTTGGCCGGTACGTCGCGCTCAGGCCATCGCAGACACCGCCGTCTTCGCGCTCGTCCGGGTATCCGTGCGGGCGCCGGCGCGAGCCGTACGGAACGCGCGCAGGCCGGGACCCGGCGGCGCGGCTGCCGTCGGGGTGTCACGGCAGCCGGGGCACAGTTCGTCGTCCGCCGAGGAGGGCGCGAACAGGCGGGGCTGGGTGTGCGCGCCCGTGCACTCTCGCATCCGGGCGATACGCGGCTCTGGCGCACGCGGCTGTGGCGGCGGTGGGCCGTACGACTGCTCGGGCAGGGCGTGCTCCAGGCGCCAGCGCAGCGCGCCCAGCGGTGAACGGGCCTTGTCCAGGCCGTGCGTGAGCGTCTGCCGGATGAGCTCGGGGGAGAGGCAGGAGGCCAGCCACTCGGCGGCGAGGGGCGCCCAGGCGCGTGCCTTGCGTGCGGGCATGACGAGCCGCGGCTCGTGACTGCCCAGCGAACGCAGCAGCGCCTCGGCCTCCGCGAGCCGGGACGCGTCGTCGGGTGGGTGGGGTGTGTACTCCGTGGTGTTTGTACGGGGTTGACGGCCGACGGCCTGGCCGGTCGGCGGACCGGCGGCCGGGAGGGCCGCCGCCGGTGGCTGTGCGGCCGGTACGGCTGGGGGTACGGGCGCGGGCGTGGCCTTCTGTGTGGGCTTCGGCGCCGTCACGATGCCGCCGTCCCAGAGCGCGCGTGCGTCCGCCGCACTCACCACCACGTTGGAGATCAGCTGTACGGTGCGCCAGCGGCCCCGTTCGCCCTGCCGCCGCCACTCGTGCAGGTAGCCCTCGTCGAGGAGCTGCCGCTTGGCGCGCTGGAAGGCGGTCTTCCCGATCCCGGCGCGGGCGGCGGTGCGGGACAGGGGCTCGTTCGCGCCGCCGGGGAGGGAGAGTTGCCAGGCCAGCAGGCGTACGGCGTCCGAGGTGAGGCGGGGGTGCCGGATGATCTCGTTCGGCAACTGGGAGAAGTAGCGCGCGGGCGCGGTAACATGCCGGAACATCCCAGGGTCCCTTCTTGACCTTGGTGGTGAAGGCCCTCGGACGGTGTTGGCGCACCACCGGGGGCCGCCCCGTTTACGGAACGGGGCGAGCTGTCAGTTGGCAGCGTACACCGGCGGTTGTGGTTGTGTGACGTATGGTCACATCACGTAACCCCTTACGGTGTGACCGGAATTGGCCGCCTATGGCTCGGCCCTCAGGGGAGCTGACTGTTCCGGTTGAGCCCGCGCACGCGGGCGCTCAGCTCCTCGCCGGTGCGCGCCGGGCGCAGGTTCTCCGGCGGAACGTCCCACTCCCGACCGCCGAGCGGCGGACGCAACTGCGCGTACGGGCCCTCCTTGCCCATGACCTCGCCGACACGGCCGTTACGGGTGTCCACGGCGTACGAACCCGCCGGGGGAATCTCGCTGTTCATGGCTCAAACGCTGCTGGCGCACACGTAGGCTGACGAGTAACGACATGGATACAGAGCGTGCGTGTATCCGGTGCGACCACGGCAAGACGCGGCGGTGAGTGTGCGTTGACCAATGGAAACTGCTCCGAGCGCCCCATGGCCTGGCAGTACTGCGGCAGCCAGATGAAGCTCTGGCGCGAGCGCGCCGGGGTCCGGCGGGAGGATCTGGCCAGCGAGGCGGGCTACAGCTACGAGGCCATCAAGTCGATGGAACGCGGCGTGCGGAAGCCGCAGTTGGCCGCCCTGCGGGTGGCGGACGAGCTGTGCGGGGCGAAGGGGTTGCTGGTCGCGGCGACGGAGTTCCTGAAGCCGGAACCGTTCCCGTCCTACTCGCAGGACTTCATGCAGGCGGAGGCCGAAGCGGTCGTTGTGTGCTGGTACGAGACGCAGTTCATCCCCGGTCTTCTTCAGACAGAGGGATATGTGAGGGCACTCCTCAACGCACATTGCCCACCGCTCGATGATGAGACAGTCGATGAACGAATCGTGGCTCGCCTAGCGCGACAGCCGCTCCTCGACCGACAGTCCAAGTCGTTCAACTTTGTGGTTGAGGAGGCGGCCCTCCGCCGGAGGGTTGGCGATGCTGACGTACGCAGGGCCCAGTTGGAGCATCTCATGGTCGCTGGACGGGCCAGACACGTGAACATTCAAGTGATGCCAGCAGAGCTGGGTTCTCACCCGGGCCTCAAAGGGCCGTTCATTCTGCTGGAGTCCTCCGAGCGCGAGCATCTTGGCTACGAGGAAGGCCAGACCACAGGTGTCCTGTACTCCGACTCCGAAAAGCTCAGCATCCTCCGTCAGCGGCATGAAATGATCCTGCGGCTAGCCCTCAGCCCAGAGGAGTCTGCGCGGTTCATCGGAGAGTTGATGGAGGCCCTATGAGTGAGCAGCTGACATGGTTCAAGTCGAGCTACAGCAACGACGAGGGTGGTGCTTGTGTGGAAATTGCTCTTGCGTGGCACAAGTCCAGCTACAGCAACAGGGAGGGCGGCAACTGCGTTGAGGTCGCGAACCGCCCTGGCGCCGTACACGTCCGCGATTCCAAGGACGCCGCTGGACCCGAACTCGCCTTCCCCGCTGCCGCTTGGTCAGCCTTCGTGGCCCATGCGGGTTGACTGATCCGTCACACCCGAATCTTCCCGCTCAATAGGTCATCGGCTAGCGCCCGCTTCAACTTCCGTGTTTTGGCCAGCGCTTCGAGTTCGCGGTTGATGCGGTCATCCATTGAGGCGAGCGTTGAGACGATCTGGTGTTGACGATCAGGGGCGATAGGCAGGGCGATCGTTAGTTCCCGGAGCCGTGAGGGGTTCACATTCACCTGCTGCACAGCCACGGTGGCGATGGCTCGGACTCGCTGCACGGTTAGCGGGTGCCGCAGCCACTCGACCAGGTACTCTGGCGAGAGCCGCTTTGTGTCAGGATGCAGGCGAACCAAGTATGAGGCGAACGTAGCTCTTGGAAGTTCTCCCCGCCAGATTCCGGCCTTGCCTACGTGGTCGATGCTGTTTGTTCGATTGAACAGAACGTCCCCGCCCTTGAGCAGCAAGTCCTCGCGCACGGGCGTAGGGCAGTATCGAAGTTCGGTGACGTCCGGCTTGCCGTTGCGGAGATTGTTCATCCGTAGTGTCGGTAGACCTCGCTCATCGCGATCGAGCGCTTCGGAGATACCGTACTGAACCGACGGCACGACTTCTTTGAGGGGCACATTCGTCCAGCCGGGCTTTGTGCTGTGACCGTCTAGTGGGATAGCTGACAGGAGTGTTGCTTCCCGCATCGAGCGAAGCTTGGCGATCGTCGACTCGACGGCCCGTTCCGTGTCGGCAACGGAGCCGAGCGCTTCTACGATGCGACGCTGTTCCGCAATCGGCCTGAGCGGAAACTTGAGCCGAGCAAATCGATCCGCGCCAAGATGAGCAATGCTCGTCGTCTTCTTGGCGATTCCGGCGAACACGCTATTCGCTAGCCAGTGGGTGAAAATCTGCTGGGCGTAACCCGGTAGGACATCCGGGCCAACCCGGAAGCGAACGAGCGTATTCTGGAAGCAGTATTCCCCTTCAGGGCCGTCGTAGACAGCGCTCCGACCCACCAGCTCAAGGCTCTGGCCTTCGTTAAGTAGGATGTCGCCCGGCTTCAAGCTGTACGTGGCGAGTTCGGACGAGGTGAACCCCATGGTCTTGACGTCTGAGAAATCAATACGTCCGTGCAGGACGTTTGCCACTCGCAGATACGGATGAGGTCGTCCTGAATTGAGGCTGCTCGGCGAAAGTTGCTTCCCCATGCGGACCTCGCCGAGTTCGCCTACCGGCACCCAGCGGACTCCGTCGTCACCCGACATAACCCAGCTCCTCCAGGAAGCCCTCCATGCGCGTTGCCGCCTCGGCCCTTCGGGCCTCGATCGCGCGCAGGGACACCGCGTACTTGTCCTCCCAGGTGCGGTAGGTCTCGATCAACTCGCGCCGTTTGCGGACCACATGACTCTCCAGCTTCGCCGCCAGATCATCGTGCAGCAGCCGTAGGACGATGTTCTGCTCGTCCTCCGAGGTCAAGGCCTCGCGGGCCAAGGTGAGGCCCGGCTTCGGCGGTTGTGGCTCCGCCTCGTCCAGAAGGGACTGCTGGCCGTCAGCACTGGCGGGGGGCGCCGCCGCGACCGGTGCCGACGCGCCACGGCCGCCCAACGGCCAGAAGGAATCCTCCAGTTGCTTGACCTCCGCGGCGGCCTTCGTCCGCTTCCGCTTCAGAGCCTTGAGGTCGGCGTAGCTCAGCGCTGGCTTCATGCCCGAATCGGACTCCGAACCGGAGCCCGAGTCGGAGTCCTCGTCACCATCGTCGTCCTGAGCCGCCGTCGCCGCCTTGAGCTCGGCGTCCGCCTCCGCCTTCCGCGCGTCCGCCGCCGCCAGATCCGTCAGGAACTTCGGGGCGATCTGCGCGACCACCTTGTGGTCGTAAGCCTGCCGCCGTTCCGCGCCGCTGCGCTTGCGCGCGCCGCCCGTACGCGAGTCGCGTTCCGGTTCGAGTAGCGTTTCGACCATCTCCACCCAGCCGGCCACCACTTCCTTGAAGCCGTGGCTGGACAGGGCCATCAGCTCGTATCGCGCGTCCTGCCACCAGCCCGCGATCGTGCCGTCCAGCGCGAAGCGGTCGAGAAGCCCGACCTCGTTGAGTCGGGCGCGGAAGGACCCGAGTAGTTCGCCACGCGCACGTGCGAGCTGGGCGCGACGTTCGGCATCGGTCAGATCGTCGTCCTTGGCTGGCGCCAACCTGGCGATGACCTGCGTCTCGTCTGCCCACCACTTTTCGAACGCCGTCCGCAGCGCCTCTTCCCGTGGCCGCGCCAGCTCCGCCAGCCGCTCCGCGTCTGGGCGTTCGCCCTCCGGGGGGAAGTCGAGGTACGCGGGATCGTCAGCCCGTTCACGAAAGAGGTCGGTCACCTCCAGCCCGTACGCGCCCAGCAGCTTCCGTTTCGGCTCCGCCTCCACCTCGCTCCGGGGTACGCCGCCGAGCAGATGCGCCCGTACGTCCTGCGGCTCGGGCGGTGGCGTGTTGTCCACGTAGCGGCGGATGTTGAAGTTGTGGCCGTTCTCCGTGATATCCGCGCGGTCCACGACTTTCGCGAAGCCTTCCACGCTCTTGAAAGCGTGAAAGGTGGATACGATCTTCTCGACGTGCTCGGGCAGCAGGAAGTTCTGTGCGCGTTCCGAGTGGTACTCGCGGTCGGCGTTGATGAACAGCACTTTGCCGCGCCGGTCCGCGCGCTTCGCGCCGGGCGCACGCAGCACGAGCACGCACGCCGGAATGCCGGTGCCGTAGAAGAGGTTGGGGGCCAGCCCGATGACGGCCTCAATCAGGTCGGCTTCGAGGAGCTTGGCCCGGATGCGTTCTTCCTCGCCGCCCCGGAACAGCACGCCGTGCGGCATGACGGTGAATACGGAACCCTGCTGCTGCCACACCATGTCCAGCATGTGCTGGAGGAACATGAGGTCGGCTTTGCCGCGTTCGGATGTCGCGCCGTACCGCATCCGGTCCTTGAGCCCTTCGATCGAGGCCCTGTCGTAGTCGCTGGAGAACGGCGGGTTGCTCAGCACAAGGTTGTAGTCACGGGACATGTGCTGCGGGTCGGTGAGGGTGTCTCCGACTTTGAGGTCGAATTTCCGTACGTCGTGGAAGACCATGTTCATCGTGGACATGATGCGGGAGCCGCTGTTGGCGTCCTGTCCGGCGAGGAAAAGGTCGTGGGCGTCCTCGCCGTTCTCGTCGATGTACTCCTTGGCGTGGATGAGCATTCCGCCGGAGCCGACACACGGGTCGTAGATTCGAAGTCCCGCTCTGGGCCTGGCAAGTTCGACCATCATCCGGACGACCGCCCTCGGGGTGTAGAACTCGCCGCCCTTGCTTCCCGCCGAGTCCGCGAAATCCTTCAGCAGATACTCGTACGCGGCGCCGATCATGTCGGGGAACTCGAAGTCCTCACCCCGCAGGCGCATCCGGGAGAAGTGCAGAATGAGCGCGGACAGCCGCTTGTCGGCCAGCGCGGCAGAGGCGCTGCCGGAGCCGCTTCCGCCGCCGATGCGGTTGAAGTTGATGTGGCCGAAGATGCCCTGGAGCTCCTCGTTGCCCTTCTGCTGGGAGAGCGCGTCCAGGGCCGGTGTCAGCAGGCCGCTGGCGACGTCGTGGGTTCCGCCGGCCAGCCGGTCCCAGCGGGCTTGCTCGGGGACGAAGAGGACGCCACGGATCTGATAGTTCTCGTAGAGTTCGACCTCCTCCGCGATCTCCTCGGGGGAGTACCCCTGCGCCTTGCACTCCTTGGTGATCTCGTCCCGTGCCGCCTCGAAGTCGTCGTTGGCGCGTTTGAGGAAAAGCAGGACGAAGATGAAATCCCGGTACTCGGCCGCGTCCATCGACCCGCGCAGGATGTCCGCCGCGGCCCAGAGATGGCGTTCCAGCTGGGCGAGTGTGAGCTTGGCCACGTACGACGGCTCCCTCTGCTCTTGTTCCGACAGTGCTGGGAAGACCCTACGGTGTCGCGGGGTGTGACCAGCAGTCAGTAGCCGGTCAGGTCGAGAGCGTCTTCGACGAAGCGCCATACGTCGGTGTACGGGTCCCAGGTGGTCTGATCGGGACCGGTGTGCTGGGCGTTGAGCTTCTTGGCGAAGCTTCGGGCCTTCTTGTACCCCCCGACCACCTGGTCCGGACGTACGCTCTTCGCCAACTGGTCGGAGACTTTCGTGACCTTCGGTCCGTATGTCTTCGCGAATCCCGGCTGCCCCTTCAGCAGGTCCGCCGCGCTGTTGCAGACTCCGCCGAAGGTGCTGGTGTAGTTCTGGTAGTGGAGCAGCCGCCAGAGCTCGAAGCAGGGGTGCGAGTACGCGATGTGGACGCCTGCCGCTCTTGCGTCCGCGAAGGCCGTCGGGATCTGCTCGTGCTTGTCCCGGTCGAACAGGCACCACACCTGCGGCCAGCTCCAGTCGTCTTCCGTCAGCCCGGCGCGGCGTGCCTCACGTGTCACCGAGCGGCGGAGCTTGACCGCTTCGTCCACCAGAATGACGGGCTTGCGGTACTTGGTGGCCACGTGCGTGGTGCGGCAGTCGAAGTTCACCCTCCGGCCGGGGTTCGCGCGGGTGCCGTGATCACGGATGATGTCGATGTAGAGCTCCTCCGTCACCGCTCCCTCGGCGAAGACGTACACCTCGCGTGCACGCTCGGCTGTGGCCTTCTTCCCCTGCCGGTGTGCGGAGTCCCTCCCCTTGGACCTCGGCATCAGGACTCGTCCGCCTCCTCCGCGTCGCGCAGCGCATCCTTCAAGCGCAGGCTTCTGCCGATCTTTCCGGGCGTCATACGCGGCACACCGCCGAACGCGCCCGCGAGATAGGAGTCTGTGAGGTCTTCCTCTTCGCCCGGCTCGACATCCGCCAGCGGATACAGCTCCGTTCCGCCCCCCGCGTCCTTCTCGGTCAGCCAGATCTGACCGGGGTCCAGGAGCCGCCCGCCACGCGGAAGGCTCAGCAACGAGGGGGCGTGCGAGGTGAAGACGAGCTGTGCGCGATGGGTGTTCACCGACGGCGTCTGGAAGAGCCGTACCACTTCGGCGGCGAACTTCGGGTGCAGACTGGCGTCCAACTCGTCGATCAGCAGCACGGCACCCCGGTCCAGAGCCGTGAGAACAGGGCCGAGCATTGCGAACCACGAGCGCGTACCGAACGATTCGCGCGTCCAGTCGAGAGCGACCGGCTCCCCTTCGCCGGTGGAGTGCAGCAGCTGCACCGTAGGCCGCTGTCCGGACCTCACCTCCGCCCGCGCCTCACTGATGCCCAAATCCGCGACACGCAGAAGCTCTTCGATGCGCTCGCGGTTCTCCTCCTCCAGGAGCTGCTCGATGGTGAACGCTTCCCGCTGCAGGCGTTCAGCCTCAGGAGTGATGTCCCACAAGTTGTCGACGAACCACCGGTGAAGGGGCGTCAGCTGCGGGTGGTTGTCGTTGGCGGCGCGGGTGAGTAGGAGGGCATTGCTGCGGGTGGTGCGGGCGAGCAGTGCGCGATCCTGGAGGCGGTCCCCACGAAACTCGAAGACCCGCTCGCGTGAGACGTCCCGGTCGAACCACACCTGGCGCCGGCCGTGCGGGTAGGCGTGCAGCCACTCGGCGTCGACGCGACGATCGCTCAACTCGAAGCCGTACGTCCAGCGGACGCCGTCGTCCAGGACGAAGTCCGCTTCATAGAAGGTGCTTTCCGCCGCGCACTTCGGGTCGAGGGCGAACGGCTCACGGGGGATGCCGTCGTACGAGGTCCACTCACCGTAGGAGGACACGACCGCATCGCGCATCTTGCTCATGGCGGCGATGACATTGGACTTGCCCGACGCGTTGCCGCCGAAGATGCCGAGCACGGGGAAGACGGCCAAGTCCTTGCCGTCGGACAGCGTCAGCGTGCTTGCCGCGCCGCTCTCCTCACCGGGCGGTGGTACGAACGACAGCTCCTGCTCGTCGCGCAACGACCGCATGTTGGCCACGCGGAATCTCAGCAGCATGCGGTCCTCCTCTCCGCGCACAGGGTAGCCGCGCGATCACCAATGCGCCCGGTGAACGGTGCACGAAGCCCAGGCGGAGGCCGACCGAGCGCTCAGACCAGTCCGTGCCCGGATCAGTCCCGCGTTCAGACCAGCCGGCGGGCCGTGGCCCAGCGGGTGAGCTCGTGACGGTTGGAGAGCTGGAGCTTGCGGAGGACCGCGGAGACGTGCGACTCGACCGTCTTGACCGAGATGAACAGCTGCTTGGCGATCTCCTTGTACGCGTATCCGCGCGCGATCAGCCGCAGCACCTCCCGTTCGCGCTGGGTGAGCCGGTCCATGTCCTCGTCGACCGGGGGCGCGTCGGTGGACGCGAAGGCGTCCAGCACGAAGCCCGCCAGCCGGGGGGAGAACACGGCGTCGTCGTCGGCGACGCGGAAGATCGCGTTGACCAGGTCGGTGCCGGTGATGGTCTTGGTGACATAGCCGCGCGCGCCGCCCCGGATGACGCCGATGACGTCCTCCGCGGCGTCGGACACCGACAGCGCGAGGAAGCGTACGGGCGCGTCGGCCGCCGCCATCATGGTGGAGCTGCGGCGCAGCACCTCGACGCCGCCTCCGCCGGGGAGATGGACGTCCAGGAGCACGACGTCGGGGCGAGTCGCCTGGATGACGGTCATCGCCTGGTCGACGTCGCCCGCCTCACCGACGACCTCGACGCCCGTCTCGTCCGTGCGCCCGATCTCGGCCTGCACGCCCGCGCGGAACATGCGGTGGTCGTCGACCAGCACGACCCGCGCCCGCCGCTGCTCCGGCCGGGCCTCCGGTTCCGGTCCGGCTTCCGGTTGTGCTTCCGGCCGCGGTCCCGTCTCCGGCTGTCCCGTCTCGTCGCTCACGACTCCGTCGCCCTCTCCATCTCGAGCTCCACCTCTGTCCCTTCGCCCGGTGTGGACCGGATGCGGGCGGTGCCCCCGTTGCGTTCCATGCGGCCGATGACCGACTCCCGTACGCCCATCCTGTCGTCCGGCACCGCGTCCAGGTCGAAGCCGGGACCGCGGTCGCGTACGGAGACGAAGACCGTACGCCCCTCCACCTCGGCGAAGACCTGCACCGTGCCGCTCTCGCCACCGTACTTGGCGGCGTTGACCATCGCCTCGCGCGCGGCCTGGATCTGGGCGCTCAGCCCCTCGTCGAGCGGGCAGTCGCCGACGCAGACCACCTCCACCGGCACCCCGTGGTAGTCCTCGACCTCGGCCGCGACCGCCTTGACGGCCTCCGCCACGGACTCCGGTTCCGCCTCCTGGCCGCGCGCGCTGCCCTCCGGCTTGTACAGCCAGGCGCGCAGGTCGCGTTCCTGCGCGCGGGCGAGCCGGGTGACCTCCCGGGAGTCGTCGGCGTTCCGCTGGATCAGGGTCAGCGTGTGCAGTACGGAGTCGTGGACGTGCGCGGCGACCTCCGCACGCTCCTGCGCGCGGATGCGCATGAGCCGTTCCTCGGAGAGGTCCTGCATCATCCGTACCAGGTACGGGCCCGCCAGCAGCGCGATGCCGACCAGCACGGCGAGCGACGCCTGCAGCACGGGCCCGAGGTGCCGGGCGGAGCCCTGCACGACGACGATGCCGCTGACGCCGGCCGCGACCAGGACCACGCCGGCGGCGCTGCGCAGGAGCGGCAGCACGCCCTTGCGGCGGCTGACGGCGGCCCAGTGCGCGCGGCGGGCGTTGTCCGCCTGCCGCCACACGACGGCGACGCCGAGGCCGATGAGGAGCAGCGGCCAGAGGTACGTGTTCGCGCGCCCGAACGGCATGTTCGCGGCGAGGATGCCGATCACCGCCATCAGGCCCAGCAGCGCGAAGACCTGCGTCTTGTCGAGCATCCGCAGGCGGCGCATACGGCGACGGCCGCGCCCCTTGCGGCCCTTCTCGGTGTCGGCTCCGTCCGCCCGCGGCGCGGGTCTGGACACGGCGCCGACGCCGCCGGTGCCGAGCGGCACGACGAACCAGAAGGCGGCGTACAGGAGCACGCCCAGCCCGTTCGCCGTGCTCAGCCCCAGGAACACGATCCGCACCCACGAGACCGGCATCGCCAGGTGCCCGGCGAGACCGCGCGCGACGCCGCCGAGCATGCGGCCGTCCGCGGAGCGGTAGAGCTTCCGCAGCGGCGGCTCGTCGTCGGGCGGCGCGGTGTGCGCGGTCGGGGCGGCGGCGGTCATGCTCCGATCGTCACACGGCTGACCCGTACGGACATCAGGGTCGGGCCCTGATCCGCCCCCGAGCTTCACCGGGGAGGGGCGGCGGATATCAGGGGTCTGTCCGGGTAGGGCCCCGATGCCATCGGGGCGGCGGGCAGGCCACCATGGGCGCATGGCCGAAGACCACCAGCCGCCGTCGCACGGCGCACCACCGCCGGAGGACGGCGCGCCCGGCGTGCCCGAGCGGAAGCTCGTACGCAGCCGGAAGCACCGGGTCGTCGGCGGCGTGTGCGGCGGGCTGGGGCGGTACTACGACCTGGACCCGGTGGTCTTCCGGGTGCCGCTCGGCGTGCTGTCCGTGATCGGAGGGCTGGGCCTCGTCGGATACGGCTTCGCGTGGCTGCTCATCCCGGCGGAGGGCGAGACGGAGAACGAGGGTCGGCGGCTCCTGTCCGGACGCGTCGAAGGCACCTCGCTCACGGCCGTCCTGACCGCACTCGTCGGCTGCGGCCTGTTCCTCGCCTCCATCGGCACCAACCAGTCGTCGTTCTCGATCGGCGTCGCCGCCGCCGTGTTCGGCGCCGCGTACTGGTCGCACCGCCGCCGTACGGCCGAGGCCGCGGGGGCACAGGGCGGTCCGGTCGACCCGGCGACCGCGCAGGCCGTGGCCGAGGCGCCGCCGGAGACGCAGGCGCCTCCGGCGCCGTCCTCGCCGTCCTGGTGGCGCGAGCCGCTCACGAAGGACGGCGGCGGCCGTTCCCGCGGCACGGGCTACCTGTGGGGCCCGCCCGACCTGTGGGGCGAGGACGACGACGTGCGGTACGAATACGCCGCGCGCGCGGGCGGCGGCGACGGCGGGTCCCCCGTACCGCGGAACGGCGGCCACCCGCCGCGGCGGCGGCAGTCGATCGGCGGGGCGGTGTTCGTCGCGGCCTGCCTCGCCGCCGTGGTCGGCACCGGCGCGACCTGGACGGCGCAGCCGCTCGGGGTGACGCTCGCGGTCGGACTCGGCTGCGCGCTGGCCGTGTTCGGGCTGGGGCTGGTCGTCAGCGCGTTCGTGGGGCGTACGGGCGCGGGCACGATCTTCGCGGTCGTCCTGACCGGCGCGCTGCTGAGCGGCGCGGTGCTGCTGCCGGAGGACATCTCCACGGACGTCGACGACCGGCACTGGGCGCCCACCTCCGCCGCCGAGCTCCAGCGCCGCTACGAGATCGGCACCGGCCAGGGCGTACTCGACCTGACGGGGCTCCGGCTGCGGGACGGCAGCACCGAGCGTGTGGACACCCGGGTCGGAGCGGGCGAGCTGCGGGTGATCGTGCCGGACGACGTGGAGGTGCGCATCGTCGTCAAGGTCGGCCTGGGCAGCTACCGGCTGCCGGGCGACGCCGGGACGGACTCGGGCGGCGGAGTGGACCGCCAACAACGCCGTACGCTGGCGCCCGCCGGCGGCGGCGAGCCGAACGGCACACTGGAGCTGAAGCTCGACGTCGGAGTCGGCGACGCCACGGTGACCCGCGAGGAGCGGCAGCCCCGGGCGGAGAAGGAGGAGGCCGCGCGATGACGCGTCACCGGTTCGAGCCCGCACGGCTGGTGCTCGGCCTCCTGCTGCTGGCCGCGGGCCTGCTGTACGTCCTGGACGCGGGCGGTGAGCCGGACGTGCCCACGGGCGTGCTGCTCGCGCTGGTGCCCGCCGCCCTCGTACTGGGAGCCGTCGCCAGCCTGACGACGTACGGTTGCCGCCGCTTCCTGGCCGCCCGCCGCGGTGAGGGGCGGACGGCGGTGGGGCCGCGGGGGGAGCGGGGCCCGGGCTCCGCTACGGCTTCCGGTTCCGGCTCCCGTTCCGGATCCGGCTCCGGACCCGGTTCCCGTTCCGGGACGGGCGCCGGTGCGGAGGAGCTGCGCGACCTGCCGGTGGCGGCGCTGCGCGAGGGCTACGAGCGGGCGCGTACGCCGAACCCGCCGGACGCGGAGGAGACCGCAGCGGAGGCGGAGCACACAGAACCGGCGGGCGGCGCCCCGCCCCGGGACGCAGCCCGCCGTCCGCGTCCGCGTCCGGATCCGGGTCCGCGGGAGGACAGTTAGGCCCGTCGGCCCGTCGGCCCGTCAGCCGAATATGTGCTGCCCCTTGCGCCGCCGCCGCACCGCGAGCACCGCGTCCAGCGACAGCAGCGGCGAACCGGCGATGATGAGCGGCGTCCAGGCCATCATGTACGCGAGGTCGTTGCCGTAGTAATACGGCTCGGTCGACCAGGTCACCGTCAGCCAGAACGTCAGCGAGATGAACGCGCCCCCGAACGCGGCCACCCGCGACCACAGCCCGAACAGCGTGCCGAGTCCGACGGCCAGCTCGCCCAGCGAGATGGCGTAGCCGAAGCCCTCCGGGTTCTCCAGCGCGAGGTCGACCATCCAGCCGGCCCCGGCGGTCTCGCGGACGGCGTTCAGCATCTCGACCAGCGAGCCGGGGCCGTCGCCGGTCAGGAACGCGGAGTCGGTGAGCTTGTCGAGCCCGGCGTAGATGAACGTGACGCCGAGGAACAGCCGCAGCGGGAGCAGCGCGTACCGTGCGGCGTTTGCTCTGAGCCCGCCGTTCGGCGCGGGCGGCAGGCCGCCGCCTCCGCCACCGCCTCCGCCACCGGGACCGATTCCGCCGACCGTCTGGCCGCCGCCTTCGCCGCCTGTGCGATCCCCCAGTGACATGACCGTCCCGCCTTCCGGATGTGCGTCGGTGTGTGCGTTCGGGTGTGCGGAAGGAATTCTTCCGTACCTGTTCGCTCTGCACGCAATACGGCCGACGCCCCCGTGTCGTTCAATCGCGTACGAGTTCCGCCCCTACGCGTTCCACGGCGCACGCCGCGCGCACCGGATCAGTCCGGCGGGTCCGGCTCAGCTCAGCAGGTCCGGTTCCCCGCGCAGCACGCTGGTGTGCAGCGGCTGGTAGTTGATCCAGGCGACGAGATCGGAGCCGAGCTGCTCGCGCGTCGCGACCGCGTCCCCGTGGCCGATCCGCACCGGCCGCCCCGCGGCCTTGGCGGCGAGCTGGATCTCGCAGGCACGCTCCATCTGCAGGAACCACCAGGCCGCAGCGTCCACGGAGTCGCCGACTGTCAGCAGCCCGTGGTTGCGCAGGATGACGGCCTTGTGCGGGCCGAGCGTCGCGGCGATGCGGCGGCCCTCGTCCTCGTCCACGATGACGCCGGTGTAGTCATCCAGCAGCGCGTGATCCTCGTAGAAGGCGCACGCGTCCTGCGTGATCGGCTCCAGCGGCTCGCCGAGCGCGGCCAGCGCGCGCCCGTACGTGGAGTGGCTGTGCGCGACGGCGACCACCTCGGGCCGGGCCCGGTGCACTTGGGCGTGCACGACGAACGCGGCCTGGTTCACGTGGTAGCCGCCCTCCACGACCTGCCCGTCGCCGTTCACGAGGATCAGCTCGCTGACGGTGATGTGCCCGAAGGGCACGCCGAACGGGTTGACCCAGAAGCAGTCCTCGAACTCCGGGTCCCGCACGGTGACATGGCCCGCGACGCCCTCGTCGTACCCGTACCTGCCGAACAGCCGCAGCGCCGCCGCCAGCCGCTCCTTGCGGTGCTGCCGCAGCTCGTCGCCGGACAGGCCGTCGGGCGGCAGGGCGAAGTGCAGCCGGTCGGTGGGTATCGGGGCGGGTGTGGGCTGGGACATCGCGCTTCCTTCGGTCCTCCGCTGGTGTCGGGCCCGGCGTGTACGCGCGGGGTGTCCGGCATTCAAGCACGCCCGTCCGCACCCCCTCAGGGCGGCCGCCGGAGGCGTGCTCGCTAGGCTCGCGAGCCATGGAGACTCTGATCAATGTCTTTGTGGGCCTGCACATCGTGGGTATCGCCGCGCTGCTCGGCGGCTTCTTCTTCCAGCTGAAGGAGATGCGCGCCGGCGAGGCCCGGATCGTGCCGGGCATGCTGCACGGGGCGCTGACCATGCTGGTCACCGGAGTCGCCCTGGTCGGCCTCAACCAGGCCGACGACGCCGAGGTGAACAACGTCAAGATCGGGATCAAGCTCGCCGTCCTGGTGGTGATCCTCGGGCTCGTCTACGTGAAGCGGGACGAGGAACGGCTGCCCGCGGCGCTGTTCGGTACGGTCGGCGCGCTGACGACGGTGAACATCTTCATCGCCGTCCTGTGGACCTGACGTGCGGTCAGCCCCCGACTCCGCCGCGCTCGCCGCCGACGGCGCCCGCATCGCGTACCAGCAGCGCGGCCCCGCCGCCGGCGCGCCGCTCCTGCTGCTCTCCGGCCAGTCCAACAACCACCGCTGGTGGGACCGCGTACGGGACGACTTCCACGCCGAGGAACGGCACCGCACCGTCACGTTCGACTACCGCGGCACCGGCGACAGCGACAAGCCCGACGAGCCGTACAGCACACGGCAGTTCGCCGAGGACGCGGTCGCGGTGCTGGACGCGCTCGGGATCGAACGCGCCGACGTCTACGGCACCTCCATGGGCGGCCGCGTCGCCCAGTGGCTCGCCGCCCGGCACCCGGACCGCGTCGGCGCGCTCGTACTGGGCTGCACCTCGCCCGGCGGCCCGCACGCGGCGGAGCGCGGCGACGACGTACGCCGGTCGCTGGCCGGCGGCGACGCGGACGCGGTCCGGCAGGCGCTGCTGGAGCTGATGTACACGCCGGAGTGGCTGGCCGGGCACCCCGGGCCGTACACGACCCTCGGCGACCCCGTCATGCCGCCGTACGCCCGCCGCCGCCATCTGGCCGCCAGCAACCGGCACGACGCGTGGGACGTACTGCCCGGCATCACCGCGACCACGCTCGTCCTGCACGGCACCGACGACCGGTTCAACCCGACGGCGAACGCCTGGCTCCTCGCGGACCGCGTCCCGGACGCCCGGCTGTACCTGCTGCCCGGCGCGCGGCATGCCTACTTCGAGGAGTGCCGCGCGACGGCGGGCCGGCTCGTACTGGACTTCCTGGCGGAGGCGGGGCGTACGGCCTGAGCGCCCGTACGCCCCGTGCCGCACGCGTACGGGCACGGGCACGGGCACGGGGCGGGTGTCAGCCGGGGCGCACCGCGCTGTGGAACGGCATGTAGTCCACCGACTCGTACTTCACGTCGTCACCCGGCTTGGAGGCGTGGATCATCTGCCCGCCGCCGACGTAGATCCCGACGTGGCTGATGTCGTCGTAGAAGAACACCAGGTCGCCCGGTTGCATCGCCGACTTGGCGATCTTCGTCCCGGTGTTCACCTGGTCGTAGGTGACGCGGGGCAGTGAGACCCCGGCGGCCTTCCAGGCGTCCTGCGTGAAGCCGGAGCAGTCGTACGAGTTGGGGCCGGTGGCGCCCCACACGTACGGCTTGCCCAACTGCGCCTTGGCGAAGGCCAGTACCTTGTCGACCTTGCCCGACGGCGTGTCCGGGGCCGGGTCGCCGCTGCCGGGAGCGTCGGTGTCGTCCTCGCGCTCCCGCTCGCGTTCGCGCGCCGCCGCCTCCTCGCGTGCCTTCTCCGCCGCCTCACGGGCCTTGCGCGCGGCCTCGGCGCGCTTCTTGCGCTCGATCTCCGCGAGCCGCGCCTTCTCCTCGGCGGTCAGCTTCGACAGCAGCTGCCGCGCCTCGGAGAGCTTGGACTGGACGTCCTTCTTGCTCTGCTGGAGCGACTTCTGGGCCGAACTCAGCGAGCTGAGCTGCCTGGTGGCCTCGGCGCGCTTCTCGCCCGCCTCCCGCTGCCGGTCCTCGAAGTCGGTGACGGCCTGCTTCTGGCGGCCCGTCATCCGCTCCATCAGCTGCTTCTGGCTGAAGTAACCCTGCGGGTTCTCGGTGAGCAGCAGCGTCGCGGTGCCGGTCATGCCGCCGGTGCGGTACTGCTCGGCGGCGTACTGGCCGAGGGCGCGGCGCGCGTCGTTCACCTTGGCGGTGCGCTTGGCGACCTCGTCGAGGATGCCGTCCACCTTCTCGCGCTGGGTGTCGGTCTTCTCCTTCGCCGCGTTGTACTGCTGGGTCTTCGAACCGGCCTGCTGGTAGAGCTTGTCGACCTTCTTCCTGACCTCTTCCAGCGTCGGTTTGTCCTTGTCGTTCGGTGCGGCGTTCGCGCTCTGGGTGAGCAGCGTGACGGACGCGAGAGCGGCGGTGGTGACCCCCACCGCGCCGGTACGGGACGTGGCGGACTGGAGAATCCGGGTGCGCGGCTTGCGATGCGACGCCAAGGCCAGCGACTCCTTCCAAGGACCGCCTACCGGGTTAGCTGTCGGGTTCGGGCCTCGGAAGGCGGCCCTACGGAACACGCTGGGTGCGCGCTCCGATTCACCCCGTCTCGTTCGTGTCGGGTCCCCGGCTCCGGCTGTGGGGCGGCCGGACTCGGCGGAGGCAGCCCGTGTCGACGCTTTCGCCGACAGGGGGCGCGGGCCACCTGGCACGGCACGGTAGCGAAGGTGTGGGGCTGATGTGAAGGCTGATGTTCGATACGTCCGATATCTTTCTGTGACCTCAACGGTCTCGGACGTAGACTGTCAGTGCGGCGGCCTAGACTCGGACGACGATGAGCAGCCTCTTCGACGACAGCTTCCTGGCGGACCTCGAGCACCAGCAGCCCGAGGCGGACGCGCCCCCGCCGCCCCCTGAGGGAACGCCCGAGGACACGGGCTCCGAGCCCGTGCCGGACGACCTCTTCGCCGGCACCTTCGCGGGGAGCGGCGGGCGCGACGCGTACCACCGCGACGGCGCCCCGCGCACCGTGATCGACCCGGAGGCGCTGCTGGAGGGGATGAACGAGCAGCAGCGGGCCGCCGTCGTGCACACCGGCTCGCCGCTGCTGATCGTCGCGGGCGCCGGCTCCGGGAAGACGCGGGTGCTCACGCACCGGATCGCGTATCTGCTGGGCGCGCGGCGCGTGCACTCCGGGCAGATCCTCGCGATCACCTTCACCAACAAGGCCGCGGGCGAGATGAAGGACCGCGTCGAGGAGTTGGTGGGCCCGCGCGCGGCGACGATGTGGGTGTCGACGTTCCACAGCGCCTGCGTCCGCATCCTCCGCCGGGAGAGCAAGAAGCTCGGCTTCACCTCCAGCTTCTCGATCTACGACGGGGCGGACTCGAAGCGGCTGATGGCGCTCGTCTGCAGGGATCTGGACCTCGACCCGAAGCGGTTCCCGCCGAAGGCGTTCAGCGCGAAGGTCTCGAACCTGAAGAACGAGCTGGTCGACGAGGAGGACTTCGCGGCCCGTGCCGCCGACGGTTTCGAGAAGACCCTCGCCGAGGCGTACGCGATGTACCAGGCGCGGCTCCGCGAGGCCAACGCCCTGGACTTCGACGACATCATCATGACGACGGTGCACCTGCTGCAGGCGTTCCCGGACGTCGCCGAGCACTACCGGCGGCGGTTCCGGCACGTGCTCGTCGACGAGTACCAGGACACCAACCACGCGCAGTACACCCTGGTCAGGGAGCTCGTCGGGACCGGCGAGCCGGAGCCGGGGCAGGAGCGCGCGGAGCTGTGCGTCGTCGGCGACGCGGACCAGTCGATCTACGCGTTCCGCGGCGCGACCATCCGCAACATCCTCCAGTTCGAAGAGGACTACCCGGACGCCACGACCATCCTCCTGGAGCAGAACTACCGCTCCACGCAGACGATCCTGTCCGCGGCGAACGCGGTGATCGAGCGCAACGAGAACCGCCGCCCGAAGAACCTCTGGACGCAGGCCGGCGAGGGTGCCCGTATCTCCGGGTATGTCGCGGACACGGAGCACGACGAGGCGCAGTTCGTGGCCGAGGAGATAGACCGTCTCACGGACGCGGGCGAGACGAAGGCGAGCGACGTCGCCGTCTTCTACCGCACGAACGCGCAGTCCCGTGTATTCGAGGAGATCTTCATCCGGGTCGGGCTGCCGTACAAAGTGGTCGGCGGCGTCCGCTTCTACGAACGCCGCGAAGTCCGTGATGTGCTCGCCTATCTCCGGGTGCTGGCGAATCCGGAGGACGCCGTGCCGCTGCGGCGCATTCTCAACGTGCCGAAGCGCGGCATCGGAGAACGCGCCGAGGCGATGATCGACGCCCTCTCCCTGCGCGAGAAGATCACCTTTCCGCAGGCGCTGGTGCGGGTCGAGGAGGCGTACGGAATGGCGGCCCGTTCGGCGAACGCGGTCAAGCGGTTCAACACGCTGATGGAGGAGCTGCGGACGATCGTCGAATCCGGCGCCGGCCCGGCCACCGTCCTCGAAGCCGTCCTGGAGCAGACCGGGTACCTCGCTGAGCTGCAGGCTTCCACCGACCCGCAGGACGAGACCCGGGTGGAGAACCTCCAGGAACTCGCCGCCGTCGCCCTCGAATTCGAGCAGGACCGGGGCGAGGACAATCCCGGAACGCTCGCCGAATTCCTGGAGCAGGTCGCACTCGTCGCCGATTCCGACCAGATTCCCGACGAGGGTGAGGGCGAGGACAGTTCGGGTGTCATCACGCTGATGACGCTGCACACCGCGAAAGGCCTCGAATTCCCCACGGTGTTCCTCACCGGACTGGAGGACGGCGTGTTCCCGCACATGCGGGCACTGGGCCAGACGAAGGAGCTGGAAGAGGAGCGGCGGCTCGCGTACGTCGGAATCACGCGCGCCCGCGAACGGCTCTATCTCACGCGCTCGGTGATGCGGAGCGTATGGGGGCAGCCCTCGTACAATCCGCCGTCCCGCTTCCTGGAGGAGATTCCCGACCAGTACGTGGAGTGGAAGCGTACGGGTGCGGCTGCCGGGGGCGCCGGCGCTGCCGGTGGCGGCGGCGGGATGGCGCCGACGTCCGGGATCACCACCTCGTTCGCGTCACCGTCCGCGGGCGGGCGCCGCGGCCCGAGCGGCTTCGCGACCAGGCGGGCCACCGAACGGCCCGTCGTGGCGCTGTCGGTGGGCGACCGGGTCACGCACGACAGCTTCGGGCTGGGCACCGTCATGGGCGTCAAGGGCAGCGGGGACAACGCCGAGGCGACGATCGACTTCGGCGACGAGAAGCCGAAGCGGCTGCTGCTGCGGTACGCGCCGGTGGAGAAGCTGTAACCGGGACCGGCGGCGGGCCGGTCCGCGGACTCGCGGGCCGGTTCTCGGAACGGCTTGCGGACTCGCGGAACGGCTCGTGGGTCAGCCCGGCGGGACCGGCTTGCGGGCTGACCCGGCGGACTGACCCCCGGCGGGCTAGCCCGGCTCGATGCCGTGCGAGCGGAACCACGGCATCGGGTCGACCGCGGAACCGCCGCCGGGCCGTACCTCGAAGTGTAGGTGCGGCCCGGTGGAGTTGCCGGAGTTCCCGGAGTAGGCGATCACGTCACCGGCCTTGACCGAGCCGGAACGGATCTTGGTACTGCTGAGATGGCAGTACCACGTCTCCGTGCCGTCCTCCGCGGTCACGATGGCCATGTTGCCGTAGGAACCGCCCCACTTGGTGGTCACGGTGCCGTCCGTGGCGGCCTTCACGGCCGTGCCGTAGCTGGCCGGGAAGTCGATGCCGGAGTGCACCGACATCCAGTTCACACCCGCCTGCCCGTACTGCGCGCTGATCCCGGTGCCTTCCACCGGCGCGGCGAACTTCGGCCGCATGGCCTCCTTGCGCGCCGCCTCGGCCGCCTTGCGCTCGCGCTCCTCTGCCTTGCGCTTCTTGAGGTCGATGCGCTCCTGCGTACGGCTGGCGCGGTCGGCGAAGTCGTCGGCGTCGGCGGAGAGTCCGGCGAGCTGGGTGTCGAGCTTGTTGTTGGCGGGCGTCGGCTTGACCTCGCGGTCGGGCGACGCCTGCGTGGTCGTCTCACCGCCCTCGCCGTCGCCGCTGTCGCCCGAGACACCGGTGACGGAGGCTGCGGCGATGCCCGCCACACCGAGGACGGCCACGGAGGGCGCGGCGACGGTGAGCAGCGCGGAGCGCCGCGGCCTCGGCGAACGGCGGCGGCCGCGGCCGCTGGGCGACCCGGCGAGCGGAGCCGCCGGAGTCAGTACGGGCTCGGCGTCGGGGTGTTCGGCGTCGGCCGGGCCCTGCTCGGGCTCCGGGTCGAAGCCGTTGGCGTCGGGCGCCTGCGCGGCGTGCTCGTCGTACGGCCGCTCGTCGTAGGGCTGCTCTGTAAACGGCTGCTCGGTGAACGGCTGCTCGGTGAACGGCTGCTCGGTGAACGGCTCGTGCTCGTACGGGTGTTGGCCGTAGGCGGCGCCGTCGTACTCCGGCCGGCCGTACGCCGCGCCCTCGCCGGTGTCGAAGGTGGCGGTGCCCCAGGAGGTGGAGTCGTGGCCGCCGGTCTCGTACAGCGCGGCGTTCTCGTAACCACCGGTGTCGTAACCGCCGGTCTCGTACGCGTCGTACGCGCCCGAGTCCCACTGGGGTGCGGCGTACGCGCTCGCGTCCCAGTGCCCGGTGGCATCGGCGGTGGCCGGGGCGCCGTAGTCGGACTGCTCGGGGTGGTACTGCTGCGGGATGGCGCCGGCGGCCGGGTACCCGGTCTCGGACCAGAGCGCGCTGTCGTAGCCGCCGGTGTCGTAACCGCCCGTGTCGTAGCCGGTGACGGGGTAGGAGCCGCTGTCGTACGCACCGTTGGCGTACTGGCCCGTGGCGTACGCGCCGGTCTCGTCGTACGTGCCGGTGGCGTAGGCCCCCATGGCGTACGCGTCGCCGGGGTACGTGCCGGCAGGGTACGCGCCGGTGTCGTACGCCCCCGCGCCCTGGGCGTCCGGAAGGGAGCCGAAGAGCGGGTCTCCGTCGCCGTAGGCGACGGCGGCGAGATCGCTGAACGCGCCGGTGGCGTAACCGTCGTACCCGGTGACGGGGTAGCCGCCGGTCTCGTAAGTCGTGCCGTACGGCGCCTGCACGTAAGAGCCGGTGTCGTAGGCCGAGTACGAGAAGTCGGCAGCGGGGTCGGCCGGGAAGGAGTTTCCCGACGGGTGAGGGTCGTTCACCACCAACTTCACTTTCGCCTCGACGGCAGGGGCGGAGCAGCGAGGCGACTGTACCCGGCGGTATGCGATGGCGACAATCTTCCGCGGGTTTCCGGCCCCCAATAACCGGGCATTCAGCCGCCTTTCGGCGGACTGCGGGCCCGTACTCGGCGGGGTGTTCTATTTATGTTCGATATTGCCGGGGGATCAGAATGCCGCTCGGGCGTTTCTCCGCGAACTCCGTACGCGTACTCCGCGAGCCGGAACGGATGCCGGGGCGGACACCCGGGCGGATCGCGCGGTCGCACGGCGTAGCCGCGTGTGTCCGTCTGTGTGATTTCCCCCTCCCTCCCCACCCCGAACCGAGCGGGATGCGGGATGCTGGCGAGACAACGTTCGTTAACTTCGGCAGGCCGAGCCGTGGCAGCGCCGGGCAGCCGGGCGACCGCGGCCGCTGCCGGGGGTGCCGTCGCAGATGGAGGCAGTGATGGGTGTGTCGGGTCCGATCCGGGTGGTGGTCGCCAAGCCGGGTCTCGACGGCCACGACCGCGGGGCCAAGGTCATCGCGCGGGCGCTGCGTGACGCCGGTATGGAGGTCATCTACACCGGGCTGCACCAGACACCCGAGCAGATCGTGGACACGGCGATCCAGGAGGACGCCGACGCCATCGGCCTGTCGATCCTCTCGGGCGCGCACAACACGCTCTTCGCGAAGGTGCTCGAGCTGCTGCGGGAGCGCGAGGCCGAGGACATCAAGGTGTTCGGCGGCGGGATCATCCCGGAGGACGACATCGCGCCGCTGAAGGCCCAGGGCGTGGCGGAGATCTTCACGCCGGGCGCGCCGACGACCGAGGTCGTGGAGTGGGTCCGCAGCCACGTACGCCCGGTGGCCGCCTGACCGTCGGCCCCGCGCGCCCGGAGCCCCTGAGCCCCCGGGGTCCTTGAACCTCGGAGCCCTTGTGTCCCTGGGGCCCTTGTGTCCCCGGGGTCTTGAGCCCGCAGGCGGTACGAGCCCCGGCCGGTTACGGCGCGCTCTCGCGCCCGTCCGCCGGGCCCTCCCCGTCAGCCGGTTCCTTCCCGCCGCCGTCCTCGCCGCGCAGCTCGGCCAGCATCACCGCGCGCAGCCGCAGCGTGGACACCAGCCGCTGGAAGGCTTCCGACCAGTAGCTCCCGGCACCGGGTGAGCCGTCCTCCGGCTCATCCGGAACGGCCGCCAGGGGCGCCAGCCGGTCCGCGTCCGCAGGGTCGAGACAGCGCTCCGCGAGGCCCATCACCCCGCTGAAGCTCCACGGGTAACTGCCCGCGTCCCGCGCGATCTCCAGGGCGTCCACCACCGCGCGGCCCAGTGGATCCGACCAGGGCAGCGCGCACACCCCGAGTATTCGGAACGCCTCCGACAGCCCGTGTGCCGCGATGAACCGGGCCGCCCAGTCGGCACGTTCGTCCGCGGGCAGCACCGTCAGCAGCTTCGCCGGGTCGCCCGGACCGTCGGTGAGCGGGCCACTCGGCGGGCCGATCAGGGCCCGCGCCCATTCGGCGTCCCGCTGCCGCACGGCCGCCAGACACCACGCCGCGTGCAGGTCCTGCCGCCAGTCGTCGGCCACCGGCAGCGCGGTGATCTCGGCGGGCGTACGGCCGCCGAACCGCCCGGTCCACGCCGCCAGCGGCGCCGCCTCCACCAACTGCCCGAGCCACCAGGCCCGTTCGCCACGCCCGGACGGCGGCTTCGCGCTCACCCCGTCGCGCTGCATCGCCGCGTCGCACTCGTGCGGCGCCTCGACGACGATACGGACGCCGCCGCCCGTACGGTCCAGGCTCACGCAGGAGCGGGCCCGCTCCGCCATCCGGGCCGCCAGCGCCGACTCGGGGAGCGAGGACAGCAGTTCGGCGGCGGTCGCACGGACCGTACGGCTGCGGTCGGCCAGCGCCTCCTCCAGGAAGGGCTCGTCCTCGGGGGACAGGCCGCCGCGCAGGGAGTCGAGGAACATCAGCCGGTCCTCGGCCCGTTCGCCGGACCAGGAGCGCGCGAGCAGTGCCAGCCCGGCGGCCGGATCGCGCTGCCGCAGGGCGGTCAGCAGGGTGACCCGCTCGGAGAACAGCCCCTCGTCCCAGAGCCGTTGGACGGCCTCGGCGTCGGGATCGGCGTCAGGATCGGCGCCGGAAGCGGGGCCGAGGTCCGCTTCCGTGCCCGGCTCCGGGGCGTCGTCGGCGGCGGGCGTCGGTCCGGCGGCCCCGTGCACCGGTCCCGCGCTGCGGAGAGCGAACTTCCAGTCCGGGTTCAGCCGGGCCAGCCACAGCCCGCGCGGCCCCGCGAACGTGAGGGACTGCGGGCGCAGATCCGTACGCGCACGGGCCGCGTCGAGCAGGTCAGGAAGCTGCGCGTCCGGCACGCGGTAGCCGTACTCGTTCGCCGCGGCGAGCCACTGCGGCAGCAGCTCGGCGAGGTCCGGCGCGGTGCCGCGGCGCCCGCCGCCGTTCCCGCCGACTCCCGAACGGTTCGCGAGCAGCAGCGTGAGCCGCTGCGCCGCGGCGGCCGGGAGCGGCGGACGGTGGTCCTCCGGTGCGGGGTCCAGGCGCGGACCGGCCGCCGTGGGCCGCATTCCGGCCCGGCGCCGCACGGTCTCGACGGCCGCCGCGTCCAGCAGCGCCGTCACGCTCCCGCCGGGCGGCGTTCTCCGCTCGGCGCCCAGCAGGGCGGCCGTCACCAGCTCGCTCCACGCCACGGTCGCGTCCACAGCGGTGTCCCTCGCTTCCCCTCGAACGACCGTCGTCCCCGTCATCCCCGTCACAGCAGCACCGCCTCGGGCTCGCCCGCCGGTCCCCACGCGGTGTGCGGCGTGAAGCCGCGGTGGCCGCACTCCCCGAACACCGTCACCGGATCGCCCCCGGAGAGCGCCGTGAGCCGCCACAGCGCGGACTGGCGGCACCCGGGCGCGACCGGAAGCGCCGCGTCGCTGTCAGCGTCGGCCAACTGCCAGGAAATTCCCGGCTGGACCGGTATCGGCACGACGTCCGTCAGGACGACCGGCCAGCTGTCCAGCCACGGGTCGTCGCAGAGCGCCGCGGCATAGGAGGCGAGCGCGTCCGTGACCGTACCCCCGGCCCCGGCCGGCACGTATCCGGGACCGGACGGCCCGTGCTGCTCGCCGAGCGCCGCGCGCAGCCGGCACGCGCCGGGGTAGAAGGCGAGGTCGGCGTCGAGCGTCGTGCCCACCGGCAGCCACTGCTGAGGCGTACGGCCCGCGGCACCGAACGAGAGGAGCAGCGCGGGCTGTCGGGACCGCCTCCCGTGCAGCCATATGCGGCGCGTGATCAGCTTCCCCTCGTCCGTGTCCCGCTGGGCCAGCACCAGCCACTCGTCGCGCACCCGCGCCGCGGGATCGGCCAGCAGCTTCGCCGTGTCCACGGTGAGCCCCACCCTGGCCCGTACGGTCGCCGCCAGCGGCTCGGGCAGCGGCGCCCGCGCCGCGCCACCCTGCCCGGCGGGCACGGCTGCCTCCGCCGCGTCTACGGCCTCCGCGGCGGCGTCCTCCGGCGGTGGGCTGTCCAGCGCCAGGAAGCCCTGGGTGAGCAGGTGCAGCAGCGCGCACTCGGAAAGGAGCCGCTCCGGCCAGCCCGGACCCGACGTCGGGATCGCGCCCAACTCCCGTATGCGGTCCGCCAGCCCGCGCGCCTGCGCGTCGACCATCCGGGCCGCCATCTCGTCCCACGCCGCGTACCCCTGCTGGTCCGCCCCCGCGAGGCCGCCCCGCAGCAGGTCCGCGAGACGCTGCTCCAACTCCGTGGCGCCCGCCGTGATCGAACGGTGCCTGCGCTCCGCCCGCCGCCGCGCCCCCTCCGGGTCCGCCGGCGCCTTGCCGCCGCCCGCGCCCGCCGCCGCTTCGTCGTCCGCCCCCTGCGCGCCCTTCGCCGCGCGCTGCTCCGCGCGCCGGCGACGGCCGCTGAGCCACTCGTCCGCCCAGTCCGGCGCGGCGGGCAGCGCGCGCACCGACTCGGACTCGCCCGCCCACAGCAGGAGCAGGGCGAGCGCGTGCTTGCACGGGAACTTCCGGCTGGGGCAACTGCACTTGTACCCCGGCCCCTCCGCACCGTCGATGTCCACCACGGTCCGGTACGGAGTGCTGCCGCTCCCCTTGCACAGCCCCCACACCGCCCCGGCCCCCGCGCCGGCCTCGGACCACGGCCCGGGAGCGGCGAGCTTGCTCCCGCTCTTGCGTGACGCGGCGTCAGGCGCCAGCGCCATTACCTGTTCCGCCGTCCAGCGGGCCCCCTGTCCAGTCATGTCTCCGACGGTAGGGCCCGGCACTGACAATCGGCCCCGGAGCCGGCGGCCCGTACGTGTGCCGGGGCCGATTGTCAGTGCCGGGGTGCAAGGTGGTGTGCAGCTCATACACCGCACGCCGAGGGGGAGTTGTGACCGAGACGAATGCCCTGCGACCGCACGCCGAAAACGCCTTCGCGACGGAGCTCAAGGCGCTGGCGGCGGCCGACGACAGGCCGCGTCCCGAGCGCTGGAAGCTGTCGCCGTGGGCCGTCGCCACCTATCTGCTCGGCGGCACGCTGCCCGACGGCACCGCCATCACGCCCAAGTACGTCGGGCCCCGCCGGATCGTCGAGGTCGCCGTCAGCACCCTCGCGACCGACCGCGCGCTGCTGCTGCTCGGCGTGCCCGGCACCGCCAAGACCTGGGTGTCCGAGCATCTCGCGGCCGCCGTCAGCGGCGACTCGACGCTGCTCGTCCAGGGGACGGCGGGCACGTCGGAGGAGTCCATCCGGTACGGGTGGAACTACGCGCAGCTGCTCGCGCACGGACCCAGCCGCGACGCCCTGGTGCCCAGCCCGGTGATGCGGGCCATGGCCGAGGGCCTCACCGCGCGGGTCGAGGAGCTGACCCGCATCCCGGCAGACGTGCAGGACACGCTGATCACGGTGCTGTCCGAGAAGACGCTGCCCATCCCGGAGCTGGGCGAGGAGACCCAGGCGGTGCGCGGGTTCAACCTCATCGCCACGGCCAACGACCGCGACCGGGGTGTGAACGAGCTGTCGAGCGCCCTGCGCCGCCGCTTCAACACCGTGGTGCTGCCGCTGCCCGCCACTGCGGACGAGGAGGTCGACATCGTGTCCCGCCGCGTCGACCAGATCGGCCGGTCCCTCGACCTGCCGGCCGCGCCGGAAGGGCTGCACGAGATACGGCGCGTCGTCACCGTCTTCCGCGAGCTGCGCGACGGCGTGACGGGAGACGGCCGTACGAAGGTCAAGTCGCCCTCGGGCACCCTCTCGACGGCCGAGGCCATCTCGGTGGTCACCGGAGGGCTGGCGCTGGCGGCGCACTTCGGGGACGGGGTGCTGCGCCCGTCGGACGTGGCGGCGGGCATCCTCGGCGCGGTCGTGCGGGATCCGGCCGCGGACCAGGTGGTGTGGCAGGAGTATCTGGAGGCGGTCGTGCGCGAGCGCGAGGGCTGGAAGGACTTCTACCGCGCGTGCCGGGAGGTCTCCGCGTGAACGGGCCGCTGCTGCTGGGCGTCCGGCACCACGGGCCGGGCTCGGCGCGGGCGGTGCGGGAGGCGCTGGCCGCGTACGAGCCGAAGGTGCTCCTCGTCGAGGGGCCGCCCGAGGCGGACGACGTGGTCGCGCTGGCGGGGGAGGAGGGCATGCGTCCGCCCGTCGCCCTGCTGGCGCACGTGCTGGACGAGCCGGGCCGGGCGGCGTTCTGGCCGATGGCCGACTTCTCGCCGGAGTGGGTGGCGATCCGGTGGGCGCTGGAGCGGGGCGTTCCGGTGCGGTTCATCGACCTGCCCGCCGCGCACTCCCTGGCGGCGCTCGCCGAGGACGCGCCGGAGCCGGGCGGCGATGCGGTTCCGGACGGCGAGGCCGCTCCGGACGGCGAGGCGGGCGCGGGGGAGGACCGCGAGGAGGCCCTGCGCCTGGACCCGCTCGCGGTGCTGGCCGAGACAGCGGGCTACGACGATCCGGAACGCTGGTGGGAGGACGTCGTGGAGCACCGCGGCGCCGCGGACTCCTCCGCGTCGGACCCCGCCGGCCATCCCGGGTCCGCGGCGGCCGTCCGCGATCCGTACGCACCGTTCGACGCGCTCCGCGAGGCGATGGGCGCCCTCCGCGAGGCGCACGGAGACGGCGGCCACCCCCGCGACGCCCAGCGCGAGGCGCACATGCGGCTGCGGCTGCGCGAGGCGCGCCGGGAGCACGGCGACGACGGCGTCGCCGTCGTCTGCGGTGCCTGGCACGTCCCCGCGCTGGCGGCCAGTGTGTCCGTCGCTGCCGACCGCCGGCTGCTCAAGGGCCTGCCGAAGGCGAAGGTCGAGGTCACGTGGGTGCCCTGGACGCACCGCAGGCTCGCCCGGCACAGCGGGTACGGCGCGGGGATCACCTCCCCCGGCTGGTACGGCCATCTGTTCGCCGCCCCCGACCGCCCGCTGGAGCGGTGGATGACCAAGGTCGCCGGTCTGCTGCGGGACGAGGACCGCACCGTATCGCCCGCGCACGTGATCGAGGCGGTGCGGATGGCCGAGACGCTCGCCGCCGTACGGGGCCGACCGCTGGCGGGCCTGGCCGAGACGGTCGACGCGATACGGGCGGTGCTGTGCGAGGGCTCGGACGTGCCGCTCGCGCTCATCGAGGAACGGCTGATCGTCGGCGACGAGCTGGGCGAGGTCCCCGACGGCGCGCCCGCGGTGCCGCTCCAGCGCGACCTGGCCCGCCGGCAGCGGTCGCTGCGGCTCAAACCGGACGGGCGGCAGCGCGAGTTGGAGCTCGACCTGCGCAAGGACACCGACGCGGCCCGCAGCCGCCTGCTGCACCGGCTCCGGCTGCTCGGCGTGCACTGGGGCACCCCGGCGCAGTCCCGTACGGGGAGCACCGGCACATTCCGGGAGAGCTGGCGGCTGCACTGGGAGCCGGAGCTGTCCGTACGGATAGCGGAAGCGGGCATGTGGGGCACCACCGTGCTGGGTGCGGCGACCGCGAAGGCCCAGTCCGAGGCCGTCGGCACGAGCGTGCTGGCGGAGGTCACCGCGCTTGCCGAGCACTGCCTGCTGGCCGAGTTGCCGGACGCGCTTCCGGTGGTGATGCGGGTCCTCGCCGACCGGGCGGCGCTCGACTCGGACGTCGGCCATCTCGCGCAGGCGCTGCCGCCGTTGGTGCGGTCCGTGCGGTACGGCGACGTCCGCGGCACCGACGCTGCGGCGCTGGCCGAGGTGGCGGCGGGACTGGCCGAGCGCGTCTGCGTCGGCCTGCCGCCCGCCTGCGCCGGGCTCGACGCGGACGGCGCCGCGGAGATGCGCGGCCATCTGGACACCGCGCACCAGGCGATCGCGCTGCTCGCACAGAGCCGTACGCACGCGGACGCCGCCGCCGCCGACGCCGACGCCGACGCCGACACCGACGCCGACGCCGACGCCGACACCGACACCGACACCGACACCGACGAGACCACCGCCTCCGGCGACGGCCTGCTGCGGCGCTGGCACGGCGTCCTGCGGAAGCTGGCGTCCCGTGACCGTACGCCGGGGCTGGTGCGCGGCCGGTGCGCCCGGTTCCTGCTGGACGACGGCCGGTTGGAGGACGGCGAGGCGGCCCGGCTGATGGGGCTCGCGCTCTCGCCCGGCACGCCGCCCGCCGAGGCGGCGGCGTGGATCGAGGGCTTCCTCGCGGGCGGCGGCATGCTGCTCGTCCACGACAGACGGCTGCTGGAGCTGGTCGACGGCTGGCTGGCACGGGTGCCGCCGGAGGCCTTCACGGACGTCCTGCCGCTGCTGCGCCGCACCTTCGCGGCGTACGAGCCGGGCGTGCGGCGGACCGTCGGCGAGCTGGTCCGCCGCGGCCCCGCGGGGGAGGGCCCCGGCGGAGCGGGCGCGGCGGACGGCGCGGGCGGCGGCCCCGGCTCCGGGATACCGGGCTTCGGCCCCGGCCTGGACTGGGCCCGTGCGGACGCGGTGCTGCCGACCCTGCGGCTGCTGCTGGGCCGCGCCCCGCACGAGCAGCGCGCACGGCCCGCAGGGACGGCCGGTGCGGACGCCCACACGGAACACACGGAACACACGGAACCGGCACCGGAGCTGGGGAGGGTGAGTTGAGCCAGACACACGCGGGGCCCGCGGCCACGCGCCCCGACGACGAGCGGCTGCGCCGCTGGCGCCTCGTGCTCGGCGGCGGCCAGGGCGCGGAGGGCACCGGCTGCGAACTGAGCGGCACCGACGCCGCCATGGACAAGACGCTCACGGCGCTCTACGGCGACGGCAGCGGCGCCCGCAGCGGTGACCGCTCCGCCGGGCTGGGCGGTTCGGCGCCCCAGGTCGCCCGCTGGCTCGGCGACATCCGCACGTACTTCCCGAGCTCCGTCGTGCAGGTCATGCAGCGCGACGCCATCGACCGGCTCGGACTGTCGGCGCTGCTGCTGGAGCCGGAGATGCTCGAGGCCGTCGAGGCGGACGTCCATCTCGTGGGCACGCTCCTGTCGTTGAACAAGGCCATGCCCGAGACCAGCAAGGAGACCGCCAGGGCGGTGGTGCGGAAGGTGGTCGAGCAGTTGGAGAAGCGGCTGGCGGCGCGCACACGCGCGACGCTGACCGGCGCGCTCGACCGCTCCGCGCGGGTGAGCCGGCCGCGGCACCAGGACATCGACTGGAACCGCACCATCCGCGCCAACCTGAAGAACTACCTCCCGGAGTACGGCACGGTCGTGCCCGAGCGGCTGATCGGCTACGGCCGCGCGGCGCAGTCCGTGAAGAAGGACGTCGTGCTGTGCATCGACCAGTCGGGCTCGATGGCGGCCTCGGTCGTGTACGCGTCGGTGTTCGGCGCGGTGCTCGCGTCGATGCGGTCGATCAGCACCCGGCTCGTCGTCTTCGACACGAACGTCGTGGATCTGACGGACGATCTCGACGACCCGGTGGACGTGCTGTTCGGCACCCAGCTCGGCGGCGGCACGGACATCAACCGCGCCCTGGCGTACTGCCAGTCGCAGATCAGCCGCCCCGCCGACACCGTCGTCGTGCTCATCAGCGACCTTTACGAAGGCGGCATACGCGACGAGATGCTCAAACGCGTCGCGGCGATGAAGGCGTCGGGCGTGCAGTTCGTCACGCTGCTCGCGCTCTCGGACGAGGGCGCACCGGCGTACGACAGGGAGCACGCGGCGGCGCTTGCCGCCCTCGGCGCGCCGGCGTTCGCCTGCACTCCCGACCACTTTCCCGAGGTCATGGCCGCGGCGATCGAGAAGCGTCCCCTGCCGATCCCGGAGGAATGAAGTGAACGAATGGTGACGGGGGTTGTGGGGGCGACGGTTGAGCGTCAAGGATCACTGCGTCACCCGGAATCTCTCGTACCGGAAGGCTCCTTCGTGTCTGCCGTGCCCGCTGCTCTGCCTGCCGCCGTGTGCCTCCCGCGCTCGGCAGCCGCGCGGCGCGCACTGCTGACCGTGCTGTTCCTCGGCGGCTTCCTGGCGCTGGCCTTCCTCTTCGGAGGGAACGCGCAGGCCGCCACGAACGGCCTTCCGGACCCGTCCGGTTCGCCCGCGCAGCCCGCCAAGGCCGACACCGAAGCGGCCAAGGTGACGAAGGCGGCCGAGTCCGCAGCCCCGTCCGGTACGCACGGGCCGTCCGTCCAGAGCGACGCCGACGGACCGGCGAAGGCCGAGGACCTGAAGCCCGCCGACGCGCCCGACGCGCCGCGGGACCAGCCCGCTCAGCCGCGCACCGTACGGGAGGACGCCTCGGGCGCGGCCGAGGAGACGGGAGTGAAGGGCGAGGAGGCCGTCCGGCACGCGGGCAGCGACCTGGCACGGCACACCGAACGGGTCACCGCACCCGTCGCAGGACACGCCACCGAAGGCACCGACGGCGTCGCGGACGCCGCCGACAAGGCCGGCCTGTCGCGGCTCACCGAAGGACTCGTCAGCCTCGACGGCCTCCGCGGCGAGCTGCCGTACGGCGGCGGCGTGCGTACGGGCGACACCCACGGCGCGTACGGTGCGCAGGACCGTCAGGCGCACGGCGCGGACCGGAACCGGGACGGGTCGGCGCGCGATGCCGTGCACGGCCCCGACAGCCAGGTACCCGACGGCACTTCGGCCTTCACCGCGCTGCCCGACAGCGCGGCGGACGGCCACGCGTCCCTCGCGGACGGCGACAGCCCGTACGGCTCGGACCACCGTGGCCCGCTGCGGTCCCCGCTGCCCCGGATGCCGTCCGCACCCGTCTCCGTCGGCCCCGCGCAGGGCGCCGCGGGCACGGACCAACTCGCCGCGTACGTCAGCGACTCCGAGCGGCACGCACTCCCGCAGCCCGGCGCGCTGCGGCCGGCGGAAGGTACGCCGACGCGCGACCGATCCGCCGAGATCCTCGAATTCCCCGGCTAGGGCAGACCGTCCCCCGTCTGCTGTGACCTGCCGCGCGGGGGCGGGACAGGTCTGCCCGCTTGCCGAAACACCCGGAATTCGAAGGACATCCACCATGCGCAAGAACATCCGTCGTTCCCTCGTCGTCGCGGCCGCCGCCTCCGGCGTCTGGCTGCTCGGCGCCGCCACCGCCAGCGCGGACGAGCAGCCCGCCGTCCCGGGCACCGGCGCCGTCACCGACACCGTCGACGGTGCCCGGAACGTCACCGACCAGCTGCCTGCGGACGCCCCGGACGCGCAGCTGCCGGCCGACGCCCAGCTGCCGTCCGTGCCGTCGGCGCCCTCCACGCCGGAGACGCCCAACCTGCCGACCGTCCCGGACACCACCAGCGACCTCCGGAGCGAGGTCGACGGCCTGCAGGACAGGCTTCCGCGTACCGAGGTCGTCGACAAGGTCGCCGACAAGCCCGTGAAGAAGGTGAAGCCCGTCAAGCGGGCCACCAAGGCCGCCAAGGACGTCCGCAAGGCCGTACGCCAGGCCGTCGACGGCGGCTCGGTCCTCCCCGCGGTGCCCGGCCTCCCCGCCGCCCCGAACGCGCCCACCGTCCCGAACGCCCCGGCCGTCCCGGCGCACCCCTCCGTGCCGGGTACGGACGGACTGCCCGCCGCCCCCGAGGCCCCCGTCGTTCCCTCCGTCCCGGCCGCACCGAACACCGCCGACCTGATCACCGCCATCGGCGGCGCCGGCGTCCGTCCCGACCAGGTGACCACGCTCGTCGAGGGCGCCGGGACAGGGCAGCTGACCGGCACCGTCAAGACCACCCTCGCCACCGCCCAGCCGACCGTGGACCGCGCCTCCGAGTCGCTGCTGCCGCCCCTCGCGCGCCGCACCGTCGCGAAGGTGCTGCCGGTCGCCGAGCAGGCCGTCGCCGACACGGAGGTCGCCACCGACAACGCACTCGCCACCACCACCCCGTTCGCGCACGGCGCCGTCACCGACACCGCCGCGTTCACGCAGAACATCACCGCCGACACCGTGCCGTACGCCTGGACCCTGAGCACGGGCGCCGCGTACGACGTGCGGACGCTCGCGGACAACGCGGTCGCGGGCACGCAGCGCGTGACCGTGGTCCCGGGCGCCGGTGAGCTGACCAACGCCGCCTCCGTCCCGGCCCTGCCGGTGGCCGCGACGCTGCCCGCGCAGTTCTGATCCGGAGCTGAGCCAAGTCCGGTCCGGAGCTGAACCGGACCGGGACCGGACCTGAGCCAAGTCCGGTCCGGAGCAGATCCGGAGAAGATCCGGCGCCGGTCCGGAGAAGATCCGGCGCCGGTTCGGCACCGATCCGGGCGCGGACGCCCAGACCCGTACCGGCGGCTGTAGGCCTGTCGCCGGTACGGCCGCGGGGTGGCCCCTTCCGCAGGGGCCGCCCCGCACCTACCGTCCAGTACCACCACAACCGAACAGCCCCACCGGGACCGCCGGGCCCCTCCGTCCCGGCGGTCCCGGTCGGCCCAACCGTCACAGCACCCCCACCAGTTGGAGCCCTCATGCGTCGTACGAACACCCGCCGCGCCCTCGCCGTCCTCACCGCAGCCACCGGGCTGCTCGTCCTGGGCGCCACCTCCGCGCACGCCGACGGCCGGCCGGGCGCGGCGAGCTCGGCGGATTCCGCCGCGGAGGCCCCCGGCGTCCGCGAGACCCTGCGGGGCGTCATCGAGACCGCTCAGCAGGCCGTGCCCGAGGTGCCCGAGGGCGGTGGCGTCGAGGTGCCCGAGATCGTGCCCGGCGTGCCGAGCGTGGGCATCGTGCCGCTGTCCCTGCCGGGCCTGCCGGTCACCCCGGACCTCACGGAGGTCCCCGGGCTGGCGGAGCTGCCGGCGAACCCGGCGGACGTACCGGACAAGCTGCCGCTCCCCTGAGCCGTCCGGCCGTCATCTGTGTGCCAGTTGTGAGCCGTCTCACCGCGCCGTTGTGAGCTGGAATTCATGAAGCACTCACGGGCAGGGCTAACCTGCAAGGCGGACATGCCGCGCGCCCTCAGGTGAAGCCGCGGCCTCGCGGCACGCCCACGCTGACAACGAACCGCGATACCACAACTAAGGGGACGTACGCGCGTGGACCTGTTCGAGTACCAGGCGAGGGACATCTTCGCCAAGCATGACGTACCGGTACTGGCCGGTGAAGTCATCGACACGCCTGAGGCGGCGCGTGAGGTGACCGAGCGACTCGGCGGTCGCGCGGTTGTCAAGGCGCAGGTCAAGACCGGCGGCCGGGGCAAGGCGGGCGGCGTGAAGCTGGCCTCCGACCCGGCCGACGCCGTGGAGAAGGCGGGCCGGATCCTGGGCATGGACATCAAGGGCCACACGGTCCACCAGGTGATGCTCGCCCAGACCGCCGACATCGCCGAGGAGTACTACGTCTCCTTCCTGCTCGACCGCACGAACCGCACCTTCCTGGCCATGGCCTCGGTCGAGGGCGGCGTGGAGATCGAGGAGGTCGCGGCGACCAAGCCGGAGGCCCTCGCCAAGATCCCCGTTGACGCCATCGAGGGTGTGACGGAGGAGAAGGCGCGCGAGATCGTCGCCGCCGCCAAGTTCCCCGCGGAGCTCACCGACCAGGTGGTGAACGTCCTGCAGAAGCTGTGGGACGTGTTCATCAAGGAGGACGCCCTCCTCGTCGAGGTGAACCCGCTGGTGCTGACTCGTTCCAGCGATGGGGCCGGCGACGGCAAGGTCATCGCGCTGGACGGCAAGGTGTCCCTGGACGAGAACGCCGAGTTCCGCCAGCCGGACCACGCGGCCCTGGAGGACAAGGCGGCGGCCAACCCGCTCGAGGCCGCCGCCAAGGCCAAGGGGCTGAACTACGTCAAGCTCGACGGCCAGGTCGGCATCATCGGCAACGGCGCGGGCCTGGTCATGTCCACCCTCGACGTCGTCGCGTACGCCGGTGAGGCGCACCGGAACGTCAAGCCGGCCAACTTCCTGGACATCGGCGGCGGCGCCTCCGCCGAGGTGATGGCCAACGGCCTGGAGATCATCCTCGGCGACCCGGACGTCAAGTCCGTCTTCGTCAACGTCTTCGGCGGCATCACGGCCTGCGACGCGGTCGCCAACGGCATCGTGCAGGCCCTGGAGCTGCTCAAGTCCCGGGGCGAGGACGTCACCAAGCCCCTGGTCGTACGCCTCGACGGCAACAACTCGGAGCTGGGCCGCAAGATCCTCACCGACGCCGACCACCCGCTCGTACAGCAGGTGGACACGATGGACGGCGCGGCGGACCGCGCTGCCGAGCTGGCCGCGCAGTAGCTTCCGGCGCATCTCCGAACAACCCACAAGTGGGACTGACACGAGGGACCAGGACACCAACACCCATGGCTATCTTCCTCACCAAGGAAAGCAAGGTCATCGTCCAGGGGATGACCGGCTCCGAGGGCCAGAAGCACACGAAGCGCATGCTGGCCTCGGGCTCGAACATCGTCGGCGGTGTGAACCCCCGCAAGGCGGGCACGACCGTCGACTTCGACGGCACCGACGTGCCGGTATTCGGCAGCGTCGCGGAGGCCATGGAGGCCACCGGCGCGGACGTGACCGTCATCTTCGTACCGGAGAAGTTCACCAAGAGCGCGGTCGTCGAGGCCATCGACGCCGAGATCCCGCTCTGCGTGGTGATCACCGAGGGCATCGCGGTGCACGATTCCGCCGCCTTCTGGGCGTACGCCGAGCAGAAGGGCGGCAAGACGCGCATCGTCGGCCCCAACTGCCCCGGCCTGATCACCCCCGGCCAGTCCAACGCGGGCATCATCCCGTCGGACATCACCAAGCCCGGCCGGATCGGGCTGGTCTCGAAGTCGGGCACGCTGACGTACCAGATGATGTACGAGCTGCGTGACATCGGCTTCTCGACCTGCGTCGGCATCGGCGGCGACCCGGTGATCGGCACCACCCACATCGACGCGCTGCGTGCCTTCGAGGCCGACGCCTACACCGACCTGATCGTGATGATCGGCGAGATCGGCGGCGACGCGGAGGAGCGGGCGGCGGACTTCATCAAGGACAACGTGAAGAAGCCGGTCGTCGGTTACGTCGCGGGCTTCACCGCTCCCGAGGGCAAGACGATGGGCCACGCCGGCGCGATCGTCTCCGGCTCCTCCGGCACGGCGCAGGCGAAGAAGGAGGCCCTCGAGGCCGCGGGCGTGAAGGTCGGCAAGACCCCGTCCGAGACCGCACGGCTCGCGCGCGAGCTGCTGGTCGGCTGACGCGGCACTCCGGGTGTACGGGCCCGCGCCCCCTCTGGGGGGTGCGGGCCCGTCAGCGTGTGGTGGCCGCTGCGCCGTCAGGGCCGTGCTGCGCCGTCAGGGCCGTGCTGCGCCGTCAGGGCCGTGCTGTGCCTTCAGCGCTGTGCTGTGTCTTCGGGCCGTCCGGCGGGCTCCGACTGACCGGTGCGGTCCGGGCGTCCGGGCCGGCCCGTGGGCCGTACGGGCTCCGGGCCGTGCTCGCCGAGCCGCATCCGGTGGTTGCGTGAGCGCAGCTCCGGCAGGTACGCGCCGCCCGTCTGCCGCCCGAAGCCGGGCAGGCCCGGAGAGGCGGGCGCGTGCTGCTCCGGCGGCGCGCCGCCGCGTCCCTCGCACGTCACCCACGACACCGCCGTGGCCGCCGCGACGAGCGCGGTCAGCCCGACGGCGGCACGCGTGCGCCGCCGCGTCGTCTGCTCGCTGCAGCTCCGTACGAGCCGGGGCGGCGGTGTGCGTACGGGCTGTGCGGCGGCCAGCAGCCGCAGCCGCTCGCGGATGAGTACGGGCCGCCGCTCCTCGGGCGCCTGCCGCAGCTCCGGGACCGTCTCGCCGAGGGCCTCGCGGGCATGCCCGATACGGGCGGAGGCGGCGGCGGTGCTCGCCTCCGCCTCGATCGCCGTCTCCTCGACGCTGAGCCCCAGCCCGTCGTGCAGCAGCAGCGCCCGGCGGTACGAGCGCGGCAGCCGCATCAGGCCGTCCAGCATCGCGCGGTCGCCGGGCGGCCCGGGGTGCGCGCGGGTGGCGCGGCAGCCGGGGTGCAGCTGGTGCCAGGGGGACAGCGCGTACTCGTACGCCGCCGCCCGCACCCAGCCCACCGGGTCCGGGTCGGCCGCGACCTCGGGCCAGCGCTCCCAGGCGAGGTGGAACGCGTGGGCCACGGCGTGCTCGGCGATGCGGCGGTGGGCGCAGAGCAGGTACGCCTGCCGGGTCAGGGCGGGGGCGTGGCGGGCGTAGAGGGCGTCGAAGGCCGGGGCCGGCGGGTCTTCCGGGGGCTCGCCGTCGGCCGCCGCAGGCTCGGCCCCGGCCTCGGCCTGTGTCTCGGCCTCTGTCTCTGGTTGAGCCGTCGGCTCCGCCGCTGCCTCCGACTCCGCCTGCGCGCGCGACCTGGCCGTCATGCTCGCCTCCGCACCGTGACCCGCCATGAATCTGGAACCGCCGACCGTATTGTGTGAAAAGTTACACACCATCTCTTTCAGCGACACCACGACATTCATCCTGCTAACTGGCGAAACTCACCGTTGTTGGCAGCATGACCGGGTGCCGAACTCCACGTACCCCAGCCCGACACCCCACCTGGACGGCCCAGCCGCCCCCCGGCACCGGCCACCGGTCGGGGCCTGGCTGGCGGGCGGAGTGGTCGCCGCCGCGCTCGGGCTCGGCGTGTTCGCCGTCGCCGTACTGCTGCTGTGGATCAGCACCCCGTACCCCGGTGACGGGCCGGGCGGCGCCCTGCACATCGCCGCCGACCTGTGGCTGGCCGCGCACGGCGCGGACCTCGTACGGGACCGGACGCTGGCCGGCGGTACGGCGCCGATGGAGATCACGCCGCTGCTGTTCAGCGCGCTTCCGGCCTGGCTGCTGTACCGCGCGGGGCGGCATGCCCTGGAGGACGGAGGGCTGTATGGCGACGTGGAGGACGAAGACCCGTCGGAAGGCCCGTACGGAGGCCCGTACGGAGGCCCGTACGGAGGCCCGTACGGAGGCCCGTACGAAGGGGAGGCGCCCGCGGAGGCCGACCCGGTGCACGCCCTCGGCTGGCTGGTGGCCGGCTACCTGCTGGTCGCCGGCGTCGCCGTCGCCTACACCGCGAACGGCCCCCTCCGCGTCGACATCCTGAGCGCCGCCGTCTGCCTGCCGCTGTTCACCGCCGCGGTGGCGGCGTGCGCCGGGCGGTTCGCGCCCGGGCGGTCCGCGTTCCCCGCCCCGCGTACGCTGCGGCGCCTGCTGGCGGCGGAACGCGTACCCGCCTCCCTACGGCGTGCCGTGACCAGCCCGCACCTGCCCGGCGTCCTGCGGGCGGCCCGCGCCGCGGTCGTACTGCTGCTCGCCGGGGGCGCGTTGCTGACCCTGCTGGCGCTGATGTGCCACGCGGGCGCCGTCTGGCGCGCCTTCCCGCAGCTCACCGGCGCCGTGGCGGGGAACGCCGCGGTGCTGCTGCTCACCGTCGCGCTGCTGCCGAACGCCGTGGTGTGGGCCACGTCGTACGGGCTCGGCCCCGGCTTCGCGCTGGGCACCGGCAGCGCCGTGGGGCCGCTCGCCACCGACTACCCGCAGTTGCCGCACTTTCCGCTGCTCGCCGCCCTGCCCGCCGAGGGCACCGGGGCGACGCCGCTGACCTGGGCGCTGGGCGCGCTGCCGGCCGCCGCGGGGCTGACGATGGGATGGCGTGTGGCCCGTACGGCGGCGCCCGTGCGCGGGCGCCGCGACCTCGCGCGCAGCCGCCGCCACACACTGGCGGCGGCCGGGCTGGCGGCGTGCGCGTGCGGTGCCGTGATGGCGCTGCTCGCGGGATTCTCCGGGGGTGCGCTCGGCAACGGCGACCTCGCCCGGTTCGGGCCCAGTTGGTGGCAGACGGGGGCGGCGGCGCTGGGCTGGACGGCGCTGGTGGGCGCGCCGGCCGCGCTGCTCGTACGGGCGTGGCGACTGCGCGGGGGCGCCGCGCCCGTGGCGCCCCCGCCGCCTGCGGGCGCGGGGGCCGTGGCGGCTGTGCCCGCGAGCGGCGGGCTGTCGGTGACCGCGGTGACGGCGGGGGAGCGGGAGGACGCCGAGTGGTACAGCACGGCGTCCCGGCGTACGCGCTGGGCCGCGCTCAAGGCGGCGTCCGGTGGGCTGATGCCGGACTTCGAACCGGTCGGCACGGGCAAGGACACCGGCAGTAGAGCCGGAACCGGAACCGGGGAGGACGCCGAGGCCGTCGACGGGCACGAGCCGGACCCGCACGCCCAGGGCCCGCACGCCCAGGACCCGTACGAGCCGCTCCCCGACACCCCGCCGCCGCCCGGCGACGGCCCGCGCCCGGGGCCGTACGACCGCACCTGAATGGGGGGCCGCGCCTACTCGCAGGGCTCAGCCCTGGTTCTCCAGGATGGGGCGGATGCCGTCCGGCACCAGGTCGTCGCACTGCTGGCGGGAGGCCTGGGTGAGGGAGTCGTTCTTGCAGTTGTAGTAGTCGCTGTAGATCAGCTGCAGGCTGAAGGTGCCCGCCACGATCACGAGCGCGAGCCCGCCGGTCACGAGGCCGCTGATCGCCGCGCTCGTACGGGCCTTGGCCGCCTGTGCCGGGGTGACGCTGATCGGGATGGGCGGCGCGCCGCCCTGAGCGCCGCCGCCCTGGGTGCCGCTGTCCGCCGGGCGGTCGGTGCCCGCGACGTCCTCGGCGGATGCCCTGGTGCCGCCGCGCGAGCCCGAACCGCGCCGGGTCCCGGGGGGTTTGGCGCGCAGGCCGCTGATGCCCCAGTACACGGAGAGGGCGCCGAGCAGCAGCGCGATCTCCGAGAGGCTGAACAGCGCGAAGAAGAGGCCCCAGATCCCGGTGTGCAGCGAGTACCGCGCGTGCCGCTGGTACGGGTCGGTGGGGTCCCAACGCATGCCGCGGTTCTTGCCGTTGCCGTTGCCGCCGTTCCCGTTCCCGTTCCCGTTTCCGCCCGGGCCCTGTCCGGGGCCGCCCGGCCCCTGCTGGCCCGTGCCGCCGAAGCCGCCGCTCTGCCGGCCGGGCTGGCGGGGGCTCCACTTGCTGCCCCAGCGGGACGGCCGGCCGCCTTCGTCGCCGTTCCCGTCGCGGCCGTTCCCGTTGCCGTTCCGGCCGCCGCCGTCCTGACCGCCGTTTCCGCCGCCGTCCCCGTTTCCGCCGTTGTCGGGGGAGCCCGCCGGACGGCGCGGCTGCCAGGGCCGGTCCGGTTGGTCCTCGGGCGGCGGCGCGAAGGGGTTGTCCTCTTGAGAGGGCTCGGCATGGGCCGCGCGGCGGCGTCGGTCGGTCATGTGGAGTGTGTCTTCCCCTTGCTCTTTCCGCATCGGGTACGCATACGTATGCCCGACGCTACCTTCCGCTTCCGCCCCCGTCCCGTGGGGGGCCATGCGAGTGCCGGTATCGTTGCCGACGGTCGGCGGCTTCGTAGAGTTCCCCGGAATTGCCAGTTCCACAAGCTTGTACGACCGCACAATCCCGTCTCGCCAGAAAGAGCACCGTTGTGGCCGTGCCCGCTTCCCGCCCCGCCCGCCTCGTCGTGCTCGTGTCCGGCGCGGGCACCAACCTGCAGGCGCTGCTGGACACCATCGCCGTGCAGCACGTCGTCGGCTATGGCGCCGAGATCGTCGCCGTCGGCGCCGACCGGCACGGCACCGAGGGCCTGGAGCGTGCGAAGCGGTCCGGCATCCCGACCTACGTGTGCCGGGTCGAGGACCACGCCTCCCGCGCGGAGTGGGACGCGGCGCTGACCGCCGCGACCGCCGCGTACGAGCCGGACCTGGTGATCTCGGCGGGGTTCATGAAGATCGTGGGCAAGGAGTTCCTCGGCCGCTTCGGGGGGCGTTTCATCAACACGCACCCCGCGCTGCTGCCGAGTTTCCCCGGCACACACGGCGTACGCGACGCGCTCGAGTACGGCGTCAAGATGACCGGATGCACCGTCCACTTCGTCGACGAGGGCGTCGACACCGGCCCGATCATCGCCCAGGGCGTGGTCGAGGTGCGGGACGAGGACGACGAAACCGCTCTGCACGAGCGGATCAAGGAAGTCGAGCGACGGCTGCTCGTCGAGGTCGTCGGGCGCCTGGCGCGTGACGGCTACCGCATTGAGGGACGAAAGGTATTGATCCCGTGACCGCCGAAGGTACGAAGCGGCCCATCCGCCGCGCGCTGATCAGCGTCTACGACAAGGCCGGGCTGGAGGAGCTCGCCCGGGGACTGCACGAAGCGGGGGTGGAGCTCGTATCCACCGGTTCGACGGCCAAGCGGATCGCGGGCGCCGGGGTCCCGGTCACGGGCGTCGAGGAGCTCACCGGCTTCCCCGAGTGCCTGGACGGGCGGGTCAAGACGCTCCATCCGCGCGTGCACGCGGGCATCCTGGCCGACCAGCGGCTGGAGAGCCACCGGCGGCAGCTGAGCGAGCTGGGCGTGGAGCCGTTCGAGCTGGTGATCGTGAACCTGTACCCGTTCCGGGAGACCGTCGCCTCGGGCGCCGCTCCGGACGAGTGCGTGGAGCAGATCGACATCGGCGGGCCCTCGATGGTGCGCGCGGCGGCGAAGAACCACCCGTCGGTCGCCGTCGTCGTCAACCCCGAGCGCTACGGCGACGTGCTGACCGCGGCGAACGGCGGCGGCTTCGAGCTGGACGAGCGCAAGCGGCTGGCCGCAGAAGCGTTCCAGCACACGGCGGCGTACGACCTCACCGTCGCCACCTGGTTCGCGCTCGACTACGCCGCCGTCGACGACTCGGCCTTCCCCGACTTCCTCGGCTCCGCCTACCAGCGCGCCGACGTGCTCCGCTACGGCGAGAACCCGCACCAGCCCGCCGCGCTCTACGCCACCGGCAACGGCGGTCTGGCCGAGGCCGAGCAACTGCACGGCAAGGCCATGTCGTTCAACAACTACACCGACACCGAGGCGGCCCGCCGGGCGGCGTACGACCACGACGAGCCCTGCGTCGCGATCATCAAGCACGCCAACCCCTGCGGCATCGCGGTCGGTTCGGATGTCGCCGAAGCGCACCGCAAGGCGCACGAGTGCGACCCGCTGTCCGCGTACGGCGGTGTGATCGCCGTCAACCGGCCGGTATCCGCCGCGATGGCGGAGCAGGTCGCCGACATCTTCACCGAGGTGATCGTCGCGCCCGGGTACGAGGACGGCGCGGTCGAGGTGCTCAGCCGGAAGAAGAACATCCGCGTGCTGCGCTGCCCCGAGGCGCCCTCCGACCCGGTCGAGATCAAGCCCATCGACGGCGGCGCGCTGCTCCAGGCCACCGACCGGCTGCAGGCCGACGGCGACGACCCGGGCAGCTGGACGCTCGCGGCGGGCGCCGAACTCTCGGGCGCGGAGCTGGCGGAGCTGGCGTTCGCGTGGCGCTCGTGCCGCGCGGTGAAGTCGAACGCGATCCTGCTCGCGAAGAACGGCGCGACCGTCGGCGTGGGCATGGGCCAGGTCAACCGCGTCGACTCGGCGAAGCTCGCGGTGCAGCGCGCGGGCGAGGAGCGCGCGGCGGGCTCGTACGCCGCGTCCGACGCGTTCTTCCCGTTCCCCGACGGGCTGCAGGTGCTGACGGCGGCGGGCGTCACGGCCGTGGTCCAGCCGGGCGGGTCGGTGCGCGACGAGGCCGTGATCGAGGCGGCGAAGGCGGCGGGCGTCACGATGTACTTCACCGGGACGCGGCACTTCTTCCACTGATTCCACTGAGACGGGTGCGTACGGGCGCGTGCGTGCAGGCGCGCTCGTACGCTGCCGGCGGCCGCCGTCCCGGGCGGCCGCCGTCAGTGGCGGGGCCGGTTGAACCAGGCGCCCGCCTGGCGGTTGGAGCAGAAGACGATCGTCACGATCGCGGTGGCCGCCCAGATCATCATGAGCGCGGGGTTCTGCGTCCGGGTGCCGTACGTCTGGGCCATGGAGCCCAGGAACCCGAGCGCGGGCAGCACGGTGTTCACCGACGCCGCGACGATCGCGGTGACCCGGGTGCCCTGGCCGCCGTGCCCGAACTGCGTGGCGGGGACTATGTGCAGCGCGGACATGCCGCCGAAGATCACGAACCCGACGAGCGCGATGATCAGCGCGCCCCCGGTGCCGTTCGCGCCGAGGTCGTCCGCCATGTCGTCCACCGCGAGCCCCGCGATGATGAAGGCCACGGCGACCAGCCCCCACAGCGACCCTGCGACGAACAGCATCACGCGCGCCGCGACCACCTGGCCGGGCATCTCGTACGGCACCCACGGTGCGCCCGGGTACGGCGCCTGCGGATAGCCGTAGCCGGGCGGCATGCCCGGCTGCATGCCGGGCGGTGGCTGCTGCCCGTAGCCGTACGGGGGCGGGGCCTGCTGGCCGTACGGGGGCGGGGTCTGCCCGTACGGCGGCGGGCCGTACGGGCCGCTCGCGTAGGGGTTGTTGGGGTCGGGCGGATTGCTCATGGCGAGTCCCTCCGGCGAGGTCGGCACCGGCGTCGGCACAGCGCGGGGCCGTGCCGCCATGGTCTCGCGGCACGGCCCCGGGCTGTGTGCGTTCCGGTCACCGTTCGGTGACAACCGGTCACTTCTTGATGACGACGGTTCCCGCGGCGCGGTCGTGCCAGCCCTGGAGCTTCCCGCTGTTGTCGAAGAACGGCGACAGATAGACCAGCACGGCGCCGATGTAGCAGAGGAAGGCACCGACGATCGGGATGATGTAGCGGATGAACCCGCCGCCCACGCCCGGCAGTTGGCCGTCCGTCTCGCGCACGACGCGCAGGCCCAGGGCGAGCTTGCCGAAGGTGCCGCCCATGAGGGCGATCATCAGCCACTCGTAGAGCAGCATGAACACGCCGATGGCGGCCATCATGACCAGCATCGTGCCGAGCGCGCCCATGCCCGCGTCGGTGGCGTCGTTGATGCAGTTGTTGTACTCCGGGGTGCCGTAGGTCTTGCTGCTGCAGTCGTCGGCCTCCTCGGCGATGCCGAGTGCGCCCGCCAGCCCGACGGCCATCGCGATGCCGATGATCGCGCCGGTGATGAGGCCGTCGATCAGCCGCGCGAGGAAGCGCTGGCCCATCGTGGCGAGTTGGACCGGGCCGAGGTAGGCGATGTTGATGAAGCCGTTGTTGGCCTGCACCGTGCCCGGGGGCATTCCGCCGGGGGGCATCCCGCCCGGGGGCATCCCGCCCTGCGGGTAGCCGTAGGGCTGCTGCTGCGGGTAACCCTGCTGGGGCTGGCCGTAGGGCTGCTGAGGCTGTTGCCCGTACGGGTTGTTCGGGCCTGGCGGCGGTGGATAACTCACGGGCTGTTGCCTCCGAGCGGGAACGTGGGGACGGGTCGGAACGTGACGTCCCGGGGAAGTCCGCCCTCGCAGCCGCGCTGCGCGAGTTGTGTCTGCACGTGTGCCTCCCCCGAACGCCGGATGCCGTTTCGGCCTGGACTCGGTCCACCGGACGCGCCGGGCACGGCACCCGGCCAACCATGCTGCTGGCCGGGGCGCACCGCTGTCCAGCCGCGCTCCGCGAATGTGGCGAATCCGCAACGATCGCCGCAGCACCTGGTTGGAGCCGGACCCCCGGCATCCGCGAGTATGGGTACATGACCGCTCAGATTCTCGATGGCAAGGCCACCGCGGCCGCGATCAAGTCCGAAGTCGCCGCGCGCGTCGACGCACTCAGGGCCGGGGGCGTCACGCCCGGCCTCGGCACGCTGCTCGTCGGAGACGACATCGGCAGCCAGAAGTACGTGGCCGGCAAGCACCGCGACTGCGCGCAGGTCGGCATCGCGTCGATCCAGCGCGAGCTGCCGGGCACGGCGACGCAGGAGGAGATCGAGGCCGTCGTACGGGAGCTGAACGACGACCCGTCCTGCACCGGCTACATCGTCCAGCTCCCGCTGCCCAAGGGCATCGAGGTCAACCGGGTGCTGGAGCTGATGGACCCGGACAAGGACGCCGACGGGCTGCACCCCACGAGCCTCGGCCGGCTCGTCCTGGGCGAGCCGGGACCGCTGCCGTGCACCCCGAACGGCATCATCGAGCTCCTCCGCCGCCACGACGTCGAGATCCGCGGCGCGCACGTGGTCGTCGTCGGGCGCGGCATCACCGTGGGGCGGTCGATCCCGCTGCTGCTCACGCGGCGGTCCGAGAACGCGACGGTGACCCAGTGCCACACCGGCACCCGCGACATGCCCGCACTGCTGCGCCAGGCCGACATCGTGGTGGCCGCGGCGGGCGTACCGCACCTGGTCAAGCCGGAGGACGTGAAGCCGGGTGCGGCCGTGCTGGACGTGGGTGTGAGCCGGGACGAGAACGGCAAGATCGTCGGCGATGTGCACCCGGGCGTCGCCGAGGTCGCGGGCTGGCTCTCGCCGAACCCGGGCGGCGTCGGCCCGATGACGCGCGCACTGCTGCTCCAGAACGTCGTCGAGGCGGCGGAGCGCGGCGGGACAGGGGCGCGGCACTGATGAGCGGCAGCGGAGACGGACGGGCGACGGCGCCGGCGGCGGACGCGCCTGCCGCGGACGGGCCCGCAGCGGAAGCCCCTGCCGCGGACGGGCCCGCAGCGGACGGGGCCCCAGCGCCCGCAGCGCCTTCGGCGGCCCCGGCGCCCGCGCCCGAGGCGCCGAAGTCGCGGCGCTTCCCCACCTTCACCCGGGACACGGCGCGCCCCGAGGGCGGCGGACGGGCGGCCGGCGGCAGCGCCCCCGCGCCGTACCGCCAGTGGCCGCTGCTCGCGGTGTGCGGCGGGGTGCTGGTCGGACTGCTGGTCGTGCTCGCCGAGTTCCGGTCCGGGACGATCATCATCGGCCTGTCCCTGCTCGGCGGCGCCGTACTGCGCTGGGCGATGAGCTCGGTGGGCATGCTCGCGGTCCGCTCGCGGTTCACGGACATGGTGACGTACGGCGTGATGGGCGGCGTGATCACGCTGCTGGCGCTGATGGCGCAGCCCAACCCGGTGATCAGCATCCCGATCCTGGACGACATCGTGCACTTCTCGGTGCGTTAGCCCTCGTACGGGCCTCGTACGGAGGCGGGTCGGGGGGTCGGGGGCGCGCTCTGGTGGCACACTGGGGCTTGTGCGCGTGCGGTCAGTGAACTGAAACGCTCCCGTACGCCCCCCGGTCTGGAACCTCAGTCCTGGCTTTCTGCATCCCCCTGGGTAGCCAGTACGCAGACCCGGTGGGGGATCGGCACCTGGGGGATGAGGGGGAAGACGATGCCTCGCTGGAAGGCGCTACCGGACGGACTGGACCCGCAGATAAGCGAGTTCACCAGTCAACTGCGTCGCCTCGTGGACCGCAGCGGGATGAGTCTTGCGACGATCGCGGACCGGACGGAGTACAGCAAGTCGTCCTGGGAGCGGTACCTCAACGGCCGTCTGCTGCCGCCGCGTGGCGCCGTCCAGGCGCTGGCCGATGTCACGGGCACGGAGGTACGGCATCTCGCGACCATGTGGGAGCTGGCCGAACGGGCCTGGAGCCGCAGTGAGATGCGTCACGACATGACGATGGAGGCCATACAGGTCGCCCAGGCGCGTGCCGCGCTGTCGCCGACCGGCGAGACCCCGGCCAAGGGCTGGAAGTGGGGCATCGGCGGCAAGAATGCCAAGAACCCGGCCCCGGCCGGGCCGCCGCCCGGCGCCGTCGGCACTCCGGCGCCACCGCCCGCCGCGGGCGCTGGAGCCGCCGATTCCGCCCGTGACGCCGGCGCGGCGGGCCCCGTCGGCGCGGCGGGCGCCGCCGCCTCCGCCGCCTCCAGCGCACCGGCAACACCCGCCGCGTCCCCCGCGCCCCCGGCAGACGATCAGACGGCCGTCATGCGCCCCCGTACGCCCCGTACGCCGCGCCCCGACGCGGCCGTCGACCGGGGCACGACGCGGCTGAACAGGCCGTCCCTGCCGGACAGTTCCGCGTCCGCGCCCGCACCGGCGCCCGCACCCAAGCCCGTTGCGGCGCCCGGTCCCGTGGGGAACATCGACCCGCAGTCGTGGGGCACCAGGCGTACGCCCGAGGTGGCCGAGGCGCCGCCTGCGCACGCTTCCGCCGCCCCGCCCGGCACACCGCCGGCACCGCCCTCCGCCGCGCCCCACCCGGCCGCGGGCGTCCCCGGCGGCCACGGCGACACCACCGCGCAGCGCGAGCCCGGTGGCGACGGCGGCGGTCGCGGGCGTCAGCTGCTGATGCTCGCCGCGGGCGTGGTCGCCGCGCTGATCGTCGTCGCGGGCGCGGTGTTCGCCTTCGATCTGACCGGCGGCGACGACTCCGCCGCCCCCGACCCGACGCCGACCGCGGAGAACCCCGACCTGCCCGCCGGAGTGAAGTGTTCCGGGGCGGACTGCAACGGCAAGGACCCGGAGACGATGGGCTGCGGCGGCCAGTACGCCAAGACCGCGGGCTCCCGGAAGGTCGGCCCGCGCACGGTCGAGGTGCGGTACAGCAAGGTGTGCGGCGCGGCTTGGGCCCGGGTGACCGGCGGCGCGAACGGCGACTTGCTGCGGATCTCAGGCGGGAAGCGCACCCAGACCGAGGACGTGGACAGCCCGGACGCGTACACCCCGATGGTCCCGGTGAAGAACGTCCAGCAGGCGCGCGCCTGCGTGAAGCCGGCCGCGGGCGCCCGCGGTTGCGCGCGGGGCACGGCCACGGCCCCCGCGCCCTGACCTGACCCGCCGGCGCGTACGGAAAGCCGTAAGGCAGTAGCCCGTCGCGCCCTATGGAAAACCGCCCGAACCGCTCGCGCGCGAGCGCGCATGCCCGCGCGGAAAGCGGGCAGGCGTACGTCAGCCCCCCACGGGTGAGCCAACACGCACCGGCAGCCGCCCGCCGCCCCCCTCCTTGAGCGGGCGGCTGCCCACGGTTCGGGGGCGTCCGATAGCCTGACGGCAGCTCTCTTGACGTAGAGAGATCTCTGGAACAACGCAGGGAACGTCTCGGAGTCTCCCTGCGGCGGAGCCTCAGGAAGACACCATCGGAACGTCAGGTACTCGGAGATCGCCATGACCCGCACCCCCGTCAATGTCACCGTCACCGGCGCCGCGGGGCAGATCGGCTACGCGCTGCTGTTCCGCATCGCGTCCGGCCATCTGCTCGGCGCGGACGTGCCGGTGCGGCTCCGGCTGCTGGAGATCCCGCAGGCGGTGAAGGCCGCCGAGGGCACCGCGATGGAGCTGGACGACTGCGCCTTCCCGCTGCTCAGTGGCATCGACATCACCGACGACGCGAACGCCGCCTTCGACGGCACCAACGTCGCCCTGCTGGTCGGCGCCCGGCCGCGGACGAAGGGCATGGAGCGCGGCGACCTGCTGGAGGCCAACGGCGGCATCTTCAAGCCGCAGGGCAAGGCCATCAACGATGGCGCCGCGGACGACGTGAAGGTCCTCGTCGTCGGCAACCCCGCGAACACCAACGCGCTGATCGCGCAGGCCGCCGCCCCCGACGTACCGGCCGAGCGGTTCACCGCGATGACCCGCCTCGACCACAACCGCGCGCTGTCGCAGCTCGCGAAGAAGACCGGCAGCACGGTCGCCGACATCCGGAAGCTCACCATCTGGGGCAACCACTCGGCGACCCAGTACCCGGACATCTTCCACGCCGAGATCGCGGGCAAGAACGCCGCCGAGGCCGTCAACGACGAGAAGTGGCTGGCCGACGAGTTCATCCCGACCGTCGCCAAGCGCGGCGCGGCCATCATCGAGGCGCGCGGCGCCTCGTCCGCCGCATCCGCCGCCAACGCCGCGATCGACCACGTGCACACCTGGGTGAACGGCACCCCCGAGGGCGACTGGACCTCGATGGGCATCCCCTCGGACGGCTCGTACGGTGTGCCCGAGGGCCTGATCTCGTCGTTCCCCGTGACCTGCGCCGGCGGCTCGTACGAGATCGTCCAGGGCCTCGAGGTGAACGACTTCTCGCGGCCGCGCATCGACGCCTCCGTACAGGAGCTGGCCGAGGAGCGGGACGCGGTACGCGGGCTGGGCCTGCTCTGAACGCACGCTGACGGGCTCCGCGCGGACCCGGCCGTCACCCCCGGCCGCCGCTGAACGCGCGCCCCGTCACATCACCCGTCACAACGGGCCGGTACGGACCATCGCTGTCCGTGCCGGCCCGTTCGCGTTCCGTGGGAAAGGTGGCCGGAAACTGCCCCGTGTGCCCATTGACGTCATTCGGTTAGGCATTCGTGCTGTTACCGAGACCCAGGGGAACAGAGGCTCGTGAGGAAGGCCACTTATTCGACTCATAGAGACATGAGGCGGTCGGGATGGGGCAGGGGTTTCGTTTGATCACCACGCCTCGGCAGGTGATCAGGCACATTTCGTACATGGAAGGCAGATCACAAGGTGTCCGTAATCGAGAGCATGCACATCAACGGAGTGTGGCGCTCCGCCACAGCCGGCGGGACACGGGACGTTCTCGACCCGGCGGACGCCTCGGTCCTGGCGGTTGTCGCCGAGGGTGACGCGGACGACACCGACGCCGCTGTCGCCGCCGCCCGCGATGCCTTCGACAACGGGCCCTGGCCCGGGACACCCGCCACCGAGCGCGCGGGACTGCTGCGCCGCGTGGCCGACCTCCTGCAGCGCGACCGCGAGGAGATCGCCCTCACCGAGTCGCGCGACACGGGCAAGACCCTCGAGGAGGGCCGGGTCGACGTGGACGACGTCACCGCCGCCTTCCGCTACTTCGCGGACCTGATCGTGAACGAGTCCGGCGGCCGTGTGGTCGACGCCGGCAGCGCCGACGTACACAGCGTCGTCGTCCACGAACCGGTCGGCGTCTGCGCGATGATCACACCGTGGAACTATCCCCTCCTCCAGGCCAGCTGGAAGGTCGCACCGGCGCTCGCCGCCGGCAACACCTTCGTGCTCAAGCCCAGCGAGGTGACGCCGCTCTCCACCGTCCACCTGCTGAGACTGCTCGCCGAGGCCGGCCTGCCGACGGGCGTGGCCAACCTCGTCACCGGGGCCGGAAACCCCGTGGGCGCCCGACTGGCGGAACACCCCGGTGTCGATCTGGTCTCGTTCACCGGCGGCCTGGCCAGCGGTACGAAGGTGGCGCAGGCGGCGGCCCCCACCGTGAAGAAGGTCGCGCTGGAGCTGGGCGGCAAGAACCCGAACGTCGTCTTTGCGGACGCATGCGACACGGACGAGCGTTTCGACCACGCGGTCGATCAAGCCTTGAACGCGGCGTTCATCCACAGCGGCCAGGTCTGCTCGGCCGGCGCCCGGCTCGTCATCGAGGAGTCGGTACGGTCCCGCTTCGTCACGGAGCTCGCCGAGCGCGCCTCCCGCATCCGGCTGGGGCGCGGCACCGAGGACGGTGTGGAGTGCGGCCCGCTGGTCTCCGAGCAGCAGCTCGCCAAGACCGAGGCGTACGTCGCGTCCGCGCTCGCCCAGGGCGCCACCCTGCGCTGCGGCGGCGAGCGCCCCAAGCCCTCCGAGGTGCGCCCCGCCTCGGGCTACTTCTACTGCCCGACGGTTCTCGACGACTGCGACCGGAGCATGCGGGTCGTCCGGGAAGAGACGTTCGGGCCGATTCTGACCGTCGAGACCTTCCGTACCGAGGACGAAGCCGTAGCCCTCGCGAACGACACCGACTACGGTCTCGCGGGCGCCGTCTTCTCCTCGGACACGGCACGGGCACGCCGGATCGCGGCCCGTCTGCGGCACGGCACGGTCTGGATCAACGACTTCCACCCGTACCTGCCGCAAGCCGAGTGGGGCGGTTTCGGCAAGTCCGGAGTGGGCCGCGAACTCGGTCCGCACGGTCTGGCCGAGTACCGCGAGACGAAGCACGTGTACGAGAACCTGCGCCCCGCACCGGTGCGCTGGTTCGCGGGCTGACCCACCCACGTCCCCGCCGGAGGACCTTCGCCCGCACCCCCGGCGCCTTCATCCCCTCAAGGAGCAACACCCCCAATGGCCACCTATGACTACGTCATAGTCGGCGGCGGTACGGCCGGTTCCGTGATCGCCTCCCGGCTCACCGAGGACCCCGGCGTCCGCGTCGCCGTCATCGAGGGCGGTCCGTCCGACATGGACCGCCCGGAGGTGCTCACCCTGCGCCGCTGGCTCGGCCTGCTCGGCGGTGAGCTGGACTACGACTACCCGACGACCGAGCAGCCCCGCGGCAACTCCCACATCCGGCACAGCCGCGCCCGCGTCCTGGGCGGCTGCTCGTCGCACAACACCCTGATCTCCTTCAAGCCGCTCCCCTCCGACTGGGACGAGTGGGAGGAGGCGGGCGCCCGCGGCTGGAACGCCGAGACGATGGACCCGTACTTCGGGAAGCTGCGGAACAACATCGTCGCGGTGGACGAGAAGGACCGGAACGCCATCGCCCGCGACTTCGTCGAGGCCGCCACCGCCGCGCTGGGCGTGCCGCGCGTCGAGGGCTTCAACAAGGCGCCGTTCACCGAGGGCGCCGGCTTCTTCGACCTCTCGTACCACCCGGAGAACAACAAGCGCTCCTCCGCCTCCGTCGCGTATCTCCACCCCCACATGAAGGCCGGCGACCGCCCGAACCTGGACCTGTTCCTGGAGACCTGGGCGTACCGGCTGGAGCTGGACGGCAACCGCGCGACCGGCGTCCACGTGCGTACGGCCGACGGCACGGAGCGGCTGATCAGCGCCGAGCGGGAGGTACTAGTGTGCGCGGGCGCCGTGGACACCCCGCGGCTGCTGCTGCACTCCGGGATCGGGCCCGCCCGCGACCTGGAGGCGCTGGGCATCCCGGTGGCGCTCGACCTGCCGGGCGTCGGCGAGAACCTGCTCGACCACCCCGAGTCAGTGATCGTCTGGGAGACGGACGGCCCCATCCCGGAGAACTCCGCGATGGACTCCGACGCGGGCCTGTTCGTACGGCGCGACGAGACCGCCCCGGGCCCCGACCTGATGTTCCACTTCTACCAGATCCCGTTCACCGACAACCCCGAGCGGATCGGCTACGAGAAGCCCGAGCACGGCGTGTCGATGACCCCGAACATCCCCAAGCCGCACAGCCGCGGCCGGCTGTTCCTCACCTCGGCCGACCCGGCCGTCAAACCCGCCCTCGACTTCCGCTACTTCACGGACGAGGACGACTACGACGCCCGCACCCTCGTCGACGGCATCCGCCTCGCCCGCGAGGTGGCCCGCGCCGAACCGCTGGCCAAGTGGCTGAAGCGGGAGGTGTGTCCGGGCCCGGAGGTCACCTCCGACGAGGAGCTCAGCGCGTACGCCCGCCAGGTCGCGCACACCGTGTACCACCCCGCGGGCACCTGCCGGATGGGCGCCGCCGACGACGGACTCGCCGTGGTGGACCCGGAGTTGCGCGTACGCGGGCTGGCCGGCATCCGCATCGCCGACGCCTCCGTCTTCCCGACGATGCCCACCGTGAACCCCATGCTCGGCGTGCTCATGGTCGGCGAGAAGGCCGCCGACCTGCTGCGCTCCGACGGCTCCAGCGGCAAGTCCCCTGATACGACGCCCCATTCGACGACGGCACTGGGAGGTGTTGCGTGATGTCCGAAACCACCGAGACCCACCCGGTGTTCTCCGTCCGCAATCTGTGGAAGGTCTTCGGCCCCAAGGCGGAGAAGGTCCCGGGCAACAAGGAGTACGCGGGACTCAGCGCCACCGACCTGCGCGCCAAAACGGGCTGCACCGCCGCCGTACGCGACGTCTCCTTCGACGTGCACAAGGGCGAGGTCTTCGTCGTCATGGGCCTGTCGGGCTCCGGCAAGTCCACGCTCGTACGGTGTCTGACCCGGCTCATCGAGCCGACCTCGGGCTCGCTGGTGATGGACGGCGAGGACGTACGCGCCATGGACAAGAGCCGGCTGCGCGAGCTGCGCCGGCACCGCGCCTCGATGGTGTTCCAGAACTTCGGGCTGCTGCCGCACCGCAGCGTGATCGACAACGTCGCCTACGGCCTGGAGATCCAGGGCATGGGCCGCGAGGAGCGCCGCGCCGTCGCCGCCGAGATGGTGGAGAAGGTCGGCCTGGCGGGCCTCGGCGAACGCCGCCCGCGGCAGCTGTCCGGCGGCCAGCAGCAGCGCGTCGGGCTGGCCAGGGCGCTCGCCGTCGACCCCGAGGTGATGCTCTTCGACGAGCCGTTCAGCGCGCTCGACCCGCTGATCCGCCGCGACATGCAGGAGGAGGTCATCCGGCTGCACCGCGAGGAGGGCCGGACGATGGTGTTCATCACCCACGACCTGTCCGAGGCGCTGCGCCTGGGCGACCGGATCGCGCTGATGCGGGACGGCGAGATCGTCCAGCTCGGCACCCCGGAGGAGATCGTCGCCAACCCGGCCGACGACTACGTACGGGACTTCGTCCGCGACGTGCCGCGCGAGCAGGTCATCTCCGTACGGCGGGCCATGCGCGCCGCGGACGGCGCGGAGGCCAAGGCCGGCTCCGGCGCCTCCGAGGGCGCCGCCGGTTCCGAGCTGCCGCCGAACGCGCTCGTCTCCGACGCGATCGAGGCCGTGGCCCGTACCGGCGAGCCGGTGCGCGTGATGGACGGCAAGAAGCTCCTCGGCGTCGTCGGGCACGAGCAGCTGCTCGCAGTCGTCGCCGGCATCGACAAGGACGGCGGGGACGGCGGGGACGGCGGCGACGGCGGGGATGCCGGCAAGGACGGCGGGGACGGCAAGGAAGGCCGGGAGGTGGCTGCCGTATGAGCACCGCACGAACCGGCGGGCGCTCGCCCCGTACCCAGCAGGGGAGGGGCGTATGAGCGCGCCGACGCTTGAGAAGAAGGGCTCCGCGCCCGCATCCGGCTCCGGCGGCACGGGCGGCTCCGGCGACGAGGGCCTCGGCGTACGCGTACGGGCCTGGCTCGGCGCGAACCCCAGGGCCGCGCTGGTGCTGCTGGCGCTCCTGGTCGCGGTCGTCAGCGCCGTGATCGTCGGTGAGAGCGACTGGCCGGCCGGCTGGACCGTCGACGTCGAGACGCCGCTGAACGACCTGAACAACTGGCTCGTCGACAACCGCGACACCCACTGGCTGTTCCTGTACTTCCTGCTGCACGTCAGCAACTCCGCGCAGGACTCCGTGGACGGCATGATCGAGCTGTTCGAGTCGCTCGGCTGGGTCGGCGTGACCGCCATCGGCACGCTGATCGCCTGGGCCGCGGGCGGCGCCGACCTCAGCCGCCGCGCGCTGCGCGTCGGGGCGACCGCGCTCGGCGTGTTCGCGGTGTGCGGGCTGCTGGACATGTGGGAATCCACCATGGAGACGCTGGCCCTGATGACGGTCGCGGTGTTCGCCGCCGCCGTCCTCGGCCTGCTCCTGGGCCTGGCCGCCGGGCTGTCGGACCGCTGCGAACGGCTACTGCGCCCGGTGTTCGACACGATGCAGGTGATGCCGGCGTTCGCGTACCTGCTGCCGTTCCTGCTGATCTTCGGCATCGGCGTGCCGTCCGCGCTGGTCGCGACCGTCATCTACGCCGCACCGCCGATGGCCCGGCTCACCTCGCTGGGCCTGCGCGGCGCGGACCCGGCCGCCCTGGAGGCATCCGCCTCGCTGGGCGCCAGCTCCTGGCAGCGGCTGCGCACGGCGCGGCTGCCGCTGGCGCGCAAGGAGATGATGCTCGGCCTCAACCAGACGATCATGATGTGTCTGTCGATGGTCGTGCTCGCCTCGCTGATCGGCTCCGGCGGTCTCGGTGAGGAGATCTACCAGGCGCTCGGCGACATCGACGTCGGCGAGGCCCTGACCGCGGGCGTGGCCGTCGTACTGCTGGCCATCCTGCTGGACCGGACGACCGCCGCCGCGGGGGAGCGCCTCGACGAGCACGAGCCGCCGGGCCCGGGGCCGCTGGCGCGGCTGCGCGGCTGGCCGGTGTGGGCCGGGCTGGGCGTGCTGACGGCGGCGTTCGCGGCGTTCGGCAGCCGGCTGTGGGACCGCGAGTGGCCGGAGACCTGGACGGTGGACATCGCCGAGCCGGTGAACACCGCGGTGGACTGGTTCATCGACCACCTCGGTTCCGGTGTCCCGCTTCTCGGCGGCACCGTCACCTGGGCGAACGGCTTCGCCAACGGCGTGCTCAACCCGCTGCGCAGCGGCCTCCTCGCCACGCCCTGGTGGGCCGTGGTGCTGGTCGTCGCCGTGCTGGGCTGGGTCGTCGGGACCTGGCGCGCGGCGCTGAGCAGCGTCATCGCGCTCGGCCTGATCGGCGTGATGGGTTTGTGGGACCGGTCGTTCGACACCCTGTCCCAGGTGCTGGCCGGGCTCGTCCTCACGCTGCTGTTCGGCTTCCTGCTGGGCATCCTGGCGGCCCGGGTGGACCGCGTCGACCGGATGCTGCGGCCGGTGCTGGACACGATGCAGACGATGCCGCAGTTCGTCTATCTGATCCCGGTCATCGCCCTGTTCAGCCTCGGGCGCGCGGCCGGCATCGCGGCAGCGGTGATCTACGCGCTGCCCGCCGTCGTACGCATCACCGCGCAGGGCATACGGCAGGTCGACCCCGCCGCGCTGGAGGCCGCCCGTTCGCTGGGCGCCACCAGCAGGCAGCAACTCCTGCAGGTCCAGCTGCCGCTGGCGCGCCGGGCGCTGCTCGTCGCCGTCAACCAGGGCGTGGTGCTGGTCCTGTCCATGGTCGTGATCGCCGGCATGGTCGGCGGCGGCGCGCTCGGCATCGACGTGGTGAAGGGCCTGTCGAAGGGCGACCTGGCGCTCGGCCTGCCGGCCGGTGTGGCGATCGTCTGCCTCGGCATCGTCCTGGACCGGCTGTCCCAGCCCGCCGTACGGGAGCGGACGTACCGATGACGTACGCCGCGGCACGGGGGACACGACCGAGGACCCACCGATGACCCCTCAGGCTCCTGGCAACCCGCCAGCCGACAACACAACTACAAGAGAAGGCACTTCCCTCATGTACAAGAGCAAGCGAAGCAGAATGACTCTCGTCGCTGGTGTCGGCGTGGCCAGCATGGTGGCGCTCAGCGCCTGTGGCGCGGCGGAGACCGAGAGCGGCGGCAGTGACAAGGTCACCATCACGCAGCCCTCCTGGGTCGGTGCGCAGGCCAACAGCGCGGTCGCCAAGAAGCTGATGGAGGACGAGCTGGACGTCAAGGTCGACGTGCAGCAGATGGACGAGCCGGTCGCCTTCGACGCGCTGAACAGCGGCAAGGCGGACGCCATCCTCGAGGACTGGGACGGCGTCCCGAAGAAGGTCAAGACCTACGTCGACGAGAAGAAGACCGTCGTCAAGGGCGGCGACCTCGGCGTCACGGGCCACATCGGCTGGTTCGTGCCGAAGTACTACGCGGACAAGCACCCCGAGGTCCTGGACCCGAAGAACCTCAACAAGTTCGCGAAGGACTTCAAGACGTCCGAGAGCGGCGACAAGGGCCAGTTCCTCGGCGCGGCACCGTCGTACACGACGCACGACGAGGAGCTCATCAAGAACCACAAGCTGAACTTCAAGATCCTGCCCACCGGCAGCGAGGCGGCCCAGCTCAAGGAGATCCAGCGGCTCTACGAGGCGAAGAAGCCCTTCCTCACCTACTGGTGGGAGCCGCAGTGGATGAACGCCGAGATCGAGATGGTCGAGGTCAAGCTGCCCAAGTACGAGGACGGCTGCCTGGAGCCGCTGGAGAAGGTGACCTGCGGCTACGACACCCTCGCCCTGCAGAAGTACTTCAACGCGGACTTCGCCAAGGACGGCGGTGACGCGCACAAGTTCCTGAAGAACTTCAAGTGGACCACCGAGGACCAGAACGAGGTGGCCCAGATGATCGCGGGCGAGAAGATGGACCCGGAGGACGCGGCCGCGGCCTGGATCAAGGACAACAAGGCCAAGTGGGAGAAGTGGCTGCCGTAACTCCCGCACTGCGGTGGCTGAAGCCCCGTATGACGTCGTGTGACTAGCTCGGGTAAGCCTGTGACAGGCCCCTGACCTGGCCACTCCGACGAACCTGACCGCCCCCGGAACGCGTGCCGTACCGGGGGCGGTTACTCTTTTGTCTTGCGACACCCCCAGCCCCCCACCAGCGATTGACAGCCGCCCTCCATGTCTTCTGTCCTTCATCTGAGCAAGACCAAGGCCGCCCTCGCGGCCCTCACCCTCCTGGCGCTCAGTGCCTGCGGCTCCGACTCCGGTGCCGGCGCCTCCGAAGACGGCGACCCCGTCACCCTCACCGCGCCCACCTGGGCGGGCGGCCAGGCGAATGCCGCCGTCGCTGCTTACATCCTCGAAGAGGAGCTGGGATACGACGTCACGGTCAAGAAGATGGACGAGGACCACGCCTGGGAAGCCATCGGCGACGGCAGGGCCGACGCCATCCTCGAGGACTGGGGCCACCCGGACCTCGAGAAGAAGTACATCGACAAGAAGAAGACCGTGAAGCAGGCCGGCGACCTGGGCGTGAAGGGCCGCATCGGCTGGTACGTGCCGGAGTACCTGTCCGCCGAGCACACGGACATCACCAAGTGGCGGAAACTCAACGACTACTCGCACCTCTTCCGCACCCCGGAGACGGGCGGCAAGGGGCGGCTCCTCGAGGGCTCCCCGAAGTTCGTGACCCGGGACGAGGAGCTGATCAAGAACCTGAAGCTGGACTTCAAGGCGGTCTACGCGGGTAGCGAGGACGCCCAGATCAAGGAGATGCGCAAGCGCGCCAAGGACGAGGAGCCGTTCCTCACCTACTGGTGGCGCCCGCACTGGCTCGAGTCCGAGGTCGATCTCACGGAGGTCGAGCTGCCGCCGCACTACAACGGCTGCGACGCCGTCGAGGAGAAGGCCCGGTGCGGCTACCCCGAGACGGAGCTGCAGAAGTACCTCAACGCGGACTTCGACAAGGACGGCGGCAAGGCCGCCCACTTCCTCCGCAACTTCCAGTGGGGCGAGGAGGACCAGAACGAGGTCGCGAAGATGATCGCCCGCGACGGCCTCTCCCCGGAGAAGGCCGCGAAGCGGTGGGCGAAGGACAACAAGGGCACGTGGAAGGTCTGGCTCTGGGACCTGTGACGGGCCGCGCGGGGCGGCCCGCCGGGGGCGGGTCAGGTCAGGGCCGGTCCGGCTGGAGCGGGTCCGGCCGCGAGGACTCGCCCTAGGGGAGGGGCAGCGTACGGGCGATGTCCTCGTACGCCGCCAGCGCGCGGGCGTGCAGCCCGCCGCCGTACGTGATGCGGGACGCGCCCGCCTCGGCGAGTTCGCGCGCCGACGGGCCGTCCGGCAGCGGGATCGCGTTGACCGGGACGCCCAACTCCCCGGCGAGCACGCCGAGATCGGCCGGCGGCGCCGCGAACGGATACACGCACTCCGCGCCCGCCGCCACGTACAGCCGTCCCCGTTCGAGCGCCTCGCCCAGCGGGTCGGCGGCGCCGCGGATGTACGTGTCGATGCGCGCGTTCACGAACAGGCGGTCGCCCGCCGCCGCGTGCACCTCCGACAGGAAGTCCGCCTGCCGCCGCGGGTCGACGAGTTCGCCGCCCGCGGAGTCCTCCAGATTGCAGCCGACGGCCCCCGTGCCGAGGAGCCGCGCGACGAGCTCCGCGGGCGGCAGGCCGTAGCCACGCTCGATGTCAGCGCTCACCGGAACGCGCCCGTCCACCGCCCGTACGATCCGGGCCACCGCCGCGAACATCTCGTCCGCGGGGGTGCTGCCGTCGGCGTGGCCGAGCGAGGCCGCGATCCCGTGGCTGGGCGTGGCCAGGGCCTCGGCCCCGGCGCGTACGAACACGTCCGCGCTGGCCGCGTCCCACGGGCCGGGCAGCACCAGCGGATCGCCGGGCGCGCGCCCGGCGTGCAGGGCGCGCAGCCGGGCGGCGGAAGCGGGGGCCGGGGGCCGGGCGGGGTCCGGGGGCGGTCCGGTCACGGGGCGGATCACGCGTCCTTGAGCTTCGCGACGCCGGCGGGGACCGCGCGCGTGGTGACCTGGAACCGGTTCCACGCGTTGATCGCGACGATCTGCGCGATCAGCCGCGCCAGTTCGGCCTCGTCGAAGTGCTTCGCCGCGCGCTCGTACACCTCGTCCGGGACGTAGTCCTGGGTGAGCAGCGTGATCGACTCGGTCAGCGCGAGCGCCGCCCGCTCCCGCTCCGAGTAGACGCCGTCCACCTCCTGCCAGGCGCTCAGCAGGTCCAGCCGCAGCGCGGACTCGCCCTGCTCGCGGGCCTCGGTGAGGTGCATGTCGATGCAGTACGCGCACTTGTTGATCTGCGAGGCGCGGATCTTGATCAGCTCCGCCACCACGGGGTCGAGCCCGTCCGCGGCGGCGGCCTGGAAGGCGGCCATCGTCTTGTACACGTCGGGGGCGGTCTTGAAGAGGGCGATACGGGAACCGGGCTCGGATGTCGTCGTCATGAGCCCGACTCTACGCAGCCAGTAGCCCACCGATATGGTCCATTTCCATGGCGAGTTCCTGGGCCACTTCACAGTCGGAGGGACGGCCGGCCCCCGTCTCCGTCTCGGGCACCGACCTCCACCTCGACCTGGACCGCGGCCCCGGCGGGACCCCCGTACGCGGCCTGCGCGCCGCCCTCATGCGGGCGCTGCGCGACGCCGTACGGAACGGGCGGCTCGCCCCCGGCACCCGGCTGCCCTCCTCCCGCTCCCTCGCCGCCGACCTGGGCGTCGCCCGCAACACCGTCGCCGACGCGTACGCCGAACTCGTCGCCGAGGGCTGGCTCACCGCCCGGCAGGGCTCCGGCACGCGCGTGGCACGGCGTACGGCCGCCCAGCCCGTACGGCGGGCGGCACCGGGCCGCTCGACGGCGCGGGGGCCGTCGAGCGACCCGGAGCGCAGGGGCCCGTACGGGCCGTACGGGCCGCTCGACGGCACCGGCCCGCCCCGGCACGACCTCCGCACCGGCCGCCCCGACCTGTCGTCCTTCCCGCGCGCCGCCTGGCTCACCTCCGCCCGCCGCGCCCTGAACGCCGCCCCCAACTCCGCCTTCGGCTACGGCGATCCACGCGGCCGCCCCGAACTGCGCCGCGCACTCGCCGACTACCTGGCGCGCGCCCGCGGCGTACGCGCCGATCCCGCCCGCATCGTGGTCTGCGCCGGCTTCTCGCAGGCACTCGCGATGCTCGGCCGTACGGACCACACGGCGCGGTACGGCGTCGCCGTCGAGTCGTACGGCCTGTGGATCCACCGCGACATCCTCACCGGCGCGGGTGTACGCACACCGCCCCTCGCGGTCGACGGCCAGGGCGCGCGGGTCGCGGACCTGCACGGCTCGCCCGTACGCGCCGTCCTGCTCACGCCCGCGCACCAGTACCCGACCGGCGCCCCGCTGCTGCCTGACCGGCGCACGGAGGTCGTCGACTGGGCCCGGACGGTCGGCGGACTCGTCCTGGAGGACGACTACGACGGCGAATTCCGCTACGACCGGCAGCCCGTCGGCGCCGTACAGGGCCTGGACCCGGAACGGGTCGTGTACCTCGGCACCGTCAGCAAGAGCCTCGCCCCCGGGCTGCGGCTCGGCTGGGCGGTGCTGCCGGGGCACGTCGTGGACGCGGTGCTGGCGGCGAAGGCGGAGCACCAGTCCAGTGCGCTGGACCAGCTGACCCTGGCGGACCTGCTGGAGTCCGGCGCGTACGACCGGCACGTACGCGCCGTACGGCTGCGCTACCGGCGGCGCCGCGACCAGCTCGTCGCGACCCTCGCGGAACGCGCGCCGCACATCCGCGTCACCGGCATCGCGGCCGGGCTGCACGCGGTGCTCGAACTGCCGCCGGGCACCGAGCAGTCCGTCCTGCGCGCGGCCGCGCGCGTGGGGCTGGCCGTGGACGGCCTGTCGCGCTTCCGGCACCCGGACGCGGCGGGGGTGGACGGGGCGGTCCGTGACGCGCTGGTGGTCGGTTACGGGACGCCGCCGGACCACGCGTTCCCCTCGTCCCTGACCGCGCTCTGCGCGTCCCTCCCTCCCTGACCGCGGCGACTACCGACCCGTCGCTTCCGCACGGCGGGAAGCGGCCACTCCCAGCCCGTCCGGCGTTTGAGGACGGACCGGGGCGGCCACGGCTTGGTGGTGGCCAGTTTGCGTACGGGTGCGGCGCGGCCCCGTCGTGGCCGGGGGCCGTCCTCAATCGCCGGACGGGCTGAATTGCCTGGTTGAGGCCCGTCGTCGAGTGTGCCGGACGGGCTGGATTGCGTGGCTGAGGACGGTCTAATGCGAGAGCACCGCGCGGAGTTGGGCGAGGCCCCAGTCCAGGTCCTCCTTCGTGATCACCAGCGGCGGCGCGATGCGGATCGTCGACCCGTGCGTGTCCTTCACCAGCACGCCCCGCTCCATCAGCCGCTCCGAGATCTCGCGGCCCGTGCCGTGCGCGGGGTCGATGTCGACGCCCGCCCACAGGCCGCGGCCGCGTACCGCCCGTACCGCCCCGTCGCCCACGAGCAGGCCCAGTTCGCGGTGCAGGTGCTCGCCCAGTTCCGTCGCGCGCTGCTGGTACTCCCCGGTTCGCAGCATCGCGATGACCTCCTGCCCGACCGCGCAGGCGAGCGGGTTGCCGCCGAAGGTGGAGCCGTGTTCGCCGGGCCGGTACACGCCCAGCACGGCCCGTGAGGACACGACCGCCGAGACGGGGACGACGCCGCCGCCCAGCGCCTTGCCCAGCACGTACATGTCGGGCACCACGTCCTCCTGCTCGCAGGCGAACGTCGCGCCCGTACGGCCCAGCCCGGACTGGATCTCGTCCGCGATGAACAGCACGTTCCGGTCCCGGGTCAGCTCCCGTACGCCGGTGAGGTAGCCCGGCGGCGGGACGAGGACGCCCGCCTCGCCCTGGATCGGTTCCAGCAGGACGGCGACGGTGTGCTCGTCCACGGCCGCCTCCAGCGCGGCGAGGTCGCCGTAGGGGACGATCTCGAAGCCCGGGGTGTACGGGCCGAAGTCGCGCCGCGCGTCCTCGTCCGTCGAGAAGCTGACGATGGTGGTGGTGCGGCCGTGGAAGTTGTTGTCCGCGACGATGATCTTCGCCTGCCCCGCGGGCACGCCCTTGACCTGGTAGCCCCACTTGCGCGCGGTCTTCACCGCCGTCTCGACGGCCTCCGCGCCGGTGTTCATCGGCAGCACCGTCTCCATGCCGCACAGCTCGGCCAGCGACGCGCAGAAGTCGGCGAACCGCTCGTGGTGGAAGGCGCGCGAGGTCAGCGTGACGCGGTCCAGCTGGGCCTTGGCGGCGTTGACGAGCCGGGGGTTGCCGTGCCCGAAGTTCAGCGCCGAGTACCCGGCGAGCATGTCCAGGTAGCGCCGTCCCTCGACGTCGGTCATCCAGGCGCCCTCCGCGGAGGCCACGACGACGGGGAGCGGGTGGTAGTTGTGCGCGCTGTACGCGTCGGAGGTCGTGATCAGCTCGGAAGAAGTGACCATGGGTGGGCGTTCCGTTCTTCTCGTCAGACTGACAGGCGGTGCCTCTTTCTATCGCCGGTGGGCTGATTTACGAAGCCTGTATCCGGTGATGATCGTGGCGCGCCGCTGTTCGTACGGTCTGCACCCAGTGTCGCCCCCGTGGGTGTGACGTTCCCCGCGAGGCGGGCCCTGGGGCCTCGTGAGGCCCCGCGTTCTGCGAGAATGGGCGTCATGGCCAACGACCGTCGACCTCGCGTGCTGTCCGGGATCCAGCCCACCGCCGGCTCCTTCCACCTCGGCAACTACCTGGGTGCCGTGCGCCAGTGGGTGGCCCTGCAGGAGACTCACGACGCGTTCTACATGGTCGTCGACCTGCACGCGATCACGATCCCGCAGGACCCCGCCGAGCTGCGGGCCAGCACCCGCCTCGCGGCCGCACAGCTGCTGGCCGCCGGGCTGGACCCGGAGCGCTGCACGCTGTTCGTGCAGAGCCACGTGCCGGAGCACGCGCAGCTGGCGTGGGTCATGAACTGCGTCACGGGCTTCGGTGAGGCGTCCCGGATGACCCAGTTCAAGGACAAGTCCGCCAAGCAGGGCGCCGACCGGACCACCGTCGGCCTGTTCACGTACCCGATCCTGCAGATCGCGGACATCCTGCTGTACCACGCGGACCAGGTGCCCGTCGGCGAGGACCAGCGCCAGCACGTCGAGATCACGCGCGACGTGGGCGAGCGCTTCAACGGCCGCTACGGCCCGACGTTCACCATCCCGGAGCCGTACATCCTGAAGGAGACGGCGAAGATCTACGACCTCCAGGACCCGGCGATCAAGATGAGCAAGTCGGCGTCCTCCCCGAAGGGCATCGTCAACCTGCTCGACGAGCCCAAGGCCACCGTGAAGAAGGTCAAGAGCGCGGTGACCGACACGGGCTCGGAGATCGTCTTCGACGAGGAGAAGAAGCCGGGCGTCAGCAACCTGCTCACCATCTTCGCCACACTCTCCGGCACGGGTATTCCGGAACTCGAGCAGAGGTACGCCGGCAAGGGCTACGGTGCGCTGAAGACCGACCTCGCCGAGGTCGTCACGGAGTGGGTGACGCCGTTCCGGGCCCGTACCCAGGAATACCTGGACGACCCGGAGACGCTGGACTCCATCCTGGCCAAGGGTGCGGAGAAGGCGCGGAGCGTCGCCGCCGAGACCCTGGCCACGGCGTACGACAGGGTGGGCTTCCTGCCCGCGAAACACTGACCCGACGAAGACCCTCGTCCCGCGGCCGCCCAGCCGCCACACTGGCACGGGCACGCGCGCGGAGACGGGACAGCACGGACACGAAGAACGACGCGGCAGCACGACGCAACGGGGCACGGCAAGAGACACAGCGCAGGAGGGAGAACGACGTGGGGACCGTCACGCTCGGTGTATCGATCGCGGTCCCGGAGCCGTACGGCAGCTTCCTCCAGGAGCGGCGTGCGGGCTTCGGCGATCCCGCCGCACACGGCATTCCCACCCACGTCACCCTGCTCCCGCCGACCGAGGTGGACGCCGCGGCGCGGCCCGCCATCGAACGGCATCTGGCCGCCGTGGCGGCGGCGGGGCGCGCGTTCCCGATGCGGCTGTCGGGCACGGACACGTTCCGGCCGCTGTCCCCCGTGGTGTTCGTACGGGTGGCCGAGGGCGGCTCGGCCTGCGGCTGGCTGCAGGAGCGCGTACGCGCCACCGAGGGGCCGCTGCGCCGCGAGCTGCACTTCCCGTACCACCCGCACGTCACGGTCGCGCACGGCATCGCCGAGGAGGCGATGGACCGGGCGTACGCGGAGCTCGCGGACTTCGAGGCGGCCTGGACGGTGGACGGCTTCGCGCTGTACACGCAGGGCGCGGACTGTGTGTGGCGGCTGCAGCGAGAGTTCGCGTTCGGCGGCGCCAAGCCGTGCTTCCCCGCGGTGCCGCGGCAGGCGGACCTGTCGGACCTGTCCAGGCCCGCCGCGCCCTCCGTCTGAGCCCGCGCGCCCGCTCTCCTCTCTGGCCCTCCGCGGCGTCCGGCTGATTCCTGCGGCCGGGCGCCCTCTCTGCGTCCGGCCCTTTCCTGCTTCTTTCCAGCGGTTTTCTTCCGCGGCTCCCGGTGTTTTTCCGAACTGTTCTCCAGTGCATTTCTGCTGAACTCAGGTGCAGCAGACTCAATTTGAAATCCAGTGGCACAACAGGAATGATCCCAGTGCGCTGGAGCGGCGTGCCTGTCCGCATGCGCTCCACCGTATCGAAATGAGGAGAATTCCATGGGACAGCCGATACCGCCCAATTCCGCGTATCCGCCTCAGGGGGGTTCGGGACCGCCGCAGTGGCAGCAGGGGCCACCGCAGGGAGGCCCGCCCCAGGGGCCGCCGCCCGGCGGGCCGCCCGGTCAACCGCCTGGTCAGCCTCCGATGGGCGGTCCGCCCCCCGGTGGCCCGCCCGGTCCGCCCCCGATGGGCCCCGGTGGCATGGGGCCGGGCGGTACGGGCCCGGGGCGCCGGCGCCAGCAGAAGTCGAAGACGGGTGTGATCGTCGCCGCGGTGCTCGCGGTCGTGCTGATCGCGGGCGGTGGTATCTGGTTCGCCACCAGCGGTGGTGACGGCGGAAAAGAAGGCGACGCGGCGTCGGACGCGGCCGCGGCGAAGGTCGTCAACAAAGTCCCGATGCCGAAGGTCAATGACGAGACCGTCGCAAAGGGAATGTGGACGACCGACAAGAACTTCGTGAAGGCCGGGGTCAAGGAGATCGTCGGATATCCGCTGTCGGGCGGCCAGGCGGAATGGAAAATTCCGCTCGATGGCAACCTCTGCTGGTCCTCCTCGTACGTCACGAAGGAAGGCCAGGTCGCGGTCCTTTTTGAGAACGGCAAGGACAGCGATCCGGAGTGCACCCAGGTCGGCGTGGTCGACGTGCACAAGGGCAAGCTGCTCTGGCAGAAGCAGGCCGTCGACAGCTGGGGCGACACCATGGACTTCGACGAGGTCACGATGGGTGGCGGCACGGTGGCCGCGGGGGGCACCAGTGGCGGCGTCGCGTGGTCGGCCGAGGGCAGGCAGCTCTGGGCACCGGGGGAGGACGACCAGTGCGACGACGAGGGCTACGCGGGCAGCGAGGAGAAGCTGGTCGTCGTCCGCGAGTGTGGTGACGCCGACCCGCCCGCTCTACGCGTGCAGACCCTCGACCCGGCCTCCGGGGAGGCGAAGTCCACGTACAAGCTGCCCTCCGGCCCCGAGTACGTGCACGTGGCCTCCGTCGACCCGCTGCTGATCGGCGTCGACACCGGCGACGCGGAGCCCGGCGCGAGCGTCACGGACTTCATGACGATCGACGACAGCGCGGCGCAGGGCAAGCTGCTGAGCAAGATCGACATCCTGGCCGACGCGTACGAGCTGGACTGCCCCGCGGTCAATGTGGACGGCTGTACGGAGTTCGCCCTCGACAAGGGCACGAGCACGCTCTATCTGGGCTCGGACCAGACGCCGGACGAGCAGTACGACGTCGGCAACAAGATCGTCGCCTTCGATCTGAAGACCGGCAAGAAGACCGGCCAGTCGAAGATGGAGAAGGGCGTCGCGCTGGTGCCGATCGGCCTCGACGAGAAGGGCGCGGTCCTCGCGTACCAGGAGGCGACGACCGCAGGGGGCGGCGGCGTCTGGCGGGTCGACCCCAAGACGTTCAAGACGGAGAAGCTGCTGCAGCACCCGGCGGACACCGCCGAGATGGAGGGGAGCTTCAGCTCGGACCGGCGGCTGCTGTACACGGGCAAGAAGCTGTACCTGGGTGACGACCTGGCCCGGCGGCGTTCCGCCGACGTGTCCGGCGACCGCCCGCTCGCGGTGATCTTCGGCCCCGGCAGCTGAGCAGCGGCGCCTCCCGCGCGGGGCGCACGGCGCGTCCGGCCCCACGCCTAGCCTGTTCGGGCGTGGGGCCGGTGCCATGACGTGAGGGGACGTACGGGGGCGGGTAGGCGCTGGTGATGGAACAGCTCACCAAGCTGCCCGTCATCGGCCCGTTTTTCGCCTGGTTCTTCGGCACCAGGGTGTGGCGGGTGTACGAGCATCTCGACGCGCGCAAGTGGCAGCGGCTCGCCGCCGCCATCACCTTCACCAGCTTCCTCGCGTTCTTCCCGATGCTGGTGGTCGGCGTCGCCATCGGGGCCTCGTTCCTGTCCCCGAGCCGGATGCAGGACGTCAAGGAGACGATCGCCGAGCAGGTGCCGGGGATCTCCGACAAGCTCGACATCCAGTCGCTCGCGGACAACGCGGGCACGATCGGGCTGGTCGCCGGTGCGGCGCTGCTGTTCACAGGTGTCAACTGGGCCGGGACGCTCCGCGAGTGCCTGCGCGCCGTCTGGGACCTGGAGGAGGACCCGGGCAACCCGGTGCTGCTCAAGGCCAAGGACCTCGCCGTACTCCTCGGGCTCGGCCTCGCCGGGCTGGTCTCCATGGCGGGCTCCGCGTTCGCCGTCTCCGCCGTCGACTGGGTGGCGGAACGGGCGGGGCTGGCCGAGGGCGGTGTCGGCACCTGGCTGCTGCGCCTGGCCGGGTACGCGGCGGCGGTCGGGGCCGACTTCCTGCTGCTGTGGTACGTGCTGCGGGTACTGCCGCGGGTGAGTCCGCCGCGCCGGGCCATGGTGGTGGCGTGCCTGATCGGCGCCGTCGGCTTCGAGCTGCTCAAGCTGCTGCTCGGCGGCTACCTCCAGGGGGTGGCCGCCAAGAACACGTACGGCGCCTTCGGCGTGCCCATCGCGCTGCTGCTGTGGATCAGCTTCATGACCAAGCTGCTGCTGTACTGCGCGGGCTGGACCGCGACGGAGGAGACGGCCGCGGACGCGGAGCGGAGCGCGGACGCGGAGTCGGACACGGAGCCGGGCTCGGACTCCGGTTCCGGTTCCGCAGCCGGTTCAGGTTCGGATTCCGGTTCTAGCCGCGGTCCGGGCCGTGACGCCGCAGCCGGGCCAGGTCGGGCAGCGGCCACCGGCGGTGCACCGCGTACGCGCCCATCGCCAGCACCACGAGACAGCCGCCCGTGACCGCGAACGCCGTCCCCATGCCGCCGCCCGACGAGCCCTCGCCCGTCGGCCCGGCGGAGGCGAGCGACGCCTGGTCGGGGCCCTTGCCGCCGCGTACGTCGCCGTTCTTGCCGCCGCCCCCGGCGTCGCCGCCGGGCTCCTGCCCGCCGGGCGGCACCAGTTCGCCCACCGGCCGTACGGTGTCGGCCGCGCTGAAGCCCCAGTCGAACAGCTTCGCCGTCTCCTTGTAGACACCCAGGTCACCGCCGCCGCCCTTGGGGTGCATCACGGTGACCAGCAGGACGCGGCCGTCGCGTTCGGCGACACCCGTGAAGGTGTTGCCCGCCTTGGAGGTGGAGCCGTTCTTCACGCCGGCGATGCCGGGGTACGGGTCGAGCCCGTAGTCGCCGGTGAGCAGCCGGTTCGTGTTCTGGATCTCGAAGAACTCCCGCTTCTCCTTGCCCTCTTCGCCCTTCTCGCTCTTCTCGCCCTTCTTTGACTTCTTCGTCTCGCCGGGGAACTTGGCCCGCACCGTCGAGGCGTAGTCCCGGAAGTCCTTCTTCAGCATTCCGGAGCGGGCGATGAGCGTCAGGTCGTACGCCGACGAGACCTGGCCTTCGCGGTCGTACCCGTCGGGCGACACCGCGTGCGTGTCCAGCGCCCGCAGCTGCTTCGCGTGCGCGTTCATCTCCTGCACGGTCTTGTCCACGCCGCCGTTCATGGCCGCGAGCGTGTGCACCGCGTCGTTGCCGGAGCGCAGGAAGACGCCGAGCCAGAGGTCCCGTACGGAGTACGTCTCCCCCTCCTTGACGCCGACCAGGCTGCTGCCCTCGCCCATGCCCTCCAGATCGGCCCGCTTGACCTTGTACTCGCGGTCCTTCGGGAACTTCGGCAGCAGCGTGTCGGCGAACAGCATCTTGAGCGTGCTGGCCGGCGGGAGCCGCCAGTGCGCGTTGTGCGAGGCCAGGACATGGCCGGTTTCGGCGTCCGAGACGATCCACGAACGCGCCGTCAGCTTCTTGGGCAGATCGGGTGTCTTGGCGCCGGGACGCGGGTCGACCTGGGTGCCGGGCTCGCCCAGCTTGGCGCCGCCGAGCGTGGACATGTCGCCGGGCGGCTTGGGTGCGGGCTTGTCATCGGCGTGCGCCGCCGGTGCGGCGGGCGTCAGCAGAATGGGCGTCAGAAACGCTGCGGCTCCTGCGGCGAGCATGGTGGCACGGCGCGGGCGGCGTACGGCAGATGAGGTGGTCGGCACTCGTCGAACGTACAGGCACACAAGTCATATGGGCACCGGGAGGGTGTGCGTACGACACAGTAGCCCCCCATCAGCGATCAGATTAGGCCGATAGCCATACTTGCCTCTATGCGCCGGTCTTCCGGGGACTCACCCCCGAAACCCCCGAGTCTCACCCGTTCCGCCCGCCCTCTGCCGTGTTCCGCGGCCGCTGACGCCGGTTCCGGCGCGGGGCGGAGGCGGCGATGATCGCGCTGACGATCCTGCTCGTGCTGGCGATCGTGTCCACGGTCGTCACCGCGCACTGGTACCTGTGGCGGCGGCTCGTACGCGACGTGTCCGCGCCGGGCGGGTGGTGGCGGCGTACGGGCACGGTGCTCGCGTTCGCGTTTCCGGCGTGCGCGTTCGCGGCCTTCGTCACCCGGCAGTCGGAGGCGCCGTTCCTGGTGCAGCGGATGCTGGCCTGGCCCGGCTTTCTCTGGATGGCGCTGCTGCTCTACCTGCTGCTGGCGCTGCTGGTCGGCGAGCTCGTACGGCCTCTGCTGCGGCGCGTGCTGGCGCGGCGGGATGCCGTACGGGCGGCGGGCGCGGGCGCGGGCTCCGAGGGCGAGGGTGAGCGCGTCTCGGTGCCGGCGGCCCCGGCGGAAGCGGCCGAGTCCGCTTCCACTTCCGAGTCCGCGTCCGCTTCCACATCCGAGAGGGAGTCGGAGGAGGACCAGCCCGAGCCCGCGGACGGCGCCCGGCCCGAGCGCGGTGGCGAGGACCCCGCGCGGCGGCTCTTCATCGCGCGCACCCTCGCCGTCGGCGCCACCACCGTCGCCGCCGTGACCGTCGGCGCGGGCGCGTACAGCGTGCTCAACGGGCCCACCCTCAAGCGCCTCACCGTCCCGCTCGCCAAACTGCCGCGCAGCGCGCACGGTTACCGCATCGCCGTCGTCAGCGACATCCACCTGGGCCCGATCCTGGGCCGTTCGCACACGCGGCGCATCGTCGACATGATCAACGGCACCCAGCCCGACCTCGTGGCCATCGTCGGCGACCTGGTGGACGGCAGCGTCGCCGACCTCGGCCCGGCCGCCGCGCCGCTCGCCGAACTGGAGTCGCGGCACGGCTCGTTCTTCGTGACCGGCAACCACGAGTACTTCGGCGACGCCGGCGAGTGGCTCGACTACCTCCGCGAGATCGGTGTCCACCCGCTGGAGAACGCCCGCCGCGAGCTGCCCGGCTTCGACCTGGCCGGCGTCAACGACCTCGAGGGCGAAAACGAGGGCGAGGGCCCGGACTTCGGCAAGGCGCTCGGCGACCGCGACACCTCGCGCGCGTCCGTACTCCTCGCGCACCAGCCCGTACAGATCCACGACGCCGTCGACCACGGCGTCGACCTGCAGCTGTCCGGGCACACGCACGGCGGCCAGGTCTGGCCCGGCAACTACCTCGCCGGACTGGCCAACCCGACAGTCGCCGGGCTGGAGCGGTACGGCGACACGCAGCTGTACGTGACGCGGGGCGCGGGCGCGTTCGGGCCGCCCGTACGGGTGGGTGCCGAGTCGGACGTGACGGTCGTGACGCTGGCCTCGAAGCAGGCGTGAGTCTTCCGGCCGCCGGGCGAAGCCCCGTTACGGCGACGGCTGTTCCGTTTCGACAGGGGCCGTCTCGGCCGGGGCCGCTTCTGCCGGGGCCGCCCCGGCCGGGTCACCCTCCGCCGGGGCCGCCCCCGGGACCGCCGCGGGCAGGGTGACCGTCACCGCCAGGCCCTCGCCCGGGGCCGTGGCCACCCGTACGGTGCCGCCCTGCGCCTCCGTCCCGGCGCGTACGACGGACATGCCCAGGCCGCTGCCGTTCTCGCTCCCGGAGCCGCGTCCGGGTGCGCGGAAGAAGCGGTCGAAGATGCGGTCGGCGTCCGCGGGCTCCATGCCGGGCCCGGTGTCGGCGACGCACAGCACGCCGCGTTCCGCCCCGGGCCCGCCCTCGCGCGCGACCCGTACGCGTACGCGCGCCTCCGGCGGCGTGTGCACCCGTACGTTCGCCACGAGGTTGCCGACGATCTGCCGCAGCGTGGCCTCGTCCGCCAGCACCGGGCAGCCCTCGGCCGGGAGTTCGCGGTGCACGGGCCGTTCGGGCTGCTGCGCGGTGAGGTCGTCCAGGGCGTCCGCCGCGACGCGCGCCAGGTCGACGGCGCGCGGGCGCAGCTCCGGCTGCCGGTCGAGGCGGGCGAGCAGCAGCAGTTCGTTGACGAGCCGCGCCATGCGCTCCGTCTCGGCGGTCATACGGGCCAGGGCGCGGGACCGTTCCTCGTCGCCGTCGAGCATCCCGCGCTCGTACAGCTGGAGGTAGCCGCGTACGGAGGCGAGCGGCGTACGCAGCTCGTGCGAGGCGTCCGCGGCGAACCGGCGCAGCTGGGCCGCCGAACGCTCCCGCGTCTCGAAGGCGCCCTCGATCTGGTGGAGCATCGCGTTCAGCGCGGTGCGCAGCCGCGCGACCTCGGTGGCGTCCCTGCCGCGCGGTTCGACGCGGCGTGCGAGGTCGGCGCCGGTCAGCTCGCCGTCGGCGATGGCGGTGGCCGTGTCGACCATGTCGCCCAGCGGCCGCAGCCGCCGCCGGGCGGTCACCAGCGAGGCCACGGCGAGCACGGAGAGCAGCACGGCACCGGTGACGGCCTCGATCACGATCAGCTTGGTGACGTTCGCGCGGACGCTCTCGGTGGAGGCGACGGCGACGATGTAGCCGCCGTCCCGCAGCGCCGTCACCTTCGCCCGGTACGGGACGCCCGCCGCCTCGAAGGAACGGATCTCTCCGCTCCGTGCCCAGCCCGCCGGGTCGTCTACGGCGTCGGCGATGGCGCGGCGCCGGGCGGCGGCCCCGGGCGAGTACCGGTCCGCGGGGCCGACCTCGACGGGCTCGCCGTCTTCCGTCAGGACGAGCGGGCCCCGCGCGGACAGCATGGCGTAGCCGTTGCCGGCTCCGGCACCGAACTGGTTCTCCACCGCCCCGACGAGGTCGACGAGCCGCTCCGCGTCCATCCGCGTGAAGCTGGAGTTCCGTATGGCGTCGTGCGAGGAACGGAGCTCCGAGTCGATGTCCCGGACCAGCACCGTGTAGAGGCCGCCCGCGGCCACCCCGGCCGCCAGCACGAGGGCGACGGCGAGCAGCAGTACGTTGCGCGCGGTGAGCTGGGCGCTGAGCGAACGGGGGCGCCGCCACGGGCTCACGGTCACGGCCCGGCCTGGTCGCGGGCCCGTGCACGGGCGCGGTCACCGGTCTGCTCCGGAGGCCCGGGCGCCGTCGCCGTATCCGTCTCCGTCTCCGCAGCCGCAGCCGCAGCCGCAGCCGCAGCCGTATCCGCCGTATCGGCCGTCTCCGCCGCCTCCGTGAGCCCGTAGCCGACGCCACGCCGCGTGACGATCAGCGGCGGTCCCAGCCCGTCCAGCTTCCGCCGCAGATAGCTGACGTACGTCTCGACGACGCTCGACTCGACCACCGTGTCGAACCGCCAGACGTGGCGCAGGATCTGCTCCTTGGTGACGACGCGGCCCGCGTTGCGCAGCAGGTAGCGCAGCAGGTTGTACTCGGTCGGCGTGAGGCCCACCGGCTGCCCCGCCCGCCGTACGGTGAACGTGGCCTCGTCCATCTCCACGTCCCCGTGCCGCAGTACGTGCCGTTCCGCCGGGGTGGCGCGCCGGGTGCGGCGCAGCACGGCCCGTACGCGGGCCAGCACCTCGTCCACGTTGAACGGCTTCGTGATGTAGTCGTCGCCGCCCAGCGCCAGCCCGCCGACCACGTCACCGCCGCTGTCGCGTGCGGTGAGGAACACGACGGCGAGGTCGTCGCGTTCGGCGCGCAGTTCGCGGCAGATCTGCCAGCCGTTGCCGTCCGGCAGCATCACGTCGAGCAGCAGCAGATCGGGGCGCAGCTCGCGGGCCAGCGCCAGGGCCTGTTCGCAGCTCGCCGCGTGGGCGACGGCGAACCCGTGGAAGCGCAGGGTGATCTGCAGGATGTCGGCGATGCTCGGCTCGTCCTCCACGACCAGCACGGTGGCGGGGGTGTGCGGGTGACCGGGACCGTCCATGGGCCCAGTATCCGGCGCCGGAGGCGGCAACGGGCGGCCGGAACCTGAGAGTTCCCTGTGAAGCGGATCGGAGACCGCCGAGAGCCGTTCCGCCACCGCGTACGCGTCTCGGAGCCTTGGGCCTGTCGTTGGACCACAGGGACACGAGAGATCCGCCGAGACAGGAGAACGACCCGTGGCAGTTCTTGCGCGATGGTGCTTCCGGCACCGCATCGTGGTGTTCGCAGTCTGGTTGTGCGCCCTGCTCGGCACGTTTGCCGGGAGCAGCGCCGCGGGCACCGGCTACACCGACAGCTTCGAGCTGCCCGGCACCGAGTCGACCCGCGCCGCCGACCTGATGGCGGAGGAGTTCCCGCAGGAGGCCGGCAGCAGCAACTCGGTGGTGTGGCGCGTGCCCGAGGGGCGGTCCGTACGGGACGCCGCGGTGCGCGCGGACATGTCCGGCGCGCTGGCGGACATCGCGAAGGTGCCCGAAGTGGGCTCCGTGGCAGGGCCGTACGGGGCCGGCGGCGACAGCACGCGGATCAGCGAGGACGGTCGCGTCGCGTACGCCACCGTGACCTTCACCCGCCAGGCCGACGAGCTGGAGAAGGCGCACATCGAGGAGGTCATGGACGCCGCCGGGGCCGCCGCCCGCGACGGCCTCCGGGTGGGACTCGGTGGTGACGCCGTGGAGCGGGCCGAGGGTGAGCCGCCCGGCGGCATCGCCGAACTGGTGGGCCTCGCGGCGGCCGCCGTCATCCTCTTCCTCGCCTTCGGCTCGCTGTACGCCATGCTGCTGCCGCTGCTCTGCGCGGTCTTCGGGATCGGCACCGGGCTCAGCACCGTCGGGCTGATCAGCCACGTCACCGACCTCTCGTCGGCGGCGCCGCTGCTGGGCAGCCTCATCGGGCTCGGCGTCGGCATCGACTACGCGCTGTTCATCGTCACCCGGCACCGCAGCGGCGTCATGCGGGGCCTGGCACCCGAGGAGGCGGCCGTACGCGCGGTCAACACGGCCGGGCGCGCGGTGCTGTTCGCGGGCGGCACGGTCTGTATCGCGCTGCTCGGCATGATGACCCTCGGCATCGGGATGCTCGACGGGGTCGCCATAGCGGCCTCGTTGACGGTGCTGCTCGGCGTGCTGGCGGCCGTGACGCTGCTGCCCGCGATGCTCGGGCTGCTCGGCCCGCGCGTGCTCTCGCGCCGCCAGCGGCACCGGCTGGCCGTGCACGGGCCCGCGCCCGAGCAGGCCTCGGTGAAGCGCGGCTGGGGCCGCTGGGCCGCGTTCGTGCAGCGCCGGCCGCGTACGGTCGGCGCGCTCGCCACCGTCGTCATGGTGGTGGTCGCGCTGCCGGTCCTCTCGCTGCGGCTGGGCACCACCGACCAGGGCAACAACCCCGAGTCGAGCACGACCCGGCAGGCGTACGACATGCTCGCCGACGGCTTCGGGCCCGGCTTCAACGGCCCGCTCCAGCTCGTCGCCGAGACCCCCGGCGGCCCGGCCGGCGAGGGCGCCCGACGGGCGGCGCTGGACCGGCTGGTGGCGGACGTACGGGAGACGGACGGCGTGGCGCGTACGACCCCGCCGTCGTCGCCCGGACCGGACTCGCGGATCGCCGTCATACAGGTCGTGCCCGAGACGGCACCGCAGTCCGCCGGGACGGACGAACTGATCGACCGACTCCGTGACGAGACGCTGCGGGAAGCCGAAGCGGAAGGGGATGTGGAGGTCCTGGTGACCGGTTCGGTCGCCTTCAACAAGGACTTCGCGGAGGTCGTCACCGGCAAACTGCCCATGTTCATCGGCGTGATCGTGGCCCTCGGCTTCGTGCTGCTGCTGATCGCCTTCCGCTCCGTCCTCGTGCCGCTGACGGCCGCGCTGATGAACCTGCTCGCCGCGGCCGCCTCGTTCGGGCTGCTGGTCGCGATCTTCCAGTGGGGCTGGGGGAGCGGGCTGCTCGGCCTGGGCGACCAGGTGCCGATCACGTCGTTCCTGCCGGTCATCATGCTGGCCATGCTCTTCGGGCTGTCGATGGACTACCAGGTCTTCCTGGTCAGCCGCATGCACGAGGAGTGGGTGCACACGAAGGACAGCGCGCGGGCGGTACGGGTCGGGCTGGCCGAGACCAGCCGCGTGATCACGTCGGCGGCGCTGATCATGGTCTGCGTCTTCTCCGCGTTCGTCCTCAGCGGCGACCTGGAGGGCGTGATGGTCGGACTCGGGCTGGCGGGCGCGGTCGCGCTGGACGCGTTCATCCTCCGCATGATGCTGGTGCCCGCCGCCATGTTCCTGCTGGGCCGCGCCAACTGGTGGCTGCCGCACTGGCTCGACAGGCGGCTGCCGCATCTCGCGGTCGAGCCGAAGGAGGACGCGGAAGCGGGCCCGCCCGAGCCCGAAGCGGACCCGGAACCGGAAGCGGCGCCCCAACCCCGCGTGCAGGCACCCGTATCCGTATCCGCGCTCGCGCCCGTACCCGTGCCCGCCGGTGAACAGGCCGCGATCCGGGGCACGGTGCACGACGCCGCCGGCATCCCCGTGCCGCGCGCCTCGCTCACCCTGATCTCCGCCGGCGGCAACCAGCTCGCCAAGTCCCGTACGGCGCAGGACGGCAGCTACTCCGTCACGGCGCCGGGCGAGGGCGCGTACATCCTCGTCGCCACCTCGCCCGGACTGGGCGCTGCGAAGAGCAGGAGCGTGCTGCTGAACGACGGCCCGGTGCGGCTCGACCTCCGGCTGGACCGGCCTGAGGGCGACGGCGACGGGGAGGGGGAGGGGAGTGCGGGCGGGGCGCCGTAACGGCCCGGTCAGAGACGGCGGTTGTGGGTGCCGGGCGTGTAGCCGAAGGCGCGCCGGAAGACGTCGATGAACGCGCTCGTCGACGACCAGCCGCAGCGCCGGGCGACCGCGCTGACCGGCACGTCGTCGGCGAGCATGCGCAGGGCGTGGTAGAGGCGCAGCTGCGTGCGCCACTGCGGGAACGTCATGCCCAGCTCGCGGCGGAAGAGGCGGCTGAGGGTGCGTTCACCGGCCCCCGCCGTCGCCCCCAGCGCGGCGAGGCCGCGCGGGTCCGCCGGATCGCGGTGCAGGAGCGCGCAGACGGCGGCGAGCCGCGGGTCGGTGGGCGCGGGCAGCTGCACGGGCTGCTGGGGCGAGGCGCGCAACTGGTCGAGGAGCACGGCGCGCAGGCGGCGCCGTTCCGAAGTGTCGTCGAGCGGGCCGCGGGTGTACGCGAGGATCAGCTCCCGCAGCAGCGGGCCGACGGCCAGGACGGTGGGGGCGTCCAGTCCGAGCGGGTTGGTGTCCGGGGGCAGCCCGAGAAGGTGCAGGTCGAGCTGGCCGTGGGCGCGGTGCGCGTGTACGCAGCCGGCCGGCACCCAGATGGCGCGCGTGCCGGGGGCGAACCAGGTGCCCGCGTCGGTGGTGACGGCGAGGACGCCGGAGCCGGCGTAGATGATCTGGTGGTCGTCGTGCCGGTGCGCGTCGATGCGCTCCCCGGGCGCGAGCACCTGCGTACGGGTGGGCGCCTCGGGAGTGTGGCGGATATCCGGCATGGTTTGGCATTTTATCGGAAGCGCGCCAGGCGCTGCCGTGGCGACGATGAGCGGGTGCCGAAGCGACAGCCGAGCCCGAAGCGACCGAACCCCGCGCAGCCGTACCCCGCGCAGCCGAACCCCACGCGACAGAGCCCGAAGCCGCCCTCCCGCGGGCGGCCGCTCACCCTCCTCGCCCTGAGCCACGCCTGCGTGGACGTCTACCAGGGCGCGGTCGCCGCCCTCGTCCCGTACTTCGTGTCCGAACGCGCCTACACCTACGCCGCCGCCTCCGGCATCGTCCTGGCCGCCTCCCTCCTGTCCTCCGTGGTCCAGCCGCTGTTCGGCGCCTTCACCGACCGGCGGGCCATGCCGTGGCTGCTGCCGGTCAGCACGCTGGCGGCCGGTGCGGGGGTCGCCCTCGCGGGCGTCAGCGGTTCGTACGCCGTCACGCTGACCGTCGTCGCCGTGTCCGGGATCGGCGTCGCCGCCTACCACCCGGAGGCCGCGCGCGCCGCGCGCAAGGCGAGCGGCGGCAGCCACACCGCGATGGGCTGGTTCTCGCTCGGCGGCAACCTCGGCTTCGCCACCGCCCCGCTGCTCGTCTCCGCCGCCGTCGGCACGGGCGGGCTGCACGCGTCCCCGCTGCTGGCCGTGCCCGCGCTCGCCGGGGCGGCGCTGTGCGTGGCGGCGCTGCGCCGTACGAAGGCCGCCGCGGGTGCGACCGCATTGGCCGCCGCGCGTACGGAGCACGCCGCCGTACGCGACGACTGGGCGTCCTTCGTACGGCTGTCGGGGGCGGTCGTGTGCCGCTCGGTCGTCTTCGTCGGCCTCAGCGCGTTCATCGCGCTGTACGTGCGCGAGCGCACCGGCGGCGGCGAAGTCGCCGGCACGGCCGCGCTGTTCGTGCTCTACCTCGGCGGCGCCGTCGGCACCGTGGCGGGCGGGCGGCTCGCCACCCGCTGGGGCCGGCTGCCGGTCGTACGGTGGTCGTACGCGCTGACCGTCCCCGCCGTGGCCGGCGTGGTCTTCGTGCCGGGCCCCGCCCTGTACGCGTGCGTGGCCCTCACCTCGGCCGGCCTGTACGTGCCGTTCTCCCTGCACGTCACCCTCGGCCAGGACTACCTGCCCCGCCGCGTCGGCACCGCCAGCGGAGTCACCCTGGGCCTGACCGTCAGCGTCGGCGGCCTCGCCGGCCCGCTGATCGGCGCCCTCGCCGACGCCGCCTCCCTGCGGACCGCCCTTGCACCGCTGATCGCGCTGCCCGCGCTCGGCTGGCTGCTGCTGCGCACCCTGCGGGAGCCGGACATGCCGGAGGCGGCCGGCGCCACCGCCGGCCGCCCCCCGCCGCTGTCCGTACGCGACCAGTCCGTACGCGACCCCTGAGGCGTCAGAAACGGCGCGTGATCAGCGCCCGCTTGACCTCCTGGATGGCCTTCGTGACCTCGATGCCGCGCGGGCACGCGTCCGTGCAGTTGAACGTCGTACGGCAACGCCACACGCCGTCCTTGTCGTTCAGGATCTCCAGGCGCTGCTCGCCCGCCTCGTCGCGGCTGTCGAAGATGAAGCGGTGCGCGTTGACGATCGCCGCCGGGCCGAAGTACTGGCCGTCGTTCCAGAAGACCGGGCACGAGGACGTGCACGCCGCGCACAGGATGCACTTGGTGGTGTCGTCGAAGCGCTCGCGGTCCTCCGCGCTCTGCAGCCGCTCCCGCGTCGGCTCGTTCCCGGTGGTCACCAGGAACGGCATCACGTCGCGGTACGCCTGGAAGAACGGGTCCATGTCGACCACGAGGTCCTTCAGGACCGTGAGCCCCTTTATGGCCTCGACCGTGATCGGCTTGTCCGGGTTGATGTCCTTGATCAGCGTCTTGCAGGCCAGCCGGTTGCGGCCGTTGATGCGCATCGCGTCCGAGCCGCAGATGCCGTGCGCGCAGGAGCGCCGGAACGTGAGCGTGCCGTCGACCTCCCACTTGATCTGGTGCAGCGCGTCCAGCACCCGCTCCTTCGGATCGATCTCGATCCGGAAGTCCTCCCAGGACGCCTCGGCCGAGACCTCCGGGTTGAAGCGGCGGATCCGGAAGGTGGCCGTGATCAGGTGCGAGGCGCTGTTCTCCGCCGAGTCGACGGGGCCGCGGTCCGCGCCCTTGCCCTTGTCCAGAGTTGCGGTGCTCATCAGTACTTACGCTCCATCGGCTGGTAGCGGGTCTGGACGACGGGCTTGTAGTCCAGCCGGATCGACTCGGTGCCGTCGTCGCCCACCTCGCGGAACGCCATGGTGTGGCGCATGAAGTTGACGTCGTCGCGGTTCGGGAAGTCCTCGCGGTAGTGCCCGCCGCGCGACTCCTTGCGGGCGAGCGCGGAGACAGCCGTCACCTCGGCGAGGTCCAGCAGGTTGCCCAGCTCCAGCGCCTCCAGCAGGTCCGTGTTGAACCGCCTGCCCTTGTCCTGGACGCTGATGTTCCGGAACCGCTTGCGCAGCTCGCCGATCCGCTCGACGGCCTCCTTGAGCGTCTGCTCCGTACGGAAGACCATGACGTTCTTGTCCATCGTCTCCTGGAGCGCCTTGCGGATCTCCACCACCCGCTCGTTGCCGGTGGCGTCGCGCAGGTTCTCCACCTCGTCCTCGACGAACTTCGTGGGGTTGTCCGGCAGTTCCACGAACTCCGCCGTCGCCGCGTGGTCCGCCGCCGCGATGCCCGCGCGCCGCCCGAAGACGTTGATGTCCAGCAGCGAGTTGGTGCCCAGCCGGTTCGCGCCGTGCACGGACACGCAGGCGACCTCGCCCGCCGCGTACAGGCCGGGCACCGGCGTCGTGTTGTCGGCCAGCACCTGCCCCTGCACGTTGGTCGGGATGCCGCCCATCGCGTAGTGCGCGGTCGGCTGGATCGGGATCGGGTCGGTGTACGGCTCGATGCCCAGGTACGTACGCGCGAACTCCGTGATGTCCGGCAGCTTCGCGTCCAGCTGCTCCGGCGGCAGGTGCGTCAGGTCCAGATAGACGTGGTCCTTGTCGGCGCCGCAGCCGCGACCCTCGCGGATCTCGGTGTAGATCGCGCGGGAGACGACGTCGCGCGAGGCGAGGTCCTTCATCACGGGGGCGTACGTCTCCATGAACCGGTCGCCGTCCCGGTTCCGCAGGATGCCGCCCTCACCGCGGGCGCCCTCCGTGAGCAGGATGCCCATCTTCCAGATGCCCGTCGGGTGGAACTGGAAGAACTCCATGTCCTCCAGCGGCAGCCCGCGCCGGTACGCGGCGGCCTGGCCGTCGCCCGTCAGCGTGTGCGCGTTCGACGACACCTTGAAGAACTTGCCGCTGCCGCCGGAGGCGAACACCACGGACTTGGCGCGGAAGACGTGGATCTCACCGGTGGCCAGCTCGTACGCGACCACGCCGGCGGTCCGCTTGATCCCGTCGGACTCGTTGAGCAGCAGGTCCAGGACGTAGAACTCGTTGTAGAACTCCACGCCCTCCTTCACGCAGTTCTGGTACAGCGTCTGGAGGATCATGTGGCCCGTGCGGTCCGCCGCGTAGCAGGACCGGCGTACGGGCGCCTCGCCGTGGTTGCGGCTGTGGCCGCCGAACCGGCGCTGGTCGATCGTGCCGTCCGGGGTCCGGTTGAACGGCAGGCCCATCTTCTCCAGGTCCAGGACCGAGTCGATGGCCTCCTTCGCCAGGATCTCGGCGGCGTCCTGGTCGACCAGGTAGTCGCCGCCCTTGATGGTGTCGAAGGTGTGCCACTCCCAGTTGTCCTCCTCGACGTTCGCGAGGGCGGCGGCCATGCCGCCCTGTGCGGCGCCGGTGTGGGAGCGGGTGGGGTACAGCTTGGTCAGCACGGCGGTACGGCTCCGCTTGGTGGCCTCGATGGCCGCGCGCATCCCGGCGCCGCCGGCGCCGACGATGACCGTGTCGTACTTGTGGATCTTCATGGCAGAAACCTCAGCCCCGGTGCGCTAGCGGATGTTCGGGTCGAAGGTGAAGATCACCAGCGTGCCCAGCAGTACGGTGAACACCGTGGCGGTGTACAGCAGCATCTTGAGCCAGAGCCGGGTGTTGTCCCGCTCGGCGTAGTCGTTGATGATCGTCCGCAGCCCGTTCGCGCCGTGCAGCATCGCGAGCCACAGCATGACCAGATCCCACGTCTGCCAGAACGGCGAAGCCCAGCGGCCCGCCACGAACGCGAACCCGATCTTCGTCACGCCGCCGTCCAGCACCAGCTGGATCAGCAGGTGCCCGAGCACCAGCACGACGAGCACGATCCCGGACAGCCGCATGAACAGCCAGCCGTACAGCTCGAAGTTCGTCCGCGTCGACTTGGGCGTACGGGCGGTGCGCGCCCGCGGCGGCTCGATGACGGGCGCCGGGTTGCCCGGCCCGTACTCGGCGTCGCCGCCGGAGGTACCGGTCATCTCGATGTCAGTGGCCATGTCGATCAGCTCCCGAACAGCTCGCGCAGGGTGTGCTGCAGCACGGGGTAGAACGCTCCGGCCATCAGCACGGCCCAGATCCCCACGACCGTCCACAGCATCTGCTTCTGGTACTTCGCGCCCTTCGACCAGAAGTCCACGGCGATGACACGGAGACCGTTCAGCGCGTGGAAAAGCACGGCGGCGACGAGGCCGTACTCCATCAGATTGACGAGCGGCGTCTTGTAGATCGCCACCGTGTCGTCGTACGCCTCGGGGGACACGCGCACCAGCGCGGTGTCCAGGACGTGCACGAACAGGAAGAAGAAGATGAGGACGCCGGTGACTCGGTGAGCCACCCAGGACCACATGCCTTCCCGGCCGCGATACAGCGTTCCAGCCGGCACGGAACAAAACCCTCCGGGAGCGGGGACAAGGGGCCGGCCGCCATTTTCGGTCGGGCCCGGCCGGGTACGGTCCACCGGCCGTCGCCATCGTAGCCACGCTTTACCGGCGAGTTAGGGGCGGGGGCCCGCAGGTGTGATCAAACAGGCACGGATGGGCGGCCGGGGTTCGGGTACCCCGAGGAGGTATGGCCGCGGCCTGTCGGGGGCGGCCGGGAGGCCGTTGCGGTGGTCGTTGGCTACGGCTTCTGCCGTTGTCTTTGCGGCGGCCTCTACGGCGGCCTCTATGGCGGCCTCTATGGCGGCCTCTACGGCGGTCTCTGCGGCGGCCTCTACGGTCGCGCCGGGTCGGTGCGCGGGGCCGCGCCGAGCAGTCGCGCGAGTCGGCCGCGCGCGAGCCGCCGCAGCTCCTCGGCGGCGACGGCCCGTTCGGTGTCCTCGTCGTGGACCAGCCGCGTACGCAGCCCGACGAGCGCCAGGTCGACCCGTTCCTCGGCACGGCAATCGTCCAGGCACACGACGAACGTGTGCCCGAACCGCGCCTCGTACGCGGCGTGCGCCGCGCGCAGCGCGGTGTGCGCGGCGAGCGCGCTGGGCCCCTCGGTGAGCGGCTGATCGACGCGCTCCCCGGCGAGCGCTTCCGCGAGATCGGTGTGCGTCATGTCATAACTCGCCTCGTCGGCGGCGGCCAGCAGCGCCTCCACGTCCGGGTACGGCCGGTGCGCCGCCAGCCGGTGTGCCCACCGGGCACTGCCGCAACAGGTCAGCAGCGCGCGCTCCGCGTCCCGTACGGAGGCGTCGTTGAGCCGCCGCAGCGGGCTGTCCGGGGCACCGCCTCGCGGCGTGGGCAGCGGGAGAGGCAGGGGCATGGCTCCTCGCGCACGGGGTGACGGAGGCCCGCGCGAAGCGGGCCGGTGCGGTGGCGGGTGGCGCCGTCACCGTAACGAGGCGGCCGGGGCGTGGTCCGACGCGTGCGCGATTTTCACCCGAATGGGTAACTTGCCCACAACCCAGCCCGTCCGGCGTTTGAGGACGGACGGGGGCGGCCACGGCGTGTGCCGGGCCACTTCAGGGTGGCCTCCCAGAGGTACGTGGGCCAGCGGCCCGGCGGCGAACCTCGCGAGCATCGTGGCTGAGGGCCGTCCTCAAACGCCGGACGGGCTGGAATCTGGCTGAGGCGCTCGACCAAAGCGGAGGGGGCGCGCGGGGGCCGTCCCTTATCCACTTCCGACGCTGCCGCCGAGGGCTGAGGGGGCAGCCCGACCCCCGAACCTGAACCCCACACCTGCGTGGCAGGCGGCAGATTTGTACAAGAGCCGCCTCCGCCCCGGGCGCCCCTCCGGCGACGCCCGCCGAACGGCGCCCGACGGTTCGCAACACGGTCCCCGAGAAGGTGGTGACACAGTGGAGTACGACACCCCGCACACCCGCAGCCGGTCACGAGCACAGACGACGGTCCCGGCCGAGCCGCCGCCCGCCGAGATGCGGAGAATCGAGGAGTCCCTGCGTACGGTCGGCGCGTGCCGCGTCCCCGCCTCCGGCGTTCGCATGTGTACGGGCACGGAGCCCGAGGCCTGGGAGGTGTTCGCGCGGCACTGGGACAAGCTGGAGGCGGACACGTACGCGGCGGAGCGAGGCACGCGGCGGTTCCGCCGGTACGGAGCCTTCTCCTTCGACGCCGCCACCGCCCGTACGAGCCCCCTGTCGCACACCTCCTTCGTCCAGCCCGAGAACAGCAACCCCCTGTACACGGAGGTTGAACGCGTCTTCGAGCCGCTGACCGACGCGTTCGCCGACGACCCCCTGCTGCACGGGCTTCTGCGCCTCCTGGGCCGCGCGGCCACGGGCCTGGACGAGGCCAGGACATGGGTGGTGAAGGTCCATCCGTTCCGCGTCGTCGCGTCCGCGGACGACGCCGGGGAGCCCACTCCCGAGGGGATGCACCGCGACGGAGTGACGCTCGTTTCCTCGCTTCTCGTCAACCGCAGCAACGCCCGCGGCGGGCGGAGCACGGTGACCACGCTCGACGGCCGGCCGCTCCTCGAGACCACCCTCGGCAAGCCGGGCACGCTGCTCCTCGGCGACGACCGCAGCACCCTGCACGGTGTCTCCCGGGTCCGCCCGCGCGATCTCGCACGGTCCGCACGGCGCGACGTCCTCGTGGTCACCTTCGCACCGGAGTCCGGGCAGTCCTGAACGGACCCGCGCGGTGACCGCCGGTCAGGCGGGCCGGGGAGCGGTGCGGGCCGTGCGACCGGCGCGGGCCGTGCGCCGGACGAGGTCGTCGACGACGCCGTTCAGGCCCCCGTGCCGGGACTCGGCGGCCCGCTGCCGCTCCGCTCCGCCGCCGCGCGTGCCCAGACGCCGCAGGAAGTCCCGTACCAGCGCCAGGTCCCCGTTCCCCTCGAGGACCGGCCGCACCTCCTCGACCAGCCACCCGGCCTGAACGGAGAACGGGGCGACCCTCCCGTCCAGCGGGTCCACGCCCGACCCCGTCCAGCCGTCCCTGGCGGCGCGCCAGTACGCCGCCCGGAGCAGCTCGGCGCTGGGCCGCGGCCCCGGGTCTCCCTGCCGGACCCGGCCGAGGCCCGCCACGACGAGCGCGCGCACGAGTACGGCGAGGGCCACCGTGTCCTCGATGTCGGGCAGCACGTCCATGCAGCGGATCTCGACGGTGGGGAAGCGCGAGTTCGGCCGGATGTCCCAGAACGGCGTGCGGGCGTCGAGCATGGCCTCCGACCGCTCCATCGCCTCCGCCATCCGCTCGTACGCCTCCACGGACTCCGCGTACGGGGGCGGGCCCAGGCAGGGGAAGCGGCTTCGGATGACGGCCCGCCAGCTGGCGTATCCCGTCTCGCGGCCGTGGTGGAACGGGGAGTTGGCGGCCATCGCGACCAGGAGCGGCAGCCACGGCCGCAGGTGGTTGGAGACGAGTACGGCCGCCTCCCGGTCCGGGCAGTGCGCGTGCACGTGGAGAGCGCAGATCGCGAAGTCGTCGAGCATCGCCCGGTACTGGGCGACTCCTTCCCGGTACCGGGGGTGGTCGCCCAGCGCCTGGGTGCCGACCGGTGCGACGGCCGTGCCCGAAGCGCAGAGGCGGAGGCCCTGTGTGCGTGCGGCCGCGCAGGCCGCCCCACGGAGCCGTACGAGCTCCGCGCACAGGGCGGCGGCGTCCGCGCGGGGCGGCGTCCGGACCTCGACCTGGTACTCGGTGAACTCGCCCGTGACCAGGTCCCCCACCGACCGCGCGGCGTGGGCGGCCACGGCGCTGCCGGCGGGCTGCGGGGCCCGCGTGCCGGGGTGGACGAGGAAGTACTCCTCCTCGACGCCCATCGTCGGCGCGTCTCCCGGCGGTGCCGCGCGCGGAGAGGCAGGGGATCCGCTCATCCCCTCAGCATCAGTCCACGTGGTCCGCCTGTCACTTCGGCAGGCGGCCTCGGGCGCCGCCCGCCGTTCGGACTGCTCAGCGGTTCGGGCCGCGGAAGCGGCCGAACGCCTTCGTGAGTCCGCCGAGCGTGGAGCCCTCCGGCCGGGCCGCGCCGGGAGCGGGCGCGCCCTCGGGGCGCGGGGTGGCGGCGAGGGCGGCCTGTGCCGCCTCGGCCGCCTCCTTGTACAGGTCGCGCGACTGCGTCATGGACTCCAGTGCCTCGGCGTACTTGGTGACCATGCGCTTGGCGTGGGCGAGCTCCTCGTCCGGGGTGAGCAGGTGCCAGCCGTGCCGCAGCCGGGTCAGGGCCACTTCGGCGTCGGGCGGCAGGGGCCGGGGCAGTGCGGCGAACTCCTGTACCCGGTCGAGGAATTCGGCCGGTTCGCTGCCGTCCAGGAAGATGCTGCGGACCGTGTAGCGCTCCGGGTCGTAGTCGGGGTGCTGCGGCATGCCGGGCAGGACGATGGCTCCGCCGCGCGGCATCCGGGCGTTGAACTCCCGTTTCAGGGCGAAGTCCGCGATCCGGGCCTGCTCGGGGGTGGCGCGGTGCTCGACCACGCGGTGCCGCAGGCTCGGCGGCAGGAAGGCCGTGACGGGCCGCTGCCCCGGCGGGGCGGGTGTCATCGCCTCGTGCACCAGGATGTGCAGGTACCAGCTGTGCCGGGTGCAGTCCCGCAGCCGGCGGCGCAGGTCGTCGTCGTCTTTGGGCAGGTGGTTGGCGGTGCGCAGCCGTACGTCCGGGACGGTGTCGTGGTTCCAGGCCCCTTGGTCGACGTCGGGCCAGAACATGGTGACGGGCGAGGTCCATCGCATGGCCCACGCCTGTTCCGCCTCCGCGGCGAGCACCCAGGTGACGCCCTCGGTCTCCTTGCGCCGTGCGGGCGGCTCGTAGGTGGTGAGCTGGGCGCGTACGGTGACGCCCTCCTCCGGGCGCCAGCGCGCCTCGAAGAGCCGACGGGCCGACGGGCCGGGGTCCGCGGCCGCCTCGCGCGGGTGCAGCGCGGTGGAACGGGCCGCTTCCGCGGGGTCGAGTTCCAGGAAGTCGTCGAGCACCCCGGCCGCCTTGAGGGCGATGAGGTTGCGCTGGACGTCGAGCTCGGGATCGGGCCCGAGGTGGCGCCCGCGGCCGAGCCACGCGGTGTCGGGGACGGTGGCCGTTGGGGTGCTGTTCTTCGCCATGGAGTCGTTCTGTGAGCGGTCGGGGGACGGGACAAGTATGGTCCGGCGAAGGAACAGCCGTCCATGTTCCGCCTCAGAAGGCGGACTTTCCGGGGAGGACGGCGGCGAGCACGAGTTCGAACCGCGGGGGCGTGAGCCTGCCGCCGCATCCCGCCCTGGCCCACGGCACAGCAGGCCGGACGGGGTGCGGCGGCACCCCACGTATCAGATGTCGCGGAACGTCTCGATCTGCGCGCCCACCTCGTTGAGGCGCTCGGCCAAGTCCTCGTAGCCGCGGTTGATCACGTACACGTTGCGCAGCACCGACGTGCCCTCCGCCGCCATCATCGCGAGCAGCACGACCACCGCGGGCCGGAGCGCCGGCGGGCACATCATCTCGGCGGCGCGCCAGCGGATCGGGCCGTCGACCAGGACGCGGTGCGGGTCCAGGAGTTGAAGGCGGCCACCGAGCCGGTTGAGGTCGGTGAGATAGATCGCGCGGTTGTCGTAGACCCAGTCGTGGATCAGCGTCTGGCCCTGCGCGGCGGCGGCGATGGCCGCGAAGAAGGGGACGTTGTCGATGTTCAGGCCGGGGAACGGCATCGGGTGGATCTTGTCGATGGGCGCCTCCAGCTTGGAGGGCCGCACGGTGAGGTCGGTGAGGCGCGTACGCCCGTTGTCCGCCGCGTACTCGGGCGTGCGGTCGAAGTCGAGCCCCATCTCCTCGAGTACGGCGAGCTCGATCTCCAGGAACTCCGCCGGCACACGCCGTACCGTCAGCTCGGACTCCGTCACCACCGCGGCCGTGAGCAGGCTCATCGCCTCGACCGGGTCCTCGGAGGGGGAGTAGTCGACGTCGACGTCGATCTGCGCGAGGCCGTGCACGGTCAGCGTGGTCGTGCCGATGCCCTCGACGCGGACGCCCAGCTGCTCCAGGAAGAAGCACAGGTCCTGGACCATGTAGTTGGACGACGCGTTGCGGATGACGGTCACGCCCGGGTGCCGCGCCGCCGCCAGGAGGGCGTTCTCGGTCACCGTGTCGCCGCGCTCGGTCAGCACGATGGGGCGGTCCGGGGCGACGGAGCGGTCCACCCGCGCGTGGTACAGGCCCTCGGTCGCGGTGATGTCCAGCCCGAACCGGCGCAGCGCGATCATGTGCGGCTGCACGGTGCGGGTGCCGAGGTCGCAGCCGCCCGCGTACGGGATGCGGAACTGGTCCGTACGGTGCAGCAGCGGGCCCAGGAACATGATGATGCTGCGCGTACGGCGTGCCGCGTCCGCGTCGATCGCCGCGAGGTCGAGCTCGGCGGGCGGCACGATCTCCAGGTCGGCGCCGTCGTTGATCCAGCGCGCGCGAACGCCGATGGAGGCCAGCACCTCGAGGATGCGGTAGACCTCCTCGATGCGCGCGGCGCGGCGCAGCACCGTACGGCCCGAGTTGAGGAGCGTGGCGCACAGCAGCGCGACGCACGCGTTCTTGCTCGTCTTCACGTCGATGCTGCCGGACAGCTGCCGCCCGCCGACGACGCGCAGATGCATCGGGCCGGAGTACCCGAGCGAGACGATCTCGCTGTCGAGGGCTTCCGAGATGCGGGCGATCATCTCAAGACTGATGTTCTGATTGCCCCGCTCGATGCGGTTCACCGCGCTCTGACTGGTGCCCAGCGCCTCCGCGAGTTGTGCCTGTGTCCAGCCGCGGTGCTGACGGGCATCGCGGATCAAGTGCCCGATCCGGGCGAGGTAATCGTCGGTCATGAGGGAGACAATATCTCAGATGTGAGATAGACGCGGCACGAGACGGCCGTATGGGTGACGCGGGCCCGTGCGCGGCGGCGACGGCCGTCCGCCGCGTCCGTACGGTTCGCGGCATGTGCCCCGGGTACCCGCCATGCGGGATTCGACGCCTGTTCGGGTCCGCCGGAATCGGCGGTGCGGGGTAGGGCGCGCATGACCGTGCGGTGGTCGTGTACTAGAGTTATCTCGACATCGAGATACCTGTCGTAGGCGCACACGCCACCGCTTGCGAGTAAGGCTTGCCTAACCAAGCCGTGCTCACCATAGCGGATCGGCAATTCATGCATTGAAGGAGACTGTCGTGTCGGCGAACAGCTTCGACGCCCGCAGCACACTGCCGGTGGGCGACGAGTCGTACGAGATCTTCAGGCTGGACAAGGTGGAAGGCTCCGCCCGCCTCCCTTACAGCCTGAAGGTGCTGCTGGAGAACCTGCTTCGCACCGAGGACGGCGCGAACATCACCGCCGATCACATCCGTGCGCTCGGCGGCTGGGACTCGAAGGCGGAACCCAGCCGTGAGATCCAGTTCACGCCGGCCCGCGTGATCATGCAGGACTTCACCGGCGTGCCCTGCGTCGTGGACCTCGCCACCATGCGCGAGGCCGTCAAGGAGCTGGGCGGCGACGCCGAACGGATCAACCCGCTGGCGCCGGCCGAGCTGGTCATCGACCACTCCGTGGTCGCCGACAAGTTCGGCACGCGCGAGGCGTTCAGCCAGAACGTGGACCTGGAGTACGGCCGCAACCGCGAGCGCTACCAGTTCCTGCGCTGGGGCCAGACCGCCTTCGACGAGTTCAAGGTCGTCCCGCCCGGCACCGGCATCGTGCACCAGGTGAACATCGAGCACCTGGCCCGTACGGTCATGGTGCGCGACGGGCAGGCGTACCCCGACACCCTCGTCGGCACCGACTCGCACACCACCATGGTGAACGGGCTCGGCGTGCTGGGCTGGGGCGTCGGCGGCATCGAGGCCGAGGCCGCCATGCTCGGGCAGCCCGTCTCGATGCTCATCCCGCGCGTCGTCGGCTTCAAGCTGCGCGGCGAGCTGCCCACCGGCACGACCGCCACCGACCTGGTGCTCACCATCACCGAGATGCTGCGCGAGCACGGCGTGGTCGGGAAGTTCGTCGAGTTCTACGGCGAGGGCGTGGCCTCCGTGCCGCTCGCGAACCGCGCCACGATCGGCAACATGTCGCCGGAGTTCGGCTCCACCGCCGCGATCTTCCCGATCGACGACGAGACGATCAACTACCTGCGCCTCACCGGCCGTTCCGACCAGCAGCTCGCGCTCGTCGAGGCGTACGCCAAGGCGCAGGGCCTCTGGCACGACGCCAAGCACGAGCCGGAGTACTCGGAGTACCTGGAGCTGGACCTGGCCACGGTCGTGCCGTCGATCGCCGGCCCGAAGCGCCCGCAGGACCGGATCGCGCTGTCCGACGCCAAGCACAAGTTCGGCAAGGACGTGCGGAACTACGTCAGCGACGCCGACCAGGACGAGGCCGGCAAGGAGTCCTTCCCGGCCTCGGACTCGCCGGCCGTCTCCAACGGCGTGCCCACCAAGCCGGTCCAGGTGACCGGCCCGGACGGGACGGTGTACGAGATCGACCACGGTGCCGTCGTCGTCGCCGCCATCACGTCCTGCACCAACACCTCCAACCCGTCCGTGATGGTCGGCGCGGCGCTGCTGGCGAAGAAGGCCGTCGAGAAGGGCCTGACCCGCAAGCCCTGGGTGAAGACGACCCTCGCCCCCGGCTCCCAGGTCGTCATGGACTACTACGACCGCGCCGGCCTCACCCCGTACCTCGACAAGCTGGGCTTCAACCTCGTCGGCTACGGCTGCACCACCTGCATCGGCAACTCCGGCCCGCTGCCGGAGGAGATCTCCGCGGCCGTCAACGACAACGACCTCGCCGTCGCGGCCGTCCTCTCCGGCAACCGGAACTTCGAGGGCCGGATCAACCCCGACGTCAAGATGAACTACCTCGCGTCGCCCCCGCTCGTCGTCGCGTACGCCCTCGCGGGCTCCATGAAGGTGGACATCACCACCGAGGCGCTCGGCACCGACCAGGCCGGCAACCCGGTCTACCTCGAGGACATCTGGCCCTCCGAGCAGGAGGTCGAGGAGGTCGTCGCGGGCGCGATCGGCCAGGAGATGTTCACGAGCAGCTACGCCGACGTGTTCGCCGGCGACGACCAGTGGAAGGCGCTGCCCATCCCGACGGGCAACACCTTCGAGTGGGACGCGGAGTCCACGTACGTCCGCAAGCCCCCGTACTTCGACGGCATGGGCGCGCAGCCGGAGCCGGTCGGGGACATCGAGGGCGCCCGCGTGCTGGCGAAGCTCGGCGACTCGGTCACCACCGACCACATCTCGCCGGCCGGTGCGATCAAGGCGGACTCGCCCGCCGGGAAGTACCTCACGGAGCACGGCGTGCAGCGCCGCGACTTCAACTCGTACGGCTCCCGCCGCGGCAACCACGAGGTCATGATCCGCGGCACGTTCGCCAACATCCGGCTGCGGAACCAGATCGCGCCCGGCACCGAGGGCGGCTTCACGCGTGACTTCACGCAGGAGGACTCGCCCGTCACGTCGATCTACGACGCCTCGCAGAGCTACCAGGCGCGGGGCATCCCGCTGGTCGTGCTGGCCGGCAAGGAGTACGGCTCCGGCTCGTCCCGCGACTGGGCCGCCAAGGGTACGCGGCTGCTCGGCGTACGGGCGGTCATCGCCGAGTCGTACGAGCGCATCCACCGGTCGAATCTGATCGGGATGGGCGTGCTGCCGCTCCAGTTCCCGGCGGGTGCCACGGCGCAGTCGCTCGGCCTGACGGGTGAGGAGACGTTCAGCGTCACCGGCGTGACCGCGCTGAACGACAGCATCCCGGAGACCGTCAGGGTGACCACGGACAGCGGCGTCGAGTTCGACGCGACGCTCCGGATCGACACGCCCGGCGAGGCGGACTACTACCGCAACGGCGGCATCCTCCAGTACGTGCTGAGGTCGCTCATCCAGCGCTGACAGCCTGCGGCTTCACAGAACGAACACGGCGCCGCGCCCCGACACCGAGGGGCGCGGCGCCGTCGTATGTCCGGGAGGTCTCAACTAGGGAAAGACTGATGACCTAAGTTGTCTTCGATCTTGCCCCGTCGGCGACAAGTGGACTATACCTGTCGGCACCTTGCGTGAACCTCCACACAGCGGGCCGGTCATTACGGCACGATCCAGCTGCACGCGGTATCCAGCTTGATGCAGAATCCAGCCCCAACAGCACGACCAAGCTTCAAATGACCCGCGGTGTCGGGCCCTTCGCCAGTGGCGAGTTGACGGGAGACCGGTACACCGCCTGAGTCCTGGAGAAGGCGAGGACTTGAGCATGGGATCCACCTCCGATGTCAACCGTCGTGATGTCATCAAGCGCGCCGGCGCGCTCGGCCTGGTAGCAGTGCCCGGCATGACGGCGCTGTCCGCCTGCGCGAGCGGCGGCGACGACGAGAACAAGGACAAGGTCGACAAGGGCAAGAAGAGCAAGGACAACCCGCTCGGCGTGAACAAGAAGGCCGGGCTCGAGGTCGTCATCTTCAACGGCGGGTTCGGCGACAAGTACGCGCTGGACGCCGAGAAGATCTACTCGAAGTCGTACGGCAAGGTCACGCACGCCAAGACGCAGAAGATCCGCACCAAGATGCAGCCGCGGATGGTCAAGGGCAACCCGCCGGACGTCATCAACAACTCCGGCGCCGAGAACATGGACATCGCCAGCCTCATCGAGGACAAGCAGGTCGCCGACCTCGAGGCGCTGCTGGACTCGACGTCCCTCTTCGACCCGTCGAAGAAGGTACGGGACATGATGATGCCCGGCGTCGTGGAGAAGGGCACGTTCGGCGGGGACAAGATGTACCAGCTGAACTACTCGTACACGGTGTACGGCACCTGGTTCTCGCAGCCGGCGCTGGACAAGCTCGAGGTCGAGTACCCGAAGACCTGGGACGAGATGCTCTCCGTCTGCGCCAAGGCGAAGAAGCAGGGCATCGCGGGCTGGACGTACGCGGGCAAGCACCCGTACTACTTCGCGTTCACCATGTACCCGTTCATCGCCAAGATCGGCGGCGAGGACGTGCTCAAGGCGATCGACAACCTGGAGCCGAACGCCTGGAAGCACGACGCCGTCAAGAAGGCGTTCGACGCCTACTACGAGCTGCGCGCCAAGGACTACATCCTCAAGGGCACGCCCGGCATCGACCACATCCAGTCGCAGACCCAGTGGACCAAGGGGAACGCGCTGTTCCTCCCGAACGGCTCCTGGGTGGAGAACGAGGCCAAGGCGACCACGCCCAAGGACTTCGGCATGACCGTCATGCCGCCCACCGGCCTGGACAAGTCCGACGCCATGCCGTTCGAGACGCTGTGGGCCGAGGCCAGCGAGCCGTTCTTCGTGCCCGCGAAGGCGAAGAACGTCGAGGGCGGCATGGAGTTCCTGCGGGTCATGATGGGCAAGGAGTCCGCGCAGAACTTCACCAAGCTGGTCGCCTCGCTGACCTGCGTGAAGGGCGCGGCGGACGGCCTCGAGCTGAGCTCGGGCCTGTCCTCCGCGAAGAAGGCGCTGGACGCGGCGGGCGACAACATCGTCGGCCCGCGCCTGCCCGACTGGTACCTCACGCTGCACAAGGAGAAGGTCGGCGGCGCCATCGCGGCGATGATGTCCGGTGACATCAAGCCGGACGAGGCCATCAAGCGGGCGCAGAAGGCGGCGGACGAGGTCGCCAAGGACGACTCCGTCAAGAAGTACAAGCGCTGATCGGTCCGTGCTGAGCACAGTGGTCAGTTCGGCGCGCAGAGCGGTTTTGTCGGCTTCATCGGATTCCTCGGTGTCAAGGTGAGTACGGAGCGGGGCGGCATGGCGAATGACGTGCGGGCAGTGGACGGGAAACCCACTGGACCGGCACCACGTAAGGACGGGGAGCGCACGTCCTTCGGCGACTATCTCCTGTTCGCGGCGACACTCGTGCTGCCGCCCCGTTTCACTCCGGACCGGGTGAGATACGACCGGCGGTACCGGACGCTCGACAAGTACCGGTTCATCAGCTGGTTCCTGCTGGTGCCGCTGGTGCTCTACGCGATCCTGGTGATCTCCCCGTTCTTCCAGGCGTTCTACTACTCGCTGACGGACTGGTCGGGCTTCAGCAGCGACTTCAGCTTCGTCGGCATGGACAACTACGAGCGGATGCTCGACGACTCCGACTTCTGGGCGTCGGTCAAGAACAGCCTCCTGCTGCTCGTGGTGGCCCCGCTGGTGACGCTCGGGCTGGGCCTGTTCTTCGCGTTCATGCTCCAGGCGGGCGGCCGGCACAAGAAGTCGGAGGCGATCTCCGGCGTACGCGGCGCGAAGTTCTACAAGATCGTGTACTTCTTCCCGCAGGTGCTGTCGGTAGCGATCATCGGCGTCGTGTGGGGCGCCATGTACGACCCCATCACCGGTCCGATCAACGAGGTGCTGCGCACGTTCGGGCTGGGCTCCTGGACGCAGAACTGGCTCGCGAACCCCGACATCGCGATGCTGTGCGTGCTGTTTGTGCTGTGCTGGATGTTCATCGGCTTCTACGTGGTGCTGTTCTCCGCCGCGATGGGCTCCGTGCCCAAGGACATCTACGAGGCGGCGCTGCTGGACGGGGCCAGCCGCCCGACCACGTTCTTCCGCGTCACGCTCCCGCTGATCTGGGACACCGTGCAGACGGGCTGGATCTACATGGGCATCCAGGCGCTGGACGGGTTCGCCATCGTCCACATCATGACGATCAACGCCGGCGGCCCGGGCAACAGCACCCTTGTCACCCCGGTCTACCTCTACAAGAAGGCGTTCGACGCCGGACAGGCCGGCTATGCCACGGCGGTGGGTGTCGTGCTGCTGGTCATCACCATGATCTTCGCAGCGATCATGATGCTGCTCAGCAGGCGCGAGCGGATCGAGTTCTGAGATGAGCGGGGAGATTCAGGTGACGAGCGCGACGCAGCGCACCCAGGACGACGACGAGGCCATCGGCGCGGTCAAGGAGCCGCCGGAGCCCGCCCCGGCGAAGCCGGCGCGGAACGCCCAGGGCGCGACGCTCAACGTCTTCTCCAACGCATTCCTCGTGCTGTGGGTGGTGATGGCGGCGGGCCCGCTGGTCTGGGTGATGATCAACTCCCTGCGGGAGTCGGCCGACATCACGGGCAGCCCGTTCGGCTGGCCCACCTCGATCAGCCTCGAGAACTTCACGAACGCGTGGTCCGACGCGAACATCGGCAAGTACGCCCTCAACTCCCTCATCATTCTGTGCGGTTCGCTGCCGGGCACGATGCTGCTGGGGTCGATGGCCGCGTACGTGATCGCCCGGTTCAGCTTCCGCGGGAACCGCGTCATCTACCTGCTCTTCGCGGGCGGCATGATGTTCCCGATCATCCTGGCGGTCGTGCCGCTGTTCTTCGTGATGGACAACTTCGCGCTGCTGGACACCCGGCACGGGATCATCCTGGCGTACATCGCGTACTCGCTGCCGTTCACGACGTTCTTCATGACGGCGTTCTTCCGCACTCTGCCCGGCAGCGTCGCCGAGGCGGCGCTGATCGACGGCGCCTCGCACACCCGCACGTTCTTCCAGATCATGCTGCCGATGGCGAAGCCGGGCCTGATCAGCATCGGGATCTTCAACTTCCTCGGCCAGTGGAACCAGTACTTCCTGCCGCTGGCCCTGAACTCGACCGACCCGGACAAGGCGCTGCTCACCCAGGGCCTCGCCGAGCTGTCGGTCAACCAGGGCTACGAGGGCGACTGGGGCGCGCTGTTCGCGGGCCTGACCATCGCGATGGTCCCGATCCTGCTCGTCTACATGGTGTTCCAGCGTCAGGTGCAGGAGGGCCTGACGGCGGGCGCCGTCAAGTAACGGACTCAAGCGACGGCCGCGTACGACCGGGCCTCCGGCTGATCATGCCGGGGGCCCGGTCCGTCATACCCGCTCACGTCGGTACGATGGCTCACATCTGAGCGACGACCCCGCTCAAGGTCTTGACGGGAGATAACCACTAACGCTCTGCTTAGAGTTCATATGTTGGAAACGGGTCGTACCCCACTGCCGTGGTGCGGCCGACGGGCCGGTGGTCGTGCCGCCCGTCGAGGCGGGAGTGGTTCAGAAGTGGAGACACCGGGATCGCAGTCCTCGCTGCACCGGGCAAACCTGGAACGGGTCGTGCGCGCCGTACGGCTGGCGGGCTCGCTCACGCAGGCGGAGATCGCCCGCTCCACAGGGCTGTCCGCGGCGACTGTCTCCAACATCGTGCGCGAACTCAAGGACGGCGGCACCGTCGACGTCACGCCGACCTCCGCGGGCGGCCGGCGGGCGCGCAGCGTCTCGCTCTCCGGTGACGCCGGGATCGTCGTGGGCGTCGACTTCGGGCACTCCCATCTCCGGGTCGCCGTGGGCAACCTGGCGCACCAGGTGCTGGCCGAGGAGGCCGAGCCGTTCGACGTGGACGCCTCGTCCTCCGAGGGCTTCGACCGCGCCGAGGAGTTGGTCGAGCGGCTGATCGCGGCCACCGGCATCGGCCGCGACAAGGTCATCGGCGTCGGCCTGGGCGTCCCGGGCCCGATCGACGTGGAGACCGGAGCGCTCGGCTCCACCGCGATCCTGCCCGGCTGGCACGGCACCCGGCCGCGCGAGGAGCTCGCCGGGCGGCTCGGCGTGCCCGTGCACGTCGACAACGACGCGAACCTCGGCGCGCTCGGCGAGCAGGTCTGGGGGAGCGGCCGGGGCGCGACGGACCTCGCGTACATCAAGATCGGCAGCGGCGTCGGCGCCGGACTGGTGATCAATGGGCAGATCTACCGCGGTCCGGGCGGCACGGCCGGCGAGATCGGGCACATCACGCTGGACGAGTCGGGCCCGGTCTGCCGCTGCGGCAACCGCGGCTGCCTGGAGACGTTCACCGCCGCCCGCTACGTCCTGCCGCTGCTCAACTCGAGCCACGGGCCCGACATCACCATGCCCAAGGTCGTACGGCTCGCCCGCGAGGGCGATCCGGGCTGCCGCCGGCTGGTCGCCGACATCGGCCGGAACATCGGCAGCGGCGTCGCCAACCTGTGCAATCTGCTGAACCCGAGCCGCGTGGTGCTCGGCGGCGACCTGGCCGAGGCCGGAGACCTGGTCCTGGACCCCGTACGCGACTCCGTGGCGCGCTACGCCATCCCCAGCGCGGCCCGGCAGCTGACCGTCGCTCCGGGGACGCTGGGCGGCCGTGCAGAGGTGCTGGGGGCGCTGGCGCTCGTCCTCAGCGAGATGGGCGACTCGACGCTGCTCGACTCCGCGGCCCCGGCGGGCGGCCCGTCCGCTCCGGCTGCCGCCTCCGCGTCTGTGTGAGACGGTAGAGCGACTCTCCGTGCCCGCTTGTGCGTTCATGGTCGTAACGAATGGCATCGTTGCCGTCTCGTTAAGGATTTACTTCTTGACGGTGACAGTTGCTCGGAGTTGACTTCCAGCCACCTCGGCCGCAAGGACGCGGCCTCGTCAGGGAGGTTGAACCCATGAACGCAATGACGCGCCGCGTCGTCATTGGTACGGCTGCCGTCTCGATGGCTCTGACCCTTTCCGCCTGCGGCGAAGCCGGTGGCGGAGACGATGCAGGGGCCAGCGACAACAACATGATCGGCCTGCTGCTGCCGGAGAACAAGACGACCAGATACGAGACCTTCGACCGTCCGTTGATGGAAAAGAAGATCAAGGCTCTCTGCTCGGACTGCGAGGTCAAGTACAACAACGCCTCGCAGGACACCGAGCAGCAGAAGAAGCAGTTCGACGCGCTCGTCACGCAGGGCGTCAAGACGATCATTCTGGACGCGGTGGACGCCACCGCCACCAAGTCCTGGGTGGACCAGGCGGCCGACAAGGGCGTGAAGGTCGTCGCGTACGACCGGCTGGCCGAGGGTGATGTCGCCGCCTACGTCTCGTACGACAACGAGAAGATCGGCGAGCTCCAGGGCCAGGGCATGGTCGACGCCCTCGGCAGCGACGCGAAGAACTCCAACGTCGTCATGATCAACGGTTCGCCGACCGACCCGAACGCCGCGCTGTTCAAGAAGGGCGCCCACTCCGTCCTGGACAAGCAGGTCAAGAAGGTCGTCTACGAGCAGGACATCCCCGACTGGTCGCCGGACGAGGCCAACAAGAAGATGGCCGCCGCGATCACCTCGCTCGGCAAGGGCGGCTTCGACGGCGTCTACTCCGCGAACGACGGCATGGCCGGCGGCATCTCCACCGCACTGAAGAAGTCCGGCATCAAGGACGTGCCGCTGGGCGGCCAGGACGCCGAACTCGCCGGTCTGCAGCGCATCGTGAAGGGCGACCAGAGCTTCACGATCTACAAGGCGATCAAGCCGGAGGCCGAGACCACCGCCTCCATCGCCGTGGCGCTCCACCAGGGCAAGAGCATCGACAAGTTCGCGCCCACCACCGTGGACAGCAAGAGCAAGAAGGGCATCCCGGCGAAGCTGTACGGCGCCAAGGTCGTGACCAAGGAGAACATCAAGGACACGATCATCAAGGACAAGGTCTACAAGGTGAGCCAGATCTGCACCTCGCAGTTCGCCGCCGCCTGCAAGGCCGCCGGCCTGGAGTGACCGCCCCGCCCGCCTGCCCCGTGCAGGCGGGCATCTCCTCGGTGCCACCGGCGGCCGCCGCCCGGTGCGCCACGACCACGAATGTCCGAGGGGCCCGCTTCCGCCCGTACGCGCGTACGCGCGGAAGTGTCCCCGCACAGATCGGAGTTGGCCCAGTGCCGAACGAACCCGTGCTGGCGTTGCGCGGGGTCTCCAAGCGGTTCGGTGCCGTTCAGGCGCTCACCGACGTAGACCTTGAGATCCATCCCGGCGAGGTCGTCGCCCTCGTCGGCGACAACGGCGCCGGCAAGTCCACCCTTGTGAAGACGGTCGCCGGAGTGCACGCGATCGACGAGGGCACCATCGAGTGGAAGCGCAAGCCGGTCCAGATCCACCGGCCGCACGACGCGCAGGCGCTCGGCGTCGCCACCGTCTACCAGGACCTGGCACTCTGCGACAACCTCGACGTCGTCGCCAACCTCTTCCTCGGCAGCGAGCTGCGCCGGGGGTCCATCCTGGACGAGGTCGCGATGGAGAAGCGCGCCAAGGAACTGCTCGACACCCTGTCCATCCGGATTCCCAGCGTCCGTATCCCCGTCGCCTCGCTCTCCGGCGGTCAGCGGCAGGTCGTCGCCATCGCCCGCGCGCTGATCGGCGACCCCGAGGTGGTCATCCTCGACGAGCCCACCGCCGCCCTGGGCGTCGAACAGACCGCCCAGGTGCTCGACCTGGTGGAACGGCTCCGCGAACGCGGCCTCGCCACCCTGCTCATCAGCCACAACATGGCCGACGTGCAGGCCGTCGCGGACCGCGTCGCGGTGCTGCGGCTCGGCCGCAACAACGGTGTCTTCTCCGTACGGGACACCTCACACGAAGAGATCATCGCCGCGATCACCGGTGCCACGGACAACGCGGTGACCCGTCGCCAGGCGCGTACGACGGAGGCGTCGAAATGAGTGACCTCAAGAAGAGCGCACCGGCTTCCGGAGGCCAGCACGCCGGGCCGAACGGGGACGGGAACGGGAACGGCGCGTCGCCCACCGGCGCCGTCGACCCGCGGCTGCTCGTCCGCGAGCAGGGCTTCAAGGGCTATCTGACGGACTTCACCCGCCGGGTGCGCGGAGGCGAACTCGGTTCGCTGCCCGTCGTCGTGGGCCTGATCATCATCGCGGTCATCTTCCAGTCGCTGAACGACAGCTTCCTGTCGGCCAGCAGCCTCAGCAACATCGGCGTCTACACCGCCGGTCTCGGCATCATGGCCATCGGCGTCACCTTCGTGCTGCTGCTCGGCGAGATCGACCTCTCCATCGGCTCGGTGGCCGGCGTCGGCGCCGCGCTCTGGGCCGTGCTCAGCGTCACGCACGAGATGAACGACTGGCTGTCGGTCCTCCTCGCGGTCGCGGCCGGCGGTGCCATCGGGCTCCTGCACGGCGTCTTCTTCGCGAAGGTGGGCGTCCCCGCGTTCGTCGTCACCCTGGCCGGCTTCCTGGGCTGGAGCGGGCTCCAGATCTGGCTGATGGGCGACGAGGGCACCATCAACACGCCGACCGGCAGCATCGTCGAGGACCTCTCCGGCTACTACTTCGCGGACAAGGGCGCGGCGTACGGCGTCGCCGCGGTCGCCGTCCTCGGCTACCTCGCCTCCCTGCTGCTGGACGCCAGGCGCCGCCGCGCGGCCGAGCTGCCGTACCGGCCGACCAGCGAGATCGCGATCCGCACCGGCGTGATCGCCGTGATCTCGTTCGCGGTCGCGTACGTGCTCAACGAGCCCGTCGGCGCCCGCGGGCTGCCCCTCGCGCTGGTGATCTTCCTGGTGATCCTGGTGTTCGCGGACTTCGTCGCCCGCCGCACCACGTACGGGCGGCAGATCTTCGCCGTCGGCGGCAACGCGGAGGCCGCCCGCCGGGCCGGCATCAACGTGGAGAAGATACGGATCACCGTCTTCGGTATCGCGGGCATGCTCGCCGCCGTCGGCGGGCTGTTCATCGCCAGCCAGTCCGGCGGCGCCAGCAAGAGCCTCGGCGCCGGGAACATGCTGATGAACGTGATCGCGGCGGCCGTCATCGGCGGCACCAGCCTGTTCGGCGGCCGGGGCAAGATCTGGTCGGCGATGCTGGGCGCGCTGGTGATCATCTCCATCCAGCAGGGGCTGAACCTGCAGGGGATGGAGAGCGAGGTCCAGTTCATGATCACCGGCGCGGTGCTGCTCGCCGCCGTCGTGATCGACTCCGTGTCGCGCCGGACCCAGAAAACCGCGGGACGCACCTAGCGGCGGCCCGCGTTCGTGCGCGGCCGTACCCGGTCCGCGCCCGTGCGCCGCACCTGACCCGTACGGGCGCGTGTGCCCGGCACCCTCGCGGTGCCGGGCACAGCCGTGTCCGGGGCCACCCGCGTGACCGATATCGCACGGTCCGGGACGACAGCCGGATGAACGCCGGGACGACCGGAACATTAGACTCACGGGACCGCACACAGCTCGACGGCACAAGCTCGACAGCACAAGGAGGCACGGGTGGCGCTGCTGACCGGCATCACGGGACCGCGCGATCTGGACCGGCTCAGCCCGGAGCAGCTCGAGCAGCTGGCGGAGGAGGTGCGTACCTTCCTCGTGGAGTCCGTCTCCAAGACCGGCGGCCATCTCGGCCCCAACCTGGGCGTGGTCGAACTGACCATCGCCCTGCACCGAGTCTTCCACTCGCCCGCCGACCGTGTCCTGTGGGACACCGGCCACCAGAGCTACGTGCACAAGCTGCTCACGGGCCGTCAGGACTTCTCCCGGCTGCGGGCCAAGGGCGGGCTCTCCGGCTACCCGTCGCGCGCCGAGTCCGAGCACGACGTCATCGAGAACTCGCACGCCTCCACCGTCCTCGGCTGGGCCGACGGCATCGCGAAGGCGAACGAGCTGCGGCGTACCGGCGACCACGTCGTCGCCGTCATCGGTGACGGCGCGCTGACCGGCGGCATGGCCTGGGAGGCGCTGAACAACATCGCGGCCGCGAAGGACCGGCCGCTGGTCATCGTCGTCAACGACAACGAGCGCTCGTACGCGCCGACCATCGGCGGCCTCGCCGACCACCTCGCCACCCTCCGTACGACCGACGGCTACGAGCGCTTCCTCGCCCGCGGCAAGGAGGTGCTCAACCGCACCCCGGTCGTCGGCAAGCCGCTGTACGAGACGCTGCACGGCGCCAAGAAGGGCTTCAAGGACCTGGTGGCGCCGCAGGGCATGTTCGAGGACCTGGGCCTGAAGTACGTCGGCCCCATCGACGGGCACGACATCGCCGCCGTCGAGTCCGCGCTGCAGCGCGCGAAGCGCTTCGGCGGCCCGGTCATCGTGCACTGCCTCACCGAGAAGGGCCGCGGCTACCAGCCCGCCCGGCAGGACGAGGCCGACCAGTTCCACGCCGTCGGCGTGATCCACCCGGACACCGGACTGCCCGTCAAGTCCTCGGGCGCCGACTGGACTTCGGTGTTCGGCGAGGAGATGGTCAGGCTCGGCCGGGAGCGCGAGGACATCGTCGCCATCACGGCGGCCATGATGCGCCCGACGGGCCTGCACAAGTTCGCCGAGGCGTTCCCCGAGCGCGTGTACGACGTGGGCATCGCCGAGCAGCACGGCGCGGTCTCCGCCGCGGGCCTGGCCACCGGCGGGCTGCACCCGGTCTTCGCCGTCTACGCCACGTTCCTGAACCGCGCGCTCGACCAGGTGCTGATGGACGTGGCGCTGCACCGCTGCGGCGTGACGTTCGTACTCGACCGGGCCGGCGTGACCGGCTCCGACGGCGCCTCGCACAACGGCATGTGGGACATGTCGATCCTCCAGTGCGTGCCCGGACTGCGGCTCGCCGCGCCGCGCGACGCCGACCAGCTGCGGGCGCAGCTGCGGGAGGCCGTGGCGGTGGACGACGCGCCCACGGTGGTCCGCTACTCGAAGGGCGCCGTCGGCCCCGCCGTACCGGCCGTGGCCCGTGTCGGCGGTCTGGACGTGCTGCGCGAGACCGGCGCCGAGCAGCCGGACGTGCTGATCGTCTCCGTCGGCGCGCTCGCCCCGATGTGCCTGGACGTCGCCGATCTGCTGGACAAGCAGGGCATCTCGGCGACCGTCGTCGACCCGCGCTGGGTCAAGCCGGTGGACGAGGCGCTGGCGCCGCTCGCCGAGCGGCACCGGGTCGTCGTGACGGTGGAGGACAACAGCCGCGCGGGAGGCGTCGGTTCGGCGGTCGCGCAGGCGCTGCGGGACGCGGGCGTGGACGTGCCGCTGCGGGACTTCGGCATTCCGGAGCGCTTCCTGGACCACGCGTCGCGCAAGGAGGTGCTGGCCGAGATCGGCCTTACCGCGCCCGACATCGCGCGCCAGGTGACCGGGCTGGTCGCCAGGCTCGGCGGCCACGACAGCCGTTTCGACGGCGCCGAAGCGCGGGGCCAGATCGCCCGCGACTGACCGGCCCGGCGTCGGCGGGGCCGTGGTGCGCCGTCGACAGCCGGTACGGCACCCGCCCAGGGTCCGTCAGCAGATCGAGAGGGAGGCCGACGTGACCTTGTCGCACGCCGGGCAGCAGGGCCAGGGCCGCCGGGAAGCGGGGGACGGTCACGGCCGCAGCTTTCTGCGCTATGTCGCGCTGGGCGACAGCACGACCGAGGGCATCGGCGACGGTGACGAGGAATCCGGGTACCGCGGCGTGGCCGACCGGTTCGCCGAGCGGCTCGCGGCCACCTCCCCGGAGTTGCGGTACGCCAACCTGGCGGTACGGGGGTGCGGCACCGACCACGTCCGTACGGTGCAGCTGCCCGCCGCGCTCGCCCTGCGCCCGGACCTGGCCACGGTCGTCGCGGGAGTCAACGACTTCCTGCGGCCCCGTTACGACGTGGACGGGGTCGCGGGGCATCTGGAGGCGACGTTCGCGGCGCTCACCGACGCCGGGACGCACGTGGTCACGCTCACCTTCCCCGACATCGGGAAGGTCGCGCCCCTCGCCCGTCCGATCGCCTCCCGCGCACGCGCGCTCAACGCCCGTATCCACGAGGCCGCCGAGCGGCACGGCGTCACCGTCGTGGACACTGCCGCGCACCCCGTCACCGTCGATCCGCGCCTGTGGGACGCGGACCGGCTGCATCTCTCGCCGCTCGGGCACGAGCGCTCCGCGGCGGCCTTCGCGCACGCGCTCCGGCTCCCCGGAGCCGACAGCTCCTGGACCCTTCCGCTCCCCGTGCTGCCCTCGCCGCCGCCGTGGCAGGCCCTGCGCGTGGAACTCCGCTGGATGGCCGACTTCCTCGGCCCTTGGGTCCTGCGCCGCCTGCGCGGACGCTCCTCCGGCGACGGCCGCGGCGCCAAACGCCCGCAGCTGATGCCGGTGGCGCCCACCGCGCGGCAGGACGGCACCGCGCCGCAGGACGGCACCGCGCCGCAGGACGGCACCGGGGGTTAGCGGGCCGGACGGTCCTTCGCCTTCGTGGCCTGTGCCAGCAGCCCGTCGACGAGGGCGTTGAGGCCCTCGGGGTACGTGTCCCGCGCGGCCACCGTCCCCCACCGGTGCCCGACGGCCGCGAGCCGCGGCACCTTTGACGCCTCGAAGTTGCCGGGGGCGGTGTCCGGCGGCACGTTCGCCACCGACGTGCTCGGCCCGTCCGTCGTCGCCGGCGTCGGCTTCGGGCTCTGCCTCGGGCCGGTCGTCGCCACCGCCACGGCGGGCGTCGCGTCCCACGAGGCGGGCACTGCCTCGGCGCTGCTCAACAGCTCCCGCCAGCTCGGCGCCTCCCTCGGGCTCGCCTCCCTCGGGCTCGCCGCCCTCGGCACCGCCGCACAGCACCGTACGGGCGAGCCGGCCACGCCCGGCGCGCTCAACGACGGGTACGCGCTCGGCCTCGCCCTCAGCGCCGCGCTCCTGGTCGCCGCGGCCCTCGTCGCCCTCACCGTGCTGCGCGGCAGCGGAGCGGACACGTCGTCCCTTCGGGTGAAGGAACCGGGCTCCGCGGTGTAGCTGCCCCGCCGTCCCCGCGACGGGACGACGATGGCCGCCTGAAACGACCACGGAGGTACGGGTGAGCAAGGACGTGGACGCGGAAGGCCGCGGCTCCGGAGGGCTGTTCCGTACGAAGAGCGTCGAGCAGTCGATCCAGGACACCGAGGAGCCCGACCACGCGCTCAGCCGGTCGCTGTCCGCGCTCGACCTCACGGTGTTCGGCGTCGGGGTCATCATCGGCACCGGCATCTTCGTGCTCACCGGCTCGGTGGCCAGGGACACCGCGGGGCCCGCGGTCGCGATCGCCTTCGCGGTCTCCGGCGTCGTCTGCGCGCTGGCGGCCCTGTGCTACGCCGAGTTCGCCTCGACGGTGCCGGTCGCGGGATCCGCGTACACCTTCTCGTACGCCTCCCTCGGCGAGTTCCCCGCCTGGATCATCGGCTGGGACCTGATGCTCGAGATGGCGCTCGCGACCGCCGTCGTCGCCGTCGGCTGGTCCGGCTACGTGCGGTCGCTGATGGACACCGCCGGCTGGGAGCTGCCCACCGCCCTCCAAGGGCCCACCGCCGCCGACGGGTTCGGGTTCGACCTGCCGGCCGCGCTGCTGGTGCTGGTGCTGACGGTGATCCTGCTGCTCGGCATGAAGCTGTCCGCACGCGTCACGGCGCTCGTGGTGGCGGTGAAGGTGACGGTCGTGCTGATCGTGATCGTCGCCGGCGCGTTCCTGATCAAGGCGGAGAACTACCGCCCGTTCGTGCCGGAGGCCGAGGGCACCCTCGGCGGCTCGGGCTTCGACGCCCCGCTGATCCAGCTGATCTTCGGCTACGAGCCGACCACCTTCGGCGTCCAGGGCATCTTCACGGCGGCCTCCGTGGTGTTCTTCGCCTTCATCGGCTTCGACGTCGTGGCCACCGCCGCCGAGGAGACCCGCAACCCACCGCGCGACATGCCCCGCGGCATCCTCGGCTCGCTGTTCATCTGCACGGTGCTCTACGTCGCCGTGGCCGTCGTCGTCACCGGCATGCAGCACTACACGCGGCTGACGGTGGACGCGCCGCTCGCCGACGCGTTCAAGGCCACCGGGCATCCGGTGTACGCCGGGTTCATCAGCTTCGGCGCCGCCGTCGGCCTCACGACCGTGTGCCTGATCCTGCTGCTGGGCCAGAGCCGCGTGTTCTTCGCGATGAGCCGCGACGGCCTGCTGCCGCGGATCTTCTCCAAGGTGCACCCCCGCTTTGCGACCCCGTACCGCTCGACGCTCCTGCTGGGCCTCGTCGTCGCCGTCGTCGCGGGTTTCACGAGCATCGAGGAGCTGGCCAGCCTGGTGAACATCGGGACGTTGTTCGCGTTCACCGTCGTCGCCCTGGGTGTCATGATCCTCCGTCGCACCCGGCCCGATCTGCACCGCTCCTTCCGCACGCCCTGGGTGCCGCTGCTGCCCACCGCCTCGATCGCCGCCTCCGTGTGGCTCATGCTGAACCTCTCGGGGGAGACCTGGCTGCGGTTCGGCGTGTGGATGGCCGTCGGCGTCGCGCTGTACTTCTCGTACGGGCGCAGGCGCAGCAGGCTGAACGCGGGCACTCGGCGGTAGCGGCCCGGGCTCGTGGCGACCCCGGCCCTGTAGGGACGGCCCCGTACGGACCCGGCCCGGTGGCGACCCGGCCCGCGAGCACGGGCGCGGCGGCAGTAGGTTGACCCGCATGCATGCACGCGCCGTGGAGCCGCAGCGCCTGAAGCCGGGCCAGGGCCTCCTCCCGTCCGCGGAGACGACCGCGACCCGCCGGGCGTTCTGGCTCCGGCTGCTGCCCGTACTCGTCCTGCTGGCCGCCGTGACCCGGCTGCCGTCGTTCTTCCGTACGGTGTGGAACCCCGACGAGGGCTTCCTGGCCACGCAGGCGCGGCAGCTCGCGGACGGCGGCGTCCTCTACGACACCGTCGTGGACCGCAAGCCGCCGGTGCTGCCGTGGATCTACCGCGGCGCCTTCGCCGTCTTCGGCGACGAGTCGCTGTGGCCCCTGCGCGTCGCCGCCGTGGCCGCCACCGTCGCGACCGCCGTGCTCGTCGCGTCCCTCGCGCGGCGCCGCTGGGGCGACCGCGCGGCCTGGATCGCGGGCGGGCTGAGCGTGCTCCTCGCGATCGGCCTGAACCCGGAGGACACGCAGGCCGCGACCTTCGAGGTGTTCATGCTGCCGTTCACGGCGGCGGCCATGTGGTGCGCGGACCGCCGCCACTGGGTCTGGGCCGGGCTCGCCGCCGCCGTCGCCACCCTCACCAAGCAGACGGGCGGCGCCGTCCTGCTGCCGGTGCTGTTCCTCCTCGCGCACTCCCGCGCGGGCGCCCTCGCGCTGCTGCGGGTGGTGGCGGCGTACGCGGTGCCGCTCGGCGCCGCCGCGCTCACCTTCGGCGTCGGCCGCTTCAGCTACTGGACGGCGACTGGCTCCGGCTCGTACGCCTCCGTCGAGGGTGCCGTCGGCCTCGCCGTCATGCGCGGCGCCGGCAACGCCAGCCTGCTGGTCATCGCCAGCCTGCCGCTGCTCGCGGCGCTGACGTACGTGACGTGCGTACGGCGGCGCCCGCTCGCCGTACCCGACCTGTGGGTGTGGCTGGCCGCCTCGGGCGTCGCGGTGGCCGTGGGCTTCCAGTTCTACGGCCACTACTACATCCAGCTCGTCCCGCCCCTGGCGCTGCTCGCCACCGCCGCGCTGCGCGAACTGCGGCCCCGCGCCGCCACGGTGGCGCTCGCGGCCACGCTGGTGCTGGCCGCCGGGTACGTCGTCTGGGGCCTGGTTCTGCCGCGCCCCGAGCTGGACCACGCCAAGCGGGTCTCCGCCGAGCTGAAGGAGCGCGCCGGGCCCGGCGACCCGGTGCTGGTGTGGGGCATGCACCCGGAGGACTACTGGCTCGCCGACCGCACCCCCTCGTCCCGCTTCCTCACCGCGGGCTTCCTCACGAACTACAGCGGCGGCCGGGGCGGCGTACGCGTCGCCGAGCGGTACGGGATGCCGGGCAGCTGGCGTACGTTCCAGCGCGACCTGGCGGAGCGGCCGCCGGAGGTGATCGTGGACGACTCGCGCGGCAAGCCGTACCGGCTCGCCCGCATCCCCACGCTCCGCCGCTACATCGCCACGCACTACGAGCGGGCGGGAAGCGTCGACGGCGCGGTGTTCTACGTACGGCGTGACTGACGGCCGGTCCCGGACCCGCCATCGCCCCCGCCAGATCCGTCCGGCCCGTCCGGTCCGCCCGCCTCCGGGCGCACCGCGCGCGGCCCGCTGACCTCCGCGCCCAGCGCGCGTACGCGCTCCCGCAGCCCCCGGTCGGCCGTGATCACCACGCAGTCGCGGCCCGGCGCCTCCGCGCGGACCACCTCGACGATCGCGTCGTCGCCGCTGCCGCGCGCCGCGACCGTCCGTACGCCGGGCACGGACGGCACCGTACGGGCCGCGCCCTCCACCACGAGCACCACCTCGGCGGGCCCTGGGCGGCCGGGCACGCCGCTGTCGGCGTACGGGACGAGGCTGTCGCGGAGGCGTTCCGCGGCGCCGTGGCGGTCCCGCCACCAGCCGTCGGGGACGGAGCCGATGACGTTCGCGGCGTCCACCACAAGGAGCGTTCTCATCCGGGCCTCCTCCCCGTTCACGCGGCACGGCACACGGCCACACGGGCACACGGACACCTGGGCATACGGAAGGGGGTGCGCCGCCGGAGCGAGCGCACCCCCTGCCGTGGTGGTTGTTCCGTACGCTCCTACGCCGGCACGCTGGCCACGCCCGGCTCCAGGAACCGCTTGCCCGTCACGCGTTCGCTGACACCCTCGCGGTCCAGGTACGGGGTGATGCCGCCGAGGTGGAACGGCCAGCCCGCGCCCGTGATCAGGCACAGGTCGATGTCCTGGGCCTCCGCGACGACGCCCTCGTCCAGCATGATCCGCAGCTCCTGGGCGATGGCGTCCAGCGCCCGGTCGCGTACCTGCTCCTCGGTCAGCACCGTGTCGCCGGTCTCGAACAGCGCGGCGACCTCGGGGTCCAGCTCCGGCTTGCCGGAGTCGTAGACGTACAGGTTCCGCTTGCCCGCCTTGACGATGCGGCCGAGGTTATCGGAGACGCCGAAGCGGTCCGGGAACGCGGCGTGCAGGGTGCCCGCGACATGGTGGGCGACCGCCGGGCCGACCAGTTCCAGCAGCACGATCGGCGACATCGGCAGCCCGAGGGGCGCGAGCGCGCGGTCCGCGACCTCGACCGGGGTGCCCTCGTCGATGGAGCCGAGGACCTCACCGAGGAAGCGGGTCAGCACGCGGTTCACGACGAACGCCGGGGCGTCCTTCACCAGCACGGCCGTCTTCTTCAGCGATTTCGCGACCGCGAACGCCGTGGCCAGCGTCGCGTCGTCCGTGCGCTCGCCGCGCACGATCTCCAGCAGCGGCAGCACCGCCACCGGGTTGAAGAAGTGGAAGCCGACGACCCGCTCCGGGTGCTTCAGCTTCGACGCCATCTCGGAGACGGACAGCGACGAGGTGTTGGTGGCGAGCACGGCGTGCTCCGGCACGACCGCCTCGACCTCCGCGAACACCTGCTGCTTGACGCCCATCTCCTCGAACACGGCCTCGATGACGAAGTCCGCGTCCGCGAACGACTCCGCCTTGTCCAGGGAGCCGGTGACCAGGGCCTTCAGACGGTTCGCCTTGTCCTGTCCGACGCGGCCCTTGAGCAGCAGCTTGTCGATCTCCTCGTGGACGTAGCCGACGCCCTTGTCGACGCGCTCCCGGTCGATGTCGGTCAGCACGACCGGCACCTCCAGGCGGCGCGCGAACAGCAGCGCCAGCTGACTGGCCATCAGGCCCGCGCCGACCACGCCGACCTTGGTGACCGGCCGCGCGAGCGACTTGTCGGGGGCGCCCGCGGGGCGCTTGGCGCGCTTCTGCACGAGGTTGAACGCGTAGATGCCGCTGCGCAGTTCGCCGCCCATGATGAGCTCGGCCAGCGCGCGGTCCTCCGCCTCGAAGCCGGCGCGCAGGTCGCCGGTCTTCGCGGCGGCGATGATGTCGAGCGCGTGGTACGCGGCCGGGGCCGCGCCGTGCACCTTGCTGTCCGCGATGCCCTTGCCGCGCTCGACGGCCTGGTCCCACGCCTCGTCGCGGTCGATCTCGGCGCGCACCACCTCGAGGTCGCCCTTGAGCACCTGGGCGGTCCACTTCAGCGACTCCTCGAGGAAGTCGGCGCCCTCGAAGATCGCGTCGGCGATCCCCAGCTCGTACACCTGGCGGCCCTTGAGCTGCTTGTTCTGGTTCAGCGAGTTCTCGATGATCACGCTGACGGCGCGGTCGGCGCCGATCAGGTTCGGCAGCAGCGCGCAGCCGCCCCAGCCGGGCACCAGGCCGAGGAAGACCTCGGGCAGCGAGAACGCCGGGATGGCCGCGCTGACCGTACGGTACGAGCAGTGCAGCCCGGCCTCGACGCCGCCGCCCATCGCGGCGCCGTTGTAGTACGCGAAGGTCGGCACCGCGAGCGCCGACAGCCGCCGGAACACGGCGTGGCCGCCCTGCCCGATGGCCAGCGCGTCCTCGTGCCGCTTCAGCAGCTCGACGCCCTTGAGGTCCGCGCCCACCGCGAAGATGAACGGCTTGCCGGTCAGGCCGACGCCGACGACGTCGCCCGCCGCGGCCTCCGTCTCGACCTGGTCGAGCGCGGCGTCCAGGTTCGCCAGCGACTGCGGCCCGAACGTGGTCGGCTTGGTGTGGTCCAGCCCGTTGTCCAGCGTGATCAGCGCGAAGCGCCCGGCCCCGTACGGGAGGTCGAGATGGCGTACGTGCGCCTGCGTGACGACCTCGTCGGGGAACAGCTCGGCCGCTCCCTTGAGAAGTTCGGCGGTCTTGCTCACTTGCCCTCCCAGTGGGGGTTCTCCCAGATGACAGTCCCGCCCATGCCGAAGCCGACGCACATGGTGGTCAGGCCGTAGCGCACCTGCGGCTGCTCCTCGAACTGCCGGGCCAGCTGCGTCATCAGCCGCACCCCGGAGGAGGCGAGCGGGTGGCCGAACGCGATGGCGCCGCCGTACTGGTTGACGCGCGGGTCGTCGTCGGCGATGCCGTAGTGCTCCAGCAGCGCGAGCACCTGGACGGCGAACGCCTCGTTGATCTCGAACAGGCCGATGTCGCCGATCGTGAGACCGGCCTTCTTCAGCGCCTTCTCGGTGGCCGGGACCGGGCCGATGCCCATGACCTCGGGCTCGACGCCCGCGAAGGCGTAGCTGACGAGCCGCATCCGTACGGGCAGGCCCAGCTCGCGCGCGGTGTCCTCGGCGGCGAGGAGCGAGGCGGTGGCGCCGTCGTTGAGCCCGGCGGCGTTGCCCGGGGTGACGCGGCCGTGCGCGCGGAACGGCGTCTTCAGCCCGGCGAGGTTCTCCAGCGTGGTGCCGGGGCGCATCGGCTCGTCGGCCGTGGCCAGGCCCCAGCCGTTCTCCCCGCCCTCGCCGGTGGTCCGGCGGACCGAGATCGGCACCAGGTCCTGCTGGATACGGCCGTTGGCGTACGCCTTCGCGGCCTTCTCCTGGCTGCGCACGGCGTACTCGTCGGCACGCTGCCTGGTCAGGGTGGGGAAGCGGTCGTGGAGGTTCTCCGCGGTCATGCCCATGAACATCGCGGACTCGTCGACCAGCTTCTCCGACACGAAGCGCGGGTTGGGGTCGACGCCCTCGCCCATCGGGTGCCGGCCCATGTGCTCGACGCCGCCCGCGACGACGACGTCGTACGCGCCGAAGGAGAGCGAGCCGGCCGTGGTGGTGACGGCGGTCATCGCACCGGCGCACATCCGGTCGATGGAGTAGCCGGGCACGGTCTTGGGCAGCCCGGCCAGGATGCCCGCGGTACGCCCCAGGGTGAGCCCCTGATCGCCGATCTGGGTGGTCGCGGCGACGGCGACCTCGTCGACCTGCTCCGGGGGCAGGTCCGGGTTCCGGCGCAGCAGCTCACGGATGCACTTGACGATCATGTCGTCGGCGCGGGTCTCGTGGTAGATCCCCTTGGGGCCCGCCTTGCCGAAGGGGGTTCGGACGCCGTCGACGAAGACGACGTCCCTAGCGGTACGAGGCACGTTGGCTCTCCTCCAGGGTGCGGTGGTGACGCCGTACGGCGTACTTCCCGGCCCCCATGCTACTTACCGGTAACACCGTGGCAAGGGCCGCCCGCAGTGAAGGGCGGCACACCTCCGCCCGCGCTCCGTACGGGACCGTCTCCGCGCTCCGTACGGTTGCCGGTCCGCGCTCCGTACGGTGCCGGTTCGCGCTCCGTACGGTGCCGTCCGGCCGCGGCCCGGTCATTCCGCCGGTGCCACCGCCGTCAGGGCCTCGGCCAGCAGCGGGGCGGTCTCCTCGGTCTGCCACTGGCGGGCACCGTACGCGCGTAGCGCGTCGGCGACGCCCGCCTCCGACGCGTCCGCGGGCGGCTCCCAGCACAGCCGCCGTACGGTGTCGGGCGCGAGCAGGTTCTCCTGCGGCAGGTTGAGCTCCTGCGCGCGGGTGGTGACCACCGCGCGCGCGGCCGTGAGCCGCGCCGCCGCGTCCGGGTCCTTGTCGGCCCAGGAGCGGGGCGGCGGCGGACCGTTCAACGAGGGGCCCTGCTGCGGCAGTTCGGAATCGGGGAGCGCCCGCGCCCGTTCGATCGCCGCCTGCCACTGCTCGAGCTGGCGGCGGCCCATCCGGTGCCCGTAGCCGGGCAGCGCCGCGAGCGCCTGGCCGTTCGCCGGCATCCCGAGCGCTGCCTCGACGATCGCCATGTCGGAAAGCACCTTGCCGGGGGACACGTCGCGCCGCTGTGCGACCTGGTCGCGCGCGTTCCACAGCTCCCGTACGACGGCCATCTGCCGCCGTCTGCGGACCTTGTGCATGCCGGACGTACGGCGCCACGGGTCCTTGCGCGGCTGCGGCGGCGGCGCCGTCGCGATGGCCGCGAACTCCTGGAGCGCCCAGTCCAGCTTGCCCTGCGCGCGCAGCTCCTCCTCCAGCGCGTCCCGCAGGTCGACCAGCAGCTCGACGTCCAGTGCCGCGTACCGCAGCCACGGCTCGGGCAGCGGCCGGGTGGACCAGTCGACGGCGGAGTGGCCCTTCTCCAGGGCGTAGCCGAGGACGTTCTCGACCATCGCGCCCAGCCCCACCCGGGCGAACCCGGCGAGCCGCCCGGCCAGCTCGGTGTCGAAGAGGCGGCCGGGGACCATGCCTATTTCGCGCAGGCACGGCAGGTCCTGGGTGGCCGCGTGCAGCACCCATTCGGCGTCGCCGAGTGCCGCGCACAGGCCCGACAGGTCCGGGCAGGCGACCGGGTCGACCAGGGCGCTGCCCGCGCCCTCGCGGCGCAGCTGGATCAGATACGCGCGCTGGCCGTAGCGGTACCCCGACGCCCGCTCGGCGTCCACCGCGACCGGCCCCGTACCCGCTGCGAACGCCGCCACGACCCGGTCCAGATCCGCCGCGTCGGCGGTCACCGGAGGGATGCCTTCGCGCGGCTCCAGAAGGGGGACCGGCGCCGGACTCCGGTCCTCGGAGGGGTCCTGAGCTGCGTTTGCTGATGCGGTCTCTTGGGCGTCGGTCACCGGACCAGGGTAGCCGTGCGCACGCGCTGTGCAGCGCCCGCCGACGGAACGTTCCGTCGGCGGGCGCTTCGTGGAGGTGGACAGCGGTCAGTGGATGATGCCCGTCCGGAGGGCCACCGCGACCATCCCGGCGCGGTCTCCGGTGCCCAGCTTGCGGGCGATACGGGCCAGGTGGCTCTTGACCGTCAGGGCGGACAGGCCCATGGAGACGCCGATGGCCTTGTTCGACTGGCCCTCCGCCACCAGCCGCAGCACTTCGACCTCGCGCCCGGACAGTTCCCGGTGCCCGCCCGGGTGCCCGGGGCCGCCCGGGCCGCCGCCGGGGCGGCGGTGCATGCGCGCCGCCGCGGCGCCGATGGGGGCGGCGCCGTGCCGGGTGGGCATGGCGCCGCCGAGGCTGTTGCGGGTGCCGGTGACGACGTAGCCCTTGACGCCGCCGGCGAGTGCGTTGCGTACGGCGCCGATGTCGTCGGCGGCGGACAGGGCCAGGCCGTTCGGCCAGCCGGCGGCTCGGGTCTCGGACAGCAGGGTGAGCCCCGAGCCGTCCGGCAGGTGGACGTCGGCCACGCAGATGTCACGTGGGTTGCCGACTCGGGGACGGGCCTCCGCGATCGACGACGCCTCGATCACGTCCCGTACGCCGAGCGCCCAGAGATGGCGGGTCACGGTGGAACGGACTCGGGGGTCGGCTACGACGACCATGGCCGTCGGCTTGTTCGGGCGGTAGGCGACCAGGCTTGTGGGGTGCTCGAGGAGAACAGACACCGGGCCTCCTGGGGGAGTGGCGGGGAGGGAGCCGGCTCGGCGGACACACGCCGTATGACGGGACGAGCCGGGACGTTCCCTGGTGGAAGGGTCACAGACTCCTTCGGCAGCTACTCCGAGCGGCTTTAGAGAATGATCACGAATCAGTGATAACAAATAGTGCAATTCGGACAGCCGCTCGACGGTCCCGCCCCGACACGCCTGGTCACATGTGCTGCGGTCCCCGGCGCTGCGGCAGTGGTACGACCGCCCCGCCGTCTCCGTTCCCCGGCGGCAGCCCCGCGCACAGGCACAACACGTCGCACCACGCGCCGAGATGGGCCGCCACGTCCGGGGCCGCGTCCGGCCGCTCGGCCGGGTCCGGGCTCCAACTGGCCCGGATCTCCAGCTCGCTCTGCGGCGTACGGTCCGCCATGCCGCCGAAGAAGTACGAGCCCGAGCGCGTCACCGTGCCGCTCGGCGCCCCGTAACCCACCTCACGCGCCTCCAGCGCACCCGTCAGCCACGACCAGGTCACCTCCGGCAGGAGCGGATCCACCGCCATCTCCGCCTCCAGCTCCGCCCGGCCCAGCGTGACCACCCGGAACGTGCCCTGCCACGACCCCTGCCCGTCCGGGTCGTGCAGCAGCACGAAGCGGCCGTCGGCCAGCTCCTCGTCGGCGTACTCGACCGTCGCCTCCAGCGCGTACGCGAAGGGCGCGAGCCGCTTCGGCGCGGGGAGTGCGGCGAGCCGTACCTCCGGCCTGTGCCGTACGGCGTCCAGTGCCGCCACGGCGTCCCGGAAGGCGGGCGGGAAGCCGCTCCCGTCGGTGCCGTCCGTACTCTCCATGCCGTCAGTGTTTCCCGCCATTCGTGTTCGAGCCGCTGCCATGGGCGGAAAGAGTAGGCGTACCCGGCCGCCGGTGCCGGTAGGGACACGAGTCCGCCCGCCGCCGCGTGCGAAACTTCGGGTTGTGAGTGCCAACGACCGCCCCACGGGCCCGCCGACCGCCACCCGCGACTCCGCCTTCCTCAAAGCCTGCCGCCGTGAACCGGTGCCGCACACCCCCGTGTGGTTCATGCGGCAGGCCGGGCGGTCGCTGCCCGAGTACCGCAAGGCGCGCGAGGGCACCGGCATGCTCGAGTCGTGCATGCGGCCGGACCTGGTCACCGAGATCACGCTGCAGCCCGTACGGCGCCACCGCGTGGACGCCGCCATCTACTTCAGCGACATCGTGGTGCCGCTCAAGGCGATCGGCGTCGACCTCGACATCAAGCCCGGTGTCGGCCCCGTCGTGGAGCGCCCGATCCGGTCGCGCGCCGACCTGGACCGACTGCGCCCGCTGGAACCGGCCGACGTGGCGTACGTCGCCGAGGCCGTCGGCATGCTCACCGGCGAACTCGGCGGCACCCCGCTCATCGGCTTCGCGGGCGCGCCGTTCACGCTCGCCAGCTATCTCGTCGAGGGCGGCCCGTCCAAGAACCACGAGCACACCAAGGCACTGATGTACGGCGACCCGCAGCTGTGGGCCGACCTGCTGGACCGGCTGGCGGAGATCACCGCCGCCTTCCTGCGCGTGCAGATCGAGGCGGGCGCGTCGGCCGTACAGCTCTTCGACTCCTGGGCGGGCGCGCTGCGGCCGCGCGACTACCGGGAGTCCGTGCTGCCCGCCTCCGCCAAGGTCTTCGACGCGGTCGCGGAATACGGCGTGCCCCGCATCCACTTCGGCGTCGGCACCGGCGAACTCCTCGGCCTGATGGCCACCGCGGGCGCCGACGTGGTCGGCGCGGACTGGCGCGTGCCCCTGGACGAGGCCGCCCGCCGGATCGGCCCGGGCCACGCCGTACAGGGAAACCTCGACCCCGCCGTGCTGTTCGCGCCGCGTGAGGCCGTCGAGGAGCAGGCGGCGCAGGTGCTGGAGGCGGCACGGGACGTGCACGGGCACATCTTCAACCTGGGCCACGGCGTCCTCCCTGACACCGACCCGGACGCGCTGACGCGGCTCGTGGCGTACGTGCACGAGGCCACGGGGCGGTAACCGCCGTGCGGACAGCCGCCGTACGGGAACGACTGCCGTACGGCGGCTCCGCGGCAACCGCCGTGCGCGGCGGCCGGGCCGGCCGGTTCAGTCCGCCGGCCCTTCGCCGCCAGGGGGCCGTGCCGTCGCGGCGGGAGCTCCGCCGCGACGGCGTACAGCGCGCCAGACCAGGAACAGGAGGGCCGCGGCAGCCGCGAAGGGCAGTGTCGCGCCCAGGGCGATGACCACCCACCGCAGCATCACCACGAAGGCGCCCCAGCCGCCTGCCAGCGCGTCGCCGACCGACGTGCCGCCGTCCCCGCCGGAGCCGGACGACCCGTCCGGGTCGCGCAGGATCAGCGTCAGCGTCGCCATCCCGGTGCGGTCCTCCAGCGACTTCAGGCGTGCCTGCTGCGCCTCCAAGTCCGCCTGCCGGGTGCTCAGTTCGGACTCCAGCGTCACGACGTCGGACAGCTTCTCCGCGTCGTCCATCAGCTTCCGTACGCGCTCGACGCTGGCCTGCTGCGTCTTGATCCGGCTGCGTACGTCCACCATCTGGTCGGTGACGTCTTTCGCCGACACCTTCCGTTCCCGCAGCTCCCCGAGCCCGGACAGCTTGCCGAGCACGGACTCGTACTCCGCGGGCGGCACGCGCAGCGTCGCGCGTGAGCGTTCGCCGCCGTCGGGGTCCCTGTCCGTCGTCTCGCTGCCGACGTAACCGCCGGCGGCCCGTACGGTCGCACGGGCCTCGGCGAGACCGCCCGGCACGTCCTCCGTCTCCACGGCCACCTCGGCGGTACGGACGATGTGCTCCTGGGGGGAGGCCGGTGCCTCGGACGCGCCCGCCGACGGGTCCGCCTCGGCCCCCGCCTCCGCCTCCGGTGCGGCCTTCTGCGCCGCCTCCTGCCCCGCCTTCCCGTCGCGCGCCCTCTCCGGGCCGTCCGCTGAACCGCCGCCGTCGCTGCCCGACGTACAGCCGGTGACCCCGGCCGACGCGACCAGCAGGGCCGCGGCGAGCGCCACGGCCCCCCGTACCACCGGACTCCGCATCAATCCGCCCCCCACGCCTCGTGGTTGTCGCACCTTGGACGGGGCGGCGCGGGCGCCGGTTGCCGTACGGGGGTTGCGAAGCGGTCACGTCGAGGGCTCGTGCCGGGCGCGACGGCGGGTCTGGGAAAGTGGTGACATGCACGTCATCGTGATCGGCGGCGGGATCGCCGGGCTTGCCGCGGCCCACCGGCTGCTCCGGGACGGCGCCGCCGTGACACTGCTGGAGGCGTCGCCGCGGCTGGGCGGAAAGCTGTACGCGGGCGACATCGCCGGCGCCGCCGCCGTCGACCTCGGCGCGGAGGCGATGCTCGCCCGCCGCCCCGAGGGGGTGGACCTGGCGCGTGCCGTCGGGCTCGGCGACGCGCTGGAGCCGCCCGCCACCGCGGGGGCGTCGATCTGGACGCGCGGCGCGCTGCGCCCCATGCCCCGCGGGCACGTCATGGGCGTGCCCGCCGACCCGGCCGCGCTGGGCGGGGTGGTGTCGCCGGACGGGCTCGCGCGTATCGCCGAGGACGAGACGCTGCCCCGTACGGAGGTCGGCGAGGACGTGGCGGTCGGCGCGTACGTCGCGGAGCGGCTGGGCCGCGAGGTGGTGGACCGGCTCGTGGAGCCGCTGCTGGGCGGCGTGTACGCGGGCGACGCGTACCGGCTGTCGATGCGCGCCGCCGTGCCGCAGCTGTACGAGGCCGCCCGCGCGGAACGTTCCCTGCTGGCCGGTGTCCGCGCCCTGCAGGAACGGCAGGCCGCGGCGGGCGCTGCCGCGTCCGGACCAGTCTTCATGGGCATCGACGGCGGCATCGGACGGCTGCCCCCGGCAACGGCCGACGCGTGCCGCGCCGCCGGAGGGGACCTCCGTACGGGCACCTCCGTACGGGAGTTGCGCCGCGCCCGCAGCGGCGAGGCCGGCACCTGGCACGTCGGCACGGATGCCGGGGGCGGCGCCGGAGAGACGTTCGCCGCCGACGCCGTGATCCTCGCCGTCCCCGCGCCCGCCGCCGCGCGGCTGCTGGCCGCCGAGGCGCCGGCCGCGTCGGCCGAGCTGGCCGCCGTCGAGTACGCGTCGATGGCGCTCGTCACCCTCGCGTTCCGGCGCGCGGACCTCGACGGCACCCCGCCCGGCAGCGGCTTCCTGGTGCCGCCCGTGGACGGCCGCACCATCAAGGCGTCCACCTTCTCCGCCAACAAGTGGGCGTGGAGCGGCGCGCAGGACCCGGAACTGTTCGTGCTGCGCACGTCCGTCGGACGGTACGGCGAGGAGGAGCAGCTGCGGCGGGACGACGGCGAGCTGGTCGCCGCCTCGCGGCACGATCTGGAGGCCGCCCTCGGGCTGTCCGCGAAGCCCGTGGACGCGCTGGTGAGCCGCTGGGACGACGGCCTGCCGCAGTACCCGGTGGGGCATCTGGACCGCGTCGCCCGCGTCCGCCGGGACCTGGCCGCGCTGCCCGGGATGGCCGTGTGCGGCGCCGCGTACGACGGGGTCGGCATCCCCGCGTGCATCGCGAGCGCGTGGCGGGCGGCGGAGGCCACCCTGGCGCGGGGCGCGGAGGCGGGCGCGGGACAATGACCGCATGACTGCTGCACCGGAGAAGGCCCCCAACGCGGGCAAGAAGGCCAAGGACCTCAACGAGACCATCCGCTACACCCTGTGGTCGGTCTTCCGGCTCCGCGAGGTGCTGCCCGAGGACCGCACCGGGTACGCGGAGGAGGTCGAGGAGCTGTACGCGCAGCTCGCCGCCAAGGACGTGACCGTACGCGGCACCTACGACGTGTCCGGGCTGCGCGCGGACGCCGACGTCATGATCTGGTGGCACGCCGGCACGTCCGACGCGCTGCAGGAGGCGTACAACCGCTTCCGCCGCACCCGGCTGGGCCGCGCGCTGGAGCCGGTGTGGTCGAACATGGCGCTGCACCGGCCGGCGGAGTTCAACAAGGCGCACATCCCGGCGTTCCTCGCCGACGAGGAGCCGCGCGACTACATCTGCGTGTACCCGTTCGTGCGCTCCTACGACTGGTACCTGCTGGCCGACGAGGACCGCCGCCGGATGCTCGCCGAGCACGGCAAGATGGCGCGCGGCTACGCGGACGTACGCGCCAACACCGTCGCCTCCTTCGCCCTCGGCGACTACGAGTGGCTGCTCGCCTTCGAGGCCGACGAGCTGCACCGGATCGTGGACCTGATGCGTCATCTGCGGGCGTCCGAGGCGCGGTTGCACGTCCGCGAGGAGGTGCCGTTCTACACGGGGCGGCGCAAGCCCGTACAGGAGCTGGTGTCCGGGCTGGCCTGACGGGTCAGGCCGGGCCGTACGGGCCAGTCCGTACGGGAGCTAGCCGCGGTCCGTGACCCGCGCGCCGTCCGGGCCGGGCGCGCCCCGCGCACCGCGGTCGGCCTGCGGCTCCGGGCGGGGCGCGCAGTCGGCGGCGCGGCCCGGGGTCCTGCCGTGCAGCAGATACGCCTCCAGGTGCCGGTTGACGCACTCGTTGGGGCCGCCCGCGATGCCGTGCGAACCGGCGCCCCGCTCCGTCACCAGCGACGAGCCCGGCAGCCGCCGCTGCGTCTCCAGCGCGCCCTCGTACGGTGTCGCGCCGTCCCGCGAGGCGGCGAGCAGCAGCACCGGAGGGAGCGCGCCGGGCTCGGTGCCGACCTCCACGGGCCGGGACTGGGGGCCCTGCCAGTAGGCGCATGGCAGGTTCATCCAGGCGTTCTCCCAGGTGTTCAGGGGCGCGTGGGCGGCGAGTACGGCGTTGTCGCGGTCCCAGCGTGTCCAGTCGCGCGGCCAGGGGGCGTCGGCGCACTCGACGGCGTTGTAGGCGGCGTTGCTGTTCTCCGCGGCGGCGGCCGCGGACGCGCCCGTCTCCGGGGCGGCGAGGGCGAGCAGCGGGCGCCGGTTGCCCTTGCGGTACTCGGCCAGCGCGTGCGCGTGCCCGGCCCAGGCGTGGTCGGCGTACACCACGTCCAGGAAGCCGGTGAGCAGTTCGCGGGAGCCGACGGGGCGGTCGGCGCCGTCCCGGTTCCGGTCCACCGCGTCGCGCACCGTGTCGAAGGCGCGCTGGACGCGGGCGGGGGTGGTGCCGAGCCCGTACACGTCGTCGTGCCGGGCCACCCAGCGCTTCCAGTCGTGCCAGCGGCGCTCGAAGGCGGTGTTCTGGTCGAGGTTCGCCTGGTACCAGATCTTGCGCCGGTCGGGGTTCACGACGCTGTCCAGGGCGAGGCGCCGGACGTGCCCGGGGAACAGCGTGGCGTAGACGGAGCCGAGGTAGGTGCCGTATGAGACGCCGAGGTAGCTGAGCTTCCGCGCGCCCAGCCCGGCGCGGATCACGTGCAGATCGCGGGCGTGGTCGGCGGTGGTGAAGTGCGCCAGCCGGGCGCCCTGGTCGCGCGCGCAGCCGCGGGCGTACGCGGCGGCGCGTTCGCGCATCTGGCGCTTGTAGGACTCCGAGGGGCGCCGCGGCGCGCGGTTCGGGCCCTTCGCGAACTCCCGCGGCTCCTGGCAGGAGACGGGCGCCGACGGGCCGACGCCGCGCGGCGCGTACCCCACGAGGTCGTAGCTCTGCTGCAGCCGCTTCCAGGTGCCGCCCAGCTGCGAGCCGTACAGCGGGAACCGCAGTCCGTTGCCGCCGGGGCCGCCGGGGTTGTAGAGCAGCGGGCCCTGGTGGCGCTTCTTGCCGCCGGTGGCGCGGGCACGGCTGACGGTGAGGGAGATCCGTTCGCCGTGCGGCTTTGCGTAGTCGACCGGGACGCGCACCGTGCCGCACTGGGAGGGGACGGGCTCCTTCCCGGCGGGCGGGCACTTGTGCCAGTCGATGCCGGCCGCGGCCGCCTCCCGTACGGCGGTGCGCACGCCGCGCACCTCCGCGGTCTGCCCGTCGGCCCGCGCGGCGGCGCCGGGCGTGGCGGGGTCGGCGGCGCCGGTGGCGGGGGCGACGGCGGTCGCCGTCAGGGCCAGGGCGCCGAGCGTGCCGTAGAGCGCAACTGCTCGCACTGAGTGTCCTCGTTCCCTCTGTGGTCCCGGGTGTGGGCGGACACGAGGGATGCTCAGCGCGGTAGTTGAACGGGTAAAGCACCTGCGGGCGGTGTCGCGTCAATGCCCCCGAAGCGGGGACCGGGTACCCCCGAGTGCCGCGCGCAGGTCCGGCTGGGTGAGCACCGCGGGGCCGCGCAGGGCCAGCGCGGTCAGCAGCGCGCGGTCGGCGGCGTCACGGGCGTACGGGGCGGCGTCGCCCGTCGGGGCTGCGGCTGCGGCTGCGGCTGCGGCTGCGGCGCGGTCCGTGTCCGCCGCCGTGTCGTCGCGCAGCCGCCGCAGCCCGGCGGGGGACGCCCAGCGGGTGTACGCGTGCGCCTCGTAACGGGCGATGGCCAGGGCGCCCGCGGTGAGGGCCAGCGGCAGCGAGAACCACTGCGCCACCGTGCCCCGGTCGCTCCCCGTGTCGGCCAGCAGCGCCGTCAGCAGCCCCATGACGAGCACCAGCAGCGCGGCGCCGCGCACCTGCCGGGTGGCCGCGGTGACGTTCGTACGCACCCGGTCCGGCACGGCCAGCCCGGCGGCGGCCAGCCGTTCGGCCAGGGCGCGTACGGCGTCGGCGGCGGCGAGGGCCGCACGTACGGGCGGGATGCGGGACTGCCCGTCCGGGCCGAGGGCGGAGATCACGGAGCGCTCGATGTCGTCGCGGCCCTCCGGGTCGACGACCGTGGCCCAGCCGGTGTGCGCGAGGAGCAGCCGCCGGTCGCGGGACATCGAGACGAGCGTCAGATCGGCGACGCGGTGCGGGCCGCCGGAGAGGAACGCCGTCTCGTAGAGGGTGAGTCGGCGGCCGGCGTCCGGGCCCGTACCCGCTTCAGGGGGTGCGCTCTCGGGCGCCGCCCCGGCGGTGAGCGCGGCGTGGCAGAGCCGCGCGCAGGCCGCGAACGCGACCGCCCAGGCGGTGAGGAGGAGCAGCACCCACATGGGTGAGTTCTACCGGGGGCGGGGCGTGAGCGCCATACGTGTTCCGGAGTCCGGACGGGCGACCGGCGCGACGCGGTGCGTCTGCCGTCGGTCTGCGGTGCGTCTGGTGCGCGCCGCAGGGTGCTCAGCCGCGGGGCAGGTCCGGGTGGTCCGCGACCACCGTGCACGAGCCGGGCGCGATCTCCGTGAAACCCGCGTCCCGTACGACCGGCAGCCCCGAGCCCGTGAGCCGCGCCCACCGTACGCCCGATTCCGCCGTACGCACGGCGAGCGGGAAACCCGCGTCACGCCAGGCCGTACGGGCCGCCGCCGGCAGGCCCCACCAGGCGTACTGCGCGCCGTGCCCCGCCTGCGCCATCGCCTTGCCCGCCGACATCCGCAGCTCCGGACCGATCCACAGCACCGGCGTCCCCGGGGCGGGCGCGGGCGGCGGCTCCGGGTCCGCCACGTCCGTGCCGGACACCTGGAGCCGGGCCAGATCGCGGGGCCAGCCGTCGAGCGGGACGGGCGGGAACACCCGTACCTCCGCGGCCTGTCCCGTCACCGTGATCCCGGGCAGCGCCTCCGCGCGGCGCCACTCGGCTCCGCGCGCGCGGCGTACGACCTTGCGGATGCCGCGCTCCTCCCAGAGCCGTACGCGCTTGTGCCACTCGCCGTCATCGTCCTCCGTACGGGAGTCGCTGAGCAGCGTCAGCACGGCGCGGGCGGCGGTCTCCAGCGCGTCCGTACGGGCGGGCGGCGCGGCGCGTTCCATACGGACGACGACGGGGAGCACGTACTGGCCCTGCTCGTCGGAAGGGGCTCCGGGTGCGGCCGGCGGTACGGATGCGCTCACGCGGCAAGTCTGCCAGCCGCGTTGCCGCTTCCGGCGGGCGGCCGGGGCGGACGCCGTACGTCTGCTACGGGACGTCGTGAAGCGCGTACAGCGAGCTCACCTCCGCGCCGCGGAGGCGCTTGGCCTCGATGCTCTTCATGCCGGCGTGCAGCGCGGTGGTCTTGTGGGCGTAGGCGTCCTCGATCGGCAGGTAGTACGCGAGGTTGAAGTACGCGTACGGCGCGGGGTGCTCCTTGTCGGCGGCCACCGCCCTGATCCAGGTGGTGGCGCCGTAGTGGTAGGAGAGGCAGAAGCCGATCATCCGGTCCTGGTCGTACGCGGCGGCCACACGTGCGGTGTCTCCCATGGCCTCGGCCTGCCGCTTCAGCAGCTCCGTCATGACGCCCGTGCTGTCGCGCGCGTGGCCGTGCGACTTCTGGTGGCCGGCGAGCAGGCTGCCGGCGTCCTGGTAGCAGTCGCCGAGCGGCTGGATACGGAGGTCGAGTCCGGACTCGGCGAAGGCGCGGCGCTCACTGCGCACGCCGGCACGGCGCTTCGCGGGCAGGGAGGCGACGTAGTCGTCGAAGCCGTGGCCCGGCAGCGGAATGGTGGCGTCGTCCTGCTGGTGCCGGGGGCGTTCCCGGTAGAGGGGGGCGAGGGCGTCGGCGGCGGCCCGGGTGAGGTAGGGCCACCAGTGGGTGGTGCCGAGGCGGCCGGCGTGTGCGCGGGCGGCGTCGCGCAGCAGGGTCAGGCAGGCCGCGCGCTGATCCGCGGTCAGGCCGGGGGCGGTGAGGGGGGAGTTGTGGTAGCCGCGGCGGGCTCCGGCGATGACCCGCGGGCTCGCGGGAGAGGACAGGACGGTGTCTGTCCGGTAGTTGTCGTTGGGCTCCTCGTGCACTTCGTAGAGGGGCGTGGCGGCGAGGATCGCCCCTTCGCGGTCCCGTACGAGGACGTAGGAGGCGGTCGCGGTGGGGTCCTGTTCCTCTCCGGCGAGCCAGCGGTGGGACAGGTAGAGGCTGGTCTGCCGGGCCAGGCGGTCCCACTCGCCGGCGGGGACGTCGTGGATGCTGTGGACGAGGTCCGTGTTCAACGGCGGTTCCTTCGGCGGTGTCGGTTCGGCGCTTTGAGTGCGGGCGAGGCGAGGCACGCCAGGAGGCAGAAGGCGGCCTCCACCGCCCACGGTGCGAGCGGCCCGGTGTCGAGGAGGAAGGTGAACAGGGCCGGTGCGGCGATCATGCCGGACGCCCAGGAGAACTGGTACAGCCCCTGCGTGAAGCCGGAGGCGGCATCGGGGGTGAGGCTGACCGACAGCTCGTTCATCGCGGGGCCGAGGAGGATCTCCGCCACGCTGAACAGCACGATCCCCGCGACGAGGGCACTCCAGGCGGTGAACGCGAGGCCGGGGGCGGCCGGGGCGGCGAAGGCGAGCATGGCCAGGGTCATGAGGAGGTATCCGCCGCCGACCGCGCGGCGGGGGACCTTCGGGGCCAGGTGGGCGGTGATCGGAGTGGACAGGGTGGACACGATCACGGTGTTGATGACGAACACGACGCTCGCCGACCACGCGGGGAGGCCGAGGGTGCGGGTGGCGTAGAGGGCGATGAGGACCGACAGGAGGGCCTGGGCCAGGACGTAGGGGATGTTGAGGGACACGAGCAGCAGGTAGCGGCGCGTGTTGTCCGTGCGGGTGAGCTGTCCGCCGCCGGTGGGGGGTTGGGGGGCGGGCTTGGTGGTGCGCAGCGAGGCGAAGCAGGCGGCGGCGAGGAGATAGGTGGCGGCGTCGACGGCGATCATCCACTGGAGGGCCCCTTCGCCGGACAGGGCGAGTGCGCCCGCCGCGAGCCCGGCCCCGGCGGCGAGCCCGACGTTGCGCAGGCTGCCGGTGAAGGCGAACCACGCCCGTCGCTCGGCGGCGGCCGTGACATGCGTGACGAGGGTGCGCTGCGCGGTGAAGTACCCGTTGATTCCCGCCTGTACCAGCACGTAGGCGGCGGCGACGTGCCACAGCTCCCGCGCGGGCAGGAAGACGAGGAATCCGGCGCAGGAGAGCAGGTTGGCCCCCACGACCACGGCCTTCGGCCCGGCGCGGTCCATGACGCGCCCGGCGAGGAAGGTGACGGGCAGCGCGATGGCCTGGCCCACGGTGACGGCGATCCCGACGGACGCGAGCGGCAGGCCGCGTACGTCGGTGAAGTACAGCAGGCTCAGCGGCAGGAGCATGCCGTTGCCGAGCGAGTCGATCAAGTGGCCGGTGATGAACAGGCCGTGGCCGCGCAGCGGCGGAAGCCCCAGGATCCGGGACATGCCGCGGGGGCGGGGGCGGGACGGCGCGCTGGTGGTCACGGGGCGAGCAGCCGGGCGATCTTCTCCACGACGTCCGCCGAGGGGAAGCCGGTCGAACGGCGCATTCCCGCCAGGGTTTCGAGCGTCCGTGGCTCCTCGCCCTCGGGGAGGGTGAAGACGACGATGTCGCCGTGGCTGAACCCGTCGATCACCAGCTCGTGCAGGGTGACCAGCTCCAGGCCGCGAGCCAGCTCCGCCCTCGCCCGTTCGGGAACACCGTCGGGGACGAGGAACTCGATGGCCCACCCCGTCCGTACGGGCGCCCCGGCCGGCTCTTGCCCGAGGGCCAGCGCGGCGAGCGTACGGAAGGTATTGGTGCCGGAGGCCGCGCACGACAGGGTCGTGGCGCCGCCGATGCGCGGATTGACCTCCAGGATCCGGTACGTGCCCGCGGTGTGGATCATGTCGACGTTGACGCTGCCCTCGACACCGAGACCGGCGAACAGGTCGGTGAGCTTCTTCGCCACCGGCTCGAACGCCGCGTCGGCCTCGGGGCGGGGGCCGCACCAGCGCAGGTCGGCGAAGGTGAACACCGGCTGCGCCGCCGCGACACCGGTCCAGCACACCGGAAGCACCTGATACGCGCCCGGCGCGCCGACGATGTCCACACTGCACAGGTCCCCGTGCACCACCTCCTCGACGACCGCGGACACCGGGGGCGGAGCGCTCAGATAGCTCTCCAGTCCCGCCTCGTCGGGGATGGGCCGGATGCCCATGCTGGTGGAGTCCCACACGGGTTTGGACAGCAACGGGAACCCGGTCTCCGCCGCCGCCGCGCGGATGGCGTCCGCGTACCCGGGGACCGTGAGGCCGCGGCCGTGCAGGAGGTCGGAGTCCGCGCGGAAGCCCTTCGGCACGTCGAGGCCGGCGTGGGTGAGGAGTTGCTTGCAGTCCCACTTGTCGACCAGGCCCCATGTCACCTCCACCGGAGAGACCACCGTGGGAATCCCCGCGGCTCTGAGGATCTGCCCGGCCGCCGCGTCCCGCAGGGCGTTCTCACAGGGCAGGGAGATCGAGACGGCGGCGTCCGCGCCCCAGTCGGCGACCCGCTCGGCCAGTTCGCGCGCACCCAGCCCCGGGTCCAGCGGGAGCCGCTCGCCGGGGAAGTCCGCCTCGCCGGCCTGCCCGTGGGTGTAGAACAGGCCCGACCGCACACCCTTCGCCGAGAGTTCGTCCACCGCCTGCTGGATGTAGGGGTCGGCACGCTGGATGTCCACCGACCTCAGGAACGCCATCTTCACGGGGTTTCAGCTCACTTCCACTCGGGTCCGGGCGGCGACGTCCTCCGCCAGCCGGCGGGCTTCGGCGACGGTCCCCGCGCGGGCGACCACCTGCCCGATCCGGCACGAGGAGTCTTCGGGCTCGGGCACCGTGTCGCCCGCACCCAGGTGGAGTTCGCTGTGCGTGCCGGAGACCTCGGGGACGGACACGCGCCGCAGCCTGCCGCCGGACCGGGGCAGCAGGAATCGTATGGCGGCGGCGTCCGTACGCGTCGGCGCGGTGTCGGGGACACGGCCGAGCACGGTCTGCAGGTAGGCCACCGCCTCGCTGACCCCGGTGGCGGTCTCGACGACCTCGCACAGGTTCCCGCCCGGCAGCCGCGCCCCGGTCTCGAGTACGAAGGCCACTTCCGCCCCCGGAGGGATCTTCACCTCGGTGTGCGCGATCCCGTTCCTGATCCCGACCGCGAGCGCGGCGCGGGCCGCGGTGTGCCGGACGAGCCGGGCCGTCGACGGCGCCAGCCCGGCCGGGCAGGTGTGACCGGTCTCGATCCGGTGGGCACCGGAGGTGGTGTCCTTGCGTACGACCGGCAGCGGATACGCCACTTCGTCCGCCACGATCGTGTCGCACGAGAACTCCTCACCCGGGATGTACTCCTGCGCCAGCACCCTGGTGTCGAGCCGCAGTCCGTGCGGCTGCGCGTACGTGTGCCGCTGCGCCGCGGCCATCGCCGCGTCAAGCTGGTCCGGCCCGTCGAGCACACTCACCCCCCAAGACCCGCCCTGTTCCGCCGGCTTGACCACCAGCGGCCACCCCAGGCCGCGCTCCGCCACGGCCCCGCGGGCCTGCGCGGAGTCCCGTACGGCCGTCCACCGCGGTGCCGGAACACCGGCGGCGGCGAACGCCTCGCCCATGAGGATCTTGTTCCGGGCGGCGTGCGCCAGGGCAGGGTCGTTGCCGGGCAGGCCCAACCGCCGCGCGAGGAGCGCGGCGAGGGGGGTGAGGAGTTCCCAGCAGGCGGCGACTCCCGCGACGGAGTGGCGCCGGCAGAAGTCCTCCATGTCCTCCAGGGCACGCGGGGTGTCCGCCAGGTCCGTCTCGCACACCCCGGCGAGCGCGGACCGCAGCGAGGGGCTGTACGAGTCGTGAATGTCCTTGTGCGTGGCCGCGTACAGACGGACGCCCAGCCGGTCGGCGGCATCGACGAGGAAACGGCCGGCGTTCCCCATCGGCTCGACGACCAGCACCCCGGCCCCGCAGGGGTCTGTGCCGATGTTCATCGCCCTACTCAACCGGGTGGGAAGCCCCGTGGCCATCGTCGTGACCGACAAAGCCGACTCGGCCGCCCGGCAGGGATTTCAGAGCAACCTCCGAACAAGCCGCCGCCCATGGACACGTGACGCGCCCCGACCGTAGCTTCGCTTGTCCGCTCCACGCACGGAGCGCTGCGCAAGGTCGTCTTCACGCGTGACCGCACACCTCGGGGACCGAAACAGGGGGCAGCACGTGACCAGCCTGCATGACCAGCTCGCCGACCACATCAGCCAGGGCGTCATACCGCCCTACCAGTACTCCTACCCGCCCCGCTCCGCCTACCGGCCCCTGGAGCCGGGTGCGTGGGACGTCGGCGAGGTCTGGGACCGGGACCTGGCCAACCACCAGTCTCCCGAGCTGAATCTGTATCTGCACGTCCCGTTCTGCAACGTCAAGTGCGGCTTCTGCAACCTCTACACGGTCATCTCCACCGACCAGGACGTGTACGACGCCTACACCGACGCCCTGTGCACCCAGATCCGCGACCACGCGGCGATCATCCAGGCCCGCCGGCTGCGCACCGTCTACATCGGAGGCGGCACCCCGGCCCTGCTGCGCACCGAGCACTTCGAGCAGATCTTCACCACGCTCGCGGAGATCTACCCCAACTGGCGCTCCACGGTGGAGGAGGTGGCGATCGAAGCGACCCCGGACAGCGTCGTGGACAACCCGGACGGCTTCGCCCGCCTGCTGGAACTGGGGCTGACGCGGGCGAACATCGGCATCCAGTCCCTCGTCCCGCAGGAGATCAGGGAAGCCGGCCGGAGCAGGTCGAACGAAGACGTCATCCGCGAGGCCGTCCGCATCGTCCAGGAGCAGGGGCTTCCGGATCTGTCCACGGACCTGATCATGGGCTTCGCCGGGCAGACCCCCGAATCCTGGCGGCACAGCGTCGACGAGCTGGCCAGGCTGGAGCCCACCACCGTCTCGACCTACTTCCTCACGGTCCGCCCGGACGCCTGGTTCTCCAAGACCGGCTCGTACCAGTACATGTGGGACCCCGCCCTCTACGAGCGCTACGACTACGCCCGCGAGGTCCTCACCGGCGCCGGGTACGTCCAGGAGGGCTCTGTCCGCTACAAGAAGCCCGGCCGCGGCGGCTACGTGCAGAAGGTGCTCACCTTCCGCGGCGTCCCGCTGCTCGGCCTCGGCGTCGGCGCCCGCTCGTACACCTCCGTCCTCGACTACATGACGGGCAGCGTGCGGCCCTCCGCCAAGGAGGTCGCCGACTACATCCGCAAGGCCCGGAACCACGAGCTGGCCCCCGTCACCGGCTTCCCGCTCACCGGAGAGGAGATCGTCCGCAAGCGCCTCGTCCTCGACACCTTCGACCTCGACCTGTCCGAACTCGACCGCTTCGGCCTCGACAGGATCGGTGGCGAGGTGACGGCCGTACTCGACGCGGCCGAGACCAACGGCCTCATCCACCGCCTCGGCCGCCGCGTCCAGCTCACTCCAAAGGGCTTCAAGTACCGCGACATCCTGTCCTGGATGTTCTACTCCGAGCACGTCAAGACCCTGGACCGCGAGCACTACGAGGGACTGCACAAGGCCAACCGCCGCGCCCGCAAGACCATGGGCGCGGATCCGGTGCGCATCACCGGCATCGACCTCAAGGAGCCCGCGTGAGCGAGCTGTTCATCGCCGCGGGAGGCGGCGGTGACCCGCTCGGTGCCGCCATCACCGCCGCCGCCCTCGGCGTCACCGAGCCCACCATCGCCACGTACGCGTGGGAGCGTCCCGAAGTCGACCCCACCCCCGGCCCGCTGGGAGCCGCCGACTTCGACGGCCTGGAACGGGCGGCCGAAGGCCCCCTGTTCTCCCCGCGCACCCGGCCCGTCGGGCCCGCCGGTTCCACACTGCCGCGCCTGGCCGGTGACCTCCCGGGCCGTCTGGTGCTGATGGACCCGACCGCGGGCCTGCGGGCCCTGGCCGAGCAGGTCTTCCGCATGGCCTCGTGCGGGTACCACCGGGTCCACGTGGTCGACATCGGCGGTGACGTGCTCACCCACGGCGACGAGCCCACCCTGGCCAGCCCGCTCCCGGACGCCATGGTTCTCGCCGCCTGCCGGATCGCCGGAGTCGACGCCACCGTGTACGTGGCCGCGCCCGGCGCCGACGGCGAAGTCCCCCGGAGCGAGGTCGTCGCCCGCAGCGAAAGCTCCCGCATCACGCCGGGCGCGTACGCCGTCGAAGCGGCCGGAGCGGCGCTGTCCTGGCATCCTTCCGAGGCGTCCGCCCTGTTCGCCGCCGCGATCGAAGGGGAACGCGGCACGGTCAGGACCGTGACGCGCTCCCTCGAACTGACCGACGACTCCGCCGGCGTCCGCCGTCAGACCCTCGACGGCGCGATCGGCCACAACGTCGTGGCCCAGGCGCTCGTGGAGAAGAGACCGGGAACGCTGGAGGAGGCCGCGGACCTCTCGGCCGGACTCACCGGCCTCCACGAGATCGAGCGCGAACGGCAGCACGGACCGCCCCATGGACCGCAGCACGGGCGGCCGCATGAACGGCAGCAGGGACCGCACCACGAACGGCGCGACCCGGACAGCCACCGCACGCCGCCCGACAGCGCCCGTCCCCTCACGAGCCGCGACACTCTGCGGGAAGCCCTCCGTACGGAGCCGTCGGACGCGTCCCACGCGACCTTCCGCTTCGCCGCCCGCGCGCTCGGCCTCCCCTGGGAGCACATCCCCGCCCTGCGCAACGCCCTGTCCGCAAAGGGCCCCCTCCTGACGCTCGCCCGAACGGGCCGCGACATGGGGGCAGTAGCCGGGCGGCCGTACGCCTAGGCTGGTCCGCCATGAGACTGCGTGGCGTCGGACGGCGTTACCGGCTGGGCGGCCCCTGGGTGCTGCGCGGCGTGGACGCCGACCTTCCGGAGGCGGCCGTCCTGCGCGTCGAAGGCACCAACGGCAGCGGCAAGTCCACCCTGCTGCGGCTGCTCGCGGGCATCGACGCGCCGTCCTCGGGACGCATCACGGGACGGCCGCGCCGTACCGCGTACGTGCCCGAACGCTTCCCCGCCGCACTCCCGTTCAGCGCCGCCGGCTACCTCACCCATCAGGCGCGCGCACGCGGGCTGCGCGGAGGCGCCGCCGCGCGCGCGGCAGGGGAGTGGCTGGAGCGCTTCGGGGCGGGCGCGTACGCGCGTACGCCCATGGCCGACCTGTCGAAGGGCAGCAGCCAGAAGGTGGCCGTCGCCCAGGCGCTGCTTGCGGAGCCCCGGCTGCTGGTCCTGGACGAGGCCTGGACGGGCCTCGACCGCGAGGCCCGCGACGAACTGGACCGCGCGGTCGCCGAACGCGTCGCCGACGCAGGCACCGTCGTCTACGTGGACCACGACCCGCGGCGGCTGGCGGACTCGGTGCACACCGTGCTGCGGGTGGCGGACGGGCGGGTGGCGGCCGCGGCGGGGGCTGCGGCCGCTGATTCCGGCGCCGGTGATTCCGGCGCCGCCGCCGGTGCCGCTTCCGGGCCAACGGCCCGGGTCACCGTGACCGGCCCGCCCGGCGCGGCCCTGCCCGTGGGGCTGCCCGGCGCGCCGCGCGGTGAGCCGGGCCTGGACGGCTCCGTACGGCTGACCGTTCCGGCCGCACACTCCGATGCGCTGCTGCGCGCACTGCTCGCGGCGCGGCCGCCGTGGCACATCCGTACGGTGGAGCCTCCCACTGCACCGGAGGCGGATTCCGCGGAGGGTGGTCACCGGCCGTGAGCGCACTCGTCCGCTACCAGCTCGCCCTGCTGCTCCGCTCGCAGCGCTGGCTGCCGCCCCTCCTGCTGTACGCCGTGTGCGTGGGCGTCGGCCTGCAGGCGGGCCAGCCGCTGCTGGACTCCCTCGGCTTCGCCGCGGCGGCGCTGCTGCCGGTGGCCGCGTGGCTCGTACGGGTCTGCGTGACGGGTGAGCCCGAGTCCGCCCGGCACTGCGCAGCCGCCGCGCTGGGGCCCGCCCGTACGCATCTGGCGAGCGTGCTGGCCGGGTTCCTGTCCTCGGCGGTGCTGGGCGCGGCCGGTACGGCCGTGGTCCTGGTGATCAGCGACCCGCACACCACCGACGGGGCCACACGGGTGCCACTGCTGCCCGCCGCGGGCGCGGGGCTGCTGGCCGCGCTCGCCTGCGCGCTGTTCGGCACGGCCGTCGGCGCGCTGTGCAACCGGCCGCTGCTGCACAGCACCGGCTGGGCGGTCTGCTCGACGATGCTGGCGGCGCTGCTCGTCCTGGTCGTGGGCGTCTCGCCCGCGAACGCCGCCGTACGGGGGCTGGTCACGGCGTCGCACGACGGGGCCGTGCCGGTGCCGTGGCTGCCGTTCGCGGTGTCGTGCGGTGTGGCGGCCGCGGCGACGGCCGTCGCCTGCGCCCTCGCCTCGCGACGGCGTTGAGCGTCCCGCCTGTACCGGCACGCTGAGGTCGTACCTCAGCGAAGTCAGCCCGTCCGGCGTTTGAGGACGGACCCGGCCCGGGAACGGGCCGGGGTCCGTCCTCAAACGCCGGACGGGCTTGAAGGGGGTGCGGACGCGCTTGAGGGGCGCGCGCTCCGCGCTGGCGTCAGTGCCGCCAGGGGCCCGTGACGGCGAACGTCGTGCCCGGCGTATAGCAGTTCACGTACATCGTCCGGCTGTCCGGCGAGAACGTGACACCCGCGAACTCACCCCACGCCGGCTCGTCCGGAGTGCCGATGTTCTGCGCACCGCGCGCCATCGGGTAGACCTTGCCGCGCTTCGTCAGCCCGTACACGTGCTGCGCGCCCTCGCCGTCCTCGCACACCATCAGGCCGCCGCTGGGCGCCAGGCAGATGTTGTCCGGCTCCTCGCCGGGCATGTCGAGGTCGCTGTCGGGGCCGAAGAGGACGACCAGCGTGAGGTGGTTGCCCTCCGGGTCGTAGCGCCAGATCTGGCCGTAGTGGTCGGCGGCGGATCCCTCGTCGCTCTTGGCGTAGCTGGAGACGAAGTAGACGCAGCGGCCGCCCCAGTAGCAGCCCTCCAGCTTCTGGGCGTGCGTGATGCCCTTGCTGCCGAAGTCCTGGTGCCGGATGGCCGTCTCCTTGGCCAGCGGGTCCGGTACCTCCACCCACTCGATGCCGCGGAACGTCTTGCCGGTCTCGTGCACCGCGGACAGGTCCGGTACGCCGGGTACGCGCATGGCCTCCAGCGTGCCGCCCGCGCGCAGCGAGTCGAAGCCGCCCCGCGGGCGGTTCGGGAGGAAGCGGTAGAAGAGGCCGAACGGGGACTCGAAGGCGTCCTCCGTCTCGTACACGACGCCGGTGCCGGGGTCGATCGCGATGGCCTCGTGCTGGAACCGGCCCATCGCGGTGAGCGGTTCCGGCACGGTGCGGTGGCCGTTGCCGAAGGCGACCTCGAAGATGAAGCCGTGGTCCTTGGTGTAGCCCTCTTCTCCGGCCTTGAACTCGGTCTCCTCGCACGTCAGCCAGGTGCCCCAAAGGGTGTGGCCGCCCGCGCAGTTGGTGGAGGTGCCGGCGATGCCGACGCGTTCGTCGCGTACGCCGTTGTGACCGTCCAGCTCCAGAACGGTGCAGCCGCCCTTGGCCTCGGGGTCGTACGTCAGGCCGTCGACGGTGGGGACGGGCACCTTCCCGTCCATGCGGTTCTCGTGGTTGCGCACCAGCCACACCGAGTCGTGGCCGCCGCGGCCGTGACCGCGGGAGCCGGCGAAGGCGGCCATGCCGTCGTGGTTGCCGGGCACCTTGCCCTCGCCGGAACGGAGTTCGTCGCCCTCCTTCGACAGCACCTTGTAGCGGAACCCCTTGGGCAGGTCGAGCAGGCCGTCCGGGTCCTCGACGAGGGGGCCGTAGCCGTCTCCTCCGCCTGTTCCCTGTGCGTGGGCGGTACCCGCGAAGACTTCCGGGATGCTTCCTGCGAACGCGATGCCGGCTCCCAAGGCACCTGATCTTGCGAGAACTTCACGCCTGGTCGTGGACATGGACACTCCCTGTTGGCGGACAGGACGAACGGACCACGTGTGTGTACCACGGGAATCAGCCGATCGAACACCAGGCGGGCCGCGTCAATCTACGCGAGTCGCGCCGTACCCCCTGAGCGGTCCCGCGCCGGGGCCCGTACGGCGGCCGGTGCCGGGCCCGTACGGCGCACGCGTCAGGTCGCGTGCCAGGCCCCGCGTCAGGCCGCGCCGAGCTTCGCGCCGTCGCGGGCGAGGGCGGTGAGCCGGGAGATGGCGCGGAAGTACTTCTTGCGGTACCCGCCGGCCAGCATCTCCTCGCCGAACAGCGCGTCGAACGGCACCCCACTGGCGAGCACCGGCACCTCGCGGTCGTACAGCCGGTCCGCCAGCACCACCAGGCGCAGCGCCGTCGCCTGGTCCGGCACCGGCCGTACGTCCGTGAGGCAGACCGCGGCCAGGCCGTCGCACAGGGCGCCGTAGCGGCTGGGGTGGACCGTCGCCAGGTGGGCGAGCAGTGCGGGGAAGTCGTCGAGCGCGGCGCCGGGCGTGCCGTACGCGGCACGGGTGACCCGCGCGTCGTCGGCCGGAGGCGGCGCTTCCGGGAGGCCGCGGTGGCGGTAGTCCTCGCCGTCGATGCGCAGCGCGCGGAAGTGCGCGGACAGGCCCTGGATCTCGCGCAGGAAGTCGGCGGCGGCGAACCGGCCCTCGCCGAGCTTGCCGGGCAGCGTGTTGGAGGTGGCGGCGAGCGCCACGCCCGCGTCCACCAGCTTGCCGAGCAGCGACGAGACCAGGACGGTGTCGCCGGGGTCGTCGAGCTCGAACTCGTCGATGCACAGCAGCGCGTGGCCGCTGAGCGTACGGACGGCCTGCTGGAAGCCGAGCGCGCCGACCAGGTGGGTCAGCTCCACGAAGGTGCCGAACGCCTTCCGCTCGGCCGGCGCGGGCGCGGCGTGCCAGAGGGAGGCGAGGAGGTGCGTCTTGCCGACGCCGTAGCCGCCGTCGAGGTACACCCCGCGCGACCCGCCCACGCCCGGCGCCCGCCGGGCGCCCCTGCCGCCCCGCCGGAACCAGCGCTTCAGGCCGCCGTCGGGCGCGTTTCCGCCGGGTCCGCCGGGTCCGCCGGTCCCGCCGGGCCCGAGCCCGGCCGCGAAGCCGCTCAGCACCCGTACGGCCTCGCTCTGGCTGGGCTGCCCGGGGTCCGGGACATACGTCTCGAAACGGACGGAGTCGAAGCGGGGTGGCGGCACCATCGCGCCGACCAGACGCTCGGCAGGCACCTTCGGGCGCCGGGTGCACAGGGAGAGCGGGGCGGCGGCCGCGGAGTCGGCGGTCCGGGAGGCGGTGGTGGACACGTCCTTCATGCTACGGCGCGTCAATAAGCCGGTGCGGGCTCCGTGCGGCATGCCACACTGCCGACTATGCGACGCCTGTTCCCCTCCGCTCGACCCGACGTATCCGCAGCCCAGCCCGCCGGTGGCCCGGCGGAGACCGCCGACGGCGGGGAGTGGAGCCTCGAGGAGCTGGCGGACGCGTACGCCTACCCGGAGCTCCCTCGTACGGACGCCGCGGGCGGTACGGACGCCGCGTCCGGCAGCTGGCTGCGCGCGAACATGGTCGGCTCGCTGGACGGCGCCGCCTACCACGGCGGCCACTCCAAGCCGCTCTCCTCTCCGGCCGACATGCGGATCTTCGGCGTGCTGCGCGGCCTGGCGGACGTGGTGATCGTGGGTGCCGAAACGGTACGTCACGAGGGATACCGCCCGGCCCGCCGGCGCGAGGGCTTCGCGGCCCGGCGCGCGTCGGCGGGACAGGGCCCGGCGCCGGCGATCGCGGTGGTGAGCGGGAGCCTGGACCTGGACTTCGCGCTGCCGCTGTTCACCGAGCCGTGGGTGCCGACGCTCGTACTGACCGGGTCCGCCGCCCCGGAGGACAGGCTGGCGGAGGCGCGCGAGGCGGGCGCCGAGGTGCTGGTGGCCGGGGACGGCGCGCTGGTCGATCCGGCGCGGGCGGTCGAGGTGCTGGCCCGGCGCGGGCTGCGCAGGCAGCTCACGGAGGGCGGGCCGCGGCTGCTGGGTCAGTTCGCGGCGGCCGGGGTACTCGACGAGTTCTGCCTCGCCGTGGCGCCCCGGGTGGCGTTGGGGAGCGCGGCGAGGGTGATGGACGCGCCCGAGGTGGAGACGCCCGCCGAGTTCGTACTGGAGTCGTTGTTGGAGGAGGAGGGATTTCTGTTCACCCGCTACCGGAGGGCCGGTCACCAGGCACCGGAGGGCGGGGCTCCGCTCCGGGGGAGTGTGCACGAATCAGCGGAATAACGCCTTCCGCTTAACCTTGATCGGGCAGACTGAAGAGCGCAGACCCGTGTGACCACGGGGCAGAATGGTTTCTGTAGGGGTCCGCTGGCCTCGTGAAAGAGAAGGGCACCTCCGTGTTCACGACCGTGTTGATGATCGAGAAGCCGCTGGTGTCCGCCGACGTGGAGCTCGTCACCACCCTGCACGGGGACGAGCCGGTCTCCTTCGTCGTCCTCATGCAGCCCCGCGGTGACCAGGACCGGCTGCTGCGCGCCCTCGACGACGTCGTGCTCGGCGAGCTCGAGGACGCCGTACACGAGAGCGAGGAGCCCGAGGGCGGCGAGGCGCTCCAGCCCGCGCGGCTCGCGCTGGAGCACTCGCTGAAGTCCCTGCGGGAGGTGGGTGCGGACGCGATCGGGCAGATCATCGAGAAGCACCCGCTCGACGTGCTGACCTCCGTCGTCGCCCAGACCAAGGCGGACGAGGTGATCGTGCTGACCGCGCCGCACCTCGTGGAGGAGTTCTTCCACCGGGACTGGGCCTCGCGGGCCCGGCACAGGGTGGGTGTGCCGGTGCTGAAGCTCTTCGCGCACTCGGACGACGACTGAGTTCGTTCCGTACGTCCGCGTCGCCCTCCCATACGTCCGCGTCGCCCTCCCGTACGGCGTCACCCTTCCCGTCTTCGCGTGCCCCCGGGCGCTGGCGTACGCGGTCCGGGCGCGGGCTTGCGGGGTATGGCACCGGGCGCCGGTCCGGTGGCGGATAATGGACCCATGCGGATCTCGGCGAGAGCGGACTACGCGGTGCGTGCCGCGCTGGAACTGGCGGCCGCGGGCGACAGCGACCCGGTCAAGGCCGAGGCCATCGCGCTCGCCCAGGGCATCCCGCACAAGTTCCTGGAGGGCATCCTCAACGACATGCGGCGCGGCGGCCTCGTCGTCAGCCAGCGCGGCGGCAACGGTGGTTACCGCCTGGCCGCGCCCGCCGACACCATCACCATCGCCGACGTGATCCGCGAGGTGGAGGGTCCGCTGGTGTCCGTACGGGGCGCCCGCCCCCCGGAGTTGAGCTACACCGGGCCCGCGGAGTCGCTGCTGCCGCTCTGGGTCGCCGTACGCGCCAACGTCCGCGAGATCCTCGGCGAGGTCACGCTCGCCGATGTGGCCTCGGCCACGCTGCCCGCGCGGGTGCACAGGCTGGCCGACAACCCGGCCGCCTGGACCAACCCCTGACCGGTCGCTGACCGCCCGCTCGCGGTCCGCCCGCCGGTCGTCGCGCTGACCAGCGCCTGACCGGCCGCCTGAGCGGCTCTCGGCGGCCCTTTCGGCCGACCCTGTGCGGCGCCTTCCGGGGGCACCCCTCTCACCTGCGGCGTCTCGGATCACGGGCGCCTCGTCTCGCGTTCGTGCCCGCATGCTGAACACATCTTGCGGCTCGGCGGACAGCCAGGCAGTCTATTCCTGCTTAATCACTAGGAAAGCTAGGGAATCGCGAGGGCGGGCATGCGAACACTGATCGTGCTGGCACTGGCCGGGCTCGGCGCCCAGCTCGTGGACGGCAGTCTGGGCATGGCGTACGGCGTCACGTCGACCACGCTGCTGCTGGCCGTCGGCACCAACCCGGCCGCCGCCTCCGCGACCGTGCACCTGGCCGAGATAGGCACGACGCTCGTGTCCGGGGCCGCGCACTGGCGCTTCGGCAACGTCGACTGGCGGGTCGTGACACGCATCGGCGTACCGGGCGCCATCGGCGCCTTCGCCGGCGCCACCTTCCTCTCGAACCTCTCCACCGAGACCGCCGAGCCCGTGATGTCCCTCATCCTGCTCACCCTCGGCATCTACGTCCTCAGCCGATTCACCGTCTCCGGGCTGCCCACCACCAACCTGGACAAGCCGCTGCGCAGGCGCTTCCTCTCGCCGCTCGGCCTCGTCGCCGGTTTCGTGGACGCCACCGGCGGGGGCGGATGGGGCCCCGTGGGCACGCCCGCGCTGCTGGCCAGCGGGCGGATGGAACCCCGTAAGGTCATCGGCTCCATCGACACCAGCGAGTTCCTTGTCTCCGTGGCCGCCAGCCTGGGCTTCCTGGCCGGGCTCGGCTCCGAGGGCATCGACGCCACGTGGGTCGCCGCGCTGCTGCTCGGCGGCGTGATCGCCGCCCCGATCGCCGCGTGGCTCGTCCGGCACATCCCGCCCCGCGTGCTCGGCTCCGCGGTCGGCGGAGTCATCATCCTCACCAACGCCCGCACCCTGCTGCGCGGCGACTGGCTGAACGCGAGCGAGGGCGTCGTATGGACCGTGTACGTGGTCGTCTACGCGCTCTGGGCCGCGGCCGTCACGCACTCCATACGGGCGCACCTCCGGACGGAGGCGGAGGCGCGGGCTGCGGCTGGGTCCGCTTCCGCTTCCGCTTCCGCTGACGAGTCGGCAGCGGAGTCCGGGGCGGACGCCGGTGCCGGCAGGGTCCACGAACCGGCCGGGGCCGCGGCCGGGGCCCCGGCGGGGGCCGCCGCCGGGGCCCGTGACGACTCGTCGGGCCCCGACGAACCGACGGAGCCGACACCGGCGGTCTGACGCAACGCCCAAGCCTGTCCGGCGTTTGAGGGCGTCCCCCGGCCACCGCCGTGGGGGCGCCGGTCCCGGCCCTCCACTCCGGGACCGGGCCGGGGTCCGTCCTCAAGCGCCGGACGGGCTGGTTTGTGGTGCGGCTCGTTGGGCCGGGTCACTCGGGGCGGGCGAACCTTCGGGCCGCCCACAGCAGAGCCCCCGCCCCCGCCGCCGCCAGAACGCCGAGTTCCAGCGGTACGGGCGGCTGCCAGCCCGCCCATTCCGGGCCGCCCACCGCCCTGTGGCCCGGCGCGTAGTGCATGATGCAGCGGCGCAGCGCGTCGACGGCGTACGACAGCGGGTTGAGCGAGGTCAGTACGGCCACCCACGAGGGCAGCGCCGTAAGCGGGAAGAACGCCCCGGAGAGGAACAGCAGCGGCATCATCGCCAGCCCCAGCACCGTGCCGAAGGTCTCGACGGTGCGGATGCGTACGGCCAGGGCGAGCGTCAGCGCCGAGAAGGTGAAGGCCGTCAGGATCATGCCGAGCAGCAGGACGGCCAGCAGCGCCGGGTGGTACGGCAGCCCGATCAGGCCGGTGGTCAGTGCCAGCAGCAGGACGCCCTGCGTGGTCGCCACGGTCGTACCGCCGAGGCAGCTCCCGTACAGCAGGGTTGAGCGGCGTACGGGTGCCATCAGGGTCTCGCGGAGGTAGCCGCTCTCCCGGTCGATGATGAGGCGCATGCCGACGCCCATGGCCGGTGCCTGCACGGTCATCACCAGAACGCCGGGAAACAGGAACGCGCGGTAGTCGCCGCCCACGGTCCGGTCGGGGATGACGGACGCCAGGCCGCCGCCGAGCAGCAGGAGATAGAAGACGGGCTGGACGAGGACCAGTGCCGTACGCGTGCGTTCGCCGATGAGCCGCAGCAACTCGCGGTGTACCAGGGCGTGGACGGCGCGCAGTTCCCGCCGCGGGCCGGAGCGGCGGGACCGGAGGGCGGGGGAGCCGTCGCCCGGGGAACCGTCGGCGGGGGAACCGTCGTGCTGCCGGGGGTCGTCGGTGATCACACGCGCTCCCTGTCCGTCCAGCGGCGTTCGCGTCCGGTGTCGCCGCCCGGTGCCGCCGTACGGGCCGCATCCGGCGTTCGCGTACGAACGCGCTCGACGGGCGCGTTCGTACAACGCCCTCGTACGGCACGCCCCTTACCGCGCCCTCTCGACACGGGACGGTATTCCCCCACGCCCCCGTGGAACGCGGCGCATTACCCAAACCACACGTTGTGGTGATGCGGCGCCAACGTCGCCCAGACCCCCGGCTGCTCGACCACGAGATCCCGGTCGCCGTCTACGCCGACCGTGCCGCGCCCGGCACCCTCGACCTCGACGACATCGGCGTCTGCGCGGACCGGGACGAGCTGCGGCTGGTACGGCTCAGCGACGGCGCCGCGGTCCTCCACACGTTCGCGACGGACGGCGCGCCCGCCGGGGAGTGGGACGCGGCGCTGCTCCTCAGGTGAGCGTGTCCTTCAAGCCCGTCCGGCGTTCGAGGACGGTCCTCGGCCACGACGGACCCGCCGACGGGCCGGGACCGCTCGCGGGACCATGTGCGGCGGGCCGGGGCGCGTCGGGCGCGCCGGACGGCCCGCGGCCCCGGCCGAGCAGAACGCGGCGGGTGGAGGGCCACCGACCCCCACCGCATAGGCTGGTCCCGTGCCGCCCCCGACGGCGCGCGCCCCGCATCCGTACGACCTGGGAGCCCCCGCGATGACCGCCGTGACCGCCGTGCCGCCGCCCGCCATGGAACGTCCGCACTTCATCGGCATCGGCGGCGCCGGAATGTCCGGCATCGCGAAGATCCTCACCCAGCGTGGCGCCCGCGTCGCGGGCAGCGACGCGCGCGAGTCGGAGAGCGTGGCGGCGCTGCGCGCTCTGGGCGCCACCGTGCACATCGGGCACGACGCCGCGCACCTCGCCGCCGACGCCACGTGCGTCGTCATCTCCAGCGCCATCCGCGCCGACAACCCGGAGCTGGCCGCGGCGGCGGCCCGTGACGTCCCGGTCGTGCACCGTTCCGACGCGCTCGCCGCGCTCATGGAGGGGCTGCGTCCGCTCGCCGTCGCGGGTACGCACGGCAAGACGACGACCACGTCGATGCTCGCCGTCAGCCTCCGTACGCTCGGGCTGGCCCCCTCGTACGCGATCGGCGGCGACCTCGACGTCCCCGGCTCGAACGCCGACCAGGGCGCCGGCGAGATCTTCGTCGCGGAGGCGGACGAGAGCGACCGCAGCTTCCACAAGTACGCGCCCGAGGTCGCGATCATTCTCAACGTGGAGCTGGACCACCACGCCAACTACGCGTCGATGGACGAGATCCACGACTCGTTCGCCACCTTCGTCGGCCGCGTACGCCCCGGCGGCACCCTCGTCGTCTCCGCCGACCAGCAGGGTGCCCGGGAGCTGACGGCGCGCGTGCGCGGACGCGACGGCCTGAGCGTCCGTACGTACGGGGAGGCCGAGGACGCCGACGTACGCGTCCTGAGCGTCACCCCGCACGGGCTGACCAGCGAGGTCACCGTCGTACTCGACGGCGAGGAGCTGACGTTCGCGGTGTCCGTGCCCGGCCGCCACTACGCGCTCAACGCGGTCGCCGCCCTCACCGCGGGCGTCGCCATGGGCGTCCCCGCGCCCGAACTGGCCGGCGCGCTGCGCTCGTACACCGGCGTGAACCGCCGGCTCCAGCTCAAGGGCGAGGTGAACGGCGTACAGGTCATCGACTCGTACGCGCACCACCCCACGGAGATGGCCGCCGACCTGGACGCCGTACGCGGCGGCGCCACCGACGGGAGGGTGCTGGTGCTGTTCCAGCCGCACCTGTTCAGCCGTACGCAGGAGCTGGGGGCCGAGATGGGCGCCGCGCTGGCGCTCGCGGACGCCTCCGTGGTGCTGGACATCTATCCCGCCCGCGAGGACCCGATTCCGGGCGTCACCAGCACCGTCATCATCGACGCGGCGCGCGCGGCGGGCGCCGACGTACACCGGGCGCCCGCCAAGGAGGCGGCGCCGGAGCTGGTGGCGGGAATGGCGAAGCCCGGTGATCTCGTTCTCACCATGGGGGCGGGCGACGTCACGGAGCTCGGCCCGCTGATCCTCGATCGCCTGTCGGACTGACCGCGCTGACCAGGCCGAACGGGCTGACCGCGCTGACCAGGCCGAACGGGCTGACCGGCCGAACGGACCGAAGGACCGAAACGGAGAACGCCATGGCGTACGACATCGACAAGCCGGATGAGCAGTGGCGCGAGGAGCTGACTCCCGAGGAGTACCGGGTGCTGCGCGAGGCGGGCACGGAGCGGGCGTTCACGGGTGAGTACACGGACACCAAGACGACGGGCGTGTACAGCTGCCGGGCGTGCGGCGCGGAGCTGTTCCGCTCCGACACGAAGTTCGAGTCGCACTGCGGCTGGCCGTCCTTCTACGACCCCGCGGACAGCTCCGCCGTCGAGCTGATCTCCGACCGCTCCATGGGGATGGTCCGCACGGAGGTCCGCTGCGCGGCGTGCGGCTCGCACCTGGGCCACGTCTTCGAGGGCGAGGGCTACCCGACGCCGACGGACCAGCGGTACTGCATCAACTCCATCTCGCTCCGGCTCACCCCGACGACCGAGGGCTGACCGTACGGACGGTACGCCGCCCCGCGGCCCCCTTTCGTCCAGGATCGAAACACTGGGCCCGCGCCGCCCCGTCCCCTAGCCTGGCCGCCGACCCGCCCGTGACCGGCGGGTTCTCAGGGGGCACGGGGGATCGGGGGATCCGGGGTGGCACGAAGGCGTACGCACGCGGTGGCCGGGGCGGTGCTGCTGGCGCTGCTCGCGGGCAGCGCCTGTACGGGCGGCGGCGGGGGCGGGGAGAAGAAGGCGGAACCGGCGGTGCCGAAGCCGCTGAGGCAGCTGTGGGACACGAAGGTCACGGCGAGCGCCACCAGCCGTATCGGCTGGCTCACCGACGACACCGTGACGCTGCACGAACCGGAGAGCGGCGCGCTGCACGGCTACGACGCGGGCTCCGGCAGGCACCGCTGGAAGCTGACGCCGCCCACGGGGGCCGGCAGGGTGTGCGACACATCCGGGGAGGTCAACGGGCAGGGCGTCGGCGGCGTGGTCTTCGCTGCCGGGGACGAGGGCGAGTGCACGCTCGCGGCGGCCGTGGACTCCCGTACGGGCAGGGTGCTGTGGTCGAGGCAGCTCGGCGAGCAGCAGGGCGACGGCCCCAACGCCGGGGTCAGCGTCAGCGAGAAGGCGCTGACGGTCACCGGCCGCTGCGACGAACTGCGCCGCATGCGCCTGGCCGACGGCAAGCCACTGCCGACGCTGCTGCCGCGCGACACCGACTGCTCGCACGACACGGCGCACAACGCCCGCCGCATCGCCGCCCTCGACGACCCCGGCACGCCGGAGGGCGACGAGCGGGAGGCGGCGTTCGTGCTGTACGACCCGGACACCGGCAAGGAGTTGTGGCGCCGCCCCGCCGACGGCAGGGGCCCCGAGCTGGGGGCGCTGCTGGCGGACGACCCGGTCACGCTGGTGACGCAGGACAAGGGGCAGCGGTACATCCGTACGTACGACGGGAACGGCAAGCCCGTACACGTCCTCGGCAAGGAGCTGAGCAACGCCGTGGACGAGGTGAGCGGGCAGCGGCTGGCCGCGGAGGGCGTGTTGGTGACCCGGTTCGCCAACGACCCGCGCACGTACGCCTACGACCTCCGCACCGGCAAGACGCTGTGGCGCAAGGCGCTGGGCTCCAGCACCCTGCTGCTGGGCGTGAGCGACGGGCAGCTCGTCACGCGGTCGTCGCTGGTGCCCAAGGGGACGGCCCGCATCCAGGAGTGGCTGATCGGCTACGACCTGCGGGACGGCACACGCCGGACCCTCGGCAGGGAGCGCAAGCCCGAGGGGGCGGCGCTGAGCGGTGCGCCCGCGGTGCACAAGCGGAAGCTGTACTCGCTGGTCGGCACGGACTCCGCCGGTACGTACGCCCTGCGCGCCTACGCGCTCCCCGAACGCGGCGACACCACCGACTACCCCACACAGCCTCCGCCGGGGACGGCCGTCAAGTGGCGCAAGGGCGACCTGCGGCCGGAGCGGACACTCCTCGCGTGCGAGGCGGTGACCGCGGAGACCCGGGAGAAGATGAAGCTGACCGGCGACCGGCCGCCGCCCGACAACTGCGTCTGGCAGGAGAGAGACCAACCGGAAGGCAGCGAACGGGAGTTGTCGGTACGCGTCTCGACGCACGAGCCAGGGGAGCCCGGCAGCGGAGGCGGCAGCGGCAGCGGTGGCCCGGCGAAGACGGCGGTGGAGAGCGCGCGGCACGCGTACGACACGGCCCAGTACCTCGACGGGGCACCGGCGGTACGCGGGCTGGGCGAGCAGGCCAAGGGCAAGGTGTACAGCCTGTCCACGCACCTGATCGTGCGCTACCGCAACGTCACCATCGAGGTCAGGGCGGAGGGGATCGGCGACCGGGACAGCGACCGTACGCCGTCCCGTCAGCAACTCAAGGAGGCGGCGCACGCGGCCGCGGCGGACGTGCTGAGGCGGCTGGGCGACAAGAGCGGCTAGAAACCTGGACGCGTACCGACCGTGATCGCCGCTAGCGTGGCGGGCATGGCCATCGCTCGCTTGCCCCTCACCGTCGTCGACTGTCCCGACCCTGGTGCGCTCGCCGGGTTCTACGGGGCAATGCTGGGTTGGAAGATCGACGTCTCCGCCGACCGCGCGGCGGTTTGCGCCGAGTCCGGCCAGTGCATCTCCTTTCACAGAGTGGCTGATTACACGCCGCCGGTGTGGCCGTCCCCGGAGCGGCCCCAGCAGATGCACCTCGACATGATCGTCGACGACCTCGACGCGGCTGAGGCGGCAGTGACCGACCTCGGTGCGACCAGACATCCGCAGCAGCCCGGCACGTCCTACCGTGTCTTCCTGGACCCGGCGGGTCACCCCTTCTGTCTCTGTCTGGAGTGATCTCTCCTCGCCGGATGTCCGGTACCCGGTGCCGGATGTCGGGGTCGGTGCTCAGCGCCAAGCCCTCGCGGGGGACTTTCAGCGCGGCGCGACGGACAGGTCGCGCAGTTGGTCGTCGTAGTCCGCGAGCAGGTGCCGCAGTTCGTCGAGCGATTCGACCGGCACGTCGGCGGGCGCGCGGTCCACCACGTAGCGGGCCGCCGTCACGAGGGAGGCCAGCTCGTACGCGTGGAAGGTGCCCCTGAGGACCCGCGGCCGGACGCGTTCCAGTTCCATCAGGCCTCCTTGCCCCGCACATGTTCCTTGATCTGCTCGACTTCGGCGGCGAACGCGTCGTAGTCCTCCCGCATGCCGTTGATGTACGCGCTCCACCCCAGGCTCGTCTTCGCGTAGTGGACGGCCTCCTGGATCTCCTCGTCCGTGGCGCCGAACAGCTTGGCCGCTTCCGTGTGGAAGAGGAGGCAGTAGTGGCACTTGGTCTCTGTGTGCAGGCCGATGCCGATGAGTTCCTTGTACTTGTTGGGGATGAGCGTCTCCCCGAGCTCCATCTTCTTGAAGATCTCCCACTCGGGCGCCAGCATCTCGGTCGGCATCCGGGCCAGGAAGTGCGGAACAAGGCCCAGCGTCTCCTTGATGTCCGCCTCGATGTCGCCGCGGTTGACCGTGGCAGTAGTCATGACGACTCCCTTCTCACCGGCCCCGTGTGCCATCGAGGGGGGTCCCCGCAGTCTTGTTGACGCACGGGACCTATGACCCACTTTAGTGCTGTTTGTTCGATATGAACCGGCCGGATCCGGCTGAGTTTTCGTCAGGGCAGAGAGGTGGAGAGGGGAGAGGAAGAGGAGAGCGCGGAGTGCCCGCACCGCACGCGGGGCGCGCGGGCACTCCGTAACCGGCCGTCGGTGTCGGCCTGGGCCCCGGCAACTGCCTGGGCCTGGGCCTAGGCCTGGGCCTCGGCCTCAGCCGAAGCCGCGGATGCGGTGCTGCATCACCCGGTACGGCCAGTTGACCTCGGTGTTCCACTGGCTCACCGACAGGTGCAGCTCGCCCAGCGTGGAGCCGGGGATGATGTAGCCGCCGTAGAGCTGCGCGACGTGCGAGTCGTCCTCGTTGCCCCAGTCGCCGCCCCAGATCAGCGTCTGGCGGGGCGCGGCGTGGAGGTCGGAGGTGGGGGTGTCCATGATGATGCCGTCGATGCGGTAGTCACCCGCGTTGAACCACGTCAGCACCCACTTCCCGCCAAGCGGCCGCAGGCACAGCTCACCGAACGCGCCCTCCAGGATGGGCGTTGGCGGGTTGCCCCAGTTCCAGGCTCCGTCGCGGTAGCCCCACGGCTCGTACGCCGCCGGGTCCGCGATGGCCTCGCTGCGCACGCGGTTCAGGATGATCGGTCCCTTGCGGTCGAACGACGTCGAGTACACGTACACCCAACCGTCGTTCCCCAGCCCCCAGGTCAGGCACTGGAACAGGCGGCCGTCCCGGTCGCCGGGGAACTTCGCGCCCGTGTGCACCCAGGTCGCGCCCGAGTCGTCGGAACGCCAGATCTCGGACCACACGACGTTGTGCAGGCCGTTGTTCACCATGGCGTGCAGATACATGGTGCCGCCGATCGTGATCACGTCGGACGGCAGGACCGTGGAGAACTCCGGGTTGTCGTGCTCGTACGGCCACAACTGCTGCGCCGCGTCGCCGCCGACCGCGCCGGACCATGTGACCCCGGCGTTCAGGTCGGTGGTCGTGGACCAGAGCGCGACCGGCGAACGCCACCAGCCGCCGCCGACCGTCGCGTTCTCGAAGGTGTCGCCGAAGACCCACAGCGTGCGCCCGTCGGGCGTACGGGCCGGGATGCCGAGGTCCGTCGCCTCCATCCGGAAGCGGGTGGTGAGGCCGGGGCCGGTCAGGTCGGCGATCTTCTTCACCTCGAGCGCCTGGGCGCGGCGGCCGCGGCGTCTGCCGTTCGGAGCGCCGTTCGCGCCCGTGGCCCCCGTCGCGCGCGCCGTCGCGGCGCCGGCGCCGACCAGCAGCCCGCCGGCGGCGACGGCACCGGCGGCGGCGCGGAGCAGGGTCGAGCGGGAGACGTTCGCGGAGTCGTACGGGCCGTCGCCCGACCCGCTGTCCGGCCCCTCGCCCGACGTTGAAATCGAACTCTTCTCCCTGCTGTTCCTGTTGCGCATGAGCACACTCCTCACAATTGAGAAATCGATTTCACAGAGAGTTCTACAGGTGGCCTCCGCCGTCAATGGTCGGCGCACGGGCCAATGGCCGTGTCGCGCGGCCTCATAGAGTGATCCGCAGGGGAGGGCGGTGACTGGTGCTGCGCAGACGGTTCGACCGGCTGGTGCTGGTGCTCATCGAGGTACGTGGCGGCGAGCGCGACCGGGAGACGGCCAAGTCGGCCTGCGAGACGCGCGGCTGGCGGGTCGTCGACGAGTACGGGCGCGGCGAGGCCGCCTCCGCCGGCGTGCTGACCGCCGCGCCGGACGCCCGGCTGCTGTCCGTCGAGGTCGGCCTGTACGGCGCTGCCCGCCGCGCCGAACGCGGCGCCGCCTGGCGCGTACGGCGGCTGGCCCGCGCGTACAGCGTCGAGATGTACGTACGCCGCGCCGAACTGCTGCGCCGCGACCGCGAGTTGCTGCCCGACTGGTACGCGCACACCACCGCCCACCGGCCCGACGTGCCCGTACGGCCCGCCGCGCCGCCCGCGGTGCGGGCGTACGGATGGGCCCGGTTCCGCGCCCGCTGCCGGGAACGGCTCGGCCGGTACGACGCGGGTGTCCTCGTCGCCGGCACGCCGTCCGAGGCGCGACGGCTGGCCCGCATGCCGCGTGACGCGCACGCGTCGAACGGCGCGCACGCCGTGCGCGGCGACGACCTGGACGTACGCCTGGACGTACGCCCGGGGGACGGCCGTTCGCGCTCCCGCTCCGGGGTGGTGCTCCGCCGCGAGGACGATCTCAACGGGCGGCTGGCCGCGCTGTGCGTCTGGCTGGTCGTCATGTCCCTGCTGGGTGTCGTCGCCAGGGACGCCGAGGGCGGCGGCCGTTACGCCGTGACGACGCTCGCCCTCGCGGCCTTCGTCGCCGCACTCCGCGTCGGCACCCGCCTCGGACACGACGGGCGCGCGCTGTGGGGCGCCGCCGTCACGGTCGTCACCGCCCTGTTCTTCCTGCTGGCGTGGGTGGGCGGCCCCGGTGACCACTCTGGGCTGTCACGCGGACAGGCGTTCCTCATCGTGTTCGGGGTGTTCATCGGCGGCGGGCTGTGGCTGCTCGTACGGCAGTGGACCTGGGGTGAGTGGCTGACGGTGGCGGGGCCCATCGCCGCGACCGTGATCGGCTCGGCGCTGCTCGCGGCCGGATCCGTCAAACACGCGTTGTACGCCGACGAGTTGTCGCTCTCGCCCGGCGACCTCGACGTGCCGGGCGTCTGGCAGGCCATCGCCGCCGTCGCCCTGCTCCGCGACCTGTACCCACTGCTGCTGGTGCCCGCCGCGTACGGCTTCGCCAAGCACTTCCACTACGTACGCGACTTCCACGGCGCCACCGTCGCGGCGGTGCTGCTGGCCGCGTTCGGGGCCACGGCGCTGGGCGTCGTCCTCGACTCCGCCGACCGGGCGGCCCACGCGACGGTCGACGCGGCGGAACGCGGCACCCAGCCGCCCTCGTACTTCGGCGTCGACCCGTCCTGGACCTGCGTGGAACCGGTGGTGCCCTTGAGCGAACTCGCAAGCCAGGGCGGCCGCTTGCGGCCGGAACGCCCGTACGTCTCGTTCGGCGTCGCGGACGGCGACGTGGTGCTGTGGGACACGACGACGGATGGCCCGCTGAAACTTCCGGCCAAACACGTCCGCCTCGTCCCGGCCTCCACGCCGGACACGGCGTGCGCGCCGCCGCGCTGACGGTCTCCCGGGCCCGCGGGCGATTGCTACGCGGGCGCGAGCTTGAGCTCGGCCCAGACCGTCTTCCCGATTCCGTACGCACGCGGCGTGACGCCCCAGCCCTCGGCCAGCGCGGCGACGAGCAGCAGCCCGCGCCCGGATTCGGCGTCCGCCCCGGGGGCAATGCCGTGCGGGCGGGGCAACGCGGTGCAGGCGTCGCAGACTTCGATGCGGAGCAGTCCGTCGTCCGTACACGTGAGAGTCACCTTTACCTGACGGCCTGGTGGATCTCCCGCGTGCTGCACGGCGTTGGCGACGAGCTCGGACAGAACGAGTTCGGCTGTGGTGACGTCGTCCGGTCCCACGTCCCACGCGGTGAGCTGAGCCCGAAGCGCTGTCCGCGCCTGCGCAACGCTGCGCGGCGTGCGCGGGAGCCGATGCTGGACAGACCTGACCGTGAAGGCTGGACGATCTCCGGACATGACGTATCCCCTTTGCGACAGGGTCTGCTGGCAGTGAACGATCACCATGAGGTGGCAACTTGTGACGCCAAGTGATGCCTCGTAGTAGAGTGCTCACCAGTTGCACGGAAGTGCAAGAGCGGCGATAGAAGTGCACGTGCACTTTCACCTTGTTTTCGACCGGAGGCCAGGAGGTTCGGATGCCGGCAAGTCCCACTGTGAGCAGGCGGTTGCTCGGCGCTGAGTTGAGGGCGCTGAGAGAGGAGCGCGGCCTGACGGCTGACGAAGCCGCCGGACGGCTCGGCTGGCACCCCTCGAAGATGAGCAGGGTGGAAACCGGCAGGAGCGGGCTGCGCGATGCCGAACTCAGCCGGGTGCTGGACGTGTACGAGGTGACGGAGCCTGTCGCTCGCGAGGCCCTGAGCTCGATGTCCCGTGACGGCAAACGACGGAAGTGGTGGCAGCCGTACAGCGATGTGCTGACGAAGCGTTACTCGAGCTTCATCAGTCTTGAGTCCGAGGCGTCCTCTGCTCGCTCGTTTCAGATGTCGCTGGTGCCCGGCCTCCTGCAAACGCCGGACTATGCGCGTGCCGTGATCCGCGCGCTGAAGCCGGAGCGTGCACCTGACGAGGTGAACGCTCTGGTCGAGGTACGCCTCGCTCGGCAGAACGCTGCTCTCAACCGAGAATCACCTCTGCGAGTGTGGGGCGTCATCGATGAAGCCGTGCTGCACCGCGTGGTGGGCGATGGCGGGCTGATGGCCGGACAACTCAAGCGGCTGCTCACCGCTTCAGAACAGCCCGAAATCACCCTGCAGGTACTGCCGTTCGGAGCCGGTTCACACGCCGGGCTGCTTGGCCCCTTCGTGATCCTGGAGTTTCCGGTGAGGGCCGACTTGGACGTGGTGTGCACGGAAGGGCTCACGAGTAACGTCTACCTCGAACGTGAGGAAGACGTCGCCGCGTACAGCCGAGCTTTCGACCACGTGCGTGCTGCGGCGCTGGATGTCGGCCCCTCCCGGGACCTGATCGCCCGCAGAGCAGAGGACTTCACATGAAGCGAATAGACAGGCACCGCTCCGAGAGCGGCACGACGGTGTGGCGGACGAGCAGTTACAGCGGTGACCAGGGCGACTGTGTGCAGGTCGCGGGACTGGCAGGCGTAGTTGCCGTACGCGATTCCAAGAATCCGCACTTGGGCATGTTGCGGTTTTCTCCCGGGGCGTGGGACCGCCTCCTCGCAGAGGTGAAGGGCGAGATGTGAGCGCGTGCGGGCGCACTCGGTTCGCGGCGTGGCGCAAGAGCAGTTACAGCGGTCAGGGTGGCGACTGCGTGGAGATAGCCGACGGCTGCGGTGCCGTGGGCGTACGGGATTCGGCGCGGCCCGGCGGGCCAGTCGTCGTGTTCCCCGCCGAGGCGTGGGGCGCGTTCCTCGCGAGGGCCGTGGCGCGGCGGTAGGCGGCGGGCCGGGTGTGCGGCGGGCACGTTCGGGGGCCGGGGGTTGTGGTGCGCGGTTACGTTTCCAGGGGCGGGCGGGGTTCCTACGGTGGCCGTCAACCGTAGGAGGTCGCCATGCCGTTGGACGGAGCACCGCACAGGAACGGCCCGCGTGGGCGGAGGATCGCGGGCAGACTGGCGCTCGCCGGAGGGCTCGTGGCGGGGCTCGCGCTGCTCGCCCCCGCGCACGCCGCGCCACCCCAGCCACACGCCCCCACCGCGCACGCCCCCACCGCGCAGAGCTCCACCGCGCAGAGCAGCTCCACCGAGCAGCGCGCCACCGCGCAGAGCCCCACCGCGCAGGCGGCCGTGCCCCTGGAGCCCGTCGCCGACTACGGCGCGGACCCCGGCAACGTCGACATGTACGTGTACCGCCCCGACTCGCTCCCCGAGAACCCGCCCGTCGTCCTCGCGTTGCACGGCTGCACGCAGAGCGCCCAGCTCTACGCCGACAACTCCGGGCTCCCCGCCATGGCCGACCGGGACGGCTTCCTGCTCGTCTTCGCCGGTACCACCTCGGCCAACAACCCCAGTCAGTGCTTCAACTGGTTCCAGCCGACCGACAACGTACGCGACCAGGGCGAGGCCGCCTCGCTGCGGCAGATGGTCGCGCACGCGGAGCAGCAGTACGGGGCGGACCCGGCGCGTACGTACGTGACGGGGCTGTCCGCGGGCGGCGGGATGACGTCGGTGATGCTGGCCGCGTACCCGGACGTGTTCGAGGCGGGCGCGGTCGTCGCCGGGCTGCCGTACAACTGCACCAAGGACTCCGGCCCGTTCCTGTGCATGAACCCGGGTGTGGACCGCACGCCGGAGGAGTGGGCGCAGCGGGTGCGGGACGCGCACCCCGGGTACGAGGGCCCGTGGCCCCGCGTCGCCGTCTGGCACGGTGACCGGGACGCCACCGTCGCGCCGCGGAACGCCGACGAGTTGCGCGACCAGTGGACGGCCGTGCACGGCACGGACCAGACCCCGGACCGTACGTCGACGATCGGCCCCAACGGAACCAGCCGCGAGGAGTACGTGACGGGCGACGGGCGTACGGCCGTCGAGGTGGACCGGGTGCCGGGGATCGGGCACGGGACGCCGGTCGACCCGGGGAGCGGGCCCGAGCAGTGCGGGGCCACCGGTACGCAGCACTTCATCGACTCGATCTGCTCCAGCCACTGGATCACCGGGTTCTTCGGGCTGAGCGGTACGGCCCGATGAGCCCGCGCCGCCCTTTGTTCGGCGGGCGGGAGCGGCGCCCCGCGGCGGCCCCCGCCGTACGGGCGCCCGCACCGGCCGCCGCACGGACCGCCGTGCTGGCCGCTCTCCTGCTGGCGGCCGGTGCGGCCCCGGGCACCGCCCCGGCGGCCGCGGCTGCCGGGGCGTCGCCCCGTACGGAGGGCGCCTGCGCCCGTACGGGCCCGCTGACCGTCCCCGGCGCCGCACACCAGCGGGCCGCCTGCCTGCCGGAGTTGACCACCGCGGGCACGGTCGCCTCCGGTCACACCGACCCCGCCGACTGGGCCGGGCTGACCCCGGCCGCGCTGGACACGCCGAGCGGCGTGCCCGGCACGCAGATCGACGGCTACTTCCCGGACACCTCCCGCACCAACACCAACCACGGCTGGGACCACGACGCCCAGTTCGTCATCCGGCTGCCCGACCGCTGGAACGGCGGCCTCGTCGTCACCGGCGCGCCCGGGAACCGCGAGCAGTACGCCAACGACCGCGCCATCGGCGACTGGGCGGTGGCCCGAGGCTACGCGTTCGCCGCCACCGACAAGGGCAACACCGGCGCCGCCTTCCACCGCGACGGCGCCGCGCCCGGCGACGCCGTCGCCGAGTGGCACACGCGGTTCACCCAGCTGACGCGCGCCGCACGGGCCGTGACCGCCCAGCGCTACGGGCGCGCCCCCGCCCGCACCCTCGCCACCGGCATGTCCAACGGCGGCTACCTCGTGCGCTGGCAGCTGGAGAACCGGCCCGAGCTGTACGACGGCGGCGTCGACTGGGAGGGCACGCTGTGGCGCGCGGACGGGCCGAACCTGCTGACGTTCCTGCCGCCCGCGCTGCGCCACTACCCGGCGTACGCCGCCGGCGGGCCCGGTGCCGAACGGGCGCGCCGGGCGATGCACCGCGCCGGCTACCCGGCCGGGTCCGAGTTCCTGTGGCCGTTCCACCACCGAAACTACTGGGACCTCACCCAGCGCACGTACCGCGAGGAGCTCGACCCGGACTACGACGGCGCGACCGAGGCGGGCACCCCGTACTGCGCCCCGGGCACGCCCGCCTGCGACGCCGACTACGACTACGCGTCCCGCCCGCCCCGCGTCCACGCGGCGGTGGCGCGGCTCGGCCTCACCGGGCGGATCGGCAAGCCGCTCGTCACGCTGCACGGCACGCTCGACGTACTGCTGCCGATCTCCCGCGGCTCCGACCCGTACGCGCGCATGGTCCGGCGAGCGGGGCGCGGTGACCTGTTCCGCTACTACCGGATCGGCGGCGGCACGCACACCGACGCGCTCTTCGACACGTATCCGGAGCGGCTGCGGCCGCTGCTGCCGTGCCACCGCTCGGCGTTCACCGCGCTCGAACGCTGGGTGGAGCGCGGCGAACGGCCGCCACCGAGCCGTACGCTGCCCCGGCCCGCCGGGGCGGACCGCGAGACGCTGCTGACGTCGTGCCCGCTGGACGGCACGGCGGGGCCCGGCTGAGCCCCCGCCGGGCCCGGCTGAACCCGCCGCGGGCCCGGCGGCGCAGCCGAATTCGCTGGCACGGGGGCGGCGGGCGCGCGCAGGATGGCGGGCATGTACGACTTCCTGCTGCCCTTCCTGGGCGCCTGCCTCCTCGTCGCCCTGGCACCCGGTCCGAGCACGGTGCTGATCATCCGCAACTCCCTGCACGGCCGCCGCAGCGGCATGCTGACGGTCCTCGGGAACGAGACGGGCGTCTTCGTCTGGGGCGTCGTCGCGGCCTTCGGCCTGACGGCGCTGCTGGCGGCCTCCGAGATGGCGTACGACGTGATGCGCTTCGTGGGCGCCGGAGTGCTGATCGTCTTCGGCGTCCAGGCGATATGGTCGGCCCGGCGCGGCGGCGACGCCGGGCTGGGCGACGCCGCCGGTGGCGCCACCGACGGCGGTACGGGCGCGGGCGGCCCGGCGCCGGGCACGGGCTGGCGCGCGTACCGCGCCGGTCTCCTGATGAACCTGGCGAACCCGAAGGCCGCCATCTTCGCGATGTCCTTCCTCCCTCAGTTCGTCCCCTCGGGCGCGCCCCAACTCCCCACGATGGTGGCCCTCGCCGCGCTCTGGGCGGTCTTCGAGGTCGGCTACTACGGCACGTACGTCTGGGGCGTCGGCCGCCTGAAGCGCGTCCTCTCCCGGCCGGGCGTACGCCGCCGCCTGGAACAGGTCTCGGGCGGCGTCCTCCTCGCCCTGGGCGCCCGCCTCGCCCTGGAGGGCTGACCCGGCCCTGCGGCGGCGTTCACCAGTCGCGGGCCGCGACCAGCTTCTCCGTGTCGGCCTCCGCGAAGCCGTAGGCCGAGGCCACGAAGCAGAAGTCCTCGCATATCTCCTCGCGCGCGACCGTCTCGATCTCGCTGCCCGCAGCGTCGAACTCGGCCTCCAGCAGGTTGAATTCCTCCGTCGCCGCGTTGGTGAGCGCGTACAGGGCAGGCAGGTCCGACGGCCGTTCCGTCTCGATGCGTGAGCAGAGGCGGAGCAGGATCGCCCGGCCCTTGTCGAGGACGTGGTCCGGGAAGTACGCGTCCGCGTACAGCGGTTGGAGGAAGGCGTGCTCCGCCACCTGCTGGTTCGTGATTGGCATGGTGCTGCCCCGTTCCTTGCGAAGTGCCTTCGAAGTGCCAACGACACCGATCCTGCACCACGGCACTGACAATCCCGCCGGAGCGGCCGGCGGGCCCGGCCCCCGGCGCCGGGCTCAGACCACCGCGTGGCGTGCCGTGAAGGCCAGGAGCGGGGCGGCGGTCCGGGGCGGGTCCTCGAGGATGGGGGAGTGGCCGAGGCCGGGCAGCAGCCGGACTTCCGCGTCGGGAACGGCGGCGCGGTAGTCGGCGGCGGACGAGGAGCGCCATCGCCGGTCGTCCTCGCCGAAGAGCACCAGCAGCGGCTTGCCGACGGCCCGCAGCCGGTCCGGGAGCGGCTGCTGCGCCAGGTAGTCGGTCGTGCCCCGCATCGTCGCCGTGAGCGTGTGGTACGTCATGGCGCGCGCGTCGTCGAGGAGTTCCCGCGGGATCTCGTAGCCCGCGCGGCTGAAGCCCGTGCTCGCGAACTGCCGTAGCTGCTCATCCGTCGGCGGCCACTGCGAGGGTGCGATGGCGGCGGACCGCGGTGCGAGGAAGGCGTCGAGGCTGGGCCCGGTGTTGACGAGCGCGAGCGCGCTCACCAGCTCGGGGCGCCGTTCGGCGAGGGCCGTGGCGACCGCGCCGCCGCTGGAGTGGCCGGCCACGGCGGCGTGTCGGACGTCGAGCCGGTCCAGCACCGTGCCGACGCGGTGCGCCTGGGCCGGGGTGTCGTAGCCGCGGTCCGCCGGTTTGGCCGAACGGCCGTGTCCGAGCAGGTCGATCCGGACGACGCGATGGGTCCCGGCCAGCAGCGGAACCAGTGCGTCCCACGAGCGGGCCGAGGCGGCCGACCCGTGGAGCAGCAGCAGTACGGGGGCGTCGCGGGGGCCGTCCTGGCATACGTGGAGGTCGCCGTCCGCCGTGGACAGGAGGAGGTTCTCGGTGGGCTCGCCGGTGCTGTCCACGCGCGGACCGCCGGCGGATTCAGAAGCGGATTCGGAAGCAGCCATGCGGCCACTGTCACCGCCCGTACGCGCCGCCGTATTGGACGAATGTTCCCGCGGGCGGCTCCGGCAGCTCGCCTAACATGGAACGGTGCGGACCTTCGAGCACGGTACGGCCGTGTGGGATGTCGCCTGCCCGGCACGGCCCAGCCGGGTGGCCGGTGTCACCATGGCCGGGTTCCGCGTACGTGACCTGGACGCGCTCCGGATGGTCCCGCACCCCGCGGTGACGCTGCTGCTGGAGTTCGGAGAGGGCGTGCCCGTCGTGGACTGCGCCCCCGGGCAGCGGCGGCGGCAGTGGCAGAGGCAGCGGGGGAGCATCGTCGCCGGCCCCGGGCTCGGGTCCGGAGGCGCGGTGTGGGCGCGGGGGAAGAACGTCGAGTGCGTACAGGTGCGCCTGTCCCCGGTGATCGCACGCGCGGTCCTGGGCGTTTCCCCCGCCGAAATGGACGGCGCCGTGGTGTCCCTCGACGACCTGTGGGGCCGGGAGGCGGCCCGGATACGGGAGCGGCTGGGCGAAGTCCTCTCGTGGCAGGGCCGTTTCGCGCTGGCGGACGCGCTGCTCGTACGGCGCCACGCGGCCGGTGCGCCCGTGGACCCGGAGGTGGCGTGGGCCTGGGCGCGGATCGTACGCGGGCGTGGCCTCGTACGGGTCGACGGGCTCGCGGAGGAGGTCGGATGGAGCCGCAAGCGCCTGTGGTCCCGGTTCCGGTCGCAGCTCGGGCTGCCGCCCAAGCGGGCCGTGAGGCTGGTCCGCTTCGACCGTGCGGCCCACCGCCTGGTCGCGGGCGAGGACGCGGCCGGAGTCGCGGCGGGCGCCGGGTACGCAGACCAGTCGCATCTGCACCGCGACGTGGTGGCCTTCGCCGGGGTCACTCCCGGAGCCGTGGCCGCCGAGCCGTTCCTGGCGGTTGACGACATCGCCTGGCCCGGTCAGGGCAGCGCCCGCCGCGACACGCCCTAGCGCAGCACGGCCGCCGACTCCGGCGGCAGCACCAGCACCCCGTCGTACTCCGTGCCCGACGGCGCCCAGGCCGCGAGGAGTTCCTGCGGCGGGTCAGTGAGGGGGATCTCCGCCTTGTGGTGCGGGGAGAGGTTGACGGCGGCGTGCAGGGAGCCGCTGCGGAAGATCAGCCAGCGGGCGGACTCGTCGTACGTGACGTGGATTTCGCCCAGTGGCACCTGCGCGAGCAGCGGGTGGGCGTGGCGGATCGCGAGCAGCTCCCGGTGCCAGGTGAGCAGAGCGGCGTGCGGGTCGCGTTCCGGTTCCGTCCAGTCGAGGCACGAGCGCCGCCGGGTGCCGGCCGACTGCGGGTCCGGTACGGCCGCGCCGTCCCAGCCCTGGCCGGCGAACTCGCGGCGGCGGCCCGACCGTACGGCCTCCGCGAGCTCCGGGTCCGGGTGGTCGGTGAAGTACATCCAGGGCGTACGGGCGCCCCACTCCTCGCCCATGAAGAGCATCGGTGTCAGCGGCGACAGCAGGACCAGCGTCGCCGCGCACGCGAGCAGGCCGGGGGAGAGGGACGCCGCGAGGCGGTCGCCGCGCGCGCGGTTGCCGATCTGGTCGTGGTTCTGCGCGTAGCCGACGAAGTGGTCCGCGCAGACGGCGGGCGCGCCGGGCAGCACGGCCCTCGCCGGGCCGGGGAAGAGGGGCGCGCCGTGCCGGCGGCCGCGGAACGCCGAGTACGTGCCGTCGTGGAAGAAGCCGCTCCTGAGGGTCTTGGCGACGGCGGCGAGCGGCGCGGCGGCGAAGTCGGCGTAGTAGCCGTGCGATTCGCCGGTCAGGGCGGTGTGCACGGCGTGGTGGAAGTCGTCGTTCCACTGGGCGTGCAGGCCGTGCCCGTGCAGGGCGCGCGGCGCCGTCGTACGGGGGTCGTTGCTGTCGGACTCCGCGATCAGGAAGAGGGGGCGGCCGGTGTGCGCGGCCAGCCGGTCGACGGCGGCGGAGAGTTCGGCGAGGAAGTGCCCGGCGCGCGTGTCGGCGAGCGTGTGCACGGCGTCCAGCCGGAGCCCGTCCAGCCGGTAGTCGTCGAGGAACGCCAGGGCGCTGCCCGCCAGATACGCGCGCACCTCGTCCGAACCGGGCCCGTCCAGGTTCACGGCGTCACCCCACGGCGTGCGGTGCCGGTCGGTGAAGTACGGACCGAAGGCAGGGAGATGGTTGCCGTATGGGCCGAAGTGGTTGTGCACGACGTCCAGTACGACCCCGAGGCCCGCGCCGTGCGCCGCGTCCACGAACCGCTTGAGGCCGTCGGGCCCGCCGTACGGCTCGTGCACCGCCCAGGGCGACACGCCGTCGTAGCCCCAGCCGTGCCGGCCGGGGAACGGGCAGACCGGCATCAGTTCGACGTGGGTGACGCCCAGCGCGGCCAGGTGCGGCAGCCGGCCGACGGCGGCGTCGAACGTGCCCTCAGCGGTGAACGTGCCGACGTGCAGCTCGTACAGCACCGCCCCCGGCAGCGAACGGCCCCGCCACAGGTGCTGCCACTCGTACGTGCCGTGGTCGACGACCGCGCTGAGCCCGTCCGGGCCGTCCGGCTGGCGGCGGGAACGGGGGTCGGGCAGCGGGGGGCCGCCGTCCAGCCTGAAGCCGTAGCGCGCGCCGGGCTCGGCCAGCGCGCGTACCTCGGCGCTCGCCGTCCACCAGCCCGCGCGCGCCGGATCGCGCTCCCGCCGCATGGGGTGCTCGCGCCCCTCCAGCAGCAGCGTGACCCGTTCCGCCAGTGGCGCCCACACCTCGAACAGCATGGTCTCCATGCTGCGGCAGCGCGTGCCGTGACGCTACGGCGCGCGCTGCCGCGTCCCACTACGGAGTGCCGCCGCGGGTGTTACGGAGTGCCGTACGGCGTCACCCGGCGGGCGGCGTCATGCAGTAGCGGTGCTGCGTGACCGGGTACCCCGCCTTGGCGAACGAGGCCGCCATCGGCGCGTTCCCCAGGTCCGTACTGGCCGCGATCGACTCCGCGCCCCCGCCGACCAGCTGGTGGGTGCTGTCGGCGAGGAGGTCGTACGCGTACCCGTGGCCGCGCTGCTCCGGTACGACACCGATGAACGCCACGCACGGCCCGCTCGGGATCAGACCGGGCACGTGCAGCCCGACCAGTTCGCCGTCCGGGGTGTACGCCAGGCGCCACCACTCGCGCGGTGAACGCATCCGCAGCAGGTGGTCCATGTCCTCCCGCGCGGCCACCTCGATGCCCTTCTCCGGGTCGTCCGGGCCGACGGTGGCGAGGGCGTGCAGGGCGTGCGCGTCGAGCGTGCCGCGCGTGATGCGGCGCAGCACGTCGAGGATCACGGCGTCGTCCGGTTCGGGCCGGAAGACGAGCCGTCCGGGCAGCGCGGGCAGCCCGCGGTCCGGCGTCCAGTCGTACCGGAACCGCTCCACGAGCAGCCGGTACCCGGCGGCCTCCGCCGCGCCGATACGGGCCTCGGCGGCGGCACGCGTGCCGGGCGTGTCACGCCAGCCCGGCGGCAGGATCAGTTCGTATTCGACGCGCGGGGTGGCCTCGCGCAGCAGCCGTACGGCGGTGTCGTGCTCGCCGGGCGCGAAGTCGAACCAGTCGAGCAGCAGCGGTTCCGTCGCGCCGGGCGGCGCCCAGAAGGCGGCACGTGCGACGGCGCGGCCGCCGCGGAGCGCGACCCAGGTCCACTCGGGGCGGTACTCGCCGCCCTCGGCGACGGTGGTGTACGGGCGGCCGAGCAGTGCGCGGCCGACGGTCCCCGGGTCGTCCAGGGAGGTGAAGAGAGCGCGCGCGTCGGCTTCGACGAGCGGGTGGATGACCGTGTCGGTCATGGAGAGAAGTTCCTTCCGGAAGGCGTCGAAGCGCTCCCGGTCAGCCGTGAGTTGACGCCCGGGGGGTGAGGCGGGAGCGCGGTGTCGTGCTGCGGTGTTCGGTGCCGCGGTGCATCTGCTCTCGCCTCCTTCCGTCCGTTCGCGGGCGTGTCCGTACGGTAGCCGCCGCCCGCGGGGCGTGTCCACGGGGTTTCCGCGGCGGCGGAGTTCGGCGGCGGAGTTCGGCGTCGCGCGGCCGGAACCGGACCGGTGCTGTTCGCTGTCTGTACTGGTCAGGGCCGAACCCACCGGGGCGGCCGCGACGTTGATCGCCTCAGGGCCGTCCGCCGTGTCTGACATCCGGCGGAGATTCTGCGGCGATCAGCAGCCTGGACAGGAATTACAGCCCTACGGAGAATGAGCCGATGACCCCACTCGAGTACCGTGCGCAACCTCCGCGTGTGTCGGACGCGGACCGGGAGCGTGCCCTCGAGGTGCTGCGTGAGAGCGCGGTGGCGGGCCGGGTTTCGCAGGACACGTTCCTGCGCCGGATGGAAGTGATCCTCCAGGCGCACCAGCACGACGAGCTGGACGCCGCCGTACGGGACCTGCACAGCCGCCGGCGGGGCACCCGCTGGGTGTTCCGGGCGGTCGGGGCGCTGTCCTCGTTCCCCATGATGGTGCGCAGGGCGTGGCAGAAGGAGCGGCTGCCCGAGCTTCTCCTGCCGCAGCCCGGCCCGTACCCGCTGTCGATCGGCCGGGCGCCCGGCTCGGTGCTGCGGCTGAACGACTTCTCCGTCTCCCGGCTGCACGCGCAGCTGCGCAGCACGGACGACGGCTGGACGCTGCGCGACCTCGGCTCCAGCAACGGCACCTGGGTCAACGGGCGCCGCGTCACGGGCACGACGGTCGTACGGCCGGGGGACGAGGTCCGGTTCGGACAGGTCGGCTACCGGCTGACGGCACCCTGACGGTTCCCCGGCCGGTCCGCTCTTTCAAGCCCGTCCGGGGCGTTTGAGGACGGCCCTCAGCCAGGGATGTGGGGCAGTCGCCGGTGGGCGGTCACCGAATCGTGCGCCGGGCGCGGCGCGTGAGGGCCGGGGTTCGTCCTCAATCGCCGGACGGGCTGGGTTTGCTGAGGTGCGCTTTCCATCTGCCGCTACGGAGAGGCGGAAGCCAGGGCGGGCCCCCAGGGCCTCCGTCGCGCCGGGCGCGGCCCGGGGGCGGGCCGGGGGCCGGTCACTCCCGGAGGAGCAGTGCCACCGGGGCGTCGTCCAGCAGCTCCGCGACGTCCCGCGTGCCGCCCCCTTCCACCGCGCGGTCCGTCAGCAGTTCGCGCCAACGCCCGTCCGGCAGCGGCAGTTCCGTGCCGCGCCAGCCGCCCGCGTCGTGCAGTCGCCGCGCCAGCCGTGTGACGACGCTGGCGACCGCGCCGGAGCGCACGAACGCCACGCAGTGCCCGGCGGCCGGGCCGGTGGCGCGCAGCGGGGCGTAGGAGGCGGTGTCCAGGAACAGTTCCGGGCGGTCGCGGCGCAGCCGCAGCGCCGTACAGGTCAGCCGCAGCTTCTCCCGGTCCGCGCCCCTGCCCGCTGCCGCACCGTCGAAGTCGTCCGGGACGCCGAGCGCGCCGGGCGGGCGCCGGTTGTCGGGGTCGACGAGGGCGTGGTACGGGCGCTCCGTGCCCATGTACAGGTCCGGGACGCCCGGCATCGTCAGCTGGAGCAGCGCCATGCCCAGCTGGTTGGCGCGCACGTACGGCCACGCCTCCTTGGCCCACTCCGCCAGCGCGTAGAGCGCGGGCCCGCAGGGGCCGTCCGCCGCGAACTCCGCGACCGCGCTCTCGTACGCCTCGTCCGGCGCCGTCCAGCCGGTCCGCAGCGCGGCCTCCCGTACGGCCTTCAGCAGCGCCTCCGTCAGACGTTCCACGCTGGGGGTGCCCAGTGCCACCGCCGTCTGCCAGGCGGTCCACGCGAGGTGCGGGTCGGGCGCGTCGCGGCCGGTGGCGCGGGCGGTCTGCCGGGTGACGGCCGTCAGCAGGTCGCGCCACCGCTCCGGGCACTCGGTGAGCGCGGTGACCGCCGCACGCGCGTCGGCGCTGCGCTTCGTGTCGTGCGTGGACAGCGCGGTGGCGGTGGTCGGCCAGTCGCGCTGGACGCGCGCGCAGTACGCGTGGAACTCCTCCGGTGACACGTACGGGTGCCCCGGGTCGCCGCCCACCTCGCAGGCGGAGAGCAGCGGCGCGTACCGGTAGAACGCGGTGTCCTCGACGGCCTTGGCCCGCAGCGCGGACGACACCTGGGCGAAGCGGGCAGCGAAGTCGCGCGGCGCGGGCCCGTCGCCGAGCCGCCCGAGCGCCAGGTCCCGTACGACGTCCACCGCCTCCGCCTCGCGCGGGTCGCCGTACGTGCCGCCCCCGCCGCCCCCGCCATCAGCGGCGTGCGCGCGGGCGAACGCCGCGCGCGCCTTTTCCGCCGCCGTCTCCAGCGTCCGCGTGTCGGCCTCGCCGGCCGGGCGCCCGGCGGTGGCGTACGGGCGGTAGACCGGCAGCCGTACGAGTACCTCGCGCAGCGCCGTACGGAGCGCGGGCGGCGCGTGGTCGCGCAGCCGCAGCCCGTCGGCCTCCTCGCAGGCGCGGACGGCCGTACGGGTCAGCCGGTCGGTCTCCGCGGCGAGCTCGCCCGTGAGCACCTTGTACGCGGCGCGCCGTACGGTGGCGTGCCAGTCGCCGCCCCGGTCGTCGGGCACGCCGGTGAACTCGCGGTAGTGGGCGGTGAGTTCGGCGTGCCCGTACGGGTCGGTGAACAGGCCGTCGACGCGGTGCAGGGCGTCGTATCCGGTGGTGCCGTCGACCGGCCAGCGGGCGGGCAGCGTCTCGTCGCGGGCGAGGATCTTCTCGACGACCGTCCAGCGGCCGCCGGTCGCCTTGTGCAGCCGCCGCAGATAGCCGGCCGGGTCGGCGAGACCGTCCGGGTGGTCGACGCGCAGCCCGTCCGCCACGCCGTCGCGGAGCAGCCGCAGCACGGTGGCGTGGGTCGCGTCGAACACCGCCGGGTCCTCGACGCGGACGCCGATCAGCTCCGAAACGGTGAAGAACCGCCGGTAGTTCAGCTCGCTGCGGGCCAGCCGCCACCAGGCCAGCCGGTAGTGCTGGGCGTCCAGCAGCTCCGGCAGCGGCAGCCCGTCCGTACCGTCCCGCAGCGGGAGCACGTGCGGCCCGTACCGCAGCACGCCGCCCTCCACCCGCAGCGCGTCCTGCTCCGTACGGAGCGGCCCCGCGAGCACGGGCAGCAGCATCCGCCCGCCGCCCGCCGCCCAGTCCACGTCGAACCAGCGCCCGTACGGCGAGCCCGGCCCCTCCCGCAGCGTCTCCCACAGCGGGAGGTTGAGCCGTACGTCGGCGGGCACCGCCATGTGGTTCGGCACGATGTCCAGCACCAGCCCCAGCCCGTGCCGCCGTGCCGCGTCGGAGAGCGCGCGCAGTCCCGCCTCGCCGCCCAGCTCGGCGCGTACGGTGCCGTGGTCGGTGACGTCGTAGCCGTGCGCGGAGCCGGGCACGGCGGTCAGCACGGGGGACAGGTGCAGGTGCGACACGCCGAGCCGGGCGAGCCGCGGCACGGCTTCCTCGGCGGCGGCGAACGGGAACTCCGGCCGGAGCTGCAGCCGGTAGGTGGCGGTCGGTGTCATACGCGCCTACGTACCCCGCCGCGTGCCCCCGGTACGCAGCGCCACCCGCCCGGTGCACGCCCACATGCGCGTTCCCGCCGCCGCGCCCGTTCCCGCCGCCGCGCCCGCCTGCGGCGTACGCCCCTCAGCCCGGCCGCTGGAGGACGACCAGGCTGCGGTCGGTGAGGGTGAGGCGGTCGCCCGCGATGACCTTGGCGCCGCCGCCCTCCGGCACCGGGTCCTCGTCGGCCGTGTCCACGATGACCTGCCACTGGCGTCCGTGGTCCACCGGGACGACGAACTCCTGCGGCGCGTGCCGGGCGTGGAACATCAGCAGGAACGAGTCGTCCGTGACGCGTTCGCCGCGCGGGCCCGGCTCGGAGATCGCGCTGCCGTTCAGGAACACCGTCAGCGACTTGGCCTGCGCCTCCTGCCAGTCGCGCTGCACCATCGCGTCGCCCTGCGGAGTGAACCAGGCGATGTCGGACAGCTCGTCGTGCGTGCCCTCCACCGGGCGGCCGTGGAAGAAGCGGCGGCGCCGGAAGACCGGGTGGTCGCGGCGCAGCCGGACCATCGCGCGGACGAACGCGCACATCTCGTCCTCCTCGCCCGGCGCCGGCCAGTGCACCCAGGACAGCTCGCTGTCCTGGCAGTACGCGTTGTTGTTGCCGTGCTGCGTACGGGCGAACTCGTCGCCGTGGCTGAGCATCGGCACGCCCTGGGACAGCATGAGCGTGGCGATGAAGTTCCGCATCTGCCGCCGGCGCAGCCGCAGCACCGCCGGATCGTCCGTGGCGCCCTCGGCGCCGCAGTTCCAGGACCGGTTGTGGCTCTCGCCGTCGCGGTTGTGCTCGCCGTTGGCCTCGTTGTGCTTGCCGTCGTACGCCACCAGGTCGTGCAGGGTGAAGCCGTCGTGGCAGGTGACGAAATTGATGGAGGCGAGCGGGCGCCGTCCGTCGTCCTGGTAGAGGTCGGAGGAGCCGGTGAGCCGGGAGCCGAACTCGGCCAGCGTGCGCGGCTCGCCGCGCCACAGGTCCCGTACGGTGTCGCGGTAGCGGCCGTTCCACTCGGTCCACAGCGGCGGGAAGTTCCCCACCTGGTAGCCGCCCTCGCCCACGTCCCAGGGCTCCGCGATCAGCTTGACCTGGCTGACCACCGGGTCCTGCTGCACCAGGTCGAAGAACGACGACAGCCGGTCCACCTCGTGGAACTGCCGGGCCAGGGTGGCGGCGAGGTCGAAGCGGAAGCCGTCCACGTGCATCTCGGTCACCCAGTACCGCAGCGAGTCCATGATCAGTTGCAGCACGTGCGGGCTGCGCATGAGCAGGGAATTGCCGGTGCCGGTGGTGTCCATGTAGTAGCGGGGGTCGTCCGCGAGCCGGTAGTACGAGGCGTTGTCCAGGCCGCGGAAGGACAGCGTGGGGCCGAGGTGGCTGCCCTCGGCGGTGTGGTTGTAGACGACGTCGAGGATCACCTCGATGCCGGCCTCGTGCAGCGCGCGTACGGCCTGCTTGAACTCGAGCACCTGCTGGCCGCGGTCGCCCCAGGAGGCGTACGCGTTGTGCGGGGCGAAGTAGCCGAGGGTGTTGTAGCCCCAGTAGTTGGTGAGACCGCTGTCCGCGAGCCGGTTGTCCGTCACGAACTGGTGCACCGGCATCAGTTCCAGCGCGGTCACCCCGAGGCCGGTCAGATGGTCGATGACGGCCGGGTGGGCGAGCGCCGCGTACGTGCCGCGCAGCTCCCGCGGCAGCTTCGGATGCAGCATGGTGAGGCCCTTGACGTGGGCCTCGTAGATCACCGTGTGGTGGTAGTCGGTGCGCGGGAGCCGGTCGTGGCCCCAGTCGAAGTACGGGTTGACGACCACCGCCGAGACGGTGTGCGGCGCCGAGTCGAGGTCGTTGCGCCGGTCGGGGGCGCCGAAGTGGTAGCCGTAGACGGCCTCGTCCCAGTCGATGCGGCCGCTGACCGCCTTGGCGTACGGGTCGAGCAGCAGCTTGGCGCTGTTGCAGCGGTGGCCGCGCTCGGGCTCGTACGGGCCGTGCACCCGGTAGCCGTACCGCTGACCCGGCATCACCCCCGGCAGATAGGCGTGGCGTACGAAGGCGTCGGACTCGCGCAGCTCGACCGCCGTCTCCGAGCCGTCCTCGTGCAGCAGGCACAGCTCGACGCGGTCGGCGGCCTCGGAGAAGACCGCGAAGTTCGTGCCCGCCCCGTCGTAGGTGGCGCCAAGCGGATACGCGTGTCCCGGCCAGACCTGCATGCGATGACTCTTCCACTGAGAAGGGTGGGGGCACTGCGCACGCACGTGGTGTACGTGGTGCGCGCCGTGCCGGACGAACGCGGTCGAAGGGGGGCATTCGTCCAACCGAAGCCGCTGGGCGGCGCTTTCACCGCATCTCCCTTCGTCCGCGAGGCAACCCCGGCCGAGTTCGGCCCGTCCTGCTGGTCGACAGCTGCATAAGAGTATGCAGGCAAATGGGACACAAATGAAAACAAGGGGGAGTAAGTAGGCATAAGGCTGCTCCGCCATCCGGGGAAAGTGGTGGCGGGTTCGGCCACCGCCGTGACCTGCACGGCCCTGATGGTCGCGGTGACACTCCCGGGTGGCGCCTCGGGCGGCGACCGCGACGGGGCATCGGAGCGGCACGGGCGGCACGGGCGGGGCGGGGGCCGGCTCAGGCGGCCGGGCAGCGGCCCGGCACCGACGAGGCGGCACCCGAGGAGGGGGGAAGGGCACGGGCCGCGACCCGCTCACCGAGGACGAGACGCGGCGTGCCGGACGGCTCGCGCTCGACCGGGCGCTCCGGGAGATCGTCCCCGGCCACACCGACAAGTACGTGGGACGTAGTCACACTAGGCACCGCGTCTACGTCACCGACTGCAAGAGGTGCGAGCAGTTCGCCGGCCGCAGCGTGGGCGACTGCGGCTGCCGGTGCACTGGTGGGGCTTCCGGCTCGCGCCGCGCGACGTCACCGCGATGCACCCGCTGACTCCCCGGGAGCTGTCCGGACACAACGGGCACTACGGCCCGGCGAGTTAGCCGGAGAAATGGTGAGGACTCGGCGGCACACCGTCGCACCGCCACCCGGGTGCAGTAGTCTTCCTTGATCGAACAACAGGGTCCCGGAAGGCGGTGCGCAGGTGGGCTCGGGAGGGCTTGAACTCCCTCCAGGTGAGGGCAACGGCGGTGGAGGAGAAGCCGCCGACGTGCCCTCCGGCGCGGTGTCACTGGCACGGCCCATGGAGATCGGCGCGGACCTGGACTGGGGCGCGGACGCGTGGACGGAGGTGCGCACCCGCGCGCAGCGCGCCGGGCGGGCGTACATCTGGCTGAATCTCGTCGAACAGCGGCTGCGTGCCGTCGTGGCCGCCGTCCTCCGCCCCATATACGAGCCCGTGCACGGGGACGAGTGGGTGATAGCCGCGGCCGGCCCCGCCGGGCAGGAGTGGGTGCAGCGGGCCGTGGCCGTACGCGAGGTGAGCAGGCGCAAGGGCTACCTGCTGGACCCGGCGGACGACACCGTCCTCTCCTTTCTGACCCTGCCTCAGCTGCGCGAGCTGATGGTGCAGCACTGGCCGTGCTTCGAGCCGTACTTCGTGGAGCGGCGCGAGGTCGAACTCGCCCTGGACGAGCTGGAAGTGGCGCGCAGCGCCGTCGCCCGCAACCGTGCCCTGTCGGAGACGGTCCTCGCCCAGGCCGAACGCATGTCCTCGCGCCTCCTCGAACTGCTCAGCACCCCCGGCAGCGCCGCCGCGCCGTCCGCGCACCGGCTGCCCGCTGACGCGCTCGAGGAGCTCGTCGGGGACCGCTTCGGCGACGTCGTGGGCGTGCACTCGGACCGCGTACGGCTCCAGCGGCAGCTGCCCGCCGAGGACCTGTTCGGCGGGGCGCGGCGGCTCGACGCGGTGGGCATCGGACTGAACCTGCTGGTGCAGAACTACAGCGGCCGCCGCTTGGTGCGGCTGGCCGAGTCCGGCTGCCGGGTGCGGCTGCTGTTCCTCAACCCGGCCAGCACCGCCGTACGCCGCCGCGAACGCGAACTCGGCCTGAAGAAGGGCGAGATGAGCCGCTCGGTGGAGATGAACATCCTCCACATGCGCCGGGTGCGGGCCCGGCTCCGCGACCCGGCCGCGTTCGAGATCAACGTGTTCGACGAGACGCCGCGCTTCACCGCGTACCTGGTGGACGGTGACAGCGCGGGCGGCCTGGCGGTCGTGCAGACGTACCTGCGGCGCGTACGCGGCATGGAGGCGCCGGTGTTCGTGCTCCGGGGCGGCAGCCGCGACCTCGTACAGGACGGGCGGGGCGACGAGGAGCACGGGCTGTTCGACACGTACCGCGAGGAGTTCGAGTCGGTGTGGACCGACTCGCGGCCCGTTTCCTGAAGTCCACGCCGCGGACCGCGCGCTACGGATGAGCGCGGGCGCCGTACGAGTGCCCGTTCCGCGCCTGATTTAACGGTATTTGCCCGTCACGGGTCCCGTAGAGGTGACGACCGTCACCGTTTGATTAACGTCTACAACTGTTCACCTGACTGGATGGTCTTTGTTGCGCGGGGTTCACCTTCACGACCACAGACCAGAGCAAATCCGCGATGCCAGCAGGAGCCACAGTGACCACACAGACCAGGGGGGACGACGCTGCGGCCGGCACGGCCGCGGCCGGTGCCACAGCGGTCGTTCTCGCGGGAGGGACGGGCCAGAGAGTCGGCCTGTCCATACCGAAGCAACTGCTGAAGATCGCGGGGAAGACGGTGATCGAGCACACCCTCGCCGTCTTCGAACAGGCCGACGGCATCGGCGAGGTGATCGTGCTGATGGCCCCCGGATACGTGGCCGACGTCGAACGGATCGTCGCCAGGGCCGGGTTCGCCAAGGTCACCCGGATCATTGAGGGCGGCACGACCCGCAACGAGACCACCGAGCGCGCCATCGCCGCCCTCAGCGAGGACCAGGCCGGCGGCGCCGACCGGAAGGTCCTCTTCCATGACGCCGTACGGCCGTTCCTCTCCCTGCGCGTGATCGACGACTGCGTGGCCGCACTCGACCGCTACGGCGCCGTGGACGTGGCGATCCCGTCCGCCGACACCGTGATCGTCACCCGTACGCACGGCGACGACGGCGAGTTCATCACGGACGTCCCCGACCGCTCGCGGCTGCGCCGCGGCCAGACCCCGCAGGCGTTCCGGCTGTCCACGATCCGCCGCGCGTACGAAGCGGCGGGCGCCGACCCGCACTTCCAGGCCACCGACGACTGCTCCGTGGTGCTGCGCTACCTGCCGGACGTGCCGATCCACGTCGTCCGCGGCGACGAGTACAACATGAAGGTGACGGAGCCGCTCGACGTCTTCCTCGCCGACAAGCTGTTCCAGCTCGCGTCCACCGCGGCACCGGCGCAGGCAGGCGAGAGCGCGTACCGGCGGCTGCTCGACGGCCGGACGATGGTCGTGTTCGGCGGCTCGTACGGCATCGGCGCCGAGATCGCCTCCCTCGCCCGCGCGTCCGGCGCCCGCGTCTACGCCCTGGGCCGCTCCAGCACCGGCACCCACGTCGAGAACCCGGGGCACGTCGAGGACGCGCTGGCGCTGGCGTACGGCGAGACCGGGCGCATCGACCACGTCGTGAACACCGCCGGGGTGCTGCGCATCGGCAAGCTCGCCGACACCGACAACGCCGGCCTGGAAGAGGCGCTCCGCGTCAACTTCCTGGCCCCCGTGCAGATTGCGCGGGCCGCGCACAAGTACCTCGCCGAGACCGGCGGCCAGCTGCTGCTCTACACCTCCAGCAGCTACACCCGCGGCCGCGCCGGCTACAGCCTCTACTCCTCCACGAAGGCCGCCATGGTCAACCTCACCCAGGCCCTCGCCGACGAATGGGCCGCCGACGGCATACGCGTCAACTGCGTCAACCCGGAACGCACCGCGACACCCATGCGCACCAAGGCGTTCGGCCGGGAGCCGGACGGTTCGCTGCTCTCCGCCGAGTCCGTGGCCCGCACCTCGCTGGACGTCCTGCTGTCCAGCATGACCGGCCACGTGATCGACGTACGGCAGCAGGACCCGATGCGCGGTACGGCCGCCGCCTCCGCCTTCGACCAGGCCCTCGCCACCGTCCTGGACCGCAGCACCGGCGCGGCGAGCGAGAGCGCGGGTGTGGTGTGACGGATCTGAAAGACGTGCAGAGCCCGGTCCTGCGCCGCTTCCGGGTGGCCTCCTTCGCCGAACTGGCCGCCGCCGCCACGATGCTGCTCAGCTACCCGCTGCTGGTGACCGCGGCACTGCTGCCGCACGCCGTGTTCTTCGCGGCGGTCTGCGCCGTCAGCTATCTCGCGGACAGCCAGCTGCACCGGCTCGGCAGCCCTCTCGTCGGCCAGCTCAGCAAGGTACGCGCGGGGCTCTCGCTGCGCTTCCTCGTACGGCAGCTCACGCTCGTACTACTGCTGTCCCGGATGGAACTGGCCGACGACCCGCTGACGTTCACGGCCATCGCCGCCTTCATCCTCTTCTACGGCCTCCAGGCCCCGCAGAGCGCGCTCACCACCGTGCTGCGCCGGCGCCGCCGACTGCCGGTCATCACCCGGAACATCGACCTGTCCGCGCTGCGGATCGCCGACGCGCCGCCCGCGCCGCTGACCCGGCGGGCCGCCGAGAAGATGCTGCACCTCGACCTGCCCGCCGTCGCCGGCGTGCTGGCGTCCGCGCAGACGGGCCGCACGGCGTACGGGTTCGCCGGCATGGCCGTGACGCTCGCGCTCGCCGTGCTCTACACCGCCGTGCTGACCGGTTGTCTGCGCAAGGGGAAGCTGCCGCCGGACACGGACGCCGTCCTGGAGTGGTGGGACGGCTGGCTGCGCGCCTACCGGCCCACCACCGTGCTGTACTTCTCCGGCTCCGCCCAGTCCACGTACCAGGTCAACATGTGGCTCCGCACGCTGGAGCAGCTGGACGGCAGACCGCTGGTGATCCTGCGGGAGCGGCACACGCTCACCGACCTCGGCGCCACCTCCGTGCCCGTCGCGTGCGTGCCGTCGGCCGTGCACCTGATGAACTCGGACCTGTCGATGGTGCGCGTCGCGCTCTACCCGGCGAACGTCGGCAAGAACATCCACCTGCTGCGGGTGCCGACGATGAAGCACGTCTTCATCGGGCACGGCGACAGCGACAAGATCGCCAGCGTCAACCCGTACAGCAAGGTCTACGACGAGGTGTGGACGGCGGGCAAGGCGGGCCGGGACCGGTACGCGCTGGCCGGAGTCGGCGTACGCGACGAGGACATCGTCGAGGTCGGCCGCCCGCAGCTGGCCCCGATCCGGCCGCCGCGGCAGCTGCCGCCGGACACCATCCCCACCGTCCTGTACGCGCCCACCTGGGAGGGCTGGACGGACGAGCCGGGCAACACCTCGCTCATCCTGGCCGGCGAGAACATCGTCCGGCGGCTGATCACGTCCGAGCGCCCCGTACGGGTCCTCTACAAGCCGCACCCCTTCACCGGCACCCGTTCCCCCGAGGCCGCCGCCGCGCACGCGCGGATCACCGCGCTCGTCGAGGAGGCCGCGCGGCAGCGCGCCGCCGAACCGGAGTGGGCGCGGCGGGCGGCGCGGGAGGAGGCCGCGCAGGCGGCCGCACGCGCCGAACTGGCCCGTGTCGACGCCCGGCTGGCGTGCCTCAGCGCCACGTCGGGGCAGGGCGCGGACGAGGCGCAGACGGCGCGCGACGCGCTGGCCGACCCCGCGCGCGAGGCCGAGATCACGGCGCTGCGGGCGGAGTGGAACACGCACTACTGGCGGTCGTTCGGCTGGTGGGAGCACCGGGTGATCACCGGCTCGTGGCCCGCGCTGTACGACTGCTTCAACGAGTCGGACGGCATGGTCTCGGACATCTCCAGCGTGGTGTCCGACTTCATCGCCAGCGGCAAGCCGTACGCCGTCACGGACTCCGCGGGGCTCGGCGTCGTCGAGTTCAAGCGGCAGAACACCGCCGTACGGGCCGCCGTCGTCCTGTCCAACGACGCGGCCGAACTCGGCGTGCTGCCCGGCGCGATCGCCGACCCGTCCGCGGACCCGCTGGCCACCGCGCGCGCGGAGCTCAAGTCGTATCTGCTGGGCCCCGACGAGCCGCCGTCCATCGAGCGCTTCAACACCGCGGTCCGTGCCCTCGGCGCCAAGGCCGAGGTCCGCAACTTGGAACGGGTCGGCTAGCGCTCACGCGCCCGCCGCCCGCGCCCCCACGCACCGACCCACCGAAAGGCCCGCACGTGGCAGCCAAACCCGCCGACCCCGTACCCGAGGAACTCCGGCGCCTGATGAAGTTCCTCCCCGAAGCGGACGACGAGGAGCGCGCCGCGCTCCTCGCGGGGGCACGGGACCTGCTCGGCGGCGGGGCGCGAGCGGGCGTCCTGCGGAAGCTGCCGCCGCTGGAGCGCGTGAAGTGGCATCTGGCGGCAGAGGGACGCGCCGGTGAACTCGTCGGCGTGGTGCGGTTCGAGCGGGAGAACCCGGCGGCGTTCCACGTACGGGGCCTGCGCCGGGCCCGTATCGAGCTGCCGTGCCTGGACACCGGTTCGCTGCCGGAGGAGGTGACGCGGCTGCGCGCGGGCGAGCTGCCCGTACGCGCCAAGCTCACCGGCATGACGTGGGAGGACGGCAAGCTCGTCGTACGCGGCTACGCGTACCTCGTCAACGTCCCCGCCGCCACCCGCTCCCGCGTCCCCCGGCTCGCCTGGCTGCGCCGGCGTGGCAGCAAGCGGCGGGTGCCGCTCGGTCTGCGCACCGTACGGGACCCGCGGGCCACGGCCGACTCGAAGCAGGCGCTGCACTGCTACGACTGGTCGGGGTTCGAGATCGCCGTCGACCCCGCCAAGTTCCGTACGGGCGGCGGCTGGTCGCCGGGGGAGTGGGTCCTGACCGTCGCCGTGCCGGGGCCGGGCGGCGCGCACCGCGGCGGCGTCCTGAAGACGCAGATCGGCACCAGCGGGCACTCGCAGGTGCGGTTCCCGGAGGACGGCGTACGGCTCGTCGCGGGCTTCGACGAGGACCGGCTGCGGTTCACCGTGGACCGGGTGCCGGCCGAAGTCACCGGGCACGCGCGGGCGGACGACGACCTGGAGCTGGCCGTACGCGTACGGGACGCGGTGTGGGCCGCGTCCGGGCCGGTACGGCTGCGGGTCGTACGGGCCGGTTCGGACGAGCCCGTGGACTACGAGCTGGTGGATCGCGAGCCGTCGGACCGGTCCGCGGAGAAGGCGGACGACGGCTGGCGGCACTGCGCGGCCCGGGTGCCGGTGCCGGAGCTGTACGTCGCGGCCACCGAGACCGAGAAGACCGCCGACTTCCACGCGAGCTTCCTCTTCGACGACGGCAGCACCCGCCGCGCCACCGTCGGCGCGGACTTCGCCGCGGGCTGCCACCTGCTGCCCGGGGGCCGCGAGATCGCCGTGACCACCGACGGGCCCGGCCTGCTCAAGCTGCACGACCGCATGCGGCAGCCGGTGCTCGACCGGCTGGAGTGGACGGACGAGGGCGAACTCCTCCTGGAGGGCGCCTACTCCGGGCCCGCCGAGAACACGGACCTGATCCTCCGGCACGGCGAGCGCTTCGAGGAGCGGGCACTGCCGCTCACGTTCGCCGACGGCCGGTTCACCGCACGCGTACGGCCGGAGGAGACCGAGTCGTACGGCGAACGGCTCCCGCTGCGCAAGGGCCGCTGGTACTTCTCGTTCCGCGCGCGCGGTGCACGGAGTCACAAGACGGACGCGCCGGTGAAGATCCGCGCCGATCTCGTGGACCGGCTGCCGCTGGAGCACACGGGCACGCACCGCACGTACACCCTCGAACGGCGCTTCTTCGACCGCGTGTTCCTCGCCTCCGGCCCGGTGCTCACGGACGGCGAGCGCGGCGCTTACCGGCAGCGGCTGCTGCGCGAGGACTTCACCGCCGAGTGCAAGACGCGGCCCCTGCGCGACGCCGTCTTCTACAACAGCTTCGGCGGCAAGCAGTTCTCGGACTCGCCCCGCGCCGTGTACGAGGAGCTGATGCGGCGCGGCCTGGACGTCGAGCACCTGTGGTCCGTCTCGGACCAGCAGGTGGCGCTGCCTCCCGGGGCGCGGCCCGTGGAGTGGCACAGCGCGGAGTGGTACGAGGCGCTGGCCCGCAGCCGTTACGTCGTCACCAACGTCGGCATCGGCGACTGGTTCGAACGGCGCGAAGGGCAGCGCGTCGTACAGACCTGGCACGGCACCCCGCTGAAGAAGATCGGCGCCGACCTGCTGGGCACGCCCAAGGCCAACCGCGCGTACATCGCGAGCCTGCCGCACCGCTCCCGGCAGTGGGACTTCCTCGTCTCCCCGAACGCGTTCACGACACCCATCATGCGGAACGCCTTCTGCTGCGAGACCGAGATCCTGGAGTCCGGCTATCCGCGGAACGACATCTTCCATGCCCCGGACCGGGACAAGACCGCCGCGCGCGTACGCGAGACCCTCGGCATCCCGAGTGGCCGGAAGGTGGTGCTGTACGCGCCGACCTGGCGGGACGACCAGCGGTACGGCGGGCAGCGGTTCAAGCTCGACCTGCACGTCGACCTCGCTGCGGCGGAACGCGCGCTCGGCGCCGACCACGTGTTCCTCTTCCGCAAGCACCCGAAGGTGCTCGACAGCATCCCCGGCGCCGGACAGGGCTTCGTCTGGGACGTGTCGGCGTATCCGGACATCGCGGAGCTGTACCTCATCGCGGACGTGCTGATCACCGACTATTCCTCGGCGTTCTTCGACTTCGCGCACTCCGGCCGCCCGATGCTGTTCTTCACCTACGACCTCGAGCACTACCGCGACACCCTCCGCGGCTTCTACTTCGACTTCGCCGCCCGCGCGCCCGGCCCGCTCGTCAAGACGTCGGAGGAGCTCGTACGGGCCCTGCGCGAGCTCGACACGGTCCGCGCCGAGTACGGTGACCGGTACGCGGAGTTCGTACGGGACTTCTGCGAGCCCGCGGACGGACTGGCCACCCGGCGGGTCGTCGACAGGATGCTGGAGGTAGACCGCTGACGATGCAGGGGCCCCGCTCGCATGCACCGCTCCCGCCGGAGCGGAAACCGCCGGGCACATCGGATGCGCCGGATTCAACCCGTACGACGGACACACCGGATGTGTCCGGTACACCGAGCATGCCGGGCACGTCCGGCAAGGCGAAGAAGCCGGACAAGACGGATACGGCGGGTCGCGACCCGTTCTTCGACAACGCCAAGTACCTCGCCATCGTCCTCGTCGCGTGCGCCCACTCCTGGGAGCCGTTCCGGAACGACAGCCGCGCGGCGACGGCGCTCTACATGTTCGTCTACACCTTCCACATGCCCGCGTTCATCGTGATCTCCGGGTACTTCTCGCGCGGCTTCGACCTCAGCCCGCGCAGGCTGCACCGGCTGGTCACGGGCATCCTGGTGCCGTACGTCCTCTTCGAGTTCGCGTACGCCTTCTTCCGCCGCTGGGCCGACGACGACCCGACGTACCCGGTCAACCTGGTGGATCCGTACTTCCTGAACTGGTTCCTGGTCGCCCTCTTCGTGTGGCGGCTCACCACCCCGATCTGGCGGACGCTGCGCTGGCCGGTGCCGATCGCCGTCGGCATCGCCCTGCTGAGCGCGGTGACCCCGGACGTCGACTCGAACCTGGACCTGCAGCGGGTGCTCCAGTTCCTGCCCTTCTTCGTGCTCGGACTCGTCCTGAACCCCGAGCACTTCGCGCTCCTGCGGCGCCGCGCGGTACGGCTGGCGGCGCTGCCGGTGGGCGCCACCGCGCTCGTCTTCGCGTACTGGGCGGCGCCCCGGCTGAACTACCAGTGGTTCTACCGCCGCGACAGCGGCCAGGACCTGGGAGTCCAGGCCTGGGCCGGCGGCGCCATGAGCGTCGGCCTGTTCGCCTGCTCGATGCTGCTGACGGCGTGCTTCCTGGCGTGGGTGCCGCGGCGCCGCATGTGGTTCACGGCACTGGGGGCGGGCACGCTGTACGGCTACCTGCTGCACGGCTTCCTGGTGAAGGGCTCCGTGTGGTGGGGCTGGTACGACACGGACTGGCCGCACGCGGACTGGCCCCACACGCCGCTCGGCATGGTCGCCGTCACCCTGGTCGCGGGAGTCGTGATCACGCTGCTCTGCACGGAGCCCGTACGCCGGGTGTTCCGCTTCGCGGTGGAGCCGCGGATGGACTGGCTGTTCCGGCCGGACCCGGTGGCCCAGGCCCGGCGGCGCGTCCAGGGTGACGTCCAGGGCGACGGCGATCGGGACAGCGGTCAGTCGCGGTCCTCACCGGTGGCATAGCGGCGGGCCGCGAGCCGGGCCGCGTAGCGGTCCCTGCGGTTCTCCGCCCGGTTCATCTCGCCCATCTCCTTCTTGGCCGCGCGCCCGTTGGGGCCGGAGCAGCACGTGTTGCCGAACTCGGCGTACACCCACCGGCACCGCGTGCCGGGGTCCTCGCGGGTCGGCCCCGACTCCGGCGGCAGGTCGCAGGGGCCGAAGCGGTGATCGTGCGCAGGCAGGGGGCGGTGCTCGGCACAGCGCACCCACAGCGGCTTGGTCTTGTCCGTACGGGACATCTCGTTCCTTCCGGAACCCGCCGCCCGTACCCCCGGACCGTCCGGGCGGGCGGCTAGGGCAACCGCCGCATGGCGCCACGCTCCTTCCGGGGCTCGAGTACGGCCGGGCCGACGCCCGACGCGGACGGCACCCTAGGGCACGCCCCGCGGGAGGGAAAACCATTAACGTCTACCCATTTGCCTAAAGGCTTTAGGTAAACGCATAATGGCTTCAGGTAGAGGAAGGGAAGACCCCATGGCACGCGCGGGACTCACCACGGCACGCCTCACCCAGGCGGGGGCGGAGCTCGCCGACGAGCTCGGCTTCGACCAGGTGACCCTCTCGGCGCTGGCCAGGCGGTTCGACGTCAAGGTCGCGAGCCTCTACTCGCACCTCAGGAGCTCCCAGGACCTCAAGACCCGGATCACGCTGCTCGCCCTGGAGGAGCTCGCCGACCGGGCCGCCGAGGCCCTGGCCGGCCGGGCCGGCAAGGACGCCCTGACCGCCTTCGCCCACGTCTACCGCGACTACGCGCGCGAGCACCCCGGCCGCTACACCGCCGCCCGTGCGCCGCTCGACCCGGAGACGGCCGCCGCCAGCGCCGGCGTACGGCACGCGCAGATGACGCGGGCGATCCTGCGCGGCTACGACCTGGCCGAGCCGGACCAGACGCACGCGGTACGGCTCCTGGGCAGCGTCTTCCACGGCTTCGTGAGCCTGGAGGCGGGAGGAGGGTTCAGCCACAGCGAGCCGGACTCGCAGGAGAGCTGGATCCGGGCCCTGGACGCCCTCGACGCCCTGCTCCGGAACTGGCCCGCGCCGCCGTCGCCGTAAGCCGTACCGGCGCACGGAGCCCGCACCCCGTACCCGTACCCGTACCGATTCGACACCCGAACAGCAGCTGAGGCAGGACAGACGATGAGCACCGAGCACGACTGGATCACCACACCCCTCACCGCGGAACTCCTGCGCGGCGCCCTCGACCTGGAGCGCACCGCGCACGGCGTCCTGCTGCACCGGCTGCCCGCCCGTGCCCGCGCCCAGTGCGACGACCCGCAGCTGGCCATGGCCGAGTCCCAGCCCTCCGGCGTACGGCTCGCCTTCCGCACCCGCGCCACCGCCGTCGAGCTCGACACGCTCCCCACCAAGCGGGTCTACACGGGCGCGCCGCCCCGCCCGGAGGGCATGTACGACCTGCTGGTGGACGGCCGGCTGACCGCGCGGACCGCCGTGACCGGCGGCAACACCATGACCGTCGACCTGGCCACCGGGACCGCCGAGCACGCGTCCGGGCCCGTCGGCACCCTCCGCTTCGACGGCCTGTCCGACGCCGCCAAGGACGTCGAGATCTGGCTGCCGCACCGGGAGACCACCGAACTCGTCGCCCTGCGCACCAACGCGTCCGTCGAGCCCCTGCCCGACCGGGGCCGCAAGGTGTGGCTGCACCACGGCAGTTCGATCAGCCACGGCTCCGACGCCGACGGGCCCACCGGCACCTGGCCGGCGCTCGCCGCGTCGCTCGGCGGCGTGGAACTGGTCAACCTCGGCCTGGGCGGCGGCGCCCTGCTCGACCCGTTCACCGCGCGCGCCATGCGGGACACCCCCGCCGACCTGCTCAGCATCAAGATCGGCATCAACGTCGTCAACGCCGACCTGATGCGCCTGCGCGCCTTCGGCCCGGCCGTACACGGCTTCCTCGACACCCTCCGCGACGGCCACCCCACCGCGCCGCTGCTCGTCGTCTCGCCGATCCACTGCCCCATCCACGAAGACACCCCGGGCCCCGGCGCCTTCGACCTCAGCGCGCTGAGCGAGGGAGAGCTGCGGTTCCGCGCCACGGGGGATCCGGCCGAACGCGCCATGGGGAAGCTGACGTTGGGCGTCATCCGCGAGGAGCTGGCGCGGATCGTGGCGCAGCGGGCGGCCGACGACCCGCATCTCCACTACCTCGACGGCTGCGCGCTCTACGGCGAGGCCGACTTCGCCGAACTGCCGCTCCCGGACCAGCTCCACCCCGACGCCGCCACCCACCGCCGTATCGGCGAGCGCTTCGCCAAGGCGGCCTTCGCCGCGGGCGGCCCCTTCGCGGGCCGCGGCGCCTGACCGCGGGCAGGCGCACGCCAGGGCCGGACCCTCCTCCGTGGGGCCCGGCCCTGGCGCGGTCACTTACGGGCGCGTCACACCCGTACGTTCACACTCGTACGGTCACACCTGCGCGTTCACACCCGTACGGTCGGCTCGTCCGTGCCGTGACCCTGGACCTGCGGCGGCGGGCCCGGCTGCTCGGCGACCTCCTCGTCGTGGGTCATGTCGGGCAGCCAGTGCAGCCACTTGGGCAGATACCAGTTGCGGTCGTCGAGCAGCGCCATCACGGCGGGCAGCAGCACGCCGCGGATGATGGTCGCGTCGATGAGGACCGCGGCCGCCAGGCCCACGCCCATCTGCTTCATGCTCTGCATGGACAGCGTGCCGAAGATCGCGAAGACCGCGACCATGATGACGGCGGCGCTGGTGACCACGCCGGCCGTGGTGATGACACCGTGCCGGATGGCGTCGGCCGTGCTCCGCCCGGTCATCCGCGCCTCGCGGATCCGCGAGACGACGAACACGTGGTAGTCCATGCTCAGTCCGAAGAGGATCACGAACAGGAACAGCGGCAGCCACGAGATGATCGCCCCGATGCCCTCGGCGCCGACCAGCCCGGCACCCCAGCCGTGCTGGAAGACCATCGTGAGGATGCCGTAAGCCGCCCCGACCGACAGCAGGTTGAGCACGATCGAGGTGACCGCGATCGTCAGCGAGCGGAACGACAGCAGCATCAGGATGAAGGCGAAGATCACGACGAAGGCGAAGACCGGCGCGACGGCGCCCACCAGCTGGTCGTTGAAGTCCTTCGAGCCGGCGACCGAGCCGCCGATCGGCGCCTCCACGCCTTCCACCTTGTCCAGCGTGTCCGGACGCACCTGGTCGCGCAGGATGTTGAGGCTCTTCTCCGCCTTGTCCTGGTCGGAGCCGCCGATCAGCGGGACCTCGATGGTCGCGACGTTCTCCTTGTCGTGCGTCTCGACCTCCACCGGGCCCTTGGACGCGCCCTCGCTCACCGCCTGGGCACGGAAGTCGGAGATCGCGGAACGCACCGGTCCGGCGTTGATGTCCTCCGCCTTCACCACCACGCGTGCCGGGTCCGAACCGCCCGGGAACTCGGAGTTGACCCGCTCGTAGGTCTGCACGATCGGCAGCGAGTCGCCGAACTCCTGGTCCAGCGTGAGGTTCGCGGTGTTCATCCCGACGGCGGGCACGGCGATCGCCGCGAGCACACCGGCCGCCAGCACGATGGACGCCTTCGGGCGGCGCAGCACCTTGTCCAGCACCGCACGCCATACGCGGCTCTCGCCGTTCTCGTTCGTCGGGCCGCGCTTGATGCGGTTGAGGAACGGCACCCGGCCCTTCTCCACGCGCTCGCCCAGCAGCGACAGCAGCGCGGGCAGCACCGTCACGGAGCCGACCATGGCCACGGCCACGACCATCAGCGAGGCCAGGCCCATCGCCTCGAACTCGGAGAGCCCGGTGAACAGCATCCCGCACATCGCCACGATCACGGTCACACCCGAGATCAGCACGGCACGCCCGGAGGTGGCCGCCGCGACGTCGATCGCGGACTGCGAATCCCGGCCCTTGGCACGCTCCTCGCGCTCACGCCGCAGATAGAACAGGCAGTAGTCGACGCCGACGGCCAGACCGACCAGCAGCATCACGGAGTTGGCGGTCTCGCTCATCGGCTGGAACTGGCTGGCCACGCCCATCAGGCCCATCGTGGCCATGATCGCGGTGATCGCCAGCAGAACCGGCAGCAGCGCGGCGACCAGCGCGCCGAACGCGATCAGCAGGATGCCGAACGCGATGGGCACCGCCGAGAACTCGGCCTGCTTGAAGTCGTCGCCGAAGGCGTCGTCGAACGTCTTGTTCATGCTCGCGTCGCCGATCTCCTCGATCAGCAGCGTGTCCTCGTGCTTGTCCTGCACGCCCTGCACCGCGTCCAGCACCGGCTGCACACGGTCGCCCGCGGTCTCCGGATCGCCGCGGATGTTGAACTGGACGAGCGCGCTCCGCCCGTCCTCGGAGATCGTGTCGGTGTCGTACGGCGAGGCCGGCGCGGTCACCTCACCGGTGCCCTGCACCGCCTTGACGACCTGGTCGACCGCGGCGCGGAAGTCGGCCGACTCGGCCTTCGGGCCGCCGTCCTTCGCCTGCACGAGCACCGATTCGCCGGCCGGCTCGTCCAGCCCCGCGTCCTCGATGATCTGCATCGTCCGGCCGGTCTCGGTGCCGGGCAGCTGCTCGCTGTCCTTGACCTCCTGGGTGCCGGTCGCGGAACCGGCGACCATGGCCAGCACCACGAACAGCATCCAGATTCCGACGGCGGCCCACCTGTGCCGCACGCTCCAGCTTCCGGCTCTGGCGGCGATTCCGCGTTTCCCGACCACTTCTGTGCCCCCTCGCACGTGGTGGCCGCCCACTGCTGCCACCCTTGTGAAGACGCTATGGCCGCGGGAGGCTCCGCTCCATCCTGCTGTCTGGTGAGTCGGGGGGTGGCCAGCTACACCTTTCGAGGGGAGAGAACCCTACCGGGGGATGTGCCGTGCCCCTTACATGTAACTCCCCCGTGGACACACGCTGTGTCAGACCCACCGCATAGGGTGCGAGTATGACGACTTACGCGGCACTACTGCGCGGGATCAATGTGGGCGGGCACAAGAAGATCCCGATGGCGGAGCTGAGGGAGCTCATGAAGGGCCTCGGCTGGACCGACGTACGCACCTATCTGCAGAGCGGGAACGCCGTCTTCACCACCCCCGACGAGGACCCTGACCAGGTCTCCGGGGCGGGCTCCGGGCCGGACTCCGGGACGGGCACGGGCGAGGGCGGCGCGGAGGAGACGCCGCGGACGCGGCTGGAGCGTGCCATCGCCGGGCACTTCGGGTTCGAGGTGCCCTGCCTGGTGCGTACACACACGGAGTTGCGCGAGATCGCCGACGCCTGCCCGTATCCGGCCGCCGAGCTGGACCCGGCCAAGCTGCTGGTCCTCTTCCTGGACGAGACGCCGGACCCCGGGCACTTCGCGTCCCTCGACCCCGAGGCGTACGCCCCCGACACCTTCCGGCACATCGGCCGTGCGGTGTACTGCTACTTCCCCGACGGCATGGGCAGCAGCAAGCTCCCCGACGCGCTGGGCACGGTCCGCCCGCAACTGACGTCGACCGGGCGGAACTGGCGCACGGTCACCAAGCTGATCGAGCTGACGGCGTGACGGCGTGACGGCGTGATCCGCCGGGCCGGGGGCGGGCGTTGAACGCCTTGCGCTGAGAGCGATTCCGCTGTCAGCGTGCTGCACTCCCGCCGGCGGCACGCGCGGGGCAGAGTCGCCCCCATGAGACTTCTCGTGCTGGGTGGAACGGAATTCGTGGGCCGCGCCGTCGTGGAGGAGGCGCTCGCGCGGCAGTGGGAGGTGACGGTCTTCAACCGGGGCCGCCACCCCGTGCCCGAGGGCGCGACGGCGCTGTACGGCGACCGTACGGGCGGCCCCGAAGGGCTCGCCGCACTGCGGGAGGGGGAGGGCGCGGGCTCGGGCGGGTGGGACGCCGTCGTCGACACGTGGTCCGGCGCGCCGACCGCCGTACGGGACGCCGCCGCGCTGCTGGCCGGCCGCGCCGCGCGGTACGCGTACGTGTCGAGCTGCTCGGTCTACGCGTTCCCCGCGCCGCCCGGCCACGACGAGCACGCCGATGTGGTGGACGGCTCGCCGGACGCGGGCCCGACCGACTACGCCGCCGACAAGCGGGGCGGAGAGCTGGCGGCGACCGGGGCGTTCGGCGCGGACCGCTCGCTGCTCGTACGGGCCGGACTGATCCTCGGCCCGTACGAGAACGTGGGGCGGCTGCCCTGGTGGCTCGGCCGCATGGCGCGGGGAGGCGAGGTGCTGGCACCGGGCCCGTACGGGCATGAGCTGCAGTACGTCGACGTCCGCGACCTCGCCGTGTGGACCCTCGACGCCCTGGAGGCGGGTCGCCACGGCCCGTACAACCTGGTCAGCGCGCCCGGCCACACGACCATGGGCGAACTGCTGGAGACCTGCGTGTCCGTCACCGGCTCCGCCGCGCGGCTCCGCTGGACGGACCCGGGGACCATCGAGGCCGCCGGCATCGAGCCCTGGACCGAGCTGCCCGTCTGGCTTCCGCCCGGCCCGGTGTACGACGCGATGCAGCGGCTGGACGTGTCCCGGGCGCTGGCGGCGGGGCTCCGCTGCCGCCCGGTCGCCGAGACCGTACGGGACACCTGGGCGTGGCTGTGCGGAATCGGCGGCGTGGCCCCGCAGCGCCCGGACCGTACGAGCAAGGGCCTGGATCCGGAACGCGAGGCGGCCGTCCTGGCCGGCGGCTGACCGCGGCCGGGCACGCGGCGTACGCGGCCCGGCGTACGTGACCGTGGTGCACGCGGGCTCAGGCGTACGCGGCCCTACGCGGGCTGGGCCAGGGGCAGTTCGGCGGCCTGCCGGGCCTGCGCGTAGCGCAGCAGGAGCAGCCGGGCCAGCTCGGGGGACGGGCCGAGGACCGGCGCCAGCAGGTCGGCCCCGGCCTCCCGCGCGCCCTCGGCGATGCGGTCCGGGAGCCGCCCCGGCGCGATCACGTACGGCGCGACGACCACGCGGGCGGCGCCCTCCGCCCGCAGGGCGCGTACGGCGTCGGCCGTACGCGGCAGTGATGCGGAGGCGAACGCAGGCCGCACGGCGTACCAGTTGCTGGTACGCCGCCACTCCCGCGCGATTTCAGCGATCACTGCGATCGCCTCCGGGTCGGTGGAGCCCGCCGAGGCCAGGACGACCCCGGTCGAGCCGTTGCCGCGGCCGGCCGCCGCGCCCTGCGCGTCCAGTCCCGCCTCGTCCAACCCCGCCTCGTCCAACCCCGCCTCGTGGAGGCGCCGTTCCAGCGCCCGTACGAGCAGCGGGTGCGGGCCGAGGACCGGGGCCTGCCGCACGTTCAGCAGGGGCAGCCGGCGGGCCGACTCGCGGAGCACGGCCGGGATGTCGGACTTGGCGTGGAACGCGCGCGTGAGCAGCAGCGGCAGCGCGATCACGTCCCGTACGCCCTCCGCCGCCAGCCGCTCCAGCACGCGCGGGACGCTCGGCGCGTTGAAGTCGAGGTATCCCACCTCGACCCGCACACCCGGGTTGCCCGCCCGCACCCGCGCGCACAGCGCCGTGACCGTCGCGGCGTGCCGCGGGTCGCGGCTGCCGTGCGCGACGATCAGCAGCGCGGGGGCGGTGAGCGGGGTGTGCACGGGCGGAGCTTCCTTCGTGTCGTACGGAAACGGGGTTGCGGCGGGGCGTGGCGGATACGGGAGCGTCGGCTAGAAGTCCCAGCCCTCGTCGTCCGCTTCGGGCTGCGCGCCCTTCGCCTCCTGTGCCGCTTCGGCGAAGGCGTTGCCGGCCATGCCGGCGGTGAGGGTGGTGCCGTCGGCGGGGTCGATGAGGAGGAAGGAGCCGGTGCGGCGGGAGTCGGCGTAGGGGTCGATGGGCAGTGCTTCGGCGGTGCGCCCCCCGGAGGCCCCCGACGCCACCACACAGGCAGAGGCCAATGCCCAGCCCGAGGCCGCCGCCCAGTGGATCGACCGGCACACCCTCGCCTGGAAGGCGGACGACGCCCCCGCCGGCACCCGTACGCGGCTCGACTACGGCGGCCCCGACGGCGACCACCTCCGCCTCACCCCCGTACGGGGCGGCCTCACCGACGAGCAGCGCGCCAAGTACCCGCATCTGAAGGAGTACGCCGCCTTCACCGTCGACCCCCGCGACCGCGCCCGCGTCCCCGAGGCCGTACGCGGGCGGCTCGTCGTGACGCAGCGCGCGGCCGACGGCACCGTGCGGAAGTCCACCGGCGTGCAGATACCCGGCGTGCTCGACGACCTGTACGGCGCGCGCGCCGCGAAGGCCGCCCTCGGCCCCGTCTTCGGCGCCGACGGCCGCCCCACGCTGTCCGTCTGGGCGCCCACCGCGCGCCACGTCGAGCTGGAACTGGACGGCGAGACCGTACAGATGCGGCGCGACGACGCGACGGGCGTGTGGAGCGTACGGGGGGAGCACGGCTGGCGCGGCAAGCCGTACCGCTTCCGGGTGCAGGTGTGGGCGCCGTCCGTACGGAAGGTGGTGACGAACGAGGTCACCGACCCGTACTCCACGGCGCTGACCGCCGATTCGCGCCGCAGCCTCGTCGTCGACCTGTCCGACCGCCGGCTCGCGCCGCGCGGCTGGGACGGGCTGCGGAAGCCGGCGGCGACGCCGCTGGGGGACGCGCGCATCCAGGAACTGCACGTACGGGACTTCTCCGTCGCGGACAAGACGGCTCGGCAGCCCGGCCGTTACGGCGCGTTCACCGACGGCGGCTCGGACGGCATGCGGAAGCTGCGCGAACTGGCCCGCGCCGGGACCTCGTACGTGCACCTGCTGCCGACGTACGACATCGCCAGCATCCCGGAGCGCACCCGCGACCAGGCGCGGCCCGGCTGCGACCTGGGCGCGCTGCCAGCCGACTCCGCCGAGCAGCAGAAGTGCGTCGGCGAGGTGCGCGACAAGGACGCGTACAACTGGGGCTACGACCCGCTGCACTACACCGTGCCCGAGGGCTCGTACGCGACCGATCCGGACGGGCCGCAACGCACCCTCGAATACCGCGAGATGGTGCGCGGGCTGAACGAGTCCGGGCTGCGCGTCGTCCAGGACGTCGTCTACAACCACACTGTCGCCGCGGGCCAGGACCCGCGTTCCGTCCTGGACCGGATCGTGCCCGGCTACTACCACCGGCTGCTGGCCGACGGCAGCGTGGCGACCTCCACCTGCTGCGCCAACACCGCGCCCGAGCACACCATGATGGGCAAGCTGGTGGTGGACTCGGTGGTGACCTGGGCCAGGGAGTACAAGATCGACGGCTTCCGGTTCGACCTGATGGGCCACCACCCGAAGGCGAACATCGAGACCGTGCGCGCCGCCCTGGACCGGCTGACGCCGGAGAAGGACGGCGTCGACGGGAAGCGGATCGTGCTGTACGGCGAGGGCTGGAACTTCGGCGAGGTCGCGGACGACGCCCGGTTCGAGCAGGCCACGCAGCGGAACATGGCCGGTACGGGCGTCGCCACGTTCTCCGACCGGGCCCGCGACGCCGTACGCGGCGGCGGCCCCTTCGACGAGGACCCCCGCGTCCAGGGCTTCGCCACCGGCCTCTACACCGACCCCAACTCCTCGCCGGCCAACGGCAGCCAGGAGGAGCAGCGCAAGCGGCTGCTGCACTACCAGGACCTGCTCGCCGTCGGCCTCACCGGCAGCCTCGCCGACTACACCTTCACCGACTCCGGCGGGAAGCGCGTGAAGGGCTCCGAAGTGGACTACAACGGCGCACCCGCGGGCTACACGGCGTCGCCCGAGGAGGCCGTCGCGTACGCCGACGCGCACGACAACGAGACGCTGTACGACGCTCTCGCATACAAGCTCCCCGCGGACACCACCACCGCCGAACGCGCCCGCATGCAGGTGATCGCGCTGGGCACGGCCGTTCTCTCGCAGGGCCCGGCGCTCAGCCAGGCGGGCAGCGAACGGCTCCGTTCCAAGTCGCTGGACCGTAACTCGTTCGACTCCGGCGACTGGTTCAACGCCCTCCACTGGGACTGTCGCGCGGGCAACGGCTTCGGCCGCGGACTCCCGCCCGCCTGGGACAACGAGGACAAGTGGCCGTACGCGAAGCCGCTGCTCACCGCGCCCGCGCTCGCGCCGTCCTGCACGGACATCGACGGCACCTCCGCGGCCTACCGCGACCTGCTGCGGATACGGGCCACGGAGGACGCGTTCTCGCTGGACAGCGCGGCCGAGGTGCAGCGCGAGGTGTCGTTCCCGGTGTCGGGCGGCACGGAGCAGACACCGGGCGTCGTCGTGATGCGGGCGGGCGATCTGACGGTCGTCTTCAACGCGACCCCGGAGGAGCAGAAGCAGCCCGTACGCGCACTGGCCGGGCAGGACCACGCGCTGCACCCGGTGCAGGCGGGCGGCGCGGACGAGACGGTCAAGTCGGCCTCGTACGACGCCCGTACGGGCACCTTCACGGTGCCGGGGCGGACGGTGGCGGTGTTCACCGGCCGGTAGGCGCCCCCGTACGCCGGCGTCGTCCGGCGGGTGCCGTCACACGCACCCGCCGGACGCCCGTCGTGCACGGGGCGGTGCGGCTCACCGCTCTGGGTGGCCGCCCGCGGCGGCGGCGCCGCCCTGCCGGGGGATGAGGAGCTCGCCCGGGACGAGCCCCAGCAGGCTGGTCACCAGGCGGGCGACCAGGCCGTCCGGTGGCTCCTGCGCGACTATGCGGCGGATCGCCGCGGCCGTCTCCTCGTCGTCGGCGGCCGTCACGGCGGCCAGCGCCATGAAGCCGTGCACCAGCTGGAGTTCGAGGTCGCCGCGCGGTATGCGGCGGCCGTCGAGCCAGGTGAGGGCGGTGGTCTCGGCGAGGCCCACCCAGGACCGTACGACCAGGGCGAGCCGCGGCCCCGGCGCGTCGATCTCCAGGTGCGCCAGCACCTGTTCGTACGCCGCCTGCCGCACGTCGTCGATCACCGCGTTGGCCTCCGCCGAGCCCACCGCGGCGCCGCCGCGCAGCAGCGCGGAGAAGCCGGGCCCGTGGTCGGAGACGAAGTCGAAGTAGCGGCCCATGACGCGCAGCAGGCGGTCGCTCAACGGGCCGCTGTGCGGCTCGGAGAAGCGCGCGGCGAGCTCGTCGGCGGCCCGCCGGACGGCCGCCTCGTAGAGGCTGTGCTTGCCGGGGAAGTAGTGGTAGACGAGGGGCCGGGAGATCCCGGCCGCGTTCGCGATGTCGTCGATCGAGACCTTTTCCGGAGAGCGCTGGCTGAACAGCTCCAGCGCCACGGCGATCAGCTGCTCCCGCCGTTCCTCGACGCCCATCCTGCGGCGCGCACCGGGGGTCGTGGTGGTCGTCATAAGCCAACCTTAACGACGCGAACCGTACGGTGGTTGACTGCGGACCGTCCGGTTCCGGCCCTCTCGTACGGGTGCCGGCCAACACTCGGGCGGCTCTCGGGCAGCGACCGGTCAGCCCTGGTCGAGATAGGCCAGCACCGCCAGCACGCGCCGGTTGTCGTCGTCGGACGGCGGCAGCCGCAGCTTGCCGAAAATGTTGGACGTGTGCTTGGCGACGGCCCGTTCGGTGATGAACAGCTGCTGCGCGATCGCCGCGTTCGAACGGCCCTGCGCCATCAGCTCCATGACCTCCTTCTCCCGCGAAGTCAGGTTGGCCATCGGCTTGTCCTGCGCACGCCGCGACACCAGCTGCTGGATGACCTGCGGGTCCATGGCCGTACCGCCGGACGCCACCCGCCGCACCCCGTCGATGAACTGCTCGGCCTCGAAGACCCGGTCCTTCAGCAGATAGCCGACCCCGCCGTTGCCGTCGGCGAGCAGCTCACGCGCGTACAACTGCTCGACGTGCTGCGACAGCACCAGCACCGGCAGCCCCGGCCGCTTGCGGCGGGCCTCCAGCGCGCACTGCAGCCCCTCGTCGCTGAACGAGGGCGGCAGCCGTACGTCGACCACCGCGACATCGGGCTGCAGTTCCTCCAGCGCCCGCGTCAGCTCCGGGCCGTTGTCCACCGCCGCGGCGATCTCGAACTCGTACGCCTCCAGCATGCGGACGAGCCCGTCCCTCAGGAGAAAGAGGTCTTCTGCCAGGACAACGCGCAACGGAATCTCCATCAGGACGGCTGATACGGGGCCGATCACCGACGAATCTACCGTGTGCCCCACACCGGCTCAGCCCGCCCGCACCACCTCGTACGCCGTCCCGTACGTCCCGTACGTCACCTGGGCTCGGTCTGCTCGCAGGGGATCTCGATGGTGACCATCGTCGGGCCGCCCTCCGGACTGCTGAGGGCGAGCACGCCGTCCAGCGCGCCGAGCCGCCGCTCGATGCCCTTCATGCCAGTGCCCTTCTCCAGGTCGGCGCCGCCTCGGCCGTTGTCGGTGACGGCGATGCGCAGCATGCCGCCCGCGTCCCGGCTGTGGTGGATGTCCAGCCAGATCCGGTCGGCGCCGGAGTGCTTCGCCGCGTTCGTGAGCACCTCGCTGATCGCGAAGTACGCGGCGGACTCCACCGGTTCCTGGAACCGGCCCGTCAGCTCCACGTCCACCTCGACGGGGATCTGCATCCGCAGCGCGAGCGCCTTCGCGGCATCGCCCAGGCCGCGTTCGGCGAGTACGGGCGGGTGGATGCCGCGTACGAGGTCACGCAGCTCGGTCAGCGCCTCGGCGGACGACGAACGGGCCTGCGCGAGGATCTCCTTGGCCTTGGCCGGATCGCGTTCGATCAGCGCCTCCACCGTGCCCAGGCTCATGCCCATCGCGACCAGCCGCGCCTGCGCGCCGTCGTGCAGGTCGCGTTCGATGCGGCGCAGCTCCGCCGCGGAGGAGTCCACGGCGTCGTGCCGGGTCTCGTACAGCCGCTCCACGCGCTGCTCGAGCTGGGCACCGCGGGTCGGGCCGATGAGCAGCCTGGCGATCATGAAGTGGGCCTGGAGGGGATACCGGTTGACGTAGAAGCTGGCCGCGATCAGGGCCAGTCCGAGGAGGGCGGCCTGGACGGCGCTGCCGTAGCCCTTGATGGGGATGAAGGCGTACCAGTACCCGTTGTTCACAGCCTCCCACAGGCCGAACATCATGATCACGCCCTCGACGCCGTACACGAGCACGGCGAACGACAGCAGCGCCGTCACGAAGCCCGCGACCGCGTCGACCAGCAGCCAGAGGATGTCCCGCCATGTCGCCGGGTCCTTCAGCAGCTGGCTGGTGCGCTCCACGAGGCCGACGGCGCCGGGACGCTGCTCCGGCAGCGGGCGGTACGGCGAGGGGATCGCGATGCCCGCCCACTCGGAGGCGAGGAGGCGCCGCCGGTTCGCGTGCGCCCGCACCGTGTTGAGCACCGCAGGCGTCGTGAAGGCGCCCACTCCGAGCACGACGAACACGACGGACAGGACCGTGACGATGAACAGCGCCAGGGACGCCCCGATCGACAGCGCGGCCAGCCCCACCCCGCGGGCCGCCGCCTGCAGCGACTCCCGTACCGGCGGCCGCCACGACCTCGGCGTGTCCACGATGCTGCTCACTGGATGCTCCTCTTCCGGCCCGTACGACGTACCTCGGGCCCCCGTTGTCGCCCCCGCCCTCGCGGGTGACTCCAGTTTCCTGTGCGTGCCGGCGTATGACACTGGGGACGGGCACCCGGCAGGGGGTGTATCTGGCACCACCGCCGAGCATGCGGCCGCGTGCCGTCCGGTTGCCGCCGGCGGCCGGGCCGCCGCGTGCGGCAGTACCCGCGACCGGCCGCTGGGGCGGCACCCCGCCGTCGCATTACGGTGTCCCCATGCCGCACATCACCGTCGACTACTCCGACGTCCTCACCGATACCTTCGACCGCCGCGGCTTCGGCCGGGCCCTCCACCCCCTGGTCGCCAAGGCCGTGGACGGCAGCGTCGCCGCGTGCAAGACCCGCTTCCGCCGTGCCGAGGAATGCGTCATCGCGGACGGCGAGACCGACATCGCCATGGTGCACGTCGAGGTCGCGCTGCTCTCCGGGCGCACCCCCGAGGTCAAGGGCGAGCTGTCGCGGTCGGTGCTGCAACTCCTCCGCGGCTACGTCGGCCCGACACCCGGACACGCCCTGCACGCGTCCGTTGACGTGAGCGAACTCGACCGTGGCTGCTACTCCAGCCACCACGACCAGGAAGCAGCGACGGCATGAGAATCGGACTCCTCGGCACCGGCCCCTGGGCCTCCCTCGCACACGGACCCGCCCTGCACGCACACCCCGAGGTGGAACTGACCGGAGTCTGGGGCCGCCGGCCCGAGGCCGCCGCCGACCTCGCGGCACGCTTCGGCACCGAGGCGTACGACGACCCCGACGCGCTGTTCGCCGACAGCGACGCCGTCGCCATCGCGCTGCCCCCGGACATCCAGGCGCCGCTGGCCGCACGGGCCGCCGAGGCGGGCTGCCATCTGCTCCTCGACAAGCCCGTCGCCACCACACCGGAGGCGGCGGCGCTCGCCGTGGACGCGGCGAGCGCCGCCGGCGTGGCCTCGGTGGTCTTCTTCACGCTGCACTTCAGCGAGCCGACCGCGTCCTGGGTGCGGGAACAGGCCGCGACCGACGGCTGGCTGGTCGGCCGCGCCGACTGGCTGTCGCCGGTCTTCGGCGGCAGCGACTCGCCGTTCGCCGACTCGCCCTGGCGGCGCGAGCGCGGCGCGCTCTGGGACGTCGGGCCGCACGCGCTGTCCGTACTGCTCCCGGTGCTCGGCGACGTGACCGCCGTACGCGCGGCAGCCGGGCCCGGCGACACCGTGCACCTCGCGCTGCGGCACGAGGGCGGCGCCTCCAGCACCGTCGCCGTCAGCCACACCATGCCGCCGGAGGCGGCGGGCGTCACCGCCGAGCTGCGCGGCACGGGCGGGGTGGCGGCCCTGCCGGTACGGGAGTCGGACGCGGCGGAGGCGTTCGGGCGGGCCGTCGACGCGCTGCTCGCGTCGGTGCGCACGGGCGAACCGCACCCGTACGACATCCGCTTCGGCGCCCGCGTCACCGACATCCTGGCGCGGGCGGAGGAGTCGCTGAAGGCCGGCGGCTGAGGGCGTACGGCTCAGGGGGTACGGCAACGGGTTACGGCTGGGGGCGTACGGCCGAGTAGCTGCGGCCGGGTGGTCACGAGGGGCGGCGGGACAGCGCGTCGCGTACGGCGTCGTCCGTGCGCGCGACCACGGCTGTCCCGTCGTCCGCGGTGATGATGGGGCGCTGGATCAGCTTGGGGTGGGCGGCCAGCGCCTCGATCCAGCGCGGCCGTTCGGCCGGCTCGCGCGGCCAGTCCTTGAGCCCGAGTGTCTTCGCGTCGGCCTCCTGGGTACGGACGATGTCCCACGGCTCCAGGCCGAGCCGGTCGAGCACCGAGCGCAGCTCGGCCTCGGTCGGCGGGTCGTCGAGGTAGCGGCGGACGGTGTACTCCGCGCCGTCCTCGTCCAGCAGCTTCTTGGCGCTGCGGCACTTCGAGCAGGCGGGGTTGAGCCAGATCTCCATGCCGTCACCGTAGCGGCAGCGCACGCGCGCGGCACCGCACCCGTGCTGGTGACGCACCCCTGCGGCCCGTACGTCCGTCCGTCCGTCCGCCCGCGTCCGCGCATCTCCGCGGCAACGAGGACGGAAACCGTCCGCAACGCCTCCTAGCGTGCTGGGCACAGCCGGAAAACCGGTCGACGGAACCGTGCGGAAACCCGGGCGGGACCGAGCCGAGCCAAGCCCAAGCACGCAGAACCGAGGAGACAGCCGTGACCATTCTCGTGACCGGAGCGACCGGAACCGTGGGCCACGAGGTCGCACGACAGCTCGCCGCGGCGGGGCACCGGGTGCGCGCCCTGACCCGCGACCCCGCGCGGGCCGAGGCCGAGGGCCGGCTGCCGGAGGGCGTGGCCGCCGTCGCGGGCGACCTCACCCGGCCCGAGACCGTGCTCGGGGCGCTGGAGGGCGCCACCGGACTGCACCTGATCAACTTCGGCGGGGACGACTACGCGCCGCTGGACGGCGCCGGCGCCGAACTCGTACGGCTCGCCGAGAAGGCCGGGGTGCGCCGGGTCACGATGCTCCTCGGCGGCGAGAAGGGGCCCGTGGAGCAGGCGGTCGAGGCGAGCGGCATGGCCTGGACGCATCTGCAGCCCGTCGAGTTCATGGCGAACGCGCTGGACTGGGCGGAGTCCGTACGCGCCGAGGGCGAGGTGCGCGCGGCGTTCGCGCACACCCGCAGCGCGATGGTGCACGAGGCCGACATCGCCGCGGTGGCGGTGGCCGCACTGACGGAGGACGGGCACGGCGGCAGGACGTACACGCTGACCGGGCCCGAGGCGCTGACCCGGCCCGAGAAGGTACGTGTGCTCGCGGAGGCCGTCGGCCGCGACATCCGCTACGTCGAGCTCACCGAGGAGCAGGCGCGCGCGGCCTGGGCGGCGGAGGGGCACTCGCCGGAGACGATCGAGTTCTTCGTCTGGGTGCACGGGAACACCCCGGAGATCGGCTACACCGTGGTCCCCACCGTCGAGGAGGTCACGGGCCGCCCGGCACGCACGTTCGCCCAGTGGGCGGCCGAGCACGCCGACGCGTTCCGCGGTCCGGCGGCGGGGGCGTAGCCCACCGGCCGGGGCCCGCGTCCGGTACGGGGGGCCGGGCGCGGGTCCCGTACGGCGTACGGCTGCGGGTGCCGCACGGCCCTGCGTACGGGCGTGGGCGAGGGCCCGCGCCCACGCCCGTACGCGCGGTCCCGAGCCGGGGCCTCACTCGGGCGCCGGCAGCGTCTCCGGCAGCCCGAAGTCGGCGAACAGCCGCGTCTCGAAGAACGCCACCACGTGCGAGACGTGCGCGCCGCTGAGCGTGAGCACCATCAGGTTGAACGGCCGGAAGACGTCGTCCTCGCCCCGCATGTACATCCCGAAGGCGGGCTGCCCGTTCATCGTGGTGCTTATCAGCCGCAGGTCGCCGGGGCCGGCGGGGCACTTCGTGTCGATGAGCGTGCCGATGTCCTGCGGGCCCTGGTACCAACCCGTGAACGGCGGCATCTCCCAGACGGCCTCCTCCGTGAACAGCTTCACGATGGCGCTCATGTCCTTGACCTCGAAGGCCGCGACATAGCGGTCCAGCAGCTCGCGGTTCTCCTCGGAGAGCGGCTCGGTGGCGGCGTCCTCGCTCGGGGCCACCTTCTCGATCTGCGCCCGCGCGCGCTGCAGCGCGCTGTTCACCGAAGCCGTCGTCGTGTCGAGCAGCTCCGCGACCTCGGCGGCCTTCCAGCGGAGCACGTCCCGCAGGATCAGCACCGCGCGCTGCCGCGGCGGCAGGTGCTGCAGGGCGGCGACGAACGCGAGCCGGATGCTCTCACGCGACGTGACGATCGCGGCCGGGTCGGCGCCGTCGGCCCCGACCATGGCGTCCGGGACCGGCTCCAGCCACGGCACCTCACGCTGCTCGACGAGGGCCTCCGACGGGTCGGCGCTCGGCGCCCCCAGCCCCGTCGGCAACGGTCTCTTGCTGCGGCTCTCCAGCGCGTCCAGACACGTGTTGGTCGCGATCCGGTGCAGCCACGTGCGCATCGAGGAGCGGCCCTCGAACTTGTCGTACGACCGCCAGGCGCGCAGATACGTCTCCTGCACCAGGTCCTCGGCGTCGTGCACCGAGCCCAGCATGCGGTAGCAGTGGGCCAGCAGCTCGCGCCGGAAGGGGTCGGCCAGCTTCGGGAAGTCCTCGCTGACCAGGTTCTCCGCCATGGTTTCGCCTCTCACATCACCGGGCCTGTTGCCGTTGACCACATCTTGGCAGCGGGGTCTGACAACGGGATTTCTGCGGACCGTCGATGAGCTTTCGCGGCGGCCCCCGTATGCACACCTGACTCGAACCTAGGCCCCCCTGCGCGAAAGGCCAATACGCCAACAACATCGACAACCGCAGACACTCGCCGCAAACCCCGCCACCGCCGTCACCTGCGCGCCGCCGCCCCTCCCGTCACTCCGCCCCAGGGGCGCCGTCCGGGCCCGCCCGGTGGCGGTACGAGCGTCACGGCTCGCGGATCCAGTCCAGCGTGAAGCGCGCGAAGCGGATGCCTCCCGTGCCGCCGATCTCGTACAGCGCGCCGACCGAGCCGTCGTCCAGCACGGCCATCGTCGAGTAACCGGCCGTGCCGGGCTTGAGCAGCGCCGCGTACGGCCAGCTCGCCCCGTCGTCCTCGCTGAGCCGTACGGTCAGGTCCGTACGGGACGTGCTGCTCGCCGGGTTGCTGAAGAGGACCGTGGCGGTCCGGAGTGGTGCCTTCGTACGCGGGTCCACGCCGTCCGCGTCGGGCTGCACGTACGAGATCTCGTCGGCGTTCACCCGCGGGTCGATCAGCTCGGAGGCCGTCGGCTCGCCGAAGCGGCTGATGCCGTCGGGCGACACCGCGTAGAAGCGCCTCAACTGCAGGTCCGAGCGCATGTTCTGGGCGATACGGCCGTCGGAGCGCTCGACGGGCTTGCTCTCGTTGTAGCCGTTGCCGGCGGCGCTGCCCGCGTGCCAGGTGCGGCCGTGGTCGTCGCTGTAGACGTTCAGGGGGTGGCCGCCCTTGTCGTCCCGGTAGACGATCGGCTGCAGCAGCCGCCCGCCGCTCGTCTGGATGCCGTGCCCGGAAGCGGAGAGAACACCCTTCCAGGAGGGGTCCTTGACGTACGGGTTGAGATCGCGCGGCTCGCTCCAGGTCACGCCGGCGTCGTCGCTGGTGACGTACTCGACGTGCATGCTGTCCGGATCGTCCGCGGAATTGGAACCGGAACCGTCCGGCGGCCGGTGGTAACCGACCCCCTTCCGTGCCCTGTTGTAGAAGAGGTAGACCCGGTCCCGCTGCCGGTCGACCAGCAGGCTGGCGTCGCCCTTGCCCGTCTCGCTGGTGGCGCCGTGCGCGACGATCTCCGGGGCGGTCCAGGTGGCGCCGCGGTCGGTGCTGCGCCGCAGGCCGAGCTGGATGTTGTTGTCGCCCACGCCCAGGTCGCCGGGGCCGGTCACACGGGCGTCCGTGACGGCGAGGATCGTGCCGTCGTTCGTGACCGCCATCGCGGGGATGCGGACGGACGCCGAGGTGCCGTCGTACTCCTTGCCGTGCGCGTCCACCAGGCCCTTGAAGCGCGTGCCCGTGGTGAACACCGTCGTGGTCGTCATCCGCGGCTCGCCGCGCCGCAGTCCGCAGCCGAAGGTGCCGGAGGCGGACTTGCGGTAGCCGCCCGGGGTGCTGACGCGCAGCGCGTACGCGGCGCCGCGCGCGCGGTCCCACTGCACCGTCGCGCTGCCGCCGGCGGGGACGGTCTCGGTGGAAGTGACGCCGGGGTCGGGGCCGTTCACGGTGAACGTCTGCTCGGCGTCCGTGGCGTTCCCGAGGAAAAGCTGCAGCCTGTCCTCCGTGCAGTCGGCGCTCACCCGTGCGGAGAGCCCTTCGACACCGGCGTACGCGGCGGAGGGCGCGAGCGCGGGGAGCGCCGCGCCGAGCGTGACGGCGGCCGCGCCGCACGCGAGCCAGGATCTGACGCTTTCCGGGACACGGCGCACGCGGTGCACACGGCGCACGCGGCGCACACGGCGTACTGGGCGCATACGACGACGCACAGGCCACACTCCTACGGGCTTGCCGACCGGCCGCACGGAGCGGCGGGGGAGGGGGAGACAGCAGCGGTCCGGACGATAACGTCACAAGTCGTACGGTTCACGTACATCAAGGGCGGTCGTCGGGTGAATCGAGCGCGACCACCCGGCCGCGCGCCGCCCTCGTACGGAGCGCCCTCGTACGGAGCGCTCCCGTACGCGCCCGCTCCCCGTACGTACGACGGCCGGGGCCCGGCGCCCGTAGTGCGGCGCCGGCCCCGGCCCGTTCCCCCGTCGCGTCGGCGGTGTGTGACCGCCTGTCAGCGACCGTGCGTCACTGCTGGGCGGAGCGGCGCTTGCGCGCCAGCATCAGCAGCGCACCGCCCACGAGCACCACGGCTGCGGCGATGCCTGCGATGAGCGGCGTCGAGCTGGACGAACCCGTCTCGGCGAGGTCGGTGGAGGGCTCGGAAGTGCTGGGCGCGGGCGCCGCCTCGCTGCTGGCGGGCGCGCTGCTGCTCGGCGTGCCCGTCGCCGGGGGAGTGCTGCTCTCGCTGGGCGAGGGCGTCTCCGACGGCGTGTCGGTCGGCGTCGGGGTCGGGGTCGGCTCCGGGGACTCGTCGCACACCGGGGCGGTCTTGGTCTCGTCCCGGTTGTGCTGGTCGCCGTCGTTGGCCTTGACGATCAGCCGGACCTCGACGGGCTTGTCGTGGTCCGCGAGCTTCAGCTTCTTGCTGAAGTCGCCGCCGAACTTCTCGTTCAGCAGATCCTTGCCCTCCGCCTGCACGGTGACCGTGTTGGTGGGGTCGGAGCTGTAGTTCTTCAGGTCGACTGTCACCGTCGAGCAGTCCACCGACCACTGCGGTGTGTGGGCGGAGGCGGGTGCGGCGGCGAACATCCCCGTGCCGACCATGGCGGCCACTCCGGCCGCGACGAGGGTGACGGAACGGCGACGTCTGTGGTGCGGTGCTTTCAAAGTGGCCTCCGGGTCGAGGAGTGCTTGCGGTCATGGGTGTGGTACGAGCACAGAACCGTACTCCTGCGTGCACAGGGGGTCGCAGCCGCCCCCGCTTCTCCAACAACTCGGTACATAAGCGCAGTTCGGCGACGTGTCCGGGATCTTCACAACTCCGCGCCGGCGCGGGCCGTGTGTGAAGCTGTGCGCATGAACGAGACGGATGGGGCGTACGGAAGCGCCGCGGCGGCGGACTGGGAGCGGCGGGTCGCGGACGCCTGGGCGGCGATCGACACGTATGGCGAGGCGGAGTTCCGGGCGCTGATCGACGGACTCGCCGCCGAACTGCCGCACGGAAGCGCCCTCGCGGACTTCGAGCGCGCGTGCGCGTTCGACTCGACAGGTCACTCGGACCGGGCCGTTCCGCTGTACCGGCAGGCGCTGGAGACCGGACTGACCGGGCTGCGCAGACGGCGGGCGGTGATCCAGATGTCCAGCTCCCTGCGGAACATCGGCCGCCCGCAGGAGAGCGTGGAGCTGCTCCGCGCCGAACTGGCGGTCCCGTACGACGCGTTGGACGACGCCGAACGCGCCCTGGACGACGCCGTACGCGCCACCCTCGCACTGGCGCTCACGGACGTCGGAGGGGAGCGGGAGGCGGTGTCGCTCGCAGTGGGCGCGCTGGCGCGCCATCTGCCGCGCTACCAGCGCTCGATGGCCAACTACGCGCGGCGGCTGGTGGAGCCGGAGCCCGAACCGGAGCCGGAACCGGAGTCCGGCGCGTAGTCGGCCCTACGAGGTGGGCAGCCGCGCCCTGTCCGGGTCGAGGTCGGCGACGCTGCGGGCGACGAAGGTACGGTGCGGGTCGCGGTCGGCGAAGTACGGCGTGAGCTGCGCGTCGATCTCCTCCGCGGTGAACGTCCCGTCCGCCGCGGTGATCTTGATGAGACGCCCGTAGACGGGGCCGCCGGCCGCCTCGTTGGCGGCCTTCCAGTGCGCCGCCGCGCCGCGAGCGCCAGCGCCTTGCTCCGCCCCAGGCCCGCGGCGGCGCCGGTGACGACGGCGGTACGGCCTTCCAGGCTGATGCTCGAGCTCATCTTCCCTGCTTCCGTGCTGCGTGTGCGTCATCCGTCCGGAAGGTGTCCCGCGGAGTAGGGAAATCCCTGCCAGAGCCCCGTTCCGTGGACGTACGGGGGCGGTCAGGCGTACGCCGGGTGCCGGAGGCGTACGGCGGGCGGTCAGGCCTGGCCGGTGGTGATGCGGCGGATCTTTCCGCCGTCGTCGACGGTGAAGCGCCAGGAGGTGCGCATCGCGCCCCAGGTGTCGTTGCGGAAGTCAGCGGTCAGGGAGCGCCCGCCGTCGGTCTCGGACAGGACGTCCATACGGCCGTTGGCGTGGAAGATCTCGCGGTCGATCCACTGTTGGAGGTCCCGCTCGGTGCCGTCGTCGGACAGGGTGGCGCCCGGGGTGAGCAGGTCGAGGAACGCGGTGCGGTCGCCCGCGTTGACGGCGTCGACAAGGGCGCGTACGGCCGGGTCGGTGGGGGTGACGCTCATGCTGTGCTCCTGCCGGAAGGGCTGTGCCGTGTGGTCGCGTGGGGTGTTCTCACAGCCATGATCGGCGGGCATCGGGTGCGCCGCACGCGGGGCGCGGAGAAACGAACCTACTCCCGGGTATTGACGGGGCGGCCCGCCGGTGAGCATCCTCACATCGTACTTACTACTCGGTAGGCTACCGGCGGTAACTTCCTTGGCCTGCTCGCATTCCCAGCAGGCATCCGCACGCAGCCCACGCACCCCCACGCACCTCCAGGCACCGCCCACCAGGCATCCCCCATCGCTCCGCGAGGAGTCGCCCGTGAAGTCCCGTCCGTACAGGAGAGCGGTCACCGCACTGCTCGCCCTCGCCACCGCCGTGACCGTCGGCGGCGTCGCCGTGCCCTCGGCCCAGGCGGAGGACACCCGGCCGCCGTTCTACGAGCCGCCCGCCACGCTGCCCGCGAACAACGGCGACGTGATCCGCTCCGAACCCTCCGACTACTACCTCGACCCGCTCAAAGCGATCAAGGTCGACGCCCACGTGAACCGGGTCATGTACCGGTCCACCGACGGCAACGGCGAGCCCGTCGCCGTCACCGGCACCGTCATCACCCCCAAGACCGGCTGGTCCGGCAAGGGCGACCGCCCCGTCATCGGCTACGCCCCCGGCACCCAGGGCATCGGCGACCCCTGTGCGCCGTCCCGCCAGCTCGCCAACGGCACCGAGTACGAGGGCCTGTTCGTCAAGGGCCTGCTCGCCCGCGGCTACGCCGTCGCCATGACCGACTACGAGGGCCTCGGCACGCCCGGCGTGCACACGTACGTCAACCGCGCGGTGTCCGGCAACGCCGTCATCGACGCCGTACGCGCCGCCCAGCGCCTCCCCGAGGCCGGGCTGCCCGACGCCGGGCCCGTCGCCCTCACCGGCTACTCCCAGGGCGGCGGCGCCACCGCGGCCGCCGCCGAACTCGCCCCGGAGTACGCGCCCGAGCTGGACCTGAAGGGCGTGTCGGCCGGTGCGCCGCCGGCGGATCTCGCGAAGGTGGCCGAGAACCTGGACGGTTCGCTGTACGTCGGCTTCCTCGGCTACGCCGTCGCCGGCCTCGCCGCGGGCTACGACCTCGACCTGGGGCCGTATCTCAACGACAAGGGCGAGCGGTTCATGGCCGACGCGGAGAAGGCGTGCACGGCCGAGGCGGTGCTGAAGTTCCCGTTCATCAAGAGCAAGACGCTCACGGAGGACGGCCGTCCGCTGACGGACTACCTGGACGAGGAGCCGTTCCAGCGGATGGTGAACGAGCAGCGCATCGGCGAGCGCGCGCCGAACGTGCCCACGCTGGTCACCCACAGCCGGCTGGACGACGTGATCCCGTACGAGGTCGGCCGGGACATGGTCGCGGGCTGGTGCGAACGGGGCGCCCCGGACGTCGAGTTCGCGACACTCGCCACGCCGACGCATGTCGGCGGCGCGGTGGCCTCGTTCCCGCGGGTGTTCCTGTGGCTGGAGGACCGCTTCGCGGGCAAAGAGCCGTCCTCGGACTGCGGCTCCCTCTCGTAGCGCTGCCTTCCTGTGCTCGGCTCGCTCGCCGCGCCCGTAGGGGCCTGGCCGCGCGGGCTGTGCCCGTAACGCTCCGTCCTCTGTGGCGGCGGCCCGCCGATCAGTCGTACGTCTGGTCGGCGGGCCGCCCGGCCGCGGCCTTCTTGCAGTTCGTGAGGGCGCGGTCCAGGATGTCCACCGCCGTGTCGACCTCCTCGTGCGTCACCGCCAACGGCGGCGCCATGCGCAGGCAGTTCGTCTGCGAGCCGTCGCCCTTGACGATGTTCATCGACAGCCCCAGCCGCAGGCATTCGGAGGTCACGGCCGCGCCGAGCGCGCTCGCCGGCTCCTTGGTCTCGCGGTCGGTCACCAGCTCCAGCCCGACCAGCAGGCCGCGCCCGCGTACGTCGCCGATCTCCTCGTGCCGCTCCTGGAGTTCGCGGAGCCGCGCGAACAGGTACTCGCCGGTGGCGGCGGCCCGCGCGACCAGCTCCTCCTCGGCGATGACGTCCAGGACGGCGAGGCCCGCGGCGGCGGGCATCGGGTCGGACACGTGCGTCGTGATGTGCAGGAAGCCCTGGTCCGCGCAGCGTTCCTCGATCTCCGCGCTGGTGACGGTGGCGCCGAGCGGCACCCCGCCGCCGAGCGTCTTCGAGACGGTCAGGATGTCGGGCACGACGCCGTCCTGCTCGAAGGCGAACATCGAGCCGACACGGCCGAACCCGGTCTGCGCCTCGTCGACGATCAGCAGCATGTCGCGCTCCTCGCACTTCTGCTTCGCCGCCGCCAGATACCCGTCCGGAAGCGGAATGATCCCGCCAGTGGACAGCACCGGCTCCACCACCATCGCGGCGAGCGAGCCGACCGAGGACTGGTCGACGGTCTCGAAGCCGACGTCGAGGCAGAGCTTGTCGCAGGCGTTCACGCAGTGCCGGATCGGGCAGCGGTACTCGTACGGCGCCGGGATCGCGAAGCTGCCGGGCATCAGCGGCCCGTTGCCCTTGTGGCCCATGGAGTACGTCAGCGAGTTCGTGCCGGCCAGCAGCCCGTGGAAGCTGCGGGTGACGCCGACCATCTCGAACTTGCCCGTGTACGCCTTCGCCAGCCGGAACGCGATCTCGTTCGTCTCCGAGCCGGTGTTCAGCAGGATGGAGCGCGCCAGCGGCTCCGGCAGCAACCCGGCCAGCCGCCGGGCCAGTTCGAGGACGTCCTCGCTGACCATCCACGAGTTGAGGTGGATGACCTCGCGCAGGGACCGTTCGACGGCGGCGACGATGCGGGGGTGGTTGTGGCCCAGCGTCGAGCTGATCTGCCCCGAGGTGAAGTCGAGGATGCGCTGCCCCTCGGTGGTCGTCACCCAGGAGCCCTCGGCGCTCTCGACGACGAACGGGGCGAAGTCGCCGGCGTAACGGATCAGGTACTTCTCGCGCTCGTCGTGCGCCATGCGTCACTCCAGTCCACTTCTGCTGCGGCCACTATCCGCGACACACTGTCGAGGATGCTGGTCGCAGTCGTCAACCATTAAGTACGACGAGGTGTCGCGTTTAGTGGACGCTGTCCGAGGCGCCCGGTACCTTGACGCGAGACGTACGAGCCAGGACGGCGCACGTGACAGGACGGGCGTACGGGACATGACGGCGACGGAGAAGCGGGACCGGGACGTGGCGGTGGCGGAGAAGGCAGCGAAGGCAGCGCAGGCAGCGTTTGAGACGGGTGAGACGGCCGCGGCGGCGGGGCCGCCCGGCGACGACGATCTCGGGCGCCACATCCGCGACGCCCGCGTGCAGCGCGGCCTCACGCTGGAGGCGCTCGCCAAGGCCACCGGCCTGTCCCGGAGTTACCTCAGCAACGTCGAGCACAACAAGAACAGCCCCACGATCAGCACGCTGCGCACCATCCTGGACGCACTCGGCGTCACGCTGAGCCAGCTGTTCCGCACCGTCGAGGGCGAGCGGCACGCCGTGACCCGGCCCGACCAGCGCGTGGTCATCGCCCGTACCGGGAACGACGCCGTCCGCTACGAGCTGCTCAACCCGAACCCGCACGGCCGCCTCGAGTCCATGATCATGGAGGTCGCCCCCGGCGCCTCCTCCGGCGGCCACCCGCACACCCACGCCGGCGAGGAGGTCGGCCTGATCCTCAGCGGCGAGCTGGACTACTGGGTCGACGGCGTCCATTACGCCCTGCGCGAGGGCGACGCGGTGAGCTTCGACGCGACGCTCCCGCACCGCTACGCGAACCCGGGCAACGTCCCGTCGGTCAGCGTCTGGACGGTCACTCCGCCGAGCTTCTGACGCGACGGGACGGCGTACGGGCCGCCCGCGGGCCGCGCCGCCCGCGGGCGTGCGGCCCGCCGCGCTCAGCCGGGGTGCGGGGCGCGGGCGGTGTGCACGGTGGTGGCGGTGGCGTAGAAGGCATCGGGCCGCCAGAGGATGCCCGTGCAGGCGTCACCGTCCACCAGGCGGTCCAGCGTCTCGCGGTCCTCGGCGTCGAGCTGTTCGCCGACCCCGTCGCGCAGCCGTGTGAGATGCGTGTGCAGGTACTCGCGTGCGGACAGGGCGAGCGGCGCCGGGTGGTCGGTGAGGAACGTACGCGTCCCCGCGGGCACCAGCCCGGCCGCGGCGAGCATGCCCGGCCAGTCCTCGACCACGCCGACCGAGCCGGGCAGTTCGGCCCGCATCTCGCTGAACCGGTCTTCGACGACCGCGTCCAGCCGCGCCTGCAGGCCCGGACGGCCGATGCCGATGTCGCGGGGCAGGAAGCGCGCGGGCAGGCCGCGTTCGACGACCGCGAGCAGCCCGCCGGGGCGCAGCACGCCGGCGAGGGACTCCAACGCCGCCTGCTGGTCGCCGAGATGGTGCACGACATGGCTTGTCCAGATCACATCGGCCGAGCCCAGCGCGCCGAACTCCGCCGGCAGATCCGCCTGCCGCGTCCGTACGCGGTCGCCCAGCCCTTGCTCGGCGGCGCGCGCCGCGACCCGCTCCAGCAGCCCGGAGCCCTGGTCGACGGCGACGGTCTCGGCGTACGGGAAGGTCCGCGCGAGCACGCAGGTCACCACGCCGGGGCCGCTGCCGACATCGAGCACGCGGCGGACGCCGTGGGCGCCGTCGGCGCCGTCGCCGTTGGCCCCGGCTTCGGCTTCGGTGATCGCCCGGCGCAGCCAGTCCGCCGCGCTCTCGATGAATGGGCTGAGCAGCTCGGCCTCGGCCTCGAGGTGTGCGGCCATCGCCTCCCAGTCGATGTTGTGGTGGTTGTGCGCGCCGTGGCCGTGCTGGTGGTGCTGGTGCTGGTCCTCGTGCTGGTGCTTGTGCTGTGTGCCGTGGCTGTGCTGTGCGGTCATGGGGCACTCCCGTTCCGGATGGGTCCGCTGGTCTCTCGGCCGTACGGCCAGACTGCGGCCAAGCGCGCCGTAACGACAACTCTTGTTGCCATTTCCGGGACAACCCCCCACTACCCGGCCCGTCGAACCCCCGCCGGCCCGCGCTCCGAGGAGAACGGGGTTGAGAGGCACCAAAAAAAGCGAGTGTGCCGAGCTGGGCACCCGGCACACTCGCTGCCTACATTGCACCTGGTGGCTGCACTCCATGAGCGACGATGTATGGAATGCAGACGAGCGCTGCATAGAGCACTCGCCTGGCTATTTGGAACACGTTGCGCCTCTCGAAGCCATTACTAGTTTTACTGACGCACACCAACCTGCAGGGTTTTCGCCCGACGTGGTTGGTGCTCAAGTATGAGATCACGTAGGTGCCTGAACAGGCAAATTCTAGAAGGCGCACCCCTGGTCAATGTAGCGACAGGGTGTCCACCGTAGTGCAAATCTTTGCTCGCGTAACGCTCTGCTTCTCTGTGAATGTCACTGGCATATGCTGGGTGACTTGAACTCAGTCATCACGAGAGTGTGTTTCCGTGCCATATGCGGGCGAGCGCTGCCAAAGTCTCGTCCTCTTCGGAGCGAACCCCTATTCTGCGGCTCTGAGCGAGCCCTGTCTCCAGATGGGCGTAGGCTTGTGCCAGTCGCCCCGTGGCGGCTTCCGCCTCGCCCAGCGTGCGGAGCGCTTGGATTTCTTCCAGAGTGGAATGTATAGTCCGAGCGATGGCCAGTGCGGCGGCGTGGTGGGCGAGCGCTTCTTCACTTCTCCCCGTGTCCTGGAGGACTTTCCCGATTCCATTGCGGGCGATCGCCTCGCTGCGCCGGTCTCCTGTGCTGCGCAGTACGGGTAGGGCCGCCCTGTAGAGTTCCAGGGCCTCTCTCGGTTTTCCGCTGGCCCGCAGCGTGTCCGCCAGGTTGATCTGAAGAACCGCGTACTGCCCCTTGCTGCCGAGAGCCTGGAGGAGCTTGATCGAGCGCCGATAGGCGCTGATGGCGCTGTCCAGGTTTCCAGTCTCTTTGTACAATTCCGCCATATTGTTGAGTGCGATGAACTGGCCACGCCGGTCGCCGACATCTCGGAAACGTGCGAGACCGTCCAGGAAGTACTTGAGCGCCTCTTTCTGTTGCCCGAAGCTGAGGCAGATGGTGCCCATCATGTTGAAGCTCCTGCCTTGCTGGAGCCGGTCGGACTTGGCCAGGCGGAGCCGCAGGGCTCGCTGTTGCAACTTAAGGGCTTCAGGCTCGGCCGTGTGCCAGAAAGCGATGGACAGTTGGTGAAGAGCTTCTGCTTCGAGGGCGACGTCAGCGGTGTTCTCTGCTATCTCCAAGGCTGTACGGGCGCTCTCGATGGCTGTGTCGTAGGTGCCGGCGCTGGCGCAGACAGTGGCGAAGTCGATCAGGGCTCGGCCGGTGGTTCCTGCACTTTCGATCGTCTGCCAGTACGCAACGGCTTCGCGGAGCACGGTGATCGCCGTGGTCAGGTAGCCCTCACTGCTCAGGAAGCCCGCCAAGGCGTGGGCCATCATGGCCAGTTGACCGCGTGAGCCGTGGGCTCGGGCGTACTCCAGGGCCGCCAACAGGTTCGGGCCCTCGGTGGTGAACCAGCGCTGAGCGTCGTCCTCCTGCCATACAAGGGAGGCCGCGGCGGGGGGCAGATCGATGCGCAAACGATGCGGGTAGGCGCGCCGGTCAGCCTGGTCTGCGGTTCGCAAATAGTGGTCGAGCAGACGATCGAGCGAGTGGTGTCTATCCGTTGCCGAGTCGTGTTCAGCGAGGCCTGCGGCGTATTCACGTAAAAGGTCGTGAAGTTGATAGCGATGCGGCGCCGGCTCCGCGATAAGATGGCATATTAGCAGTTCCTCCAGTACATATTCTGTCTCGTCGACTGGAAGTCCACTGAGGGCGGCAGCGGCCCCGGGGCCGAACTCCGTGCCGAAGTGTAGACCGAGACAGCGAAATGCCCTCTGCTGTACGGGAGTGAGCGCCTGGTAGGAGACGGCAAGTACTTTGGTCATCGCCCGGTAGGAGTCGCGGATTTCCGGAAGCCTCCTGGGTGCTTGGTTGTAGCGCTTCACCAGGTCGGTGACAGTCCAGGAAGGTCGCGCGAGAAGACGGCTGGCCGTGATGTCCAATGCTAGGGGCAAGTACCCGCACAAACGGGCCAGTGTGGCCGTTTCGACTTGATTCGCCGTCCGCTCCTCGCCAAGCGTGTGGCGGAGAAGTGCGACGGCATCGGCGGGGGCGAGCACGTCCAGCGCGATGTGCTGGACACGGGGCAGGGCGGCCAGTTGGTAGCGGCTGGTGACAATTATCAGAGAAGCGGATTCTCCAGGCAGTAGCGGGCCAACTTGCTCGACGCCGGCGGCATCGTCCAAGAGGGCCACGAACCTGCGGTTCCGGGCCTCGGCGCGCCACAACGTGACCAGGCTCTCCAGATCCTGAGGAAGCTCTTGTACGGGTGTGCCGAGGCGCCGCAGAAGCTCTCGGAGAGCTTCAACGGGGGCCATCGGTGGCTGGTGGAGGGAGTGCCCCCGTAGGTTGATAGCCAGTCTTCCGTCAGGAAAGCGTTCATGCATCCGGCGCGCCGCACGTGCGGCCAGCGCCGTCTTTCCAGAGCCGGCCATGCCCGTGATGGCCTGGGGGCGCACCGAGCCGCTTGCTTGGGCAGAGGCGGCAGTCATCCTGTCCAGCTCAGAGTTGCGGCCGACCCAGATTCCTTCGGGTGGCAGAGAGTCCGTGGGTCCGGAGCTGCTTCTGCGAGCGAGAGACGTGGGCGGGGCGGGCAGCAGGGCGTCGACCGGTGTGCCAATCAGGATGCCCTGGTGGATGCGAGCGAGGTCATCACTCGGGTCAGTGCCTGACCGTCGCAGTTGATGCAGCGTGCGCTGCATCAACCGGGCTGCTTCCTCGGTGCGCCCGCATCCGTGGAGCGCCAGCGCGAGTTGCCGCGCGACGGGCTCCTTCGTCGAGTGCTGCTCCACAAGTGGCTGTAAGCCGGCAACGGCCTCCTCGAAACGGCCGAGCCTCAGCGCTATGTCCGCCTGTTTCAGGGCGGCCGCAAGGTTTTTCTCCACGACGAAGCGTCGGATTTCGGTCGCCCAGGCTCCCGGCAGTCCGGCCAGCGGCTCGCCACCCCATAGTCGTGACGCCGCCTGGTATGCCTTCAGGGCATCTCGTTCGCTGCCCCCTTCGGCCAAGCCCTGGCTCTGGTCGAGAAGGTTGAGGTAGTGACGCAGATCAACGGTGTCCGGATCTGCCTGGAGCGTATAGGTGTGTGTACGACTGATCACCGCAGGAGCGTTCGGGCCGGCAAGCGCCCAAATAGTCTTACGGATATGGTGAATGTGTACGTACAACGCCTCGCGCGGTTTCGCTGGCGGGTGATCGTCCCACACCCGGTGGACGAGGGTGTCCACCCCGACCGTTCTGCCCGTATCCCAAGCCAGTGAGGCGAGTGTCAGGCGCTCCTTGGGAGACCCGAGCGGGCTGCGTTCGTTCCCAGCCTGCAACGCGACTGCGCCGAGAAGCAGTATGCGGAGCTCCACCAGCGCCCTCCCGCCGGTTCGGCATGTTCCGTGGGTCGAGAGTGACACGGGCTCGGTTCGTATGACCATGTCATTGTGAAAGGAGGTCTGAAATTGGTCTCATGGCGATTGGGTGCGGTCGATCTCCACTCACACCGGGTAGGAAACGCTCGGGTGTGGCTTCGGAGGGAACCCAGCAGCGTGCGCCCAAACTGATGTTGTGTCCAGTCGGACCGGGGGGAGAGGCACCGTGCGGGACGAGGAGATGGTCGTTGCGCTGTTATCGGCCATGATTGCCAATCGACCACTGCACAGCTCACCGGCGGGCCAGGCGCTCAATCGGCTTGTGGGCACACGATATGAACCCTGGGAAGAGCCGGCGCGGTACTGGGATGAAGCCTGCCGCGCCCAGGGCGACCCGTTGCAGGCAATGTGGCGGCTGTCGAGTTCGTTGGCCGAGGAGGCCGCTGGCGACGTCGCGTTCAGGTCAGACCTGGACACGTGGCTGCGGCACCACCAGACAGAGCCACAGAGGTCTACCAACAGCATCAGCGGCTCAGCGCAGGTCTACGGCCCGAGTCTTCAGTCAGGCTCGATCCTCGGGGATGTCCACTTCCACCAGGCCGAACACGCTGTGATTCGCCCGCAGTTGGTACCACGACAACTCAGACCAGCGCCCGCACACTTCACAAACCGATGCGAAGAGCTCGGCGCACTGCACCGCATCCATCACACGCCCCGGAAAGGAGGGCCCGCGCTGGCAGTGATGAGCGGTCCCGGAGGCGTCGGCAAGACCACCTTGGCGTTGCGATGGCTGCACGAAGTTGCTGATCAATATCCTGACGGTCAGCTCTATGCCGACTTGATGCCAGGTGCTGCGGGAGAACCGGAGCCGATGGGCTCGGTGCTGGGGGGATTTCTCCGGGCTCTGGGCGTCGAAGGGGATCAAGTCCCAGCCGAAGCCGAGGAAGCAGCCGGTCTCTTCCGCTCGCTGACTGCCCGCGGGTGCATCGCAATCCTGTTGGATAACGCGGTCTCAGCAGCTCAAGTGCGGGCGCTTCTGCCTTCTTCGGTAGCCAGCACTGTTGTGGTGACAACGAGATGGCGCCTGGGTGGCTTGACCATGGACGGAGCTGACTTCCTTCACATCGCTCCGCTGCACCAGCAAGCGGGCAGGGAGCTGCTGACAACCACTGTCGGGAAGCATCGAGTCTCGGCGGAGGCTGACGCTGTTGCCGGCCTTGTGTCCCTGTGCGCAGGGCTTCCTCTGGCGTTGTCCATCGTAGGAGCGCGACTGGTGACACGGCCCCAGTGGCCAATCGCCCGGGTGGTTCGGGAACTCAAGGACGAACAACGACGGCTCCAGGCGCTGGCGATGGACGAGGTCTCAGTCTTGAGCGTGTTCGACCTTTCGTATGAGGGGTTGCCACCGGAGGCGGCACGAGCCTACAGATGGCTGGGCCTGCATCCGGGACCAGGCTTCTCTCCCGAAGCTGCCGCAGCGGCTCTGCAGGTGTCGAAGGGCGACACGGAAGTGGTGTTGGAGAGCCTCGTGGACGCCAGCCTCCTCAATTCCGACAACTCCGGCCGGTATTACTTCCACGATCTCGTCCGCCTGCATGCGTGTCAGCGCGCTGAAGCCGAGGACAGTGCGCCCACGCGCGATGGAGTAGTTTGTCGCCTCTTGAGGTATTACCTCGCCTTTACTGCTGCTGGTGACCGTGCGGTGACCCCGCTGGATTGGCATCTCCGTCCTGAGCATGGAGACAGTGATGTCTCGTATGCTTGGCAAACGAGCAGAGATGCACTTGCGATGCTCGAAAGAGAGCTGCCAAACCTGATGGCTCTCCTACGTACTGGCTACGAACGGGGTTTCGACGCCCTTGTATGGCAACTCGCTGAGTCGATGTGGTCATTGTTCCTCCACCGCAAGCACTTCCCGGATTGGATGACCGCATACGGGTTCGGTATCCAGGCCGCGTCACGCTGCGGCGATCCCGCTGCCCTTTCACGTATGCGTCATCATCTCGGCTTCGCCTTTCACAATCTGAGCCGCAAGCAGGAGGCCCTCCAACAAGGGGTCGCCTCGCTCGAGGCGGCACGCGAGGCCAATCACGAACTGGCCGAGACAGAAGCCCTGGGACTCCTAGGCATGGCGTATCGCTCTCTGGGGCGGTTCGACCAAGCCGTAGAGGTATTACGGCAAGGTGTCGCGCTCGATCGCGAGGCAGGCCGCGTAAGAGCAGAGGCACTCGGCCGACGTCGGCTCGGCCAGGCTTTGTTGGCCGCCGGGAGGATCGAGGAAGCCATTGGCGAGCTTACCCGTGGGCGCGACCTGGCCGAGTCATTGTGTGACAACATGGTTAAGGCGATGACCACTGTCTGGCTGGCTGACGCATATACGAGGGCGGGCCACGCCTCCGAAGCAATCACACTGGCCCAGGAAGCATGGTCAATCGTCGCCGAATCAGGATCCAGCCAGTACAGGGCTCAAGTACTGATGGTTTGGGGCGAAGCCGCTGAAGCGCTCACGGAGCTGTCAGTCGCAAGCAACCTCCTTAGGCGATCACGGGCCTTCTACCGCGAAGCCGGTGCGCCGGACTTAGGGAGAGTCGACCGCGCGCTTGGCAGGATCAAGGCGCAGCTAGCCGACGGCACCTGATTCTTCTCCGTCGTTGTGTGCTCTTCCGGTACCCACACTGGATAGTCCGGGGAGCTGGCCGACAGGAGCCCCGATAGCAATCCACGGATAGACACAGACGCCGCAGGCCTGAGCACACGCCGCTCTGTGAGCGCGATGGTGCAGAACTTGCCCAGCCTGGGTTTGGAGCAGGGTCTCACGCTCGCCCACTGAGACAGCGACAAGAGAACAGCCGGGGGCTGCGGCCAGCCAGGACTCTGCGACCCGCACAGCTCGGCTGGTCGTCGGCTGGGGACGACCGATCACCACATCAGCACTGTGTCTCCACCCGACCGCAGCTCCTTCCGCCACCACCAGGAACCTGTCGGCCCCCGAGCAGGGACACTCGTAACGCTGCCTCGCGGTTTCTCCCCAGACCCACACGCCTACGCCCGCATCGTTCCGGCTGTGCCAGTCGCATCGCGTGACATGTAAGCGCTCCCCCGTACTACCGGCGATCTGCCCGCCGAGGAGCGAGTGTCGGCACGGCCTGAGACTCATCCGACCTCCTCGATCGCCAGGCCGCCTCGGCAGCCCACAGGGACCGGAAGTGGCACCGGTGCGTTGGTCGGCGCCCTGCCAGGCTCGGGAAGGTCCAGCAGGCGATACATGGTCCGCCGCAGGATGCCGGCGGCCTGTCCCGGTACGGAAGTGATCAGCGCGGACACCATTTTCTGTCGGCACGAGTGATGTCCGTTTGCAATCTCCTCCATCTGCGGGGTCAGCGGCATGTCAGTACACAGATGGGCAGCCTCCTGCCGTACCACGTCAGCCAGGCTTCCTGGCCGCAAAAACCCCTCGCGGCCGGAAGCAGTCAGCATCACCGGACAGCCGATTGCCGCTCCATAACTGGTTACCGAGCCGTGATCACCGATGATCGCGTCCGCAGACACCAGTGCGGCCCGCCAGCCCTCCTCCGGTGGCAACAACAGCAGGCCCTCCCGCAGACAATCCGCCAACCAAGCTTGCACCTGCCAAGCCCCGTGCACGCCCCAGATATTTGGGTGCAGCACCGCCGCCACCCTGTATTGAGTACGCGGCAACTCACGCACCAGCCGGTCGAGTAGATCCGGATGAGTCCCCAGGACGGACTCGGGCTGCCAGGTGGAGGTCAACACCACGAGCTTCTGGTCCGGGCGCACTCCCAGTGCGCGCCGGTAGGCAGACCGCCACGGCACACTTGTCACCAACCGGTCGAAACAAACATCGCCGGCCACGACCGCAACGGGGACCGCTTCCGGACATGACTCGCGCAGAATCGCGAGTTCATCCCGGTGTGTGAGCGGCAAAGCGGCCGGTACCAACCGCCCACGGTGCACCAGCGAACCACGATCCAGCCCATGCGCCGGACCCGCAGCCGGACCGGAACTCCGGGCACGGAGCCTGGATGGCACCGCTCCGGCCCCGTGAGGGAGCAGCATTACCTGTCCGTGCAGCTGCTCGACTGCTGTCTCACTTGCAGCGAGAACAAGGTCGAACTCGCACTGCACGGCCTGCTGCCACGGAAGCAGCAACCCACCCTGTGCTCGCACGAACTCTTCCGCTCCGTGGCACACTGCTCCGTTCCGCGCGGGCGCCACGGTGAACATCACCACCACACGGTGATCGGACTCCAGCAGCGCCAGAACGTCCATCAGCCGGATGCCAGCGACCATGAACGGAACCACGACCAGCACGTTGCGGCATCCCCGGCGCAGCACCCGGCTGTTCGCGCCCAAACCGACCGGACTGTTCAGCCATAAGCCCCCCGCCATCAACGGACGCCCCCCAAGCGCGAGCCGAGCCGGCCCGACGATGCGGGCAGACCTGCGCCGCGCGGTAGCCCTTCGCCCCCGTGCCGGGAGCCCTCTGCGAGAACAACCTGGGTCGCTTCTCCACGCCTGTCGAACGTGATCACGACATCCCCCTGTACGTCGGCTACATTCCTTCGAGAGAGGGGCTGCCCGGCGGCCTTTGGCGGATTGCTTGCATGTGCCTTGCGGAAACCTTGCTACCGCAGAGCGGATTCTGCCGCCCGGGTTGAGGTCGTTTTAGTGCTTCGCTCCGGACTGCCTGGCCAGGCGCTTGCCTCGCTTGGGGGCTTGACGCCCGGGCCTGCTACTCGGCGCCTGGGATGGAGTATGGCCTTTTCGCGCCCTTGTGGCGAGATATAGGCAATCCCACGCTGGTCATGACAAGTGCAACCCATCAGCCTGGGGGTCATATGCACGATCGCATGCTTCGGGGTGGATATCAGTCTGATTGGAGTTTGCTGCTTGACCGAGTCCTCCTCCACTCTCGTCCCGGTGCCCCCGTCGACGTCGTGCTGTCGGACGTACTGCACGGCGTGGAGAGTGGCATCGTCTTCTGCGGAGCCAAGGCCCGCGAGGAGTCGCAGCGCAGGCGCGGCGCTGTAGAGGCGGTCGTGGTCGATCCGGAGCGCTACGTGCATCACCGAGCCACCATCGCGGAGCCCTTCTGTCTGCCGAAGGGAGGCGGCACCGGCCAGCTATCGCTGCTCGGAGAAGCAGATGATCAACTCGACGGGTTGTTGCAGGGCCAACGCGGGGGCGGAAGCGGGATCGCGCTCACGCCCACCGGCTACGTGGGAGCGGACGATTGCGGCGCCCTTCGTGCAGTCATGGAGCGCGCGAGCGAGCTGAACGGGGCTGAGGACATTGTGGTGCTGCCAATAGACAAGGGGTGGCTCCGAGAGCGCCATCTTGACTTCCTCACGACGCAACTCTCCGCTCTGCCGGTGACCAAGGCGCTCGTTCTGTGCGACACTCGCAATCCCCTTGAACGGAGGGGAGCGGCCACTGCGCTGCGCGAACTCGTCAGGGTGCCCCGTACCGGACTGCTCCGCACTGACCTCGCCGGTCTGGACGCTCTTGCGCACGGGGCGGTGTTCTCGGCGATCGGTGTCCAAACCTCGATGCGGCACGGCCGACCGCCCAGCGACGGCGGGCCGCCGCCCACCGGGCGCAGAGCCACGGTGCTGCATCCGCAACTCATGCGGTACTTCCGGTGCAGCACCTTGCACGAGGTATACGGGGCTCAAGGCACCCCATACTGCTCTTGCACGTATTGCGATGGTCGAGCACTGGGCAGATTCGAGGACACCGTGGAAGGGGTTGGCCAGGCTGATCTGCACAACATTGCGGTCTGGGCTCCTTGGGCTGCTCAATTGCAGGCAGAGCCTGACAAGAACGTGCGGCGCAGCATGTGGCGCTCACTCTGTGAGCAAGCCGTCGCCTCCCACGAGGAGATCAACCGGCAACTGAGGCGGAGCGTCTTCAAACCAGATCCCGCGCTCAGAGAATGGGCGGGAATTCGCTGATAGGGCAGGCGTTTATCGGGGCCGTAGACGTCCGTAAACCTGCTCCGAGAACCTCCATGCGGCCTCCGTATGGCGGCTGTTCGTCAAGACCCGTGGCAGCGCCACGAGCCGACAGCCCACCACGGCATTGTCGTGCACGACTCCGTGTCCGAACCACTCGGCTTGCAGGCCGACGAGTGAGTCGACCACAGGCCCCGTGACCCTGATGGCTGTCGAGGGGGCGTACGAGCCGAATCTCCCGGCACGCGACACTGCGCCAGTCGTCAGCCTTTGGGCCTGGACCATGGCCAGGTCCACTTGCACTGGAGGCACGGCCAGGCGCTCTGCTGCTCCTGCAGCCACTCGTACTGAACCCACAGGACAACGCCGCAACAGCCTCCGGTCCCGCTCGGTGATGGAAGACAGCGGCACCGGAATCCTGGCAGGCAGGCCGAGCAGTGCCCTGAAGACGCTCATCTCCCTGCCCATGTCCGCGGCTTCGTTACTCAACAACCCTGCCGCACAGGCTCGACGCCGCGCGTCCTCGCCCTCGTTCAGGCGGTAGAAGATCCATACCTGCACGTCACGTACACACATGTCCGCGATCCGCGTACCGGGTCGCAGGTCGCCAAGCAGCGACTCGCCGAGCTGCCGTACCCGTTCGGTGTCCCCGGTCCCATCCGAGGCAGTGCGATCCCCGTATTGCGTCTGACGACTCATCAGGTTCCCGGCTTTCTCTCGTGCGTCAACGCCCGCCTACGCGACACTCCTGCTCCGCTGGCCCATGTCTCATGTTCCGCAACTCCCCGAGTGCGGTGCGTGCCAGTACCGACTCGGCTGTCGATACCGGGGAGAGTAACGGTGGATTGCAGAAGCCCTGCGCCGGTCCCTTGTTGGGAGTGTGCCCACGGCGGAAACGAACGGTGACCCGCGGAAGACGCCAGAGGGCGTTTCCGCGGGTCACCGGAGGTCAATCACCGTCGGAGGCCGGGTCGACCGGCTTCCTTCGGTTTAGATGTCGAAGTACAGCTCGAACTCGTGCGGGTGCGGACGCAGTTGCATCGGTGCGATCTCGTTCGTCCGCTTGTAGTCGATCCAGGTCTCGATGAGGTCCGAGGTGAAGACCCCGCCCGCCTGGAGGTACTCGTTGTCCGACTCGAGGGCCTCGAGGACCGCCGGGAGGGAGGTGGGGACCTGGGGGACGCCCGCGTGCTCTTCCGGGGCGAGCTCGTAGAGGTCCTTGTCGATCGGCTCCGCCGGCTCGATCTTGTTCTTGACCCCGTCGAGGCCCGCGAGGAGCAGGGCCGAGAAGGCGAGGTACGGGTTCGAGGACGGGTCCGGGGCGCGGAACTCGACGCGCTTGGCCTTCGGGTTCGCACCCGTGATCGGGATACGCATCGCCGCCGAGCGGTTGCGCTGCGAGTAGACCAGGTTGACCGGGGCCTCGAAGCCGGGGACCAGGCGGTGGTACGAGTTGACCGTCGGGTTCGTGAAGGCCAGCAGCGACGGGGCGTGCTTGAGGATGCCGCCGATGTAGTAGCGGGCGGTGTCGGAGAGGCCCGCGTAACCCTGCTCGTCGTAGAAGAGGGGCTCGCCGCCGTTCCACAGGGACTGGTGGACGTGCATGCCCGAGCCGTTGTCGCCGAAGATCGGCTTGGGCATGAAGGTGGCGGTCTTGCCGTTGCGCCAGGCGACGTTCTTCACGATGTACTTGAAGAGCATCAGGTCGTCGGCCGCGGCGAGCAGCGTGTTGAACTTGTAGTTGATCTCCGCCTGGCCGGCCGTGCCGACCTCGTGGTGCTGGCGCTCGACCTGGAGGCCGTTCTTCATCAGCTCGAGGGAGATCTCGGCGCGCAGGTCCGCGAAGTGGTCGACGGGCGGGGCGGGGAAGTAACCGCCCTTGTAGCGGACCTTGTAGCCGCGGTTGCCGCCGTCCTCGATGGCGCCGGTGTTCCAGGCGCCCGCCTCGGAGTCGATGTGGTAGTAGCCGGCGTTCGCCTTCGTCTCGAAGCGCACGTCGTCGAAGACGTAGAACTCGGCCTCGGGGCCGAAGAAGGCGGTGTCGGCGACACCGGAGGAGGCGAGGTACGCCTCGGCCTTCTTCGCCACGTTCCGCGGGTCGCGGCTGTACTGCTCGCCGGTGATCGGGTCGTGGATGAAGAAGTTGATGTTGAGCGTCTTGTCCTTGCGGAACGCGTCCATACGGGCCGTCGACAGGTCCGGTACGAGCGCCATGTCGGACTCGTGGATGGCCTGGAAGCCGCGGATCGACGAGCCGTCGAACATCAGGCTCTCGCCGGGGTCGAAGGTCTCGGCCGGAATCGTGAAGTGCTGCATGATGCCCGGCAGATCACAGAAGCGGACATCGACGAACTTCACATCGTTGTCCGCGATGAACCCCTGGGCCTCGTCGGCGTTCTGGAACATCCAACTCCTCCTAGTCCCGCCGCGAGGGGACGGGCTTGCTGCCTTGGAGCGCTCAGCCTGTACCTTGCCTGTACGAGCCGCGCTGACGCCCGACCATAGGCAGAGGGCATTTCTCGGGCATGACCCATTTGTTTCGCCGATGTTAACCGGCTCGCACCCCTGGCCGAGCGCACGTCAGGGCACTCCGGCCGGCAAGGTCGTTTTTCGCCGCGATACCGTTGATGCGTGGACAACAGGGAAGCGATCGGATCGTGGCTCTCCGGCCCGCGCGCCACAGCCGAGAACATGGGCGCGGACTTCGGCTACCGCGGGGAGCGCCTCGGCCTCCCACGCGAGGGAACGGGCTCGATCGCGCCGCTCGGGCGGCGGTTCGGGGCCATCTTCATCGACTGGGGGCTGGCTGCCGTCATCGGTTACGGTCTGCTGTCCGGCCGTGACCTGTCGGCCGCGGACACCTGGACGCTCGGCGTCTTCCTGGTGATGAGCCTGCTCACCGTGGGCACGGTGGGGTGCACGCCGGGCAAGCGGCTGCTCGGGCTGCGCGTCGTCGCCGCGGACGGGGCCGGGAGGCTCGTGCCGTGGCGCGTCCTGGTCCGTACGGTCCTGCTGGGCCTCGCGCTCCCCGCGCTCGTCTGGGACCGCGACGGCCGTGGCCTGCACGACCGGCTCGCGGGCGCGGTGCAGGTCCGTATGTGAGACCCGTCCGGGCGTGAGACCCCGTATGTGAAACCCCGCTGCCGGGGCTGACCGGACGTGAGACCCCGCTGCCGTAGCTGAGGCGCGCGCCCGCCCCGCGTACACGCAGACGGGCGCGCGTACCCGTGCCCGTACGTGACCGACACGGCGCCGCGCGCCCGTACCCTCGTCCTCGCTGCCGCCGCCCGGAGGCTCAGCGGCCGCCCTGTCCCTTCGGCAGCCGCATGCCCTTGGGCATCGGGCCCTTCGGGATCGGCATGTTCTTCATCAGGTCGCCCATCGCCCGCAGCCGGTCGTTGGTCTCGGTGACCTGCCCGCCCGCCAGCACGCGCGGCAGCTTGAGCATCTTCGACCGCAGCTTCTTCAGCTCGACCTGGCCCTCGTCGTTGCCCACGATCAGGTCGTGCACCGGGACGTCGGAGACGACCCGCGCCATCCGCTTCTTCTCGGATGCCAGCAGGGAGCGGACGCGGTTCGGGTTGCCCTCGCCGACGAGCACGATGCCCGCCTTGCCGACGGCGCGGTGAACGACGTCCTGCTGGCGGTTGATCGCGACGGCCGGCGTCACGTTCCAGCCGCGCCCGATGTTCTCCAGCACCGCGGCCGCGGCGCCCGGCTGGCCTTCCATCTGCCCGAACGCCGCCCGCTCCGCGCGCCGTCCGAAGACGATCGCCATCGCGAGGAAGGCCAGCAGGAAGCCCAGGATGCCCAGATAGACGGGGTGCCCGATCCAGAAGCCGAACGCGAGGAGGACGCCCAAGGTGACGAGCCCCACGCCGGCAAGAATCCAGCCGATCCACCGGTCAGCACGCCGGGTCATCTTGTACGTCAGGGCGATCTGCTTGAGCCGCCCTGGATTCTCGGATGTTTCCTTCCTCGCCATAGGAGGAAGTTTACGTGTCCCCGCCGAGGGCGGGTGTCCCGGCCGGGGGTTCGGGGGTTGTCCCCCGGGAAGTGGCAGCGGCCGGGGCCCCGGGAACGGCGGCTACGTGCCGGGGCGTGCGACCGGCTTGCGGGTCTCCAGTACGTGCTGGGCCTCGGCCCGTGCCGTCGCCCGGCGGCGGTCGTCGAGGACCGCCGTCCAGGCGTTACGGCGCGCGGTCCGCTGTCCGCCGCTCAGCAGCAGTCCCTCCAGCGCGCGCAGCGTCGTACGCATCAGATCGTCCCCTCCGAGTGGCAGCGATGGGTGATTCCACCATCACAGAACGGTGTTACCAGCGGATGTCAGGGGGGTCAAACCAGCAACGGCTCCTGAGGCGAAGCTCACGCGACCTGCCCAGCAGCAGCCGTACGCCGGGCCCGTACGCCAGGCTCGTACACCGGATCCGCACACCAGGCCCGTACGCCACCCGCTCACGCCACCCGCGCGCCGCTCCGCGCCGCGACCGCCTGCTGGTACAGCCGGCCCGCCCGGTACGAGGAGCGCACCAGCGGTCCGGACATGACACCGGCGAAGCCGATCTCCTCCGACTCCTCCTGCAGCTCCACGAACTCGTGCGGCTTGACCCAGCGTTCGACGGGGTGGTGCCGCGGCGTCGGGCGCAGGTACTGGGTGATGGTGATCAGCTCGCAGCCCGCGCCGTGCAGGTCGCGCAGTGCCTGGCTGACCTCCTCGCGGGTCTCGCCGAGGCCCAGGATCAGGTTGGACTTGGTGACCAGCCCGTCCTCGCGCGCCTTGGTGATGACCTCCAGGGAGCGCTCGTAGCGGAACGCGGGCCGGATGCGCTTGAAGATCCGGGGCACCGTCTCGACGTTGTGCGCGAGCACCTCGGGGCGGGACGAGAAGACCTCGGCGAGCTGTTCCGGAACGGCGTTGAAGTCCGGGATCAGCAGCTCGACGCCGGTGTCCGGCATCATCGCGTGGATCTGCCGGACGGTCTCCGCGTACAGCCAGGCGCCGCCGTCGTCGAGGTCGTCGCGGGCGACGCCGGTGATCGTCGCGTACCGGAGCTCCATCTGCTGTACGGACTCGGCGACGCGGCGCGGCTCGTCGCGGTCCAGCTCGGCGGGCTTGCCGGTGTCGATCTGGCAGAAGTCGCAGCGCCGGGTGCACTGCTCGCCGCCGATGAGGAACGTGGCCTCGCGGTCCTCCCAGCACTCGAAGATGTTCGGACAGCCCGCTTCCTGGCACACCGTGTGCAGGCCCTCGCGCTTCACGAGGCTCTGCAGCGCGTTGTACTCGGGGCCCATTTTCGCGCGGGTCTTGATCCACTCGGGCTTGCGCTCGATGGGGGTCTCGCTGTTGCGGACCTCCAGGCGGAGCATCTTGCGACCGTCGGGTGCGACAGCGGACACGTCCGGCTCCCTACGTACCTTCGTACTTTCGATTCATCGGCGTGCACCAGCGTACGCCTGTGCTTGTGCGGCTCAGACGGCGCGGGGCAGTGGGACTGCCGTCTCGAGCACCGCACGCAGGTGCTTCTCCACTACGGGAAGCACTTCCGTCACCGGAACATTCCTGCCCAGCTCCTCCGAGAGCGACGTGACGCCCGCGTCCCGGATGCCGCACGGCACGATGCGGTCGTACGAGGTGTTGTCCGAGTCGCAGTTCAGCGCGAAGCCGTGCATCGTGACGCCCTTGGCGACGCGGATGCCGATGTTGACCAGCTTGCGGTCCTCGCCGCGCTGGCCCGCGTTGGAGGGGGCGTACTCGGGGCCGCTGAGCCGCGAGTCGAACTCGTCGTCGGTGCGCGGGTCGAAGTCGAGCGACAGCCCGCCGAGCCCGTCCGTGCCGCCGCCGGGCGACTGCCGTTCCGCCACCGGGTCGCCGAGCACCCACACGCCGCTGCGGCCCTCGATACGGGTCGTCTCCAGGCCGAACTCGGCGCAGACGCCGAGCAGCGCCTCCTCGATGCGGCGGACGTGCGCGACGACGTCGACGGGGCGCGGCAGTTTGAGGATCGGATAGCCGACCAGCTGTCCGGGGCCATGCCAGGTGATCTTGCCGCCGCGGTCGACGTCCACCACCGGGGTGCCGTCCAACGGGCGCTCGCTGTCCTCCGTACGACGGCCCGCGGTGTACACCGGCTGGTGTTCCAGCAGGAGACAGGTGTCCGGGACCTCGTCCGCGAAGCGGGCGGCGTGCACGCGGCGCTGTTCGGCCAGCGCCTCGGTGTACTCGACCGCCTCCGCGCCCAGTCCCAGCGTCACAAAGCGCAACTCGCCCATGGCAGCTCCTTCACGTCTGTCGCGCACGAGAGCCACTGTACGGGTGGCCGGGGGAGTGGTGGCCGCCGGGAGCCTCCTCACACGTATGGATGAATACGCGGTCGGAGGGGGCGAGGAGTGTGCCGCTGGCCATTACATTCGCGCCGTTCCAACAGGGCGCCCCGGCGTCTGCCGCAAGCCGTGAGGCAGGAGACCGTAAAGCTGATGACGACGGAACGACCTGGGGGCTCAACCCAGCAGCGCACTCCCAACCGCCAGCTCGCAGCACTGATCGCCGAGGCCGGGTTCTCCAACGCCGGTCTCGCCCGGCGCGTGGACCAGCTCGGCCTCGAGCACGGTCTCGACCTCCGGTACGACAAGACTTCCGTGACCCGCTGGCTGCGCGGTCAGCAGCCACGCGGGACGACGCCCGCGCTGATCGCGGAGGTGTTCACACGCAGGCTGGGGCGGCGGCTGTCCGCGCAGGACCTGGGGCTGGACGCGTGCGCTCCGGTCTACGCGGGACTGGAGTTCGCCGCGACGCCCGCCGAGGCCGTGGACATCGTGAGCGGGTTGTGGCGGAAGGACTCCGGGAGCCACGCCGAGCTGCGCAAGATCGCCTTCACCCCGGCCGGGCTGGTGGTGCCCAGCCGCGACTGGCTCATCGGGCGGCCCGACGACCGGGTCGCCCGCGGCCCGGAGCCGGGCGCCGGTGCCGGTTCCGGTACGGGCGCCGGGCCCGGCGCGGGAGCAGGCCCGGGCGCCGGGGGCCGGGCGGACGGCACCCCGCGGCCGGGGGAGACGCCCGTACGGGTGCCCGCACAGGCACGCGGAACGGGCACGCCGGTCCCGGGGCGCGCGCCCGGCGGCGCGGCCGTTCCGGGGCAGGGCGGTCCGGGCGGTCCCGGCGGTCCCGGCGGCGTCGGGCAGGTGCGTGCGCCGGTGCCGCCGACACCGCTGCTGGACCGCATCGAACGCGGCCCCGGCCAGCGTGTCACCAACGGGGACATCGCCGCCCTGCGTTCCGTCGGCGACCTCTTCCGCGCCCTCGACCACGCCTTCGGCGGCGGCCACGCCCGGCAGGCCCTGGTCCGGTATCTGGAGCACGAGGCCGAGCCGCTGCTCCGCGGCGTCTACGGCGAGCAGGCCGGGCGGCGGCTCTTCGCGGCCGTCGCGGACCTGACCCGGCTGGCCGGGTGGACGTCGTACGACATCGCCGCGCACGGTCTCGCCCAGCGCTACTTCGTGCAGTCGCTGCGGCTGGCACAGGCCGCGGGCGACCGCGCGTACGGCAGCTACGTGCTGGTCACGATGAGCCGCCAGGCCGTGTACCTCGGGCACGGCCGGGAGGCCGTGCAGCTCGCGCGCGTGGCGCAGCAGGGCGTCGGCGCGGCGGCGCCACCCGTCGTGCAGGCGCTGCTGCACGCGGCGGAGGCACGCGGGCACGGCGTGCTGAACGAGGTGCGGGCCTGTACGACCTCCCTGGCGCGGGCCGAACGGGCCCTGGAGACGGCCCGGCCGGGGGAGGACGTGCCGCAGTGGGCGCGGTTCTTCGACGAGGCGCAGCTGGCCGACGAGTTCGGCCACTGCCACCGAGACCTCCAGCAGTACCGGGCGGCCGCGCAGCACGCCGAACGGTCGCTCCAGCTGCGCGGTGCCGGGTACGCGCGCAGCCGCCTCTTCTGCCGGGTCGTGCTGGCGACGGCGCGGCTGGCGCTGGGCGAGGTGGAGCAGGCGTGTGCGCTGGGCGCGGAGGCCGCCCAGCAGGCGGCGGAGATGCGCTCGGCCCGCGCGCACGAGTACGTACGGGACTTCGAGCGCCGGCTCGAGCCGTACCGCGACGCGGCGCCCGTACGCGGCTACCGGGACCGGGTGGCCGCCCTGGGCTGACACCGCTCCTGGCCTGGCCTGGTCTGGCCTGGCCAGGCCCGGCACCGAACGGGGCCCCGGCCTCCCGGTCGGCACCGGGCCCCGTGCCTCCCGGCCGGCGCCGCCGCGCACCGCCGCACCGCCGCGGTGCGCGGCCGGACGTCAGCACAGGCAGAACTCGTTGCCCTCCGGGTCCTGCATCGTCACCCCGTAGTGGTCGGAGCCCTCGGTGAACAGCACGCGCTGTCTGCTGGCGCCCGCCGCCAGCAGACGCTCCACCTCGGCGTCGACCCGCTGTCTGCGGGTCTCCAGCGGGACGGAGAGGCCGCCGCCCACCTTCAGATCGAGATGCAGCCGGTTCTTCACGGACTTGCCCTCGGGCACCTGCTGGAACCACAGCCGCGGGCCGACGCCGTCCGGGTCGACCACCGAGTCGGCGCAGTCGCCGTCGCCGAGCTCCTCTTCGGGCACGCCGTGATGCAGCCAGTACGCCCGCCAGTCGGGGAAGCCTTCCGGCGGTGCCTCCGCCACGTATCCGAGCGCGGTCGCCCAGAAGCGCACAAGGCACTCCGGGTCCGCGCAGTCGATCGACAGCTGCATCGTGGTCGCCATGAACGCCTCCCGTGGAAAAGACCCCCGCGTGGACGGGAGCCGGGGCCGGCGGAGCGGGCCCCGACGACGATCCTGCACGAGGGGTCTGACAATCCACGGTGCGTACGACCGCCGTACGCCCCCGCGCACGCATGGCGGCCGTACGCGCCCGCAGCGCGGCCTACCGCGCGCTGTCGCGCGCCGCGGGCAGCAGCGAGCGCACCAGGCGGCACGTGGCGCGTGACGGCGGGCGTACGCCGATACGGGCGGCGGTGCCGCTGATCCTCTGGTCGGTGGCCCGCTCCGGGGTGTAAACCCCCGAGTCGAGCAGGGCTATCGCCAGCCGCATCGCCTTGAGCTGCCGGTTGTGCGTCTCGTACCACTCGCGCGGCTGCCCGGCGGGCAGCGGCACCTTGGGCACGGACCGCGCGGGCACGGATCCTGCCGGACCGGACCGCGCGGGCACGAACGCCGACCGGAGGGCCTCCGGCCGAACGGCCTTTGCCGGAACGGTTCTTGTCGCGGGACGGGTTGTCTGGGGACGGCTCGTCAGTGGGCGGACAGTGGCCATCAGGGACCTCCATGGGCCATGGACTTCCGCGGCTGTGAACTGCTTCCAGCTTATCGCCGCCCACTGACAAGACGCCCTGGTCGCAGCGGAGTTACGCGCTCCGCAACGCCCCCTCCCGCGCGCCCCATGAGCACCCACCGGAAACGGCCGCACGGGCCGCCGCACCCGCCCCTCGCGTCAGCCCTTCGCGTCAGCCCGTCACGCGACCGCGAGCAGTTCCCGCTCCCCGACGCCCGCCGTCCGCAGCCCGAAGTCGCGCAGCACCTCGACGGCCGCGCGCCGGGCCGAGGACAGCGCGCCCTGGGTGCTGGACGTGTCGCGGTGGTCCCCGCACACGTACAGCCCGCACAGCACCCGTACGGGCCGCCGCCCGTCGTGCGGCGTCGGCATCGCGGGCACGGCGCGCGGGTCGTGGTGGCTGCGCAGCAGCTCCCAGCGGTCCGTCGGAACGCCGTACAGCTCGGCGAGTTGGGTACGGGCGGCCTTGTCCAGCGGGCCGACCGGGTCGGCGGCGGCCGGGCCGAGCACCACCGAGCTGATCAGCGTCCGGTCGGGGCGTGCCCGGGACGGGTCCACCGCCGAGGTGACCCACGTGTGCGAGACCGGCCCGTGCCGGTCGGCGTCGACGACCAGCGCGGGCGCGGTCATCGGCGGTTCCTGCGCGGCGTGGTGCAGGACCGTCACGGGGTGGAAGTCCGGGACGCGCAGCCCCGGCAGCAGCCGCGCCGCGTCCCGCGCGCCCGTGGCGATCAGTGCGGCGCGGCAGCCGAGGACGCCGTGGCCGTCCGTGTTCACGGCGTTGGCCGCGACGGAGGTGGCACGTACGCCCCTCCGTACGGTGCCCTTCGGCAGCCCCGCCGCGAGCAGTTCGGGCAGTGTGGAGGCGCCGCCCGCGGGCAGGCACAGGCCGGAGCGTACGAAGCTGCGCAGCGCCAGATCGGCGACGCGGCTGGACGTCGTCAGCTCCGGATCGCACAACAGGGCGGCGAGCAGCGGCCCGACGAGCGTGTCGGCCGTACGGGTCGGGAGCCCTCGCGCCGACAGGGCCTCGCCGGCGGGGAGTTCGGCGCGGGCCCGCAGTCGTTCGGCGGGGGTGTTGGCCAGCCGGGCGAACCCGGCGCGCAGCCGGGCGAGGTCGAGCGCGTCGCTCATGGTCGTACGGGTGGTGCGGGCCGTACGCCCCAGTCCGCGTCCGCCGCCGAACGAACGCGCCGCGCTGAGCGCCTGCTTCGTGCTCCGCATCTGGTACGCGTACGAGTACGGGTACGGCACGCGCCCCTGGCGCCCCTCCCGCCCCTGCCGTACGGCGCGTGCGTGCCGCCCCGTGCCCGCCCGCAGGTCGCCGACGGGCAGGCAGCGGTCGCCCGTACGCATCAGGGCGCCCGGCGTGAACGGCCGCAGCGCCAGGGCGGAACCGAGGCCCAGGCCGGGCAGCCCGGCCAGCTCCGGCCAGTCGGAGCACAGCAGTCCGGCGCCGCGGTCCAGCCGGAAGCCGTCGACGTGGTCGGTCGCCATCCGGCCGCCGACGTGTGACTGGGCTTCGAGCACGACCACCGCCAGCCCCGCACTGGTGAGGTGGTGGGCCGCGGCGAGACCCGCGAGGCCCGCGCCCACGATCACCACATCGGCATCCGAGGTGTTCGTACGGCGTGTGCGTGCGCTGCTGGTGAGCACGTGCCCTCCCCGTGGTCGGCGCGCGACAGTAGGGCTTTCGGCCAGCGGGGACATGGAAGTCCCGTTGACCTCATGCCCAGGCAAGCGCGAGGAATACCCAAGTCCGCATAGACCCTATGCAGTTGAGGGATCGCTGTCAGTAGCGCGATGATCGGGAGTGGGGCACGGGAGCGCAATGAGCGCACGGGAGTCGCACAACGGGCGTACGACCGGCGTGCGCGGGGCGCCCTGGGGCGTCGGCGCGCCGCGGCACGTTCCGGCACCGTACGGTGCCGCTCCTGCGCACCGTACGGGCGTAGTTGGCGTCCGGTACGGGCCGCACACAGCCGTATGCCCGCGTACGGTCAGTCCAGCGCCGCCCTGATCGCCTCGTCGATCCCCGGGAACGCGAACGTGAACCCCGAGTCCAGCAGCCGTGCGGGCAGCACCCGCTGACTGCCCAGCACATCCTCCGCGAACTCCCCGAGGGCGAGCCGCAGCGCCGGTGCCGGTGCCGTGAACAGCGTCGGCCGGTGCAGCACCCGGCCCATGGCGGCGGTCACTTCGCGGTTCGTGACGGGTTCCGGGCCGGTGAGATTGACCGGCCCCTCCAGCGTGTCCGTGTCCAGGATGTGCCGGAGGGCCGCGATGTGGTCGTGCAGCGCGATGTGGCTCCAGAACTGCCGCCCGTTCCCCAGCCGTCCGCCCAACCCCGCCTTGAACAGCGGGAAGAGCCGCCCCCACGCACCGCCGCGCCGGGCCACGACGAGCCCCGTGCGCCCGTACACCGTCCGTACGCCCGCCTCCGCCGCGGGCCGCGCGGCGCGCTCCCAGTCCTGGCAGAGGTCCGCCAGGAAGCCCGTGCCGGGCGGCGCGCTCTCGTCGACGGCGCGGTCGCCGGTGTCGCCGTAGTAGCCGACGGCCGTGCCGACGAGGAGGGTGCGCGGTTTCGGGTCGAGGGCCGCGACGGCCTCGGCGATGGCGGTGGTGCCGTCGACGCGGCTGTCGTAGAGCTCCCGCTTGTACGCCTTCGTCCAGCGCCGGTCGCCGACGCCGGCGCCCGCCAGGTGGACGACGGCCTCGCAGCCGACGAGGCCCGCCGTGTCGACATACCTGCGTCCGGGGTCCCATTCCACTTCGTCGCCCGCGCGCGCGGAGCGCCGTACGAGCCGTACTGTCTCGTGCCCGTCCGCGCGGAGGGAGGCGAGCAGAGCCGTGCCGATGAGCCCGGTGGAGCCGGTAACCGCGATACGCATGGCGCCTATTGTGGTGGACGTGTGAACAGCGGGCGAGGCAAGGTGAGCCGCATGACCCTGGCCGCGCCGTTCACCATCCGCCCCGCCGAGCCCGCCGACGAGGACGCGCTCGCCGCGCTGGACCGGAACGGCTGGTCGGCGATGTACGCGATCGGGCCGCGGCCGGAGCCGCCGTACGCGCCGTTCTTCGACCGCTCGCACACCCCGGAGCAGTTCCTGGTGGCCGAACTGCCGCCGGACGGCGCCGGTCCCGTACGCGCCGGACGCACCGTACGGGGGCGGCTCGCGGGCTACGTACGGGTCGTGCAGCCCGTACCGCTGCCCAGCAACGCGCACGTACGGCAGATCCAGGGCCTCCTGGTCGACGAGTCCGCGCGCGGCCGCGGCATCGCCCGCGCCCTGCTGGACGCCGCGTGCGAACGGGCGCGCGCGGAGGGCGTGCTGCGGCTCACGCTCCGCGTGCTGGGGCACAACCTGCCCGCGCGGCAGCTGTACGCCGCCGCTGGTTTCGCGGTGGAGGGCGTGCTGCCGGGGGAGTTCCGGCTCGAAGGGGCGTACGTGGACGACGTGCTGATGGGACGCTGGCTGACGCCGTGACGCCGTGACGCCGTGACGCCGTGACGCCGTGACGCCGTGACGCCGTGACGCCGTGACGCCGTGACGCCGTGACGCCGTGACGCCCTGACACCCGTACGGCCGCCCTCCGGCAACCCGGCGCGCCCCGCGACGCCGCCTCAGCGTTCGCGGAAGCGGTCCCACAGCTTCGGCAGCCGTTCCGCCAGGGCGCGGTCGTCCTCCAGGTCGAGCGGCACGCCCTCCGGCTCCTCGGGCGGCTCGGGCAGCCCGAGGTCGGGCAGTTCGGTGCCGGTGAGCTGGTCGTACGCCTCGTCGGCCGCGTACCCCAGGTCCTCCGCCTCGCCGTCCAGCTCCGGGTCGAAGTCCCCGAGGAGGCCGGCGAGCGAGTCGGCGTCGTGCGCGGCGCTCTCGAACACCTCCCGGCCCTGCCCGATCAGCCAGCAGCGGAACGCGTCGAAGACGTCGTCGCTCGCCCCGTCCAGCAGAATCCAGGCGGCCGCCCACAGGTCCCAGCGGTACGCGCGGTTGAAACGGGACTCGAAGTGCCGGGCGAAGACCGCCACGGCCTCCGGGTCGAGCTGGGTCAGCCGCTCGACGAGCAGGTCGGCCTGTTCCTCGGGGTCGCCCTCGGCGGCCTCGCGGGCACTGTCCACGTGCTCCCAGAACTCGGTCTCGTCCATCACGGCACAAGCATCGTCCCTGACACCCGGCGCCGCACGCGGAGCGCGTCAGATGCGGCTGTGTCGTTATGGAGCGGCCGTCGGCGGCACCCGTACGAGCGTCGTCGGCGGCACCGTACGGACGCGCTCGGCGCACCCGTACGCGGCACCCGTGGGACGTACGGAAAGCCGGACACAGGATGTCGGGTATCGCTGGCACAGTCACTGCCGTGCGTACGCGGGCCGTACGCACGGCGCACGCGCGTACGGGCATACGGCGCACGCGCGTACGCGGTGACGACGAGGAGAGGCGGAGACAGTGCGGGAGCTCGAAGGAAAGATCGCCCTGGTCGCGGGCGCGACGCGGGCGGCGGGCCGGGCGATGGCCGTGGAGCTGGGCCGGGCCGGTGCGACGGTGTACGCGACCGGGCGCACCACCCGCGACCACGTGAGCGAGGTCGGCCGGGCCACCGAGACCATCGAGGAGACGGCCGAGCTGGTGACCGAGGCGGGCGGCACCGGGATCGCCGTGCCGACCGACCACCTGGAGCCCGAGCAGGTACGGGCGCTGACCGAGCGGATCGACCGCGAGCAGGGCCGGCTGGACATCCTGGCCAACGACCTGTGGGGCGGCGACCGGTTCGTCCAGTGGGGCAAGAAGATGTGGGAGCACGACCTGGAGGACGGGCTGCGCGTCCTGCGGCTCGGCGTCGAGTCGCACATCGTCACCAACCGGTACGCGCTCCCGCTGCTCATCAGGCGGCGCGGCGGCCTGCTCGTCGAGGTCACCGACGGCACCGAGGAGTACAACCAGCGCTACCGCGAGCCGTTCTACTACGACCTGGCCAAGTACGCGCCGCTGCGGATGATCCGCGGGCTGGCGGGCGAACTGGACGAGTACGGCGTCACGGCGGTCTGCCTGACACCCGGCTGGCTGCGTTCCGAGGCGATGCTCGACACGCACTTCAAGGTGACCGAGGAGAACTGGCGCGCGGGCTGCGAGCAGAACCCGCACTTCGCGATCTCCGAGAGCCCCGTCTACGTCGGCCGCGCCCTCGCCGCGCTGGCCTCCGACCCGGACCGCGGGCGGTTCCACGGGAGCTCGCTGTCCAGCGGCGGGCTCGCGCAGGTGTACGGCTTCACGGACACCGACGGCTCGCAGCCGGACGCCTGGCGGTACATCGAGGAGGTGGAACAGGCCGGGAAGCCGGCGGACACCACCGGCTACCGCTGAGCCCCCCGTCCCGTCTCGGCCCCGTCCCGGCGGGGCTCGGACCTGGCACCGGCCGGGCCTCGGACCTGACACCGGTCCGGCCACCGGCCTGGCACCGGTCCGGGCCCCGGCCTGACGCCGGTCCGGCCACCGGCCTGACACCGCCCGCCGCCTACGGCCGCGGCCCGCCCCCGTACAGCGCGGCCGTGGCCTCGGCGGCCTCCCGGAACCGTTCGCGCAGCTCCGGCGGTTCCAGCACCTCGCAGTCCGGTCCCAGCGAGAACAGCTGGCCGAACGCGACGTCCATGCCCTCCACGGGCAGCATCACGGTCAACCGGCCGTCCGCGGCCCGTTCGCCGGCCGCCACCGCCTCGTCGGCGGCCGTACGGTCCGTGACGTGCCGCAGCCGCCGCGCGCCCTGCTCGGACAGCCGCAGCGTCACCTCGTCGCGCAGGATGGAGCGGGCGAAGGCGGCCGCCCGCTCCGCCCAGAAGCCCGGCAGGTCGAACGTCTCGTCGCGGTCGAACCGGCCGCCGTCCGCCGGTTCGGCGACCGCCGTGAAGCGGTCCACGCGGTAGACGCGGAAGCCGCCGCTCGCGGCGCGCGCGGCGACGTACCAGACGCCGGCCTTCAGCACGAGCCCGTACGGCTCCAACTCCCGTTCCACCTCCCCGTCCTTGCGCCGGTAGCGGACGGCGATACGGCGGTCGTCCCACACCGCCTCGGCGACCGCGGGCAGCAGCGCCGGCGCCGCCGGCTCGTGCCACCAGCCCGGCGCGTCCAGATGGAACCGCTGGGCGGCCGACTGCTGCGCATCGGCCAGTTCCGGTACGAGCGCCGCCGACACCTTCAGACTGGCCGCCGATGCGGCATCCGCCAGGCCCATCTCGCGCAGCGCGGACGGCACTCCGGACAGGAACAGCGCCTCCGCTTCCGTCCGGGCCAGGCCGGTGAGCCGGGTCCGGTAACCCCCGATCAGCCGATAGCCGCCGGTGCGCCCCCGGTCCGCGTAGACCGGCACCCCGGCCTCGGACAGCGCGAGCACGTCGCGGGCAACGGTCCGTTCGGACACCTCCAGCTCCGCGGCCAGCTCGGCGGCGGTCATCGACCGCTGGGCCTGGAGCAGCAGCACCATTCTGATCAGCCGTGCAGCGCGCATGACCGAAGTGTGCCTCGCGTGCCGCGGGTGTACGGGTCGGGCCCGTGGGCACTGGGGAAAACCGAGGGGAAGGCTGTACGGAAAGCCGTACGGAGGGCGTACGGAAGGCGTACGGACAGGGTTTGCGGAAGGCCGTACGAGGTGCCGTACGACGTGCCGTACGGAAGGCGGACGGCACGGTGAGCGGAGCGGGCGGACGGAAGGGGGCGGAAGGCGGTGGCGGAGCCTCAGGACGCGGTGCAGGATGACGCGGTGCAGGATGGGGACAGTGCGCGGCTTACGGCTCCCCGAAGGGCGCCCGTACCGCCTCGCTGTTACCGTTCGGGCAATTGCGGCGAGATGATCAAGGACGACAACCATGTCTCAGCAACCCCGCGAGCGATGGGGATCCCGAGCCGGGTTCCTGTTCGCCGCGATCGGCTCGGCCATCGGCCTCGGCAACATCTGGCGCTTCCCGGCGGAGGCGTACAAGAACGGCGGAGGCGCGTTCCTCCTGCCGTATCTGATCGCTCTTCTGACGGCGGGTCTGCCGCTGCTCATCCTCGAGTACACGGTGGGCCGCAAGTACCGGCAGTCGCCGCCGGCCGCCTACCGGGAGCTGGCGAAGCCCGCACAGGTCATCGGCTGGTGGCAGGTCGCCATCTGCTTCGTGATCGCCACGTACTACGCGGTGATCCTGGCCTGGGGCATCCGGTACATCGGCTTCTCCTTCGGTGAGCAATGGGGTGACGACCCGGAGAAGTTCCTCTTCGGCGAGTTCCTGCAGGCCTCCGAGACGCCCGGCGACATCGGGGGCTACGTCGGCGGCGTCTTCTGGCCGCTGCTCGCGGTCTGGCTCGTGGTGCTGTTGATCCTGGCGATGGGCGTCCGGCGCGGCATCGAGAAGGCGAACATCATCTTCATCCCCTCCCTCGTGCTGTTCTTCCTCATCCTGGTCATCCGGGCGCTCACCCTGGACGGCGCCGCCGACGGTCTGGACGCCCTGTTCACGCCCGACTGGTCGGCACTGGGCGAGGGCAGCGTGTGGGTCGCCGCGTACGGGCAGATCTTCTTCTCGCTGTCCGTCGGCTTCGGCATCATGGTCACGTACGCCTCGTACCTCGGGCGCCGGGCCGACCTCACCGGCTCCGCGCTGGTCGCGGGCTTCGCCAACAGCTCGTTCGAGATCCTGGCCGGGATCGGCGTCTTCGCCACCCTCGGCTTCATGGCGAGCTCCGCGGGCGTACCCATCGACGAAGTCGCGGCCGAGGGCCTCGGGCTGGCGTTCGTGGCGTTCCCGACGGTCATCTCCAGCATGCCCGCGGGCTGGTTCTTCGGGCTGCTGTTCTTCACCTCGCTGGTGATCGCGGGCTTCACGTCGCTCATCAGCATCGTGCAGGTCGTGGTCGCCTCCGTGCAGGACCGGACCGGGATGGCGCGGGTGCCGGCGGTGCTCGGCGTCGGCGGCCTGATCGCGCTCGTCTCCCTGCTGCTGTTCTCCAGCGACAACGGCGTGCACTTCCTGGACGCGTCCGACCACTTCATCAACCAGTACGGCATCGCCATGGCCGCGCTTGTCTTCGTGATCATCGTCGCCTGGTGGCTGCGGCGCCTCCCGACACTCCAGGAGCACGCCAACCTGACCTCGGCCGTACGGCTCGGCAAGTGGTGGCTGGTGTGCCTGGGCATCATCACGCCGCTCGTGCTGGGCTGGATGATGGTGGACAGCCTGCGCACGGAGTTCGACGAGAACTACGGCGGCTACACCACGGACTTCCTGGTCAAGTACGGCTGGAGCGTCGCCATCGGGGCACTCGCCGTCGGCATCCTGATCTCGCTGATCCCATGGCGGCGTACGGGCGGTGCGCCGCCACGGCCGCCGGGCGGCGGCGACGGTCCGGCAGCGCCCGGTGAAACGCCCGACTCGGAGCGGAGGAGCGCCTGATGTCCGCCAGCGCACTCATCATGATGATCGTCGCGATCGTGATCGTCTGGGGCGGGATGACCGCCGCGATCATGAAACTACGCGGCCACCCGGACCCGCCGGACGACGACAGCCCGGCGGAACGGGCCTGACGCCGTACGGCGTGACGCGTACGGGGAGGGGCGCGTTCTGCGCGCACCCTCCCGTACGGTGCCGCCCGCCGGTGACACGGCAGGGCCGTGGCGGCTCTGGCCCGGGGCCGGGGCTGGGGGCCGTCCTCAAGCGCCGGACGGGCTGGGGGTCGCGTGCGCCGTGGCGCTCTTTCCGCCGTCGCACGTAAGAGCACCCGTCGCCCCCCACGGGCGACGGGTGCTCTGGTGTTGGGCCGCGGCTCAGGCCAGGCCGTAGCGGTCCGCCGCCTCGCGGACCGTCTCCTGCTTGACCTCGCCGCGCCGGGCCAGCCGGGCCAGTGCCGCGACGACCACCGACTCGGCGTCGACGCCGAAGTGCCGCCGGGCGGCCTCGCGGGTGTCGGAGAGGCCGAAGCCGTCCGTGCCGAGCGAGGACCAGTCCTGCTCCACCCACTGGCTGATCTGGTCCGGGACGGCGCGCATCCAGTCGCTGACGGCCAGCACCGGGCCGGGTGCCCCGGCCAGCGCGCGGGTGACGTACGGGACCCGGTCCTCGCCCCTGAGCTGTGCCGCGTCGCAGGCCAGGGCATCGCGGCGGAGCTCGCTCCAGGACGGCGCGGACCACACGTCGGCGGTCACGCCCCACTCCTCGGCGAGCATGCGCTGCGCGTCGAGGATCCAGTGGACCGCTGTGCCGGACGCCAGCAGCTGGATGCGCGGCGACTCCTCGCCGTCCGCGCCCTCCGTGTCCGGGGTCTCGCCCTCGCGGAACCGGTACAGGCCGCGGAGGATGCCCTCCTCGACGCCCTCCGGCATCGGAGGCTGCACTTTCGTCTCGTTGTAGACGGTCAGGTAGTAGAAGACGTCCTCGTGCTGCTCGGCGTCCGGCCCGTACATCCGGCGCAGCCCGTCCCGTACGATCACGCCGACCTCGTACGCGAAGGCCGGGTCGTAGCTGAGCGCCGCCGGGTTGGTGGACGCGATCAGCGGGGAGTGGCCGTCCGCGTGCTGGAGGCCCTCGCCGGTCATGGTCGTACGGCCCGCGGTGGCGCCGATGAGGAAGCCGCGGCCGAGCTGGTCGGCGAGCGCCCACATCTGGTCGGCCGTCCGCTGCCAGCCGAACATCGAGTAGAAGATATAGAACGGGATCATCGGCTCGCCGTGCGTCGCGTACGACGACGCCGCGGCCGTGAACTCCGCCATCGAACCGGCCTCCGTGATCCCCTCGTTGAGGATCTGACCGTCCGCGGCCTCCTTGTAGTAGAGGAGCTGGTCGCGGTCGACGGGGTCGTACGTCTGGCCCAGCGGCGAGTAGATCCCCGCGGACGGGAACAGCGACTCCATGCCGAAGGTCCGCGCCTCGTCCGGCACGATCGGCACCCAGCGTTTGCCGGTCTCCTTGTCCCGCATGAGGTCCTTGACCAGCCGCACGAACGCCATCGTGGTGGCGATCTCCTGCGACCCGGACCCCTTCGCGAGCGTCTCGAACGGCTTCGCCGACGGCTCCGGCAGCGCCACCGGGTGCACCCGGCGCGCGGGCGCGGGGCCGCCGAGCTCGGCGCGCCGCTCCTGGAGGTACCGCACCTCGGGCGAGTCCGCGCCGGGATGCGCGTACGGCACCAGCTCGCCGTCCTCCAGCGCGCTGTCCGGGATCGGCAGCTCCAGCAGGTCGCGCATCGCGCGGAACTGGGTGTTGTCCAGCTTCTTCATCTGGTGGTTCGCGTTGCGCGACTCGAAACCGGAACCGAGCGTCCAGCCCTTCACGGTCTGCGCCAGGATCACCGTCGGCGCGCCCTTGTGCGCGACGGCCGCGCGGTACGCCGCGTACACCTTGCGCGGCTCGTGACCGCCGCGCGAGGTGTGGAAGCACTCGCTGATCTTCGCGTCCGACAGCAGCTTCGCCAGCTCGGCGAGCGCAGGGTCGGCGCCGAAGAAGTGCTCACGGATGTACGCGGCGTCGCGCGTCGCGTACGTCTGGAACTGCGCGTCCGGCACCTCGCGCAGCCGCCGTACGAGCGCGCCCGTGGTGTCGAGCCGGAACAGCTCGTCCCAGGCGGCGCCCCACAGCGACTTGACGACGTTCCAGCCGGCGGCGCGGAACTGCGCCTCCAGCTCCTGCACGATCTTGAAGTTCGCGCGGACCGGGCCGTCGAGGCGCTGGAGGTTGCAGTTGATGACGAAGGTGAGGTTGTCGAGGCCCTCCCGGCCGGCGAGCGCGAGGGCCGCCGTCGACTCGGGCTCGTCCATCTCGCCGTCCCCGAGGAACGCCCAGACGTGCGAGCCCGCCGTGTCCTTGATGCCGCGGCCGGCCAGATAGCGGTTGAACCGCGCCTGGTAGACGGCCGATATCGGGCCGATGCCCATCGAGACCGTCGGGAACTCCCACAGCCACGGCATGCGGCGCGGGTGCGGGTACGAGGGCAGGCCCTCGACCGGGCCGCCCCCGGCCTCCTGCCGGAAGCGGTCGAGATGCGCCTCGGTCAGCCGGCCGTCGAGGAACGCGCGGGCGTAGATGCCGGGGGAGGCGTGGCCCTGGATGTAGAGCTGGTCGCCCGAACCGCCGGACGCCGCGTCCTCCTTGCCCCGGAAGAAGTGCTGGAACCCGGTCTCGTAGAGCCAGGCGGCGGACGCGAAGGTGGCGATGTGCCCGCCCAGGCCGTACCGGCTGCCGCGGGTGACCATCGCGGCGGCGTTCCAGCGGTTCCAGGCGGTGATACGGGCCTCCAGCGCCGCGTCGCCGGGGAACTCCGGTTCGGCGGCGGTGGGGATGGTGTTGAGGTAGTCCGTCTCCAGCAGCTTCGGCAGGAGGGGGGTGTCGTGGCCACTGCCGCTCGTGCCGCCGCCTGAGCGCTCGGCGTGCTCGAGGGTGCGGCGCAGCAGGTACGCGGCGCGGTGCCCGCCCGCATGGGCGGTCACGGCGTCCAGCGACTCCCGCCACTCGGCGGTCTCCTGCGGGTCGCGATCCGGGAGCTGGTCGAGCTCGCTCGGGGAGTTGCGTACGGGATCGGGCATGGTGGCCACCTTCCGGACGGGCGGACAGCTGAGCTGGGCGCTGTGTGGTGTGAGAACCGGTGGGTCCCGTTGGCAGGCAGGACAGGGGTTACGCCCCAGCAAGTGGACTGTACGCCTGCGATCGATGATCGATCAAAGCATCCGGCGAAATTGGCATTCCGTGCCATGGAATGGGGCACGTGGTGCCTGCTTCTCTTTCCGCCGCGACGGTGCATGGCCACGGTGGTGTGGGGCCACAGCGGTGCAGGGCCGGCGGCCTGCGCGGCGCCCCCTGCGGGCCCGGTGCCCGGCTGACCGCTGCTCTGTGGCTGAGGGCCGTCCTCAATCGCCGGACGGGCTTGGGTGCGGCGGCTAGGCGCGGGGGGCGCAGCCCAGGACGTGGGACTTGACCAGGTCGCCGATGCGCGGGTCCCGTCTGCGGAACGCCTCCAGTACCGCCTCGTGCTCCTCCGCGTACGACTCCTGCACCGTGCCCAGCCAGCGGATCGACAGCGCCGTCCACACCTCGATGCCCAGCGACTCCCAGGTGTGCAGCAGCACACTGTTGCCTGCGGCCCGGACCAGTTCGCGGTGGAAGGCCACCGTGTGCCGGACCTGTGCCTCGCCGTCCCCGCTGCGGTCCGCCTCGTACAACGCCGCCACGTGCGGTTCCAGCCGGGAGGCGTCCTCGCTGAGCCGGGGCGCGGCCAGCTCGGCGGCGATCTGCTCCAGGCCCGCGCGCACCGGGTAGATCTCCTCCAGGTCGGCGGCGGTGAGTTCGCGTACGCGTACGCCCTTGTTGGGCGCGGACTCGATCAGCCGCAGCGCCTCCAGCTCGCGCAGGGCCTCCCGCACGGGCGTCTGGCTGACCTGCAGCTCCACGGCGATCCGGCGTTCCACGATGCGTTCGCCCGGCTTCCAGCGCCCGCTGACGATGCCCTCCACAATGTGCTCCCGGATCTGCTCACGCAGCGAGTGGACGACGGGCGGGGCCATGATGTGCTCCTCCAAGGGCGGCTGGTGCCTCGACCTTACGGCTCCGCCCCGGCCCCGTGTACTGGGCAGGGGCGGAGGTCACACCGCCCCGACACGGCGGCGGCCCCGCCCGGAGAACTCCGGGCGGGGCCGCCGTACGTGCCGCGGTGCGGTCGGAGGCAGTGGGTCAGAGGCCGAGCTCGACCTCGAACTCGCCTGCCTCGAGGATCTCCTTGACCGCCGTCAGGTAGCGGGCGGCGTCGGCGCCGTCCACCAGGCGGTGGTCGTAGGAGAGCGTCAGGTACGTCATGTGGCGTACCGCGATCGTCTCGCCCAGGTCGGGGTGGTCGAGGACCACCGGGCGCTTGACGGTGGCGCCGACGCCGAGGATCGCCGCCTGGTTCGGGGGCACGATGATCGTGTCGAACAGCGCGCCGCGCGAACCGGTGTTGCTGATCGTGAACGTCGCGCCGGCCAGGTCGTCCGGGCTGATCTTGTTCGCCCGTACGTTGCCCGCCAGCTCGGCGGTCTTGCGGGCGATGCCCGCGATGTTGAGGTCACCGGCGGCCTTGATGACCGGGGTCATCAGGCCCTTCTCGGAGTCCACCGCGATACCGACGTTCTCGGCGTCGAAGTAGGTGATGGTGCCCTCGTCCTCGTTGAGGCGCGCGTTGATGCCCGCGTGCCCCTTGAGCGCCTGCACGGCGGCCTTGACGAAGAACGGCATCGGCGAGAGCTTGACGCCCTCGCGCTGCGCGAAGGAGTCCTTCGCGCGCGCCCGCAGCTTCATGATCTTGGTGACGTCCACCTCGACCATGCTCGACAGCTGCGCCTGCCCGTGCAGGGCCTTCATCATGTTGTCGCCGATGAGCTTGCGGACCCGCGGCAGCTTCACCGTCTGGCCGCGCAGCGGCGACGGCTCCAGCGGAGCCGCCGCGGCCTTCGGCGCGGCAGCCTGGGGTGCTTGCTGCGCCGCCTGCCGGGCCGCCTCGGCCGCGGCCGTGACGTCCTGCTTGCGGATACGGCCGCCCACGCCGGTGCCCTTGACGCTCGCGAGGTTGACGCCGTGCTCGGCCGCCAGCTTGCGGACGAGCGGGGTGACGTACGCGCCCTCGTTCTCGGCCGCGGACGGCGCGGGCGCCGCCGGGGCGGGCGCCTGCGCGGGCGCCGGGGCCTGAGCCGGAGCGGCGGGCTGCGGCTGAGCCGCCGGGGCGGGAGCCGGTGCCGGTGCCTGGGCCGGTGCGGCCTGTGGCGGCGCCTGCTGGGCGGGCGCCGGAGCGGGCTCCGGCTGCGCCGGGGCGGGCGCGGGCTGCGCCGGTGCCTCGGCGGGCGCGGCGGCAGCCGCCCCGGAGCCGATGACGGCCAGCTTGGCGCCGACCTCGGCCGTCTCGTCCTCGCCCACCACGATCTCGAGCAGCGTGCCCGCCGCGGGAGCCGGGATCTCGGTGTCGACCTTGTCGGTCGAGACCTCGAGCAGCGGCTCGTCCGTCTCGACGGACTCACCGACCTGCTTCAGCCAGCGCGTGACGGTGCCCTCGGTGACGGACTCGCCCAGCGCGGGCAGGACGACGTCCGTGCCCTCGGCGGAACCGCCCGCCGGGGCGGCGGCCGGTGCGGGCTGCTCCGGTGCGGGCTGCTCCGGTGCGGCCTGCGGCTGCGCCGCCGGCTGCTCGGCCTGCGCAGCGGGGGTGGGCTCGGGCTGCTGGGCCGCCTCCGACTCTGCGCCGGACCCGTCCCCTGCCTGCGGCGGGGATGCCCCATCATCGATGACGGCCAGCTCGGCGCCGACCTCCACCGTCTCGTCCTCGGCCACCTTGATGGAGGCCAGTGTGCCCGCCGCGGGGGCGGGGATCTCGGTGTCGACCTTGTCGGTCGAGACCTCGAGCAGCGGCTCGTCGGCCTCGACTTGCTCACCCTCGGCTTTCAGCCAGCGGGTGACGGTGCCCTCGGTGACGCTCTCGCCGAGCGCCGGCAGGGTTACGGAAACCGCCATGGTTTCGGTTGCTCCTTACGGAAAGTACGGATGTTCGTGGTGGTGTCGCGCCCGGGTGCGTCAGTCGTGCGAGTGCAGCGGCTTCCCCGCGAGCGCCAGGTGGGCCTCGCCGAGTGCCTCGTTCTGCGTCGGGTGAGCGTGGATGAGCTGCGCGACCTCGGCCGGCAGCGCCTCCCAGTTGTAGATCAGCTGGGCCTCGCCCACCTGCTCGCCGATCCGGTCACCGACCATGTGGACGCCGACCACGGCGCCATCGCGTACCTGGACGAGCTTGATCTCGCCCTGGGTCTTCAGAATCCTGCTCCGGCCGTTGCCGCCGAGGTTGTACTTGAGCGTCACGACCTTGTCCGCGCCGTAGACCTCCTTGGCCTTCTCCTCCGTGACGCCGACCGAGGCGACCTCGGGGTGGCAGTACGTCACGCGCGGCACGCCGTCGTAGTCGACCGGCACCGGGTTCAGCCCGGCCAGCCGCTCGGCCACCAGGATGCCCTCGGCGAAGCCGACGTGCGCGAGCTGGAGGGTGGGGATGAGGTCGCCGACGGCCGAGACGGTCGCCACGTTCGTACGGCAGTACTCGTCGGCGAGCACGAAGCCGCGGTCCATGGCGACCCCGGCCTCCTCGTACCCCAGCCCCTGCGAGACCGGGCCGCGGCCGATGGCGACGAGCAGCACCTCGGCCTCGTACGTCTTGCCGTTGGCGAGCGTGACCTTGACACCGCTGTCGGTGTACTCGGCCTTCTCGAAGAAGGAGCCCAGCGAGAAGGCGATGCCGCGCTTGCGGAAGGCGCGCTCGAGCAGCTTGGAGCTGTTCTCGTCCTCGGCGGGCACCAGGTGCGGCAGGCCCTCGACGATCGTGACGTCCGTGCCGAAGGACTTCCAGGCGGACGCGAACTCGACGCCGATGACGCCGCCGCCCAGGATGATCGCGGACTGCGGCACGCGGTCCATGACGAGGGCGTGGTCGGAGGAGATGATCCGGTCGCCGTCGATCTCCAGACCCGGCAGCGACTTCGGCACGGAGCCGGTCGCGAGCAGGATGTGGCGGCCGTTGTACGTCTGGCCGTTGACGTCGACGGAGGTGGGGGAGGAGAGCCGGCCCTCACCCTCCACGTACGTCACCTTGCGGCTGGCGACCAGGCCCTGCAGGCCCTTGTACAGGCCCGCGACCACGCCGTCCTTGTACTTGTGCACGCCGGCCATGTCGATGCCGTCGTAGCTGGCCTTCACGCCGAACTCGGCGCTCTCGCGCGCCTGGTCGGCGATCTCGCCGGCGTGCAGCAGCGCCTTGGTGGGAATGCAGCCGTTGTGCAGACAGGTGCCGCCGAGCTTGTTCTTCTCGATCAGCGCGACATCCAGACCCAGCTGTGCGGCGCGCAGGGCAGCGGCATAGCCGCCGCTACCGCCTCCGAGGATCACTAGGTCGAAAACGGTGCTGGCGTCGTTCGCCACGTCACGTCCTCCATGCATGGGTGCGCCGGGGCCGGTCCTCACCGGCCGGGCGGCTGTATGTGCGGCCGCATTTGTGTTCGGCCCTGGACTCGTCTTCTGTTGGAAGCCGCTGGGGCCCTGTCCTGCCGAGGATCCATCTTCGCACTTGTTGCCGGAAGACGGGACTCGGGTCCGGTACGGACGCCGACGGCCCCGTTCGCCGTGAGCGATCGGGGCCGTGCGGTGCGGGGCTCGTGCGCAGGTCGGGGGTATGGGACGGGCCCGCGGGACCCCCGTACGGTGCCGGGTGTCAGCCCAGGTCGCCCGCGGCCGTACGCTCCGCCAGCGCCAGCAGCGTGCGTACGGCGACGCCGGTGCCGCCCTTGGGGGTGTAGCCGTACGCGCCGGACTCGTTGAAGGCAGGGCCCGCGATGTCCAGGTGCGCCCAGGTCGTGCCGTCGGCGACGAACTCCTCCAGGAACACGCCCGCCAGGAGCCCGCCGCCCATCCGGTCGCCGATGTTGGCCAGGTCGGCGACCGGCGAGTCGATGGTCTTGCGCAGGTGCTCGGGCGCGGGCATCGGCCAGGCGTCCTCACCGGCCTCGCCGGCGATCTCGTGCAGGCTGGTGCGGAACGCCTCGTCGTTCGCCATGATCCCGAACGTGCGGTGGCCGAGCGCGACCACCATGGCGCCGGTGAGCGTGGCCACGTCCACGAGCGCGTCCGGCGACTCCTCGCAGGCCCGCGCCAGCGCGTCGGCCAGCACGAGACGGCCCTCGGCGTCGGTGTTCAGCACCTCGACGGTCTTGCCGCTGTACATCGTCAGCACGTCGCCGGGGCGGGTGGCCGTACCCGACGGCATGTTCTCGGCGAGCGCCAGCCAGCCGGTGACGTTGACCTGGAGGCCCAGCCGCGCCGCGGCCACGACGGCGCCGAAGACGGCGGCGGCGCCGCTCATGTCGCACTTCATCGTCTCGTTGTGGCCCGCGGGCTTGAGCGAGATGCCGCCGGAGTCGTACGTGATGCCCTTGCCGACGTACGACAGCGACTTCTTCGCCTTCGGGTGCGTGTACGCGATCCGGACCAGCCGCGGCGGGGAGTCCGAGCCCTGGCCGACGCCGAGGATGCCGCCGTAGCCGCCCTTGGCGAGCGCCTTCTCGTCCAGCACCTCGACCTTGAGCTTGTGCTCCTTGGCCGCGGTCTGCACCTCGGCGGCGAAGGCGGCCGGATTCAGGTCGTTGGAGGGGGTGTTGACCAGGTCGCGCGCCCGGTGCACCTCGGCGGCCAGCACCTGGGCGCGCTCGGTCGCCGCCTTGTGCGCCTTGTCGCGCGGCTTGGCCCCGACGAGGACGACCTCGGCGAGCGGCTCGCCGTTCTGCTTGTCGTCGGCCTTCGCGGACTTGCCGGGCTTGGCAGCCTTGCCGGTCTTGTCGGCCTTCGCGTCCTTGCCGCCGTTGCCGCCGTTGCCGCCGTTGTCGGAGCCGCGGTACGCGGTGAAGGCGTACGCGCCGAACAGCGCGCCCTCCGCGACCGCCGCCACGGCCTGCTCGTCCACGAGCGGCAGCGCGAACGCGCCCTTCTTGCTCCCGGCCAGCGCGCGGGCCGCGGCACCGGCGGCGCGGCGCAGCGCCTCCGGCTCGTACGCGTCGCCCTTCTTCGCCGGGGCGTCGCCCAGCCCGACCGCGACCACGACCGGCGCCGTCAGCCCGTCGGCCGGCGCCGGCAGCTTCGTGACCTCGCCCTCGCCGCCCTTCGCGCCGAGGCTGTCCAGGATGCGGGTCAGCTTCCCGCCGTACGCCTTGTCCACGCTCTCGCCGCCCGGCGCGAGCTCGGGTCCCTTGGCGCCCTTGGCGACGCCGACGACGACGGCGTCCGCGCGCAGCGTCGCGGCGGACGAAGTGCTGAGAGTCAGAGGAGACACGGTTGCAGGGACCTGCTTTCGTCTTGGGAGCCGCCGGGTGGTGCCCGCGGCTGGGACACTTCGGGCATCGTATGCCCGCCTGAGCCCGCGTTTTCGGCGACCCTACGCCTGTACGGTCCGGGCGCGCGACGCGCGCGGGGGCGCGGCCGACGGGCCCGCTCGGGCCCGCGTACGGCGGGCACGCCGCGAATCCGGCGGCCCGGCCCGGTGTCCGGCCCCGAGTCCGGCCGGTGTTCGGTCCCGAGTCCGGCCCGGACTTCCGGCCGGTGTCCGGCCCGGGTTCAGCCCAGGGTGAGGACCACCAGCGCGGCGGTCGCGGTCGTCTCGGCGAGCGCGCCGTACACGTCGCCCGTCACCCCGCCGAAGCGGCGGCGGCAGTGACGGAGTAGCAGTTCGCCGCAGGCGAGGGAGAGGACGACGGCCGCGGCGTACGCCACCGCGGCGGCCGGCACCCCGGCGTACGCGCCGTCCCCCGCAAGCGGCGCCCCGGCCAGCGCGGCCAGTACGGCGACCGCCGCGGCGGCACCGTACGCCGCCCGTACGGGCACCGTGCCCGCGACCGCCGCGCCCAGCCCTTCGGGGCGGGCCGCGGGGACGCCCTCGCGGGAGGCGAGGGTGAGCGAGGTACGGGCGGTCAGCGCGGCCACGGCGGCGGCCGTGGCGCCGACGGCCCAGCCCTCCGCGTACAGCTCGGCCACCGCCGCGGTCTGCGCCAGCAGCACGAGGACGAGGGTCAGCACGCCGAACGGCCCGATGTCCGACTGCTTCATGATCCGCAGCGCGTCGTCGGCGGGCTTGCCGCTGCCGAGCCCGTCGGCGACGTCGGCCAGCCCGTCCAGATGCAGCCCGCGGGTGAGCACGGCGGGCACGGCGACCGTACCGACGGCCGCGACCAGCGGGCCGCTCCCGAGCAGCAGCAGTACGCCGCCGAGCGCGGCCGCCGCCAGCCCCACCACGGCCCCGGCGACGGGCGCGCACAGCATGCCGCCGCGCGCGGCCGTACGGTCCCAGCGGGGCACGCGTACGGGCAGCACGGTGAGGGTGCCGAAGGCGAAGCGCAGGCCGGTACGGGCGGCTGCTGTGTCCATGACGGGAGGCTACAGCGGGCCTCCGCCGCCGTTGAGGGCGGCGGCGGAGGCCGCTTCGCGTCAGGTCGCGTCGAGTGCCGAGGCGGCGCCCGCGCCACCGGACGGCCCGTCGCCGTCCCCGTCGCCGTCCTCCGCGTCGTCCTGCTGCTCCGGAAGCTCCGGGAGCTCCGCCGCGAGCTGCGCCGCCGCCTGCACCAGCGGGAGCGCGAGCAGCGCGCCCACGCCGCCGCCGACCGAGACGCCGTGCTCGGTCAGCGGCTCGAGCGCCATCCGGTCGAGGGCCTTGCCGAGGGCCGGTTCGTCGTTCGCCTGCCCGGCCAGCCACCAGTCGGGCGCACGGAACGCCACCCGCTGCGCGACGAGCGCGCACGCCCCGGAGACCACGCCGTCCAGGATCACGGGCGTACGGCGCGCGGCGCACTGCAGCAGGAACCCGGTCATCGCGGTGAGGTCCGCCCCGCCCACGGTCGCGAGCAGCTCCAACTGGTCGCCCTGTACGGGCCGGGCACGCCGCAGGCCGTCCCGGATGGCCGCGCACTTGCGCATCCAGGCCAGGTCGTCGATGCCCGCGCCGCCCCGGCCGGTCACCACGGAGGCGTCCGTACCGCAGAGGGTGGCGATCAGGGTGCCCGCCGCCGTCGTACCGCCGACCGACAGGTCGCCGAGCACCACCAGGTCGGTGCCCGCGTCCGCCTCCTCGTCGGCGACGGCCATCCCCGCGCGGAACGCCTGCTCCGCCTCCTCCGCGGTGAGCGTGTCCTCGAAGTCCAGCCGCCCGGAGGAGCGGCGCACGCGGTGCCGCGTGACGTCCGGCGGAAGCTCGTCCTCCGCGCAGTCGACCGACATGTCGACCACGCGGACCTCAACGCCGAGCCGGCGGGCGAGGATCACGCCGGGGCTCTCGCCGTCGAGCACGCCCTGCACGAGCTGCCGCGCCGTACCGGCCGCGCGGCCGGAGACGCCCAGTTCGGCCACGCCGTGGTCCCCGGCGAAGAGAACCAGACGGGGGCTGACGACGGGCCGCACCGGCACCGACGACTGGGCGGCGGCGAGCCACCCGCCGAGCTCGTCGAGCCGTCCGAGCGCCTTGACCGGCAGCGCGGTACGGGCTCGCCGGTCCTCGGCGTCCCGGCGGAGGCCGCTGTCGGGGCGCTCGATGAGGTCTTCGAAGTCATCCAGATTCAGGCTGCCGTCACGCATGCGCGAAGATTACGGCACGCGCCGGCGCCACTCGCGGGCGCGCACCCGGGTCCGCGCCCCGGCCCGCGCTCGGTCCGCGCCGGGTCTGCACCGGTGTCCGCACCGGGCGGGCGTGCGTACGGCCTCTCGCCGGCCCAACTGGCGTGTGGCCGCCGGGCGGTGGGCCGCGCTGCCATGGGCCGCGTGCGGCGGTCACGGGGTGACGGTCCGTCCTCAAGCGCCGGACGGGCTGGAAGTGGTGCTTACGGTCGTGGGTGCGTGCCCGTGCCGGACGGGCTGGGGGTGCGCCGCCGGGCCCCGCTGTCGTACGGGGTGGCTGCCGCCGCCCCGTAGCGGGGCAGCGGCAGCGGTGACTACTCCGCGTGCAGGCTCATCGGGCCGTAGACCGGGGTGCCGTCCTCCAGCAGGGTCACCTGGTCCGCGCCGCCCTCCAGCAGGTCCTTCCAGACCTCGCCGATCCACGACTCGGCGTCTCCCTGCGTGGGGAACTCCTCTGGCGGGACGGCGGGTTCCGTCTCCGTGCCGTCGGACTTCTCGAACCGCCACGTCCACGCCATGTCGCCTCCCGGATCAGCCTCGTATGCCTCCCGCAGGGTAATGCCCGGTGCGCGCTCGCCGGGCGGGCGCGAGACGATCGACGCGTGGAACTCACTCTGCTTGGCACCGGGGCACCGGCGGGACTGCCCCGTCCCGACTGCCCGTGTGCGGCCTGCGCGGCCGCCGTGGGCCGCGAGGCGCGCGCGGCGACGGCGGTGCTCGTGGACGGTGCGCTGCTGCTGGACCTCACGCCCGGACCCGCGTTCGCGGCGGCGCGCGCGGGGCACTCGCTGCACGGCGTACGGCACGTACTGCTCTCGCATCCGCACGACGGCCCGGCCATGGAGTTCCCGGCGGGGCTCCCCGCGCCCGTACGGGTGCCGGACGGGCAGGAGCTGGCGCTGATCAGCGGGCACCGGCTGTGGGCGGTGCCGCTGGACAGCCCCGGCACCGGGTACGAGGTGACCGGCCCGGACGGCGACCGGCTGCTCTACCTCCCGCCGGGGGCCGCACCCGCCGGCCTGGAGCCCGCGCCCGCGACGGGGACGTCCGCGACGGGAACGTCCGCCGCGGCACCCGGACCGAGCGGCCACACCGAGCCGCGCGGGCACATCCCGCCGAGCGAGCCGTACGACCTGGTCCTCCTCGACGTGCTCGGGCGCCCCGACGCGCTGGCGCGGCTGCGCGCGTACGGCGCGGTGGGTCCGGCGACCGACATCGTGGCGGTGCACCTCGGCCACGACGTGCCGCCGGGCGACGAGACGCACCGGCGCCTCGCGGCGGCGGGCGCGCGCGCCGAGCCGGACGGTACGACGCTCGTGGTGGGCGCGTACCGGGACACACCGCCCCTGCCGCGCCGCACGCTGGTCCTCGGGGGCGCGCGTTCCGGCAAGTCGGTGGAGGCGGAACGGCGGCTGGCGGCGTTCCCCGGCGTCGAGTACGTCGCGACGGGCGGCGCGCGCGACGGCGACCCCGAGTGGGCGGACCGCGTCGCGCTGCACCGCGAACGGCGCCCGGCGTCCTGGCGTACGACGGAGACCTGCGACCTGGTCCCGCTGCTCGCCGAACGCGACGCGCCGCCACTGCTCGTCGACTGCCTCGCGCTGTGGCTCACGGACGCGATGGACTCCGTCGGCGCCTGGGACGACGCACGGTGGGCGAACGGCGGCGCCCGCGCACTCGCCGCACGCGTCACGGAGCTGACGGGGGCGCTGCGCGCGACGGACCGTACGGTCGTGGCCGTCAGCAACGAGGTCGGCTCGGGCGTCGTCCCCGGTACGCCCGCGGGCCGCCGCTTCCGCGACGAACTGGGGCGCCTGAACGCGGCGGTGGCGGGGGAGTGCGAACAGGTGCTGCTGGTGGTCGCCGGAACGGTGCAGCGGCTCCGCGGCTAGCGGAGGCGGAGCCGCAGACGGGCGCAGGAGTGGGGACGGGAGCGGGAGCGCGGGCGGCTCCCGTACGCACCCCCGCGCTTCAGCCGCGTACGGCGCACAGGTGCAGCATTGCCGCCACCGCCCGGTACGGGTCGGTGCGGCCCGCCCGCTCCTCCGCCGCGAGCATCCGCTCGTCGTCCGCGGGGGCGCCGGTCTCGGTGCCGAAGACCCGTACGCCGTACCACTGCCGCAGCGGCGTGCCGATCCCGTCCAGCAGCGACTTCAGGGCCTCCAGCCGGAAGGCGCGCTCCGGGAAGTCGAACGCCGCGAGCGCCGCCTCCCAGTCGCCCGTACGGCCGGGGTGCATGGCGAGCGCGGCGTCGTTCCGTATGAGCAGCGACAGCAGGCCGCCGGGGGCGAGCACCCGGGCGAGCCCGGCGAGGGTGCTGGCGGGGTCGCGGGCCTCGAGCAGCACACCGTGGCAGAGCACGACGTCGAACGCGCCGGGCAGGAAGTGCGCGCCGGTGTCCTGGCCGGCGCCTGCCACGATGCGGACGCGTTCGCGCACGTCCTCGGGCTCGGCTTCCAGCGACTCGGCCGCGAGCGCGCGCAGCGCCGGGTCCTGCTCAAGGCCGGTCACCCGGTGGCCGGCCCGCGCCAGCCGCAGCGCCTGGGTGCCGCGGCCGAAGCCGGCGTCGAGCACGCGGAGGCGCGCCGGCTCGTCCGCCGCACCGCTCCCGGAGCCGTCGCCCGAGCCGGCGCCGGTACCCGCACCGGCGCCGCCCGCACGGGTCTCGAGGAGCGCCGCGAGCTGTTCGTCGAGCTGCCGGGCGACCAGCTCGTGCCGGATCAGGGCAGTTCGCCGCGGGCGACCTGCGGCTTGGGCAGGCGCATGCGGCGCATCTGAAGGGTCCGCATGAGCGCGTACGCCACCGCGCCCTTCCTGCTCTCGTCGGGGAAGCGTTCGCGCAGTGCCTTCTTGAGCCGCACCGAGGTGCTGATCGAGTCGAGCACGATCATCACGATCACGCCGAGCCACAGCAGCAGCGAGATGTTCTTGACCTGCAGCGACGGCACGAGGCTGAGCGCCAGGATCACCACCGCGATGGGCAGGAAGAACTCGGCGACGGACCACTTCGCGTCCACGAAGTCGCGGGTGAAGCGCCGCACAGGCCCCTTGTCGCGGGCAGGCAGATAGCGCTCGTCGCCGCTGGCCAGCGCCTCGCGCTGGCGGGCCATGGCGGTACGCCGGGCCTCCCGCGTGCGTTTGGCCGCGTCCCTGCGGCTGGCCGGGGCCTTGGCGAGGCTGCGGCGCTGATTCTGCGCCTCGCTGCGCTTCGGCGTCGGGCGGCCCTTCGGGGCCTGGGGGTCACGGGGCTGGGGCTCGGCATCGTCCACCTGGGTGGTCGAGGCCTGCCCGTCCTTCGAACGGCTTCGGAACACACCCCCAGGGTACGGTGCCGCCGGCGGTCCGCCCCACCCCCGCCGGAGCACGATCCGGCAACACCGGTGCCCGGCGGGGGAATGCATGCCGCCGCCCGGTCGGGGCAGGCGTACTGCTGTCCGGTTGCTGCCACCCGGCCCTCACCTACTCCCTCCGCTGGAGGGAGCCGCGCACGATCGTCCTCCAGGATGAGCGGATCCGGGCCCGAACAGTGCGGTAATGGAACCAGGCCCCGTACCCTGGGGTCTCAAGACGTGGTGAGGCTCGAGTCCGTTACGAAGGGGGCGCGCGAGGCCCATGAGCGGTGTCATGAAGCGTATGGGAATGATTTTCCGCGCGAAGGCCAACAAGGCCCTGGACCGGGCTGAGGATCCGCGCGAAACGCTGGACTACTCGTACCAGAAGCAGCTTGAGCTGCTGCAGAAGGTGCGCCGGGGTGTCGCCGACGTGGCGACGTCGCGGAAGCGGCTGGAGCTCCAGCTGAACCAGTTGCAGGGCCAGTCCTCGAAGCTCGAGGACCAGGGCAAGAAGGCTCTGGCGCTCGGCCGCGAGGATCTCGCGCGTGAGGCGCTGACCCGTCGCGCGGCCCTCCAGCAGCAGGTCACGGACCTGGAGACGCAGCACCAGACGCTGCAGGGCGAGGAGGAGAAGCTCACCCTGGCGGCGCAGCGGCTCCAGGCCAAGGTCGACGCCTTCCGCACCAAGAAGGAGACCATCAAGGCCACCTACACGGCGGCGCAGGCGCAGACCCGGATCGGCGAGGCCTTCACCGGCATCTCCGAGGAGATGGGCGACGTCGGGATGGCCATTCAGCGGGCCGAGGACAAGACACAGCAGCTGCAGGCGCGCTCCGGCGCCATCGACGAGCTGCTGGCCTCGGGAGCGCTGGAGGACCCGTCCGGCACGGCGCACGACGACATCTCCGCCGAGCTGGACCGGCTGTCCGGTGGTACGGATGTGGAGCTGGAGCTGCAGCGCATGAAGGCCGAGCTGGCGGGCCCGGGCGAGAGCAAGCCCGCCATCGAGGGCGGCAACGCACAGGGCAGCGCCCAGCAGTCGCAGGAAACGCCGAAGTTCGACAAGCAGTGAAGCGGGAGCCCGGACGGCGCAGGAGACCGGCCGGGCGGCCCGGAGAGCCAGGCAGGCGGCGGCTGAGCGGCCCTTTGAGAAGGAGAGCGTCGTGATCGTACGGATCATGGGGGAAGGGCAGGTGAAGCTGGACGACAGCCACTTCACCGAACTGAACAAGCTCGACGACGAGCTGCTCGCGGAGATGGAGTCGGGCGACGTCGACGGTTTCCGCCGCACCCTGACCGCGCTGCTCAGCGCCGTACGGTCGATGGGCACCACGCTGCCCGACGACTCGCTGGAGCCGTCCGAGCTGATCCTCCCCGCGCCCGACGCGAGCCTCGAAGAGGTGCGGGAGATGCTCACCGAGGACGGGCTCATCCCCGGGCCCGCCAGCTGACGGCTGACGGGCCGCACGTGCCGGGCGAGGCCCGTCGCCTCCGCCGTGCCGGGCCCGTCCCGGCGGACCGGGAGGCGCGCCGTGCGTCCGCGGGCCCGTAACGTGCCTTCCGTGACGACCCTTTCCGGCGCGGCCCGCGTCTCCGAGGTACGCGGCTGGCTGCAGGCCCACCCGTACGTCGCGGACGCGCTCCTCGCGCTCGGCACCTTCGTGGCGGTGCTGATCGGTGCCGCGACCCAGCCGCACAGCGCGGACGGGCGGCCGCACTTCGGCGAGCGCGAGGTGCACGCGCAGACGCTGCTGCTCGCCGCCCTCAGCTGCAGCACTCTCGTGATGCGGCGCCGGATGCCGCTGCCGGTGCTGTGCTGCACGACGTTCTTCACGGTCCTCGGGCTGGTGATGGACCTGAACACGGGCGCCCCCTCGGACCAGCGGGCCGTGCTGTCGATCGCCACGGTCGTCGCGCTCTACACGGTGTGCGCCCGCACCGACCGTTCGACGTCCTGGCGGGTGGGCGCGGCGACGGTGCTGGTCATCACGGGCGCCGCGATGCTGTTCGGGGCGCGGCCGTGGTTCGCGCAGGAGAACCTCGGCATCCTCGGCTGGAGCGGTCTGGCAGCCGCCGTGGGCGACGCCGTACGCAGCCGCCGCGCGTTCGTCGACGCCATCCAGGAGCGGGCGGAGCGCGCCGAGCGCACCCGCGAGGAGGAGGCGCGGCGCCGGGTCGCGGAGGAGCGGATGCGGATCGCCCGCGAGCTGCACGACGTCGTCGCGCACCACATCGCGCTGGTCAACGTCCAGGCCGGCGTGGCCTCGCACGTGCTCGACAAGCGCCCCGACCAGGCCAAGCAGGCGCTCGCGCACGTACGGGAGGCCAGCCGGCACGCCCTGGACGAGCTGCAGTCGACGGTCGGGCTGCTCCGCCAGTCCGGCGACCCCGCCGCACCGACCGAGCCCGCGCCGGGGCTCGGGGTGCTGGACGAGCTGGTGGAGGGCTTCGTACGGGCCGGGCTCACCGTCGAACTGGATCTCCCGGCGCAGACCTCGCCGCTGCCGTCCGCAGTGGACCTGACCGCGTACCGGGTGGTCCAGGAGGCGCTGACCAACGTGCAGAAGCACGTCGGCACCGGAGCGCACGCGTGGGTGCGCATCGCGCGGGACCGCACGAGCCTGGAGGTCACCGTGTTCGACGACGGCGGCGGGCAGGCCCAGCAGGCCGCCGTGACCGGCAGCGGCCTCGGGCTGCGGGGGATGCGGGAGCGCGCGGCCGCGCTGCACGGCAGTTGCGAGGCGGGGCCGCTGGAGGACGGCGGGTTCCGCGTACACGTACGGCTGCCGCTCCAGGCGGCCGCGGAGGAGGGGAAGTCCGCATGACGATCCGAGTGGTGCTGGCCGACGACCAGGCGCTGCTGCGCAGCGCGTTCCGGGTGCTGGTGGACTCGGAGCCCGACATGGAGGTCGTGGGGGAGGCGTCGGACGGAGCCGAGGCGGTCGCGGTCACGCGCCGGGAGAGCGCGGACGTGGTGCTGATGGACATCCGGATGCCCGGCACGGACGGCATCGCCGCCACCCGCGAGATCAGTGCGGACGCCTCGCTGGAGGAGGTGAAGGTGGTCATCCTGACGACCTTCGAGCAGGACGAGTACGTGCTGCAGTCGCTGCGCGCGGGCGCCTCCGGCTTCCTCGGCAAGGGCGCGGAACCGGGCGAGCTGCTGACCGCGATCCGCATCGCGGCGCAGGGGGAGGCGCTGCTGTCGCCGGCCGCGACGAAGGGGCTGATCACGAAGTTCCTGTCGCAGGGCGGCGGTTCGGGCGACGTACGGGAGGGGCAGAGCGTGGCCGGGATGGACATGCTGACCGTGCGGGAGCGCGAGGTGCTGGTGCTCGTGGCGGCCGGGCTGTCCAACGACGAGATCGCCAAGCGGCTGTCCGTCAGCCCGCTCACCGTGAAGACGCACGTCAACCGCACCATGTCCAAGCTGGCGGCGCGGGACCGCGCGCAGCTGGTGGTGGCGGCGTACGAGAGCGGGCTGGTGCACCCGGGGAGCTGACCCCCGGGGAGCTGACCCCGGCCGCTCTTGCCGCACGTTCCCCGGCCGCCCTTGCCGCACCTTCAGGCGAAGGTGCGCGACGGCACGTACGGCGACGGCGGCCGCAGCCCGCGCAGCCCCACGTACCCCGCCGTGGCCAGCTCCAGCCCCGCCGCGAGCCCCACGTCGACGGCCCACTGCTGCTCGGCGGTCAGATACGGCACGCGCACCTCGGTGCCGTCCGGGACGCTGAGCAGCGCCGCCGTGAGCAGCCGGGTGGCGAGGCGGCGCGAGGTGGCGGCGAGCAGCTCGACGGTGCCGTCTCTGCCGAGGTAGCAGTAGCCGCTGCCGGCCAGGTCGTCGGTGACGAACAGGTCGTGGTGCCGCAGCAGCAGGTCGTGGTCGGCGCGGTGCGCGCCGCCGCGCAGCCGGCGGTCGACGGAGTCGAGCAGGTCGCGCTGCGCGGCTGTGCCCCGTACGACCGCGCCGTCCGGCGCGTCGAGGCGCGCGGCGTCCACCTTGCCGCGCAGCCGCATCGCCGGGTGCAGCTCGAAGCCGGCGCGGCGGCAGACGCGTGCGGCCGCCGGCTGCTGCGGGCAGCACAGGACGCCGCGCAGGCAGCCGCGCCCGTACTCCGCCGCCCGGCTCAGCAGCGCCTTCCCGACGCCCTCGCCGCGCGCCTCGGGCACCACGGCCAGTACGGCGAGCGCCCAGGTGCCCTCGCGTTTCGCGGACTGCGCGACGCCGACCGGGCGGCCGTCCGGCGCCTGCGCGAGCCAGCTGCCGCCGCGCGGGTCCGTACGGACGAGGTGGCGGGCGATCTCCCGCCGCCGGTCGGCCGGTTCGGGCGGCTCGGGCGGCTCGAAGGGGTCCGGGGGCTCGAACGCCTCGGGCGGCTCGTACGTCGCGTACGCGTCCGCCGGCTCGTACGGTCCGGGCAGCGCGGCGGCGTACGGCGTGAACGGCTCGTGCGGCCGCCGGGCGGCGGTCACGATCTGCCGTACGGTCTCGGCGTCTTCAGCGGTGTCCCGCAGAGGTCGCAGCAGCATGCCCCCATCCTCGCGCCGCCGCCCGCGGCGGGAGCGCGCCGGGCCCGGGGGACCGGCCCGTACCGCGCCGGGCCCACCCCCCGCGGTGCGGGCCCGGCGCGTCGCGCGTGCGGTCTACGGCAGCGCCAGCATCCGCTCCAGCGCGAGCTTCGCGAACTTCTCGGTCTCCTCGTCGACCTGGATGCGGTTCACCACGGTGCCGTCGGCCAGCGACTCCAACGCCCAGACCAGGTGCGGCAGATCGATCCGGTTCATGGTCGAGCAGAAGCAGACCGTCTTGTCGAGGAAGGCGATCTCCTTGCCCTCGGCGGCGTAACGGTTCGCCAGCCGCCGTACGAGGTTGAGCTCGGTGCCGATCGCCCACTTCGACCCGGCGGGGGCCGCATCCAGGGTGCGGATGATGTACTCCGTCGAGCCGACGTAGTCCGCCGCCGACACCACCTCGTGCTTGCACTCGGGGTGCACGAGGACGTTCACGCCGGGCATCCGCTCGCGTACGTCGTTCACCGAGTCCAGCGAGAACCGGCCGTGCACCGAGCAGTGGCCGCGCCACAGGATCATCCGGGCGTCCCGCAGCTGCTGCGGGGTGAGACCGCCGCCGGGCTTGTGCGGGTTGTAGACGACGCAGTCGTCCAGGGACATGCCCAGGTCCCGTACGGCGGTGTTGCGGCCGAGGTGCTGGTCCGGCAGGAACAGCACCTTCCGCCCGCCGGCACCGCCGCCGTCCCCGTCCCCGTCACCGAAGGCCCACTCCAGCGCGCGCCGCGCGTTGGACGAGGTGCATATGGTGCCGCCGTGCCGGCCGGTGAAGGCCTTGATGTCGGCGGAGGAGTTCATGTACGAGACGGGCACGGTGACGTCGGCTATCCCGGCCTCGGTCAGCACGTCCCAGCACTCGGCGACCTGCTCGGCGCTGGCCATGTCGGCCATCGAGCAGCCCGCCGCCAGGTCCGGCAGCACGACCTGCTGCCCGGCGGAGGTGAGGATGTCGGCCGACTCGGCCATGAAGTGCACGCCGCAGAACACGATGTACTCGGCCTCGGGACGTGCGGCGGCGTCCCGGGCCAGCTTGAACGAGTCGCCGGTGACGTCCGCGAACTCGATGACCTCGTCGCGCTGGTAGTGGTGGCCGAGCACGAAGACCTTGTCCCCGAGCTTCGCCTTGGCCGCACGGGCGCGCTCCACCAGGTCCGGGTCGGACGGGGCGGGCAGGTCGCCGGGACACTCGACGCCGCGTTCGCTCTTCGGGTCCGCCTCGCGGCCGAGCAGGAGCAGGGCGAGGGGTGTCGGCTGTACGTCCAGGGGTTGGGCGGTGGACACGTCACGCACCCTTTCTGTTTCCAGAACACGAGACTTATCGTCTCTTTGACGTTATCTATCATAACCGCTTCGTGTCAGTTTGACGATGGCCATCGCGTCGATGTGACGCATTCCCGCGGCGAGGGCTGCGGGCCCGGGGCCGGTGACCGTACGAGGCCCGGTGTGCGAGCATGAGAAGCGCGTGAAACGACGTACCTGCCTGGAATGAATCCGGGATGCCGCTGGTTGCAGCCGGTGGCAGAGCAGTCCGTACAACCCGGGAGAGAAGCAGATGTCCGTATCGGACGAGACCGCTGTGAGTGAGGGCATCATCCTGTCCGACACCGCTACGGCGAAGGTCAAGAGCCTGCTCGAGCAGGAGGGCCGTGACGATCTGGCGCTGCGCGTGGCTGTTCAGCCGGGTGGCTGTTCCGGGCTGCGGTACCAGCTGTTCTTCGACGAGCGGTCCCTCGACGGCGACGTCGTGAAGGACTTCGACGGCGTGAAGGTCGTGACCGACCGGATGAGCGCCCCGTACCTCGGCGGCGCCTCCATCGACTTCGTCGACACCATCGAGAAGCAGGGCTTCACGATCGACAACCCGAACGCGACGGGCTCCTGCGCCTGCGGAGACTCGTTCAGCTGACGCGGCACGGGCCCGTACGCATCGGGCCCGGCGCACACGTACAGCGCGTGGCATACGCAGCGCGGGCGCAGCACAGACACACAGCAGACGCACGCAGAACGCGGCGAAGGCGGCAGGCCCCCCACAGGCCCGCCGCCTTCGCCGTAGTGCGCCGACGCCGCGTTGCGTTACTTCCGCTGCGGCAGCGGCTCACCGTCCCGCGCGTCGACGACCTCGCGGTCGCCGAGCGGCTTGTCGAGCGTGACGTCGACGGTCTGCTGCTTCGCGATCATCACGCATGCCTTGCCGGGTTCGCGTTCGCCCTCCTCGACGGTGACGGTCACCTTGTCCCCGGACTCGTCCGCCTTCGCCGCGTACTTGTGGCAGACGCCGCCCCAGAACGTGACGGTCAGCTTCCGGCCCTCGGCCTTGTACGAGGAGACCGCCTGGCCCGCCTTGTCCTTGCCCTCGCCCTTGTCCGGGCCGTCCGGTGACGGGGGCTCCGCCGTGCCGTCGTCGCCACCGCCCGTACGGTCCTCACCGCCGGTGCGGTCGAGGTACTCCGGCTCCACGGCCGGGTACGTCACCGGGTACGTGTCCTTGCCGCCCGGCCGCTGCACCTCGTAGATCCAGGACGGTACGAGGACCGGCTTGCCGTGCGAGAACTGGGTGGCCAGGCCGAACTCCGCCCCGGTGACCGAGAGCGTCTTCGCCGTACCGGACGGCCCGCAGGGCACGTCCTCGGAGGTGACGCCGCCGGGTGCGGGCTTCGTCTGCGGCTTCTCGGGCTTCGCGTCCGGCTTGTCCGGCTTCGGGGGCACGGCGCAGCGCGCCGCCTCGAGCGTGCGCGGCCCGCCGTACTTGTTGAGCTGCTTGAGCGTGTCGGCGGCGCTCATCACCGGATACTCCGCGCCCTCCTTCAGCTCGCCCAACTTTCCGTGCGCGCGCGACAGTTTGCCGTCCGGGCCGACCGTGAACGTGCCGCCCCAGTCGTGCGTCGGCAGCCCTTCCACCTCCGGCTGGGCGTTGACGACGCGCAGCGATCCGTACGCGGAGGACGCGTCCAGCTCGGCGCCCTTCAGGTCCAGCGCCTCCAGTACCGGACGTACGGCGTCCTTCGCCTTCTCCTCGGAGACCGGCTCGGCGCCGTTCGACGGCACGGTCATCGTGCTGACGGCCTTGTCGTCCGAGGGGTCGGTGTCCGAGGCGCTGACTTCGCCGTCGCCGTCGCCGTCGCCGGAGCCCGAACCGGAGCCCGACGAACCGGACTCGGACCCGCTGCCCGGCTCCGCGCACTCCGTACGGTCGGGCAGCTTCCCGCCGCCCTTGGCGTTCGGCGTGCCGCACGTCATGTCGATCAGGTCTGCCTGCCGCGAGTACGTCCACATGCCGGCCGCGCGCTCGCTGCCGACGGACAGCGACGGGCCCTCCTTGCCGCCCGCGATCGTCCAGCGGCCGTGCTCCAGCTTCGGCGTGCCCGGTACGCCCAGCGCCTTGGCGACGGCGGTCACCTCGGACTTGCCGATGCTGCCGGAACGGCGGAACACGGACGCGGAGTCCGGCCCGTCGGGCAGCTTGCCGTCGGCGCGGTAGGTCGTGTGGCCGTTCGGGTTCGGCTCGCCCGGGGCGACCCCGGAACGGCTGTCGCCGCCGTCACCCGACTCCGTACGGCCCGCTCCGTCCAGTACCAGGGGTTCGGGCGCGGCCGACGCGTCCTCGCGTGCGGCGGATCCGCCGTCGTCGGAAGCGCTCGACGCCCAGTACGCGCCTCCACCTCCGGCGAGCAGCACGGCTGCCGCCACCGAGAGGACGGTCAGCTGACGTCGCCGCTCCCGGGGTCGCTCGGGGGTTTCTTGGGTGCTCACCGCATCGCTCCTTCGGCTCCGCTCATCACTCGGGTCGCATCCCTTGTGCGGGGATGCCCCTTGGACGGAGCGGTGGTACGAGCGGTTCCCTCAGTCCCCGTACTCGGACATACCGTCCAGCAGTCGCGCGGAGCGTGACGGCACGCGTACGCCGTGCAATGCTACGGGGCCGGTACCGGCGGCCTTGGACTCCCGGCGCCCGGAGCCGGAAGCGGAGCCGGAAACGGAACCCGTGGCGGTCCCCGTCTGCCAGTGCGGAGCCATCCGCGCGCAGTCGCCGCGCAGCTGCGCCAGCGACTCGGGCTCGGGCGGGGGGAAGCCGGGGGAGTGCGCGTGCTTGGTCATGAAGACGACGCTACGCAGCGGACGGAGTGCCGGGAAGGGCCTACTATCTGGTAGTTACGCCCTGTTCGACTACGGCGCGATAACGGGTAGCGTGAACGGGCCCGTCTCCATTCTCCTCCTCCAGGAGCAGATTTCGTCGTGCGTATCGCAGTCACCGGCTCAATCGCCACCGATCACCTGATGACCTTCCCCGGCCGTTTCGCCGACCAGCTGGTCGCCGAACAGCTGCACACGGTCTCCCTCTCGTTCCTCGTGGACGCCCTCGACGTCCGCCGCGGCGGCGTCGCCGCCAACATCTGCTTCGGCATGGGCCAGCTCGGCGCCAAGCCGATCCTGGTCGGCGCGGCCGGCGAGGACTTCGACGAGTACCGCGCCTGGCTCGACCGGCACGGGGTGGACACCGGATCGGTCCGCATCTCCGAGACGCTGCACACCGCGCGTTTCGTCTGCACCACCGACTCCGACCACAATCAGATCGGCTCCTTCTACACCGGCGCCATGAGCGAGGCCCGGCTGATCGAGCTCCAGTCGGTCGCCGAGCGCGTCGGCGGCCTCGACCTGGTCTGCATCGGCGCGGACGACCCCGAGGCCATGATCCGGCACACCGAGGAGTGCCGGACCCGCGGCATCCCCTTCGCGGCGGACTTCTCCCAGCAGATCGCGCGCATGGACGGCGAGGACATCCGCGTCCTGCTGGACGGCGCGACGTACCTCTTCTCGAACGAGTACGAGAAGGGCCTCGTCGAGTCCAAGACCGGCTGGTCCGGCGACGAGATCCTGGACCGCGTCGACACCCGCGTCACCACCCTCGGCGCCCAGGGCGTACGGATCGAGCGCAAGGGCGAGGAGCCGATCCTCGTCGCCTGCCCGGAAGAGGAGCGCAAAGCGGAACCGACCGGCGTCGGCGACGCGTTCCGCGCGGGCTTCCTCACCGGCCTCTCGTGGGGCGTCAGCCTGGAGCGTGCCGCGCAGCTCGGCTGCATGCTGGCCACGCTCGTGATCGAGACGGTGGGCACCCAGGAGTACGAGCTGCGCCGCGGCCACTTCATGGAGCGCTTCACCAAGGCGTACGGCGACGACGCCGCGTCCGAGGTCCAGGCCCACCTGGCCTGACCGGCGGCCGTCCCGCAGCCGTAACGGGCACCCGCGCCGCGCGCCGGCGGGGGTGCCCGTTCGCTGTTCCGGCACGGTGTGGCCGGGCGCCCTGGCGCGGCTTTCCCCGGCGTGGCGCGTACGGGCGTACGGGCGTCAGCCGCGGCGCCGTACGCGGTACGAGGTGCCCTCCGCGCCCAGGTAGTCGTGCCCCCGCATCTCGCACCACGCCGGGATGTCCAGCCGGGCCGCCTCGTCGTCGGCCAGGACCGTCACGACACCGCCCACCGGCACCTCGCCGATCGCCCTGGCCAGCTCGATGACCGGCGCGGGGCACAGCCGGCCGAGCGCGTCGACCGTACGCTCCCGCGCCGGCTCGTCCCCGTCCGCGCCCTCGGGGACGGCTGCGCCGGTCTCCGCGGGCGCGCCCAGGTGCGCACGTACGGAACGCACCGCCTCCGGCAGCACCTCCAGGAAGCGGTCCACGTCCGCCGCCTCCGTACCGGGCGGCAGCGACACCCGTACGTTGCCCTCCGACAGCACGTCCATGGCCTTCAGCACATGACTCGGCGTCAGCGTGCTCGACGTGCACGAGGAACCCGACGAGACCGAGAAGCCCGCCCGGTCCAGCGCGTGCAGCAGCGCCTCGCCGTCCACGTACAGGCACGAGAAGGTCACCAGGTGCGGCAGCCGCCGCACGGGGTCGCCGACCACCTCGGTGTCCGGGACGAGTTCGGGCACCCGCGCCCTGATCCGGTCCACCAGGGTGTGCAGCCGCGCGGCCTCGACGTCGGCCTCCGCGCGGACCGCGCGCAGCGACGCGGCCGCCGCGACCACCGCCGGGATGTTCTCGAAGCCGGGCGCGCGGCCCGACTCCCGTTCGTCGGTCGGCTGCGGCGCGGCGAACCGCGTCCCCTTCCGTACGGCCAGCAGCCCCACGCCGGGCGGGCCGCCCCACTTGTGCGCACTCCCGGCCAGCAGCGACCAGCCACCCGGCACGGCCCGCCAGCCGAGCGACTGCGCGGCGTCCACGAGCAGCGGCACCCCCGCCTCCCGGGACGCCTCGACCACCTCGGCGACGGGCTGTACGGTGCCCACCTCGTGGTTGGCGCTCTGCAGGCAGGCGAGGGCGGCGCCTTCGCCCTCGTCCTGGCCCTCGCCCTGTTCCCCGGCCCGCAGGGCCCGCGCGTACGACTCGGCCGCCACCCGGCCCGTACGGTCCACGGCCACCTCCGTGACCGAACCGCCGCCGGCCCGGTGCGACTCGGCCGCGTGCAGCACGGCGGAGTGCTCCACGGCGGACACGACCAGCCGGCGGCTCACGCGCCGCCGCCCGGCCAGCGCGCCGGCGATACCCGTGTGCAGGGCGCGGGTGCCGGACGGCGTGAAGGACAGCTCGTCCGGGCGGCAGCCGACGGCCTCGGCGGCCGTCTCGCGCGCCGCGTTCAGCAGCATGTGCGCCTGGCGGCCCTCGCGGTGCAGCCGCGCGGGGTCGGCCCAGCCCTCGTCCAGCGCGGCGAGCAGCGCCTGGCGGGCGACGGGGTGGAGGGGGACGGAGGATGCGGCGTCAAAGTAGGACACGTACGCACGCTAACGCGCCCGTCAGCCCGTCCGGCGTTTGAGGACGGCCCTCGGCCACGATGCACCTGCGGTGTGCGACGTGGGCGCGGTCCCACCCAAGCCCGTCCGCACCTTCAGCCCGTCCGGCGCTTGAGGACGACCCTCGACCACGACGCACCTGCGGTGCGCGACGTGGGCGCGGTCCCATTCACCCAAGCCCGTCCGGCGTTTGAGGACGGACCGGGGCGGCCGCCGGGCGGCACAGGGCCGGTTCCTTAACCGATGTCTGCCGGGCGCGGGACCCACCGTGGCTGAGGGCCGTCCTCAAACGCCGGACGGGCTGAAGGGGCGGTTCCCGCCCCTGGTGGGGCCGCGATTCCACCCCTTCGGGGTGCCGCGCGGCGCGTTGGGCACCCTCCCCGCGCGGGCCCAAATGGCGTCCGTTAGGGTTTGGTCCGCATAAACATCAAACCCCTGCCCCGCCAGGGCCGCGCCCGACCACCTAACGGCCGAGCCCGGCTGAGCGGGCGAGACTCTCGGGAAGGCGCTACGTGAGTCCCAACGGCTCCGACCTCCCCCACCGCCCAACGGGCGGGGGCGGTACCCCCTCGTCGCGGCGCCCGATGCGGCGGAAGCTGCCGCAAGCGCTGATGGCGGGTCTGGTCCTGGTGACCGCGACCGGCTGCACATCAAAGGACTTCCCCCGCCTCGGCATGCCCACCCCGGTCACGGAAGAGGCGCCGCGCATCCTCTCCCTGTGGCAGGGCTCGTGGGCGGCAGCGCTCGCGACGGGCGTGCTGGTGTGGGGCCTGATCGTGTGGAGTGTCATCTTCCACAGGCGCTCCAAGACCAAGGTCGAGGTGCCCGCGCAGACCCGTTACAACATGCCGATCGAGGCGCTGTACACGGTGGTGCCGATCGTCATCGTGTCCGTCCTGTTCTACTTCACCGCGCGCGACGAGGCGAAGCTCCTCGAGACCTCCAAGAAGCCGGACCACGTGGTGAACGTGGTCGGCTACCAGTGGAGCTGGGGCTTCAACTACATCGAGGACGTCGACGGCGATCCGAAGACGTCCGGTGAGAACTCCGGTGCTCTGAAGGCGATTCCGGACCGGATGAAGGAAGCCTTCCCGGAGGGCGCCGAGGGCGTCTACACCGCGGGCACCCCCGGCGACCGGAACCCGCAGAACGACAACCCGGGTCCGACGCTGTGGCTGCCGAAGGGCGAGACGGTCCAGTTCGTGCTGACCTCCCGCGATGTCATCCACTCGTTCTGGGTGGTGCCGTTCCTGATGAAGCAGGACGTCATCCCCGGGCACACCAACCGCTTCGAGGTGACTCCGAACAAGGAGGGCACCTTCATGGGCAAGTGCGCCGAGCTGTGCGGCGTGGACCACTCCCGGATGCTGTTCAACGTGAAGGTCGTCTCTCCGGAGCGCTACCAGAAGCATCTGGAGGAGCTGGCGAAGAAGGGCCAGACCGGCTACATCCCGTCGGGCGTCGAGACCACCGGTGACGCCAGGAATGCGGAGACGAATAACCCGTGAGCATCCTCAACGAACCGCACCAGGGTGCCGCAGCGGCAGACGACTCGTACGAGAACGAGCTGCCCGTGCGCCGTAAGCAGCCCGGCAACGTCGTCGTGAAGTGGATGACCACGACCGATCACAAGACGATCGGGACGCTCTATCTCGCCACGTCGTTCCTGTTCTTCGTCATCGGCGGCGTGATGGCGCTGTTCATGCGGGCGGAACTGGCCCGTCCGGGCACCCAGATCATGTCGAACGAGCAGTTCAACCAGGCGTTCACCATGCACGGCACGGTGATGCTGCTGATGTTCGCGACCCCGCTGTTCGCCGGCTTCGCGAACTGGATCATGCCGCTCCAGATCGGCGCGCCCGACGTGGCGTTCCCGCGGCTGAACATGTTCGCGTACTGGCTCTACCTCTTCGGCTCGCTCATCGCGGTGGCCGGGTTCCTCACGCCGCAGGGCGCCGCGGACTTCGGCTGGTTCGCGTACGCGCCGCTGTCCAGCGAGGTGCACTCGCCGGGCGTGGGCGCCGACATGTGGATCATGGGTCTGGCCTTCTCCGGCTTCGGCACGATCCTCGGCTCGGTCAACTTCATCACCACCATCATCTGCATGCGCGCTCCCGGCATGACGATGTTCCGGATGCCGATCTTCACCTGGAACGTGCTGCTCACCGGCGTCCTCGTGCTGCTGGCCTTCCCGGTGCTGGCCGCCGCGCTCTTCGCGCTGGAGGCGGACCGCGAGTTCGGCGCGCACATCTTCGATGCCGCGAACGGCGGTGCGCTGCTCTGGCAGCACCTGTTCTGGTTCTTCGGGCACCCGGAGGTGTACATCATCGCGCTGCCGTTCTTCGGCATCGTCTCCGAGGTCATCCCGGTCTTCAGCCGCAAGCCGATGTTCGGCTACATCGGCCTGATCGGGGCGACGATCGCCATCGCCGGTCTCTCGGTGACGGTGTGGGCGCACCACATGTACGTGACCGGCGGCGTCCTGTTGCCGTTCTTCTCCTTCATGACCTTCCTGATCGCGGTGCCGACCGGCGTGAAGTTCTTCAACTGGATCGGCACCATGTGGAAGGGCTCGCTGTCCTTCGAGACGCCGATGCTGTGGACCATCGGCTTCCTGGTCACCTTCACCTTCGGTGGCCTGACCGGGGTCATCCTGGCGTCGCCGCCGATGGACTTCCACGTGTCCGACTCGTACTTCGTGGTGGCGCACTTCCACTACGTGGTCTTCGGCACGGTCGTCTTCGCGATGTTCGCCGGATTCCACTTCTGGTGGCCGAAGTTCACCGGGAAGATGCTGGACGAGCGGCTGGGGAAGATCACCTTCTGGACGCTGTTCATCGGCTTCCACGGCACGTTCCTGGTGCAGCACTGGCTCGGTGCGGAGGGCATGCCCCGCCGGTACGCCGACTACCTGGCCGCGGACGGCTTCACCGCGCTCAACACCATCTCCACGGTCAGCTCGTTCCTGCTCGGGCTGTCGATGCTCCCGTTCTTCTACAACGTGTGGAAGACGGCGAAGCACGGCAAGAAGATCGAGGTCGACGACCCCTGGGGGTACGGCCGTTCGCTGGAGTGGGCGACCTCCTGCCCGCCGCCGCGGCACAACTTCCTCACGCTGCCGCGCATCCGCTCCGAATCCCCGGCATTCGACCTGCACCACCCGGAGATCGTCGCGCTGGAGCAGCTCGGTGAGCCGGGAACGCAGGAGAAGGTCCTGGTCGGAGAGGGCGCGGGCAGCGCCAAGGCGGGAGAGGGTGACGACAAGTGAAGATCCAGGGACACATGTTCCTCTGGCTGTCCGTCTTCCTGCTCGCCGTGGCCGCCGTGTACGGCGTCTGGTCGAAGGAGCCGGTCGGCACCACCGCCCTGTTCCTGGCGTTCGGCCTGTCGGTGATGATCGGCTACTACCTGGCCTTCACCGCCCGCCGTGTGGACACCGGGGCCCAGGACAACAAGGAAGCGGACGTCGCAGACGACGCCGGCGAGGTGGGCTTCTTCAGCCCGTACAGCTGGCAGCCGCTCTCCCTGAGCATCGGCGGCGCGCTCGCCTTCCTGGGCGTCGTCTTCGGCTGGTGGCTGCTCTTCTTCTCGCTGCCGCTGCTGCTGATCGGGCTGTGGGGCTGGGTGTTCGAGTACTACCACGGCGAGGCGCAGAATCAGTGACCGTACGTAGAGGCTGAGACGGCCGGCGATTCCGCCGGACCCTCCCCTTTGTGGTCGCGCGCCGTCGCGGCGGGACAACCCCGCTGCGGCGGCGCAGCCGTGTGCCGGGGGCAGCCCTCCGCACCTTGGCGACGGGCCGGAGCGCCCGCAAACCAGCCCGTCCGGGGTTTGAGGACGGCCCGAAGCGGCCACCGGCTCGCCGGTGGGCCCACTGCGCACGGCCCAGCGCACCGCCATCGCGGCCGGGGGCCGTCCTCAAACGCCGGACGGGCTTGATCGGCGCCGGACGGGCTGGATTCGGCGCGCCCTCGTCTACGCCCTCCGGGCAACCGGTGCGTACGCGTAACCCGTTCGCAGGCTGTCGGCGGGCCGCCGGACCGCGGCGTCTCTAGCTTGGGCGTATGAGACCTCGACCGAAGCGCCGGACGGCGCTGGCCTGCGCCCTGATACTCGTGCCCCTGACGGCGGGGCTCACAGCTTGTGGCGGCGACGCGAGTCCGCTCGCCGCCGCTCCTTACGACGCGAGCGACCAGGTGGCCGTCAACGCGGACGCGGGCGGGGACCGCGTCGACTCACGGAAGCCGCTCGAAGTGACCGCCAACGGCTCGGAAGCGCGGATCACGGACGTCATCGCCACCGACGCCGCAGGACGGCGGCTGGCAGGCGAGCTGTCGGCCGACGGCGACCGCTGGCGCTCCACGGCACCGCTGGCCGCCGGCGTGCGCTACACGGTGGTCGTCAGCACCGAGAACAGCAACGGCTCACCGGGCAGCCGCACCCTGCACTTCGAGACCAAGCCCGCCAACGGCCGCAAGCTCGGCGTCACCTTCGGCCCCGAGAGCGGCACGTACGGCGTCGGGCAGCCCATCGTGGCGGAGCTGAGCCACCGGATGCAGAGCGCGGGCGAGCGCAGGACCGTGGAGCGGGCGCTGCGCGTCGAGTCCACACCGCGTACGCAGGGTGCCTGGCACTGGGCGGACGGCAAGACGCTGCACTACCGGCCGCGTACGTACTGGCCCGCGCACGCCACCGTCACGGTCAGTTCGGCGCTCGGCGGCGTCGGCATCCGGGAGGGGCTGCGGGGTGGCGGCTCGAAGCCGCTCACGATCCGTACGGGCCAACGCGTCGAGGCCCTGGTGGACATGAGCGCGCACACCATGACCGTACGGAAGAACGGCAAGGCCGTCCGCACCATACCGGTGACCACGGGCAAGGCCGGCTTCGAGACCCGGAACGGCGTCAAGGTGGTCCTCGGCAAGCAGTCGTTCATCCGGATGCGCGGCACCAGCATCGGCATACCGGAGGGCAGCTCCGAGTCGTACGACCTCCCCGTGCACTGGAACACGCAGGTCACCCGCAGCGGCGAGTTCGTGCACGCCGCGCCCTGGTCGGTCGGCTCGCAGGGTGCCGCCAACGTCAGCCACGGCTGCACGGGCATGAGCACGGAGAACGCCCGCTGGTTCTACAACCTGGTCAAGCGCGGCGACGTGGTGCGCTACATCAACGGCAGCGGCGACCAGATGGCCACGTTCGACAACGGCTTCGGGGACTGGAACCTGTCCTGGAAGGAGTGGCGCCGCGGCAGCGCGCTCGTCGGCGGCACGACCGTCAAGAACGTCCGGAACGGGCCCGCGAGGCTCCGCTTCGAGATGTGACAGGGCCCGGGGACGGCCTCGTACGGGGCCGAAGAGGTGAGAGACGCGGCGTCTTTCGCCGTGTCACGCCGCCCCGGCGTCCGTACGGTGTCCGCCGCGCAGCAGTCCCGCGAGGGCGTCCGCGAGCGCGACCGGGTCCACCGGGTGCGAGACGGCCGCCTCGGCGCGGCTCCACGTCGCCAGCCAGGCGTCCTGGGGGCGGCCGATGAGCAGCAGGACGGGCGGGCAGCGGAAGATCTCGTCCTTGATCTGGCGGCACACGCCCATGCCGCCCGCCGGGACGGCCTCGCCGTCCAGCACACAGACGTCGACCTGGTACTCCTCCAGCGCGGAGAGCACGGCGGCCGGCGTCGCGCACTCCAGGTACTCGATCTGCGGTACGTCGGAGGCGGGGCGCCGTCCGGCGGCGAGACGCACCTGCTCGCGGGTGTTGGCGTCATCGCTGTAGACCAGCACCGTGGCGGTCGGCTGCATCGTTCCTCCGCGTGGGAATCTCGTCGAACTTCCAATGCCTGCCCGGATGCTACTCCCTCCGGCGCCGCCTCAACACCGCAGCCCAGGGCCCGTTGGAGCGGCGTTTGAGCAGCGCACGACGGTCGGACACACCGAACGGCACCCCCGGAAGTGAGGCCGGGATAAGCGACCGACATAATGTCGGCGTGGCGACAGCAACAGCAGTAGAAACCGGGCACGCGCACCCGTCGGTCAACCGGCCGAACCTCACCAGCGTCGGAACCATCATCTGGCTGAGTTCCGAGCTGATGTTCTTCGCGGCCCTCTTCGCGATGTACTTCACCCTGCGGTCGGTGACGGGTGCCGATTTCTGGAAGGAGCAGGCCGAGGCACTGAACGTGCCGTTCTCGGCGGCCAACACCACGATCCTGGTGCTCTCTTCCCTCACCTGCCAGCTCGGTGTGTTCGCGGCCGAGCGTGGTGACGTGAAGAAGCTCCGGGGGTGGTTCATCGTCACCTTCATCATGGGTGCGATCTTCATCGGCGGCCAGGTCTTCGAGTACACGGAGCTGGTCAAGCACGAGGGACTGTCCCTGTCCTCGGATCCCTACGGGTCGGCGTTCTACCTGACCACCGGCTTCCACGGGATGCACGTGACGGGCGGCCTGATCGCGTTCCTGCTCGTGCTGGGCAGAACATACGCGGCGCGGCGGTTCACGCATCAGCAGGCGACCGCGGCCATCGTCGTGTCCTATTACTGGCACTTCGTCGATGTCGTCTGGATCGGCCTCTTCGCCACGATCTATTTGATCAAGTGATCCGGGCGGTCCGACCGCACAGTGCAGAGCACTCGCAGCAGACACAGCCAGAAGCATCGACGCAGAAGATCCTGACACCGGGGTAATCCGTGAAAAAGCTCTCCGCACGACGGCGCCATCCGCTGGCGGCGCTCGTCGTCCTACTCTTCGCGCTGGCGGCCACCGGGGGGCTGTACACCGCGCTCGCCCCCGCGGATGAGGCGAAGGCCGCCCAGGGGTCGAGTTCCTCCCTCGCCATCGAGGAGGGCAAGAAGCTCTACACCGTCGGCTGCGCCAGCTGCCACGGGACCGGTGGCAAGGGCACCAGTGACGGCCCGAGCCTGACCGGTGTCGGCGCCGCCGCCGTGGACTTCCAGGTCGGCACCGGCCGTATGCCCGCGCAGCAGCCGGGCGCGCAGGTGCCGAAGAAGCAGCCGAAGTACACGCAGAAGGAGACCGACCAGCTGGCGGCGTACATCGCCTCGCTGGGCCCGGGCCCGAGCGTGCCGGACAAGTCGCAGTACGACCCGAACGACGCGGACCTCGCCAACGGCGGCGAGCTGTTCCGTACGAACTGCGCCCAGTGCCACAACTTCACCGGCGAAGGCGGCGCCCTGTCCAAGGGCAAGTTCGCACCGGACCTCGGTGACGTGACCAAGAAGCACGCGTACGAGGCGATGCAGACCGGCCCGCAGAACATGCCGTCCTTCCCCGACACGGTGATGACGCCGAAGGACAAGGGCGACGTCATCGCGTACCTGAAGACGGTCAACAGCAGCGAGGCGGAGACCCCCGGCGGCTACAAGCTGGGCGGCTTCGGCCCCGTCAGCGAGGGCCTGTTCGGCTGGGTGTTCGGGCTCGGCGGGCTGATCGCCGTCGCCGTCTGGGTCGCAGCGCGGACCGCAAAGGCCAAGAAGTCATGAGCAGTGAGACTGGATCCCACGGAACTGGATCTGACGAGAACGTGCCAGAGGACGAGAACGAGAAGCTCCCCGGCGAGCGCGAGCCGCAGGGCCACGGAGAGGTCGGCGTCCCCGACGAGGACCCCTTCGCGGACCCCGGGCTGCCCCCGCACGAGCACCGGGTACAGGACATCGACGAGCGGGCGGCGAAGCGTTCGGAGCGCACCGTCGCGATGCTGTTCACCGTGTCGATGCTGGCCACGGTCGGCTTCATCGCCTCGTACGTGGCGTTCCCGATCGACAAGATCGTCTACATCTGGCCGCTGGGGCACGTCAGCGCGCTGAACCTGTCGCTGGGCCTCACCCTCGGCCTCGCCCTGTTCTGCATCGGCGCGGGCGCGGTCCACTGGGCCCGTACGCTCATGTCGGACGTGGAGATCGCCGACGAGCGGCACCCCATCGAGGCGGAGCCCGAGGTACGGCAGAAGGTGCTGGCGGACTTCCGGCAGGGCGCCAAGGAGTCCCAGCTGGGACGGCGCAAGCTGGTGCGGCACACCATGTTCGGGGCGCTGACGCTGGTGCCGCTCTCCGGCGTCGTACTGCTGCGTGACCTCGGGCCGCTGCCCGAGGACAAGATGCGGCACACGGCCTGGAAAAAGGGCAAGCTGCTCATCAACGAGAACACCGACGAGCCGCTGAAGCCGGACGACATCGTCGTCGGCTCGCTCGCCTTCGCCAAGCCCGAGGGCCTGGACCAGCACGACCACGACTTCAACGTGGAGATCGCCAAGGCCGCCCTGATGCTCGTCCGCATCGAGCCGGACGACATCAAGGACAAGCGGACCCTCGACTGGTCCCACGAAGGCATCCTGGCCTACTCGAAGATCTGCACACACGTCGGCTGCCCGGTCAGCCTCTACGAGCAGCAGACGCACCACGTGCTCTGCCCCTGCCACCAGTCGACGTTCGACCTTTCCGACGGCGCACGGGTGCTCTTCGGCCCGGCGGGCCACCCGCTGCCGCAGCTGAAGATCAGCGTCAACAAGGACGGCTACCTCGAAGCGCAGGGTGACTTCGCGGAGCCTGTCGGCCCGGCCTTCTGGGAGCGCGGATGAGTACGACAAGCACGAACGCACCCGGCGCAGGTGCGCCGGGCAAGCGCAAGGCGCCCGCGGGCGAGAAGGTCGCGGACTGGGCGGACGGCCGGCTGGGCATCTACAGCCTGGCCAAGGCCAACATGCGCAAGATCTTCCCGGACCACTGGTCCTTCATGCTCGGTGAGATCGCGCTCTACAGCTTCATCATCATCATCCTGACCGGCGTCTACCTGACGCTGTTCTTCACGCCGAGCATGGCCGAGATCGAGTACCACGGCGCGTACGTCCCGATGCACGGCGTCGTGATGTCCGAGGCGTACGCGTCGACGCTGGACATCAGCTTCGACGTGCGGGGCGGTCTGCTGATCCGGCAGATCCACCACTGGGGCGCGCTGATCTTCATCGCGGCCATGCTGGTGCACATGATGCGGGTGTTCTTCACCGGCGCGTTCCGCAAGCCGCGCGAGATCAACTGGATGTTCGGCTTCCTGCTGCTCATCCTCGGCATGTTCACCGGTCTGACCGGCTACTCGCTGCCCGACGACCTGCTGTCCGGCACCGGTATCCGCTTCATGCACGGCGCGATCCTGTCGACGCCGGTGGTCGGCACGTACATCGCCATGTTCCTGTTCGGCGGCGAGTTCCCCGGGCACGACATCATCCCGCGCTTCTTCGCGATCCATGTGCTGCTGCTGCCGGGCATCATGCTCGGCCTGCTCGCGGCGCATCTGATCCTGGTCTTCTACCACAAGCACACGCAGTTCGCGGGTGCCGGGAAGACGAACAAGAACGTGGTCGGCATGCCGCTCCTGCCGGTCTACATGGCCAAGGCCGGCGGCTTCTTCTTCCTGGTCTTCGGCGTCATCGCGATGATCGCCGCGACCTTCTCGATCAACCCGATCTGGGTCCTCGGCCCGTACCGGCCGGACCAGGTGTCCACCAACGCGCAGCCCGACTGGTATATGGGCTTCCCAGAGGGCCTGATCCGCTTCATGCCCGGCTGGGAAGTCAACATCTGGGGGCACACGCTTGTGCTCGGCGTGTTCATCCCGCTGATGCTGCTGCCATTGGTGCTGACGGCCATCGCGGTGTACCCGTTCGTCGAGTCCTGGGTCACCGGGGACAAACGCGAGCACCACATCCTCGACCGGCCGCGGAACGTGCCGACCCGTACGGGCTTCGGCGCGGCCTGGATCGCCTGGTACATGGTGCTGCTGATCGGCGGCGGCAACGACGTGGTGGCCACGTTCTTCCATTTGTCGATCAACGCGATCACCTGGTTCGTACGCATCGGCTTCTTCGTGGTCCCGATCCTGACGTTCATCATCACGAAACGGATCTGTCTGGGCCTCCAGCGCAAGGACCGCGAGAAGGTGCTGCACGGGCGCGAGTCCGGCATCATCAAACGGCTGCCGCACGGCGAGTTCATCGAGGTGCACGAGCCCCTGGCGCAGGAGGACCTGCACACGCTCACCGCGCACGAGCAGTACGAGCCCGCCGAGATCGGACCCGAGTCGGACGAGCACGGCGTACAGCGCAAGGTCGGCAGATCGGAGAAGCTGCGGGCGAAGCTGTCCAAGGGCTACTACGGCTCGGACGGGCAGATCCCCAAGCCGACGGCCGAGGAGTACAAGGAGATCACGAGTGGTCACGGCCACCACTGAGTGATCCTGTGCCGGGCGGCCGGCTGCCTTCTGGCCGTCTGCCTGCCGGCTGACGGTCGGCTGACCGGTCCGGATACGGCGCACGCGGGCCCCGGTCCCCTCGTACGGAGGGGGCCGGGGCCCGCTGCTGTGTGGCGCGGCGCCGCCGGGGCGGCGGGCGCGCCGGGCGGGTGGCCGCGGGGCGGTGCGTGGCGGGTCGCGTGGCCGGTGCACCGTGATCAGAGTGCGGGCAGCACGCCCCTGCCGGTCCCCGCGCCGCTAGGCTGGCGGCGAGCCGCGCCACCGTGGCGCGCCCGCCGGACGTATGCCACCGGTGCCACCGGACGTGCGCCCGGCCGCCCAGCCGTACCACCATCCATGCCAGGAGTGATCCCCATGAGCGCTGCGACCCCCGCTGGAGGCGACACCACGGCGGCCCGCTCGTGGCCGGACGTACTGAGCTCCCTGCTGGCCGGTGAGGATTTGAACGCGGACGCCACGGCCTGGGCCATGGACCGGATCATGCGCGGCGAGGCGACCGACGCGCAGATCGCCGGCTTCGCGGTGGCCCTGCGGGCCAAGGGCGAGACGGTGGAGGAGATCTCCGGCCTCGTACGCACCATGTACGAGCACGCCAACGTGATCGAGGTGCCCGGTCCCACCGTCGACATCGTCGGCACCGGCGGCGACCGGGCGCGCACGGTGAACATCTCCACCATGGCCGCCATCGTGGTGGCCGGCACCGGCGCGCGCGTCGTCAAGCACGGCAACCGCGCGGCGTCCTCCGCGAGCGGTGCGTCCGACGTACTGGAGAAGCTCGGCGTCAACCTGGAGCTGACCCCGCAGCGCGTGGCGGAGGTGGCGGCGCAGGCCGGGATCACGTTCTGCTTCGCGGTGAAGTTCCACCCGTCGCTGCGGCACGTGGCGGGCGCGCGGCGGGAGTTGGGCATCCCGACCTCGTTCAACTTCCTCGGCCCGCTGACCAACCCGGCCCGGGTACGCGCGCAGGCCACCGGCGTCGCGGACGCGCGGATGGCGCCGATCCTGGCGGGCGTGCTCGCGGAACGCGGCTCGTCGGCGCTGGTCTTCCGCGGCGACGACGGCCTGGACGAGCTGACCACGACGGCCACGTCGACGGTGTGGGTCGTACGGGACGGCGCTGTGCGCCGCGAGTCGTTCGACCCGCGGGACATCGGGGTCGACCTGGTGCCGGTCGAGGCCCTGCGCGGCGCGGACTCCGCGTACAACGCGGACATCGCGCGCCGCCTCCTGGACGGCGAACACGGCCCCGTACGGGACGCGGTCCTGCTCAACGCGGCGGCGGCGCTCGTCGCCCTGGACCCGGCGGACGGCCCCCTGGCCGACCGCCTCGCGGCGGCCATGGCCCGCGCCGCGGAATCGGTCGACTCGGGCGACGCGAAGGCGGCCCTGGAACGGTGGGTGTCGGCGAGCAACGCGTAACCAGCTGCGCGCGCCGCCCCCGCTTGTACGGCTCCGGCCGGGACCCGCCTCCTGGGGCGGGCCCCGGCCATATCCAGCCTGTCCGGCGTTTGAGGACGGACCCCGACCCGTTCGCGGGGTGCGGTTGGGTGTGTTGCGTGATCGTCCACCGGTGTCTGCGCGTGTTCCGTGGCTGAGGGCCGTCCTCAATCGCCGGACGGGCTTGATCGGCTGAGGTGCGTCCTCGTCAAGCGCCGGACGGGCTTGATCGGGGCTCGGCCGGACGGGCTACTGCCGGGGCAAACGCGTATGGCATACTGCCGCCAGGTCACGAGCGACAGCGATCAAGGCCCCGGCCCGCTGTCCGGCAACCCTCCGTCCGTGGCGGGGTGCCCCGGGTGATGACCAGGCCGCAGGCAGCGAGGTCTGCGGCAAGCGCGGATCCCTCACGCCAGGGGTCCTGGTCTTCGAGGGAGTTCTGCCGTCATGTCCGTGTCCGTTGACACCGCTGTCCTCCGTACGCCCGCATCGCCGCCCCGTCGGCACGGCACCGCCGACGAGCCGCTGCCCGTACTCGGCAACGACGTGCTCGCCCCCCTCGTCACCGGCGGCGAGGTGTACTACGCCGCTCTCGACTACGCCGCCAGCGCCCCCGTACTGCGGCGCGTCTGGGACGACCTCGCCGCGTACGCCCCGTACTACGGCAGCGTCCACCGCGGTGCCGGGCACCTCTCGCAGGTGTCGACGCGGCTGTACGAGGAGAGCCGCGCCACCGTGGCGCGCTTCCTCGGGTGCCGACCCGACGACGAGGTCGTCTTCACCCGTGCCACGACCGACTCGCTGAATCTGCTGGCGCGTGCGCTGCCCGAGGGCACCCGCGTGTTCGTGTTCGAGACGGAGCACCACGCGTCGCTGCTGCCCTGGCGCGGCCGGCACACGACGTGTCTGCGCGCGCCGCGTACGCCCGAGCAGGCCGTCGCCGCCCTCGACGAGGCGCTGCACGCCGCGCCCGCGGGCCCGAAGCTGGTGTGCGTGACGGGCGCGTCGAACGTCACCGGCGAGATCTGGCCCGTACGCGAACTCGCCGCCGCCGCGCACCGGCACGGCGCGCGGATCGTCCTGGACGCGGCGCAGCTGGCGCCGCACCACCCCGTGGACATCGCCGAACTGGACGTGGACTGGGTCGCGTTCTCCGGGCACAAGCTGTACGCGCCGTTCGGCGCAGGTGTGCTGGCCGGGCGCCCCGACTGGCTGCGCGGCGCCGAACCGTACCTCTCGGGCGGCGGCGCCAGCAGGCGCGTCGCCCGCCGCGCGGACGGCGCGCTCGACGTCGAGTGGCACACGAACGCGGCGCGGCACGAGGCCGGTTCGCCGAACGTCATCGGCGCGTACGCCGTCGCCTCCGCCTGCCGGGCGCTGGAGGAGGCCGGGTTCGACCGCCTCGTACGGCGGGAACGGCAGCTGCTCGCCCGCGTACTGGAGGCGCTGGCGGACGTGCCGGGCGTGCGGGTGCTGTCGCTGTTCGGGGAGGAGGCGGAACGGGTCGGGGTGCTGTCGTTCGTCGTCGACGGCTGGAACAGCTCGCACTTCGCGGCGGCGCTGTCCGCGGAGTACGGGATCGGCGTACGGGACGGCATGTTCTGCGCGCACCCGCTGCTGCGCGTGCTGCTGGGGGGCGCGGCGGACGAGCCGGGGGAGTGCGGTGGGGTGTCCGGGCCGTCCGGCGCGTCCGGGGCAGCGCCGGAACCGGGGGAGCGGTCGTTGAACGCCGTTCGCGCCAGCTTCGGTGCGGGCACGCCGGACGAGCACGTCGAGCGGTTCGTACGGGCGGTGCGGGAGTTGGTGACGGACGGCGCGCGGTGGAGCTACCGGGTGGAGGACGGGCGCTGCGTGCCCACCGACCACCCGGCGTTTCCCTGACACGAACCTCAGCCACATCAAGCCCGTCCGGCGATTGGGGACGGACGCCCGCCCGTCCCGGGCGGCACCCGCGCACGATGGGGTGACCCGTCTCCGGCGGGAGCCGCTCGGCGCTGGCTGAGGGCCGTCCTCAATCGCCGGACTGGTTGGAGTTGGCGGCTCGCCGCCCTCAAGCGCCGGACGGGGAACGGGTGCCGGACGGGCTGGGTGAGCCGGTGGGCGTCTTCGTTTCGCTCAAGGGCTGGGCGAGGCGGCGCGGTGTGGGGGTCAGGCGCGTGCCCAGCAGGATCATGCGGACCGCGTGCTCGGCCGCGTCCGCGAGGTACTCCTCGCCGCGGCTCAGCGCCTCCGCCAGCCCTATCGGCGCGGGCAGGATGCCGCTGTACGCGTCCACGCCCGACGCCCGTACGGTGTGCGCGCCTTCGCCCAGCGTGCCCGCCAGCGCGATGACGGGCTTGCCCAGCGCCTTCGCCCTGCGGGCGACCTCCGCGGGTACCTTCCCGCGTGCCGTCTGGTGGTCCAGCGCGCCCTCCGCCGTGATGACCAGGTCGGCCGCGCCGAGCCGGGCGTCGAGGTCGAGGTGGCCGAGCAGTACGTCGAAGCGGGGCAGCAGCGTGCCGCCGAGTGCCGCCAGACCGGCGCCCAGCCCGCCGGACGCGCCGGTGCCCGGCGCGTACCGGAGGCGCGCGGCCCCCTGCCCGTCCCCGACGTCCCCGACGTCGCGCGTCAGGACGTCCGCCCAGCGCTCCAGGCCCCGGGCGAGCAGCTCCACCTGCGCCGGACCGGCCCCCTTCTGCGGGCCGAAGACCCGCGCGACGCCGTTCCGTCCGCAGAGGACGTTGAACGGGTTGCAGGCCACGTGGAGTTCGGCCGTACGGAGGCGCGGGTCGAGGTCGCGTGCGTCGATGCGGTCGAGGCGGGCCAGCGCGCCGCCGCCGTACGGGAGTTCGCGCCCGTCGGCGTCCAGCAGCCGCGCGCCGAGGGCGCGCAGGGCCCCCGCGCCGCCGTCGGAGGTGCCGGAGTCGCCGCAGCCGACGAGGATGCGGCGGGCCCCGGAGTCGAGGGCGGCGGCGATCAGTTCGCCGACTCCGTACGTGGTGGTCGCGCACGGGTCGCGCCGGTCCCCGGGTACGAGGGACAGTCCGGCGACGGCCGCCATCTCGACGACGGCCGTCACGTCATCGCCGCCCCCCGAGCCACCGCCGCCCGAACCTCCCAGCACCGCGAAGTGCGTCCGTACGGGCTCCCCGAGCGGCCCCGTCGCCGTACGCCGTACCAGCGTGCCCCCGGTGGCGACGGCCAGGGCCTCGGCCGTGCCCTCACCGCCGTCCACGACCGGGATGCGGTCGAGCCGAGCGTCGGGTACGGCGCGGCGTACGCCCTCGGCGATGGCGTCGGCCGCCTGCCGGGCGGACAGCGAGCCCTTGAAGCCGCTGGGTGCGATGGCGAAACGGTAGGTCACGGTGGATCTCCTCAGAGAACGTCAGAGAACGTCAGAGAACGGGGACGCCGAGCAGCGGCCAGACGGCGAGCGCGAAGAACAGGACGAGCGCGGCGGTCAGCGGCGCCAGTACGGTGGAGAGGCGCAGCAGGTCGCGGGGTGTGTACGTGGTGATCCCGGGCACGTCCGCGAAGAGCGCGACCGGCTTCGCGGACGCGGGCAGCGTGTGGCAGAAGCCCGCCGCGGCGGTGGAGGCGAGCGCGGCGGCCACCGGGTTGACGCCGGCGCCCGCCGCCGCGGCGACCACCAGCGGCACCAGCACGCTGGACCGCGCCGAACGGGACTGGAGCACCAGGTGCGCGGCGGTGCTGACCGCGACCACGACCGCGAGGAACAGCCAGGGCGGCAGCCGCGAGTCGCCGGACGCGCCGAGCCCGCCTACCAGCCAGCCCGCTGCGCCGGACCGGGAGAGGGCGATGCCCATCGCCATCGTCGCGGCCATGAACAGCAGCAGCGACCAGGGCACCGTACGGAGCGCGTCCTTGAGCCGTACGGTGCCGAGCACCGGGGACGCCGACACGACCGCGCCGATCAGCGCGACGAGCGCGGGCGGCACCCCGTGCAGCGGTTCCGCGCACCACAGGGCGACGACCGTGGACAGCAGCAGCAGGCAGCGGATCTCGACCGTGGAGAGCGGTCCGGTGACGGTGTCCTCGCTGTGCTTCTGGATGTCGTCCGCGGTGATCCGTACGCCGTCCCGCCGGTCGCTGCGCCGCGTCGTCGTCAACAGCACGGCCTCCGCGCCCAGATGGGCCGAGGCCAGCGCCAGCGGCAGCCCGAGCAGCAGCCATTCGGTGAACCCGATGTGCTCGCCCGCCGCCTCCCACAGCACGTGCACGGTGATGAGGTGTGCGCCCGCGCCGATGAGCGTGGCCACGGCGGACAGCAGGATGACGGTGGGGAACAGCAGCGCCAGCATCACGACCAGTCGGGTGCGGTCGGCGAGCGCCCTGGCCAGCGCGACGAACACCGGCAACGTGAGCGCCGCGCGCCCGGACGTGGCCGGTATGGCGAAGGCCGTCACGACGAGCGCCGCGGTGGTGAGGTGCACCAGCTGACGTACCGTACGGGCGCCGCCGACCAGGAACGCCGCCGCGCGGCCCGCGAGACCCGTACGGGACACGGCGGCGGCCAGGACGAAGGCGCAGATCAGCAGCCATACGGTGGGGTCGCCGAGGGCACCGAACAGCGTGTCGCTGCTTATCACCCCGGTCGCGGCGAGGGCGAGGCCGGCGCTCAGCGCGATGTACGTGTCGTCGATCGGTGTGCTGATCCAGGCGCAGGTCGCCACCGCGAAGATGCCGAGTGTGAGGCGGGCGTCGGCGGCGAGCCCGGGGAAGTTACCGGGGACGGCGAGGAGTGCGCAGAAGCTGAGGGTGGCGGTGAGGAAGACGGTCTGCTTGACGGAGAGGGACACGCGGACGAGTCTTCGGCTTCACCGTGAGTCCACCGTGAGGTCTTGATGAAGGAGATTTCATCCGGGGAAGGCCGGACCGGGGATTCATCCGGGCGGCGCGCAGGAGCAGCAGGCTAACGGCCTCAGCCCGGCAGCCGGTAGCCCATCCCGCGTGCCGTCTCCACCCGCCCCGCGCCGAGCTTCTTCCGCAGCGCGCGCACGTACACGTCGACGATGTTCGAGCCGGGGTCGAAGTCGTAGCCCCACACGTGCGAGAGGATCTGCTCCCGCGACAGCACCTGCCCGGGGTGCCGCAGGAAGAGTTCCAGCAGCACGAACTCACGTGCCGTCAGATCCACCGTGCGCCCGTCGGCGCTGGCCCGGCGGGTCCGCAGGTCCAGCGACAGGTCGCCGCTGCGCAGCACCGTCACCTCGGGCGTACGGCTCGAGGTGCGCAGCCGGAGCCGTACGCGGGCCAGCAGCTCCTCGAACCGGAACGGTTTCGTCATCCAGTCGTCCGCGCCGCCCTCCAGCCCGGCGACGGTGTCGCCGACCGAGTCCCGCGCGGTGAGGACGATGACGGGCACCGTGACGCGGGCCTCGCGCAGTTCGCGCAGGACGGTGAAGCCGTCGCGGTACGGCAGCCCGATGTCGAGTACGACGAGGTCGAAGCCGCCGGTGGCGGCGTAGTCGAGTGCGGTGTTGCCGTCGGCGGCGACCGTGGTGGTGAAGCCGTTGGCGCGCAGGCCCTTCTCGACGAAGGCGGCGATGCGCTCCTCGTCCTCCGCGATGAGGATGCGGTTCACGGTGCGGTCACCTCCGTTGCGGGCATGCTGCCGTCCCTTCCGTGCCTGTCGTTCGTGCCGTCCCTGCCGTCCCGGGACTCGCCGGGCTCGCCCGGCTCCTCGGCCGCGACCGCGATGACGAACGTGGCGCCGCCGCCCTCCGTCGTACGCAGTGCCACCCGGCCCCCGCGGTGCGCCTCGGCGATCGCCTTCACGATGGACAGGCCGAGGCCCGCGCCACCGCCGCCTGCCGCGGAGCCGCGCCGGGCGGTGCCGCGGCGGAAGCGTTCGAAGATCAGCTCGGCGTCCTCGGGCCGTACGCCCGTGCCGCTGTCCGCCACGTACAGCTGCACCTCGCGGTCCGTGCGCAGGGAGCCGATCCGTACGGGGGTGTCCGGGGCGGTGTGCTGTACGGCGTTCTGCGCGAGCTGCACCATGGCCTGCGTGATCCGCTGCGGGTCGAGCTGCACGGTGCCCTCGCCCACGGCGTCGAGTCGCCAGTCGCGGGGGGCCAGGGCGCGTGCCTTGACGTAGACGTCCGCGGTCAGCTCCGCCAGCTCCACCGGCTCCTCCGACACGAAGTCCGGCCGCTCCGCCTTGGCGAGCAGCAGCATGTCCTCGACGATACGGCTCATCCGGTCCAGCTCGTCCGTCACCAGCCGTACGGTCTCCTCGCGTTCCACCGGGTCGTCGCCCATCAGCTCCAGGTGTCCGCGCACGATGGTGATGGGCGTACGCAGCTCGTGCCCCGCGTCGTCGACGAACTGCCGCTGCGCCGCGAACGCCCGCTCCAGCCGGTCCAGCATCGCGTTGAACGTCTCGGCGAGCGCGGCGATGTCGTCCCGGCCGTGCACCGGGATGCGCCGGGTCAGGTCCTGCTCGGTGAGCTGCGCGGCGGTCGTGCGCACGAGCCGTACGGGCGCGAGGATGCGGCCCGCGACGGCCCAGCCGATGCCGCAGGTCATCAGCAGGGCGACGCCGGAGATGGCGAGCAGGATGCGGAACACGTCCTCGGCCATGGCCTGTTCGCGGTCGGCGTGGAACGCCACGACGAAGCTGCCGCGCCGCGAGTCGGCGGACGCGTCGATCCGTACCTTCGCCCAGCGGATCTCGCCCTCCGGCCGGTCCAGGGTGCCCGTACGGGCCCCGCTCGCGGTGATACGGCGCAGCGCCTCCCGGTCGCGGTGCAGCGGCAGCGCGGTGGGGATGTCGCGGCGCTGCCGCAGGACGGAGTCGCCGACGACGCCGAGCAGTTCCTCGTCGGGGTCGGCGTACTGGCGCTGCAGGAACAGTTCGATCAGGCGGCGCGACGTACGGAAGGGCGCGCCGGTCTCCGGGTCGCGGCCCTGGTCGACGAAGTTCGCGAACTCGCCCGTCTCCTGCGCCAGCAGCCGCGTGATGCGGTGGTCGACGTCCCGCTGCAGGATCGAACGGGTGGTGGTGGCCACCGCGGCGAGCGCGACCGCCATCACCACCAGCAGCCACAGCAGGATCCGGACCCGCGCCGTGACCTGCGGGCGGCGGAGGCGCCGCAGGCGGGGACGGTGCGGGCGGCGGAGGCGGTACGAGAGGGGCATGCGGGTCAGCCGTCGTCTCCGTCGTCGTCGCCACCGCCGGCGCCGTCGTCGTCCGCGTCGTCGTCCCCGCCCCGCTCGTGGGTGGCGGACGGCGGGGGTACGACCTGGTCGCCGTCGTCGTCCGGGGAGCTGGGACCGGTGGCGGGCGGCGAGGGGCGGCCGGAGGGCTCACCGGACCCGCCGGGCGACCCGGACGGGCCGCCGGAGGGCACGGGCGACGAGGGGTGCGTCGGCCGCGGGCTGTCGGAGTCCAGGTCGACCTCCGCGGGGGAGCGGGGCGGGTCCGGGCTGTCGGTCAGCACGTAGCTGGTGGCGGCGATGCCGAGCGGGATCGCCACGACGGCCGCGAGCGTCGCCATGCGGTGTGAGAAGGCCATGCGGGAAAGCCTGCGGGCGGTGGTGCGGTGTGCCGATGAAAGCGAGATGAAGAAGTCTTCATGCGGGATGCGGGATGCGGGATGCGGGATGCGGGATGCCGGATACGGGCCCCGGGCCGCGGACGCCCGCCCTACGCGTCGAGCCCGATCGCGAAGGCCGCCTCCAGGTCGTGCTGCGAGTACGTACGGAACGCGATGTGCGTCTCCGTGGCCAGCACGCCCTGGACCTTGCTGATCCGGCCGGGGATGACGTCCGCGAGGTCGTCGTGCTCGGCCACCCGCACCATCGCGATGAGGTCGTGCGCGCCCGTCACCGAGTACACCTCGCTGACCCCCTCCAGGGCGGCGATCTGCTCGGCGATCTCAGGGATGCGATCCGTGCTGCACCTGATGAGCACGATCGAGGTGATCATGGTGTGATCCCTTCGTCGGGGGTACGGCCCGTGGCCGCCGGGGCAGGCTCGCTCACTCTAGAGGAGCGGGGTGTACGGAAGCGCAGCCAGGCGTACAGGAAGCCCAGCGTGAAGCCTACGACGTGCGCGAGGTACGCCACCCCCGGTCCCTCGGTGTCCCGGCGGGCCGCCAGCCACTGCAGGGTCAGCCAGAAGACGAGCACCGCCCAGGCCGGGAAGCGCAGCGGGAGGAACCAGAGGAACGGCAGCACGCTGGTGACCCGGGCCCGCGGGAAGAGGTAGAGGAACGCGCCCAGCACCCCGGAGATCGCCCCGGAGGCGCCGACGAGGGTCTCGCTCGAATCCGGGTAGGCAGCGGCATAGCACAGCATCGCGGCATAGCCGACAATGACATAGAAAAGCAGGAAACGTGCCGCGCCCATCCGCCGCTCGGCCATCTCGCCGAAGACGAAGAGGAAGAGCAGGTTGCCGAGCAGGTGCAGCCAGTTCCCGTGCAGGAACAGCGCGGTGAACGGCGTGGCCAGCGGCCTGGGGCGGCCGCTCCACAGGGTGCGGGGCACCACTCCCCAGCGGTGGAAATGACCGGTCTGCTCGTGGAAGAGCGCCTCGCCGGTGCCGTACGCGGGCACGAAGCCGGACGCCGGACCGAGCAGGAAGATGAGGAAGCAGACCCCGATGAGGGTGTAGGTCATCACAGGGTGCCTGCCCGCCGAGCGGGTAGGGGAGCGGGTACCGGTGCCGTGCATGGAGCGGATCATGACGGCTCGGCGGCGGCGCGTACTCCTCGACACACGCGGGTGACGGCAGGTCGTAGGGTGACGGGGAGTGCCGCCCCGTAGACGAAGCGAGATCGCAGAAGCACCTCGGGAAGGAAGTGGACAACACCATGACGGTCCCCCAGCCCACGGCTGAGACGCGCTGGCGCTGCACCTTGTGCGGGAATCTGACCCGGTTCGACGTGACCCGCTCCAGCAAGGTGGTCGAGTTCGTCCATCTGGACCTGGCCGGGGAGGCGACGACCGAGGAGCGTGAAGTGCTCAGTGAGACCATCGAGTCCGTCCGGTGCCGCTGGTGCAATGCCGCGGACCAGATCGAGCTGGTGGACCGGCCGGGCGCAGAGGTCTGACGGACGGGCGGTGTGAGCGGTGGTGGCACGTACGGGCGGTGAACGCGAGCCGGATCGCGAGCCGTCGGACGAGACACTCGACCGCCCCCTGCCCGAAAAGGTGCGCCACCGGGTGGTGGCGCTCACCGGCGACGCGCTCGGCGGTCTGACGGTCGCCGAACTCCCCGCGCCGCTGCGGCAGTACGCACGCTTCACGCCGCAGCGGCGCGCGAAGTTCGGGGGCAACGCGATGGCGGCGGCGCTGGAGGGCGACACCGTCTTCCGGCAGCGCATCGCCGGGCGGCTGCGGGACATGCTGCCCGAGCTGACCGCGGCGGTGGAGAGCGGCACGCCCCCGGCGGCGGCGGATCCGGTGGACCTGGCGGCGGTGGCGTACGTGCTGCGCCCGCTGGGCTGGGTGAAGCTCGTCGTCGCGGCCGGCGAGGAGGCGCAGCGGGCGCAGGAGGAGCGCGCGGGCGAGGAGGCCCAGCGCGAACTGACCCGGCTGCGCGAGGAGTTGTCCCAGCAGCGCGCGGCGGCACGCGGCGACGCGGACCGGGCGCGTACGGAGCTGGAGTCCGTACGGAAGGAACTCGAGGTCACGCAGCGAAAGTTGCGCAGCGCGCAGAGCGACGTGAAGCGGGGCGAGGCGGAGCTGCGGAAGCTGCGGGCCGAGTTGGAGTCCGTACGCACCGCCGGGGCGAACGAGAAGGCCGCCGCGGACGGCGAACTCCGCCGGGTCAGGACCCGGCTGGCGGAGACCGAGGCGGCGCTGGAGGCGGGGCGGCGCGCGGCCCGCGAGGGGCGCAGCGTCGAGGACATGCGCGTACGGCTGCTCCTGGACACCGTCCTGGACGCCGCTCAGGGGCTCCGGCGCGAGCTGGCACTGCCCCCCGCGCAGGGGCGGCCCGCGGACTCCGTGGACGCCGTGGAGCCCGGCCAGATGACCCCGCGGGACATCGCGGCACGCGCCCTGTCGGAGAACGACCCGGCGCTGCTGGACCAGCTGCTCGCGCTGCCCCAGGCGCATCTGGTGGTCGACGGCTACAACGTCACCAAGACCGGCTATCCGACGATGCCCCTCGACAAGCAGCGGCTGCGGCTGCTGGGCGGGCTGGCGGTCCTCGCGGCGCAGACGGGCGCGGAGATGACGTGCGTCTTCGACGGCGCCGAACTGGCCGCCCCGGTGCTGCTCGCGCCACCGCGCGGGGTGCGGGTGCTGTTCAGCAAACCGGGCCAGACCGCCGACGAGTTGATCCGCAGACTCGTGCGCGCGGAGCCGCCCGGACGGCCCGTGGTCGTCGTCTCCTCGGACCGCGAGGTCGCCGACGGGTGCGCGGCGGCGGGCGCGCGTCCGGTCGCGTCGGTGCTGCTCCTCAAGCGGCTCGCCCGTACGTGAGCGCGCGCTGAAACGTTTGGTGTGCGGGGCCGCGCCGAAATCACGCCCAAGCGCGCCGATTCGGGACATTCGCCGGACATCCGCCTGCCGTCCGTGGGACCTTCGAAACGCCGTAAGTGCCCTGCCCGTTGTGTCCGTATTGCTCCTACAGAGCGTCAAGTGGCCGTAGCTGCGGGTGTGATGTGGGTAAAGAATGTTGTTCTGGAGCAGGTTTTTCTCCGAGGGATTTGATCCGATCAGATGCCCGTCGCTAGTGTCTGGCCTCGAACCCTCGCCCGGTTGATCACTCAACGGGAGTGGCAGCGGGGGTACCGCCTAGTTCCACGGCGTGCGTCACGGCGTTCGTTGTACGTCCGACGTGGAGCCGGAGAGTCTGCCGGCAGGCGGCTGAGGAAGAAGGAGCTCGCCCCAGTGGCGTCCCACCGTCGTCCCAAGCAGCCGAGCCGCACCCGCGTCACCGTTCTCACGGCGACCGCCGCCGCTGCCGTCGCCATGACCTCACAGGCCGCTTCGGCCGACGAGCCTTCGAAGCCGTCGAAGGAGGAGGTCAAGTCGAAGGTCGACAAGTTGTACGAGGAAGCCGAGGCGGCGACCGAGAAGTACAACGGCTCCAAGGAGAAGCAGAAGAAGCTCCAGAAGGAGGTCGGCAACCTCCAGGACAGCGTGGCCCGCGGCCAGGGCGACCTGAACGAGCTGCGGAACGGCCTCGGTTCGATGGCCTCCGCGCAGTACCGCAGCGGCGGCATCGACCCGTCCCTGCAGCTGTTCCTCTCCTCCGACCCGGACAGCTATCTGGACAAGGCGTCCACGGTCGACCAGCTCGGCACCAAGCAGACCGAGGCGCTGGAGAAGATCCGGAGCAAGCAGCGCAGCCTCTCGCAGCAGCGCGAGGAGGCGAAGGGCAAGCTCAAGGACCTCAGCGAGACCCGCAAGTCGCTCAAGTCGAAGAAGCAGACCATCCAGGGGAAGCTCTCCCAGGCGCAGACGCTCCTCAACAAGCTGACGGCCAAGGAGCGTGCCGCGCTCCAGGCCAAGGAGGAGCGCGCGAACCGCGACGCGGGTGACCGCGCCGACCTCGGCAGCGACGTACCCGCCTCGCAGCGCGCCAGTGCGGCGCTCTCCGCGGCGAAGGGCAAGATCGGCTCCCCGTACGTGTGGGGGGCGACCGGCCCCAGCTCGTTCGACTGCTCCGGGCTGACCTCGTGGGCGTACCAGCAGGCCGGCGTCTCGCTGCCGCGCACCTCGCAGGCGCAGGCCGGCGCGGGCACGCAGATCGGGCAGGACCAGCTCAAGCCGGGCGACCTGGTGCTGTTCTACAGCGACCTGCACCACATCGGCCTGTACGCGGGCAACGGGCAGGTGCTGCACGCGCCGAAGCCGGGCGCGAACGTGCGCTTCGAGTCGATCAACAACATGCCGTTCCAGTACGGAGTACGGGTCGGCTGAACCGCGGCGGGCGCCGAACCGGCGCTCCCGCAAACGTCGTTCGTCCGGGTGAATCCGGACGGGCTGCGCTGACTGCTCCGCCCCGCCGGTGACCTGCGTCATCGACGGGGCGTTCGGCATGTGCGGGGATCTTTCACGGAGCAGCGGATCATGGACGCTCTGTAATGGCGCGGTTACATTCTGCGGGCGTAGTTCGCCTTCGACTCACGCCCTAGCAGAAGGAGCGCGCCCGCCGTGGTCTCGCACCGGTCGCACCGACGCCCTTTCCCACCCGGCTCACGCTGGCCCGCCCGGGTCACCGTGCTGACGGCGGCCGCGTCCGCCGTCGCGGCCCTGACCTCGTCGATCGCGGGGGCGGAGCCGGACGAGGGCACGTCGTCGCACGGGTCGGCCGGCGCGCGCGTCGACCGGCTGTACGCACAGGCCGAGCGGGCCACCGAGAAGTACAACGGCGCGGCGGAGCGGGTGGCTTCGCTGCGCGAGCGCGTCGAGCACATCCAGGACGCCTCGGCGCGCGGCCAGGCGAAGGTCAACCGGCTGCGGAACGCACTCGGTGCGCTGGCCGGCGCGCAATACAGATCCGGCGCGATCGATCCGTCGGTCGCCCTCCTGCTGTCCGAGGACCCGGACGGCTATCTGGACAAGGCGGCCACGCTCGATCGCATCGGGGACCGGCAGCGCAACCGGCTGCGCGAGTTCCGCGGCGCGCAGCGCGTGCTGGAGCAGCGCCGCGCGGAGGCGTCGCGCACCCTCGAACGGCTGGCGAAGCAGCGGGCGGAGCTGAACCGGCACAAGAAGTCCGTACAGGCGAAGCTCGGTTCGGCGCGGCGGCTGCTGGAGCAGCTGTCGCCGGAGGAGCGCTCGGACCGCAAGCGCGCCGCGCGCGGCGTCCCCCGCCAGGGCGGCGGCGCCGAGGCGTCGTCGGCACGCGCCGCGGCGGCGCTGGCGGCGGCACGGAGCGCGGTCGGCTCGCCGTACGGCTGGGGGCAGGCCGGTCCGAACGCCTTCGACTGCTCCGGCCTCACGCAGTGGGCGTACGGGCAGGCGGGCACCGCGATCCCGCGCACCTCGCAGGCGCAGCGCTCCGCGGGCCGCCAGGTGCCGCTGTCCCAGGCGCGCCCCGGCGACCTGGTGATCTACCGCGCGGACGCCAGCCACGTCGCCATGTACGCGGGCAACGGGCAGGTGGTGCACGCGCCGCACCCGGGCGCGCAGGTGAGGTACGACCCGGTCGGCATGATGCCGGTGTCCGCCGTGACGAGGCCCTGACCGCAGCCCCTAGCGCCTGCCGGAGCCCGGCCGCAGCCCTGCCCGTACGGGCGTGACCGGCGCACGGTCCTGACGCGTACGCCCCGCCCCGTACGATCGCTGGTGTGGGTGAGGCGCGGCGCAGGCGGCAGGTGCGGTGGCTGGGCGGGCTGTTGCTGCTCGCGCTGCTCGCGCCCGTACGCGGCGCCGACGGGCCGTACGAGCACGAGCACGCCGCCCGCGACGGCATCCAGCACGTGCTGGACGGCCAGGCGGACGCGGTGCTCGCGGGCGACCGCGCCCGCTACCTCGAGGCCGTCGACCCCGTCGCGAGCGGCTACCGCGGCGCCCAGCGCGCCGTGTTCCGCAACCTCGGCCGGCTGCCGCTCGACCGCTGGTCGTACCGCATCGAGGACGTACGGCTGCGGGGAGCGCGCGCCGAGGCGGACGTACGGCTGCGGTACCGCTTGCGGGGCTACGACCGGGTGCCGGTGACCGCCACCGAGAAGCTCGCCTTCGCCCGCCGGGACGGCCGCTGGTACGTCGCGGGGGAGCGGCCGGGCAGCGCGCGCCAACTCTGGGAGCAGGGCCGGATGTCCGTGGTGCGCGGCAAGCACAGCCTCGTGCTGAGCGCGGATGGCGGGGACGGCGCGGTTGGCGTCGACGAGGCCATGCTGCGCGGGATATCCGCCGCCGCCGACCGCGCCGTCCCCGCCGTCTCCCTGTCCTGGCCGCGCCCCTGGGCCCGCCGCGTCGTCGTCGAGGTCCCCGGCACCTCACGCGCGATGGCCGAACTGCTCGGCGCGCCCACCCAGTCGTACGAGGGCATAGCCGCCGTCACCACCGGCGCCGGAGGCGGCTCCCGCGGTGCCTCCGCCGACCGCGTCGTGGTCAACCCGGAGGCGTACGGGGTGCTGACCGAGACCGGCCGGCAGGTCGTCATGACCCACGAGACCGTGCACGTCGCCACCCGCCCGCACACCACCGCCGCCACCCCGCTGTGGCTGTCCGAGGGGCTGGCCGACTGGATCGGCTACCGCGGTACGGGCCGTTCGCCGCGGAGCGCCGCGCCGCAGCTGGCCCGCGCCGTACGGGAGGACGCGCTGCCGCGCGGGCTGCCCGGCGACGACGAGTTCCGGTTCGACGGGGCCACCGACGCGCTGAACCGGGCGTACGAGGGCGGCTGGCTCGCCTGCCGGATGATCGCGGACCGCTGGGGCGAGGAGCGGCTGATGGCGTTCTATCTGAAGGCCGGCGAGCAGCGGCCGGGCGAGGACGGCGACCACCGGCGCGGCGTGGACACGGCGCTCCGTGCCGTAGTCGGTCTGGACCGGGCGGAGTTCACCGAGCTGTGGCGGGACTACGTACGGGACGAGCTGGCCTGAACGCCGCCCGCCCCGACCGCCTCCCGCGCCCCCTCGTGCGTACGCGCGCCGGGCAGCACCCCCGCGCGGCGCGGCTCGGTCACGGTCGTACGCCACAGCCGTACGCAGGCCAGTACGGACGCGGCGACCAGCAGGCCGTTCCGCAGCACCAGCAGTGTGACGCCCAGCGCGTCGCTGGCGACGACGTGCGCGAACCACACCGGGAACTCCAGCAGCGTCACGCCCGTCGCCGCCAGCACCAGCAGCGCGGGCAGCGTCTGCCGGCTCGCGCGGAGCGACACGCAGACCGCCGCCAGGCCCACCAGCCAGATCAGATACTGCGGGCTGATGACCCGGCTCGTCGTGGTGAACAGCAGTACGGCCGCGAACGCCGCGTCCGCCGGCGTGCTCTCCGTCCACTCCAGCGCCCGCACCCGCCACAGCAGCAGCCAGCCGAAGCCCAGCGCGGTGAGGCCGAGGGAGACGTCGCTGACGATGTTCACGTACGGGCCGAGGAACTCCACCGACCCGTAGTTGAGCAGCACCTGCCCCTCCCAGCCGTGGTGCCGTGCCACGTGGAAGACGAGCGAGCCCAGCGACTCCACCTCGGTCCCGCGGTCCCGCTGGGCGGTCAGGAAGTCCAGCGCGCCCGGCATCGCCGCCGTGAACAGCGCCGTGATCAGCGCGGCCGTGCCGAACGCGGTCAGCCAGACCGTACGGGCGGTCCGGCCGCGCCGCACGCCGACCAGCAGCAGCGCGGGCCACACCTTCAGCATCGCCCCGAACGCCGCCAGCGCCGCCGCCGTACGGGGCCGCCGGGCCAGCGCCAGCAGGGCCGCGACGGCGACGGCGGTGACCACCAGGTCGTAGCGCGCGTACGCGGTCGGGCCGAGCAGCGGCACACCCGCCACCCAGCACCAGGCGCCCGCCATGCGGCTGCCGGGGCGCCGCCCGGCGCGCAGCAGCAGCGCGAAGGCGGCCGCGTCGGCGGCGCACATCAGGACGTAGAACGCGGAGGCGTAGCCGAGGAACCACAGCGCGCCGGGCGACAGGACGGCCAGCGCGGCGGCGGGCGGGTACTGCCACGTCACGTCGTCCAGCGGGAAGCTGCCGGTGCGCAGCACGTCGAACCAGCGCTGGTAGATGAGCGACACGTCGGACGTGACGTCGGGCCCGGGCAGGGTGAGCACCTTGAACACGTACAGCAGGAGCACGGTCCGGGTCGCTAGCCAGACGGCGACGGGAAGGCGCATGTCAACGACATTACAGCCCGGGCCAGTAGCGCAGGAGCCGCCCGGTACTGTCGTCCGCGATGCACAAGACCCTGATCGTCACGAACGACTTCCCGCCCCGCCCCGGCGGCATCCAGGCCTTCCTGCACAGCATGGCGCTGCGGCTCGACCCGGCGCGCGTGGTCGTCTACGCGTCCACCTGGAAGCGCACCCGGGAGGGCCGCGCGGCCACCGCGCGGTTCGACGCGGAGCAGCCGTTCCCGGTCGTACGGGACCCCGCGACGATGCTGCTGCCCACGCCCCGCGTCACCCGGCGCGCCGCCGGGCTGCTGCGGGAGCACGGGTGCGGCGCGGTGTGGTTCGGGGCTGCGGCGCCGCTCGGGCTGATGGCACCGGCGCTGCGCAGGGCCGGCGCGGAACGGCTGGTGGCGACGTCGCACGGGCACGAGGCGGGCTGGGCGCAGCTGCCCGCGTCCCGGCAGCTGCTGCGGCGGATCGGCGAGGGCACGGACACCGTGACGTACCTCGGGGAGTACACCCGCAGCCGCATCGTGGACGCGCTCAGCGACGACGCCGCCGCGCGGATGGTCCAACTCCCGCCGGGTGTCGACGAGAAGACGTTCCACCCCGGCTCCGGCGGCGACGCCGTACGGGAGCGGCTGGGGTTGCGGGACCGGCCCGTGGTGGTCTGCGTGTCCCGGCTGGTGCCGCGCAAGGGGCAGGACACGCTGATCGAGGCGATGCCGCGGATCCTCGACGCGGTGCCCGACGCGGTGCTGCTGATCGTCGGCGGCGGTCCGTACCGCGCCGGCCTGGAGAAGCTGGCGGTCGCGACGGGCGTCTCCGACGCCGTGCGCTTCACCGGGCCCGTGCCCTGGGAGGAGCTGCCCGCGCACCACGGCGCTGGCGACGTGTTCGCGATGCCGTGCCGCACCCGCAGGGGCGGCCTGGACGTCGAGGGCCTCGGCATCGTCTATCTGGAGGCGTCCGCCACCGGGCTGCCCGTCGTCGCGGGCGACTCCGGCGGAGCGCCGGACGCCGTCCTGGACGGCGAGACGGGCTGGGTCGTACGGGGCGGCTCGCCTGGCGACGCCGCCGACCGCGTGATCACGCTGCTCCGCGACCCGGAGCTGCGGCACCGCATGGGGGCGCGGGGGCGTGCCTGGGTCGAGGAGAAGTGGCGCTGGGACCTGCTGGCGGAACGGCTGAAGGAGCTGCTGTAGCGGCGAGGACTGCCCACGCGGGCCCCGCGCTGTCCGGCGGGTTCGGGTAGGGTGCGGGACATGTTCGCGCAGACGACCCGTAACTGGTGGTGGCCGGCTCATCCGGCGGCCCACTGACTGCGCGCATCCCGCACTGACGCGAAGGCCGCCCGAGGGGCGGCCTTCGGTGTGTCCGGACAGCTTTTTCCGGGCAGGGCACGGCGGCCGTTCCTCCGCACCGATCACCGGAAGGAACCGCCCCGATGTCCGACGCACCCTCCGCCCCGCACTCTCACCCGCATCCGCACGAACCGTCCAGTCCCCGGCAGCCGTTCAGCCTCGACGAGCTGCTGCGGCCCGGCGCCCCGCCGTTCGCCCTGCTGCGGCGCCGTACGCCCGGCCGCGACCACGCCACCGTCGAGCTGCTGACCGGGCCCGTACGGGAGGTACGTACGCTCGCCGAGCTGCCCGTACCCGCCGCGGGCGCGCTCGCCCTCGTGCCGTACCGGCAGATCGCCGAACGCGGCTTCGCCGCACACGACGACGGCGCCCCGCTGTCCGTCCTCGTCCCCGACGAGGTGCGCGAACTGCCCCTCGACGCACTGCTGGACGCCCTGCCGCGGCATCCGGTCGAGGTGTCGGACGGCGCCTTCGACATCGGCGACAGCGCGTACGAGGACATCGTGCGGCAGGTCGTACGGGACGAGATCGGCACCGGCGAGGGCGCCAACTTCGTGATCCGGCGCGACTTCGAGGGCGTCGTCCACGGCTTCTCCCGCGCCGACGCGCTCGCGCTGTTCCGGCGGCTGCTCAGCGGGGAGCAGGGCGCGTACTGGACGTTCGTCGTGCACACCGGGGACCGCGTGCTGGTGGGCGCCAGCCCGGAGGTGCACGTGCGGATGAGCGGCGGCACCGTCGTCATGAACCCCATCAGCGGCACCTACCGCTACCCGCCGGAGGGCCCCACGGCGGACGGCCTGCTGGAGTTCCTCGGCGACCGGAAGGAGACCGAGGAGCTGTCCATGGTCGTGGACGAGGAGCTCAAGATGATGAGCGTCATCGGCGACCGCGGCGGCGTCGTCGTCGGGCCCCGGCTCAAGGAGATGGCGCACCTCGCGCACACCGAGTACGAGCTGCGCGGCCAGAGCACGCTGGACGTGCGCGACGTACTGCGCGAGACCATGTTCGCGGCCACCGTCACCGGCTCCCCGGTCGAGAACGCCTGCCGCGTCATCCGCCGCCACGAGCCGCGCGGCCGCGGCTACTACGCGGGCGCGCTGGCCCTCCTCGGGCGCTCCGCGGACGGCCGTACACAGACCCTCGACTCACCGATCCTCATCAGGACGGCCGACGTCGACGCCGCCACCGGCAGGCTGCGCGTTCCCGTCGGGGCCACGCTCGTACGGGCCTCCGACCCGGCCGCCGAGGTCGCCGAGACCCACGCCAAGGCCGCGGGCGTACTGACCGCGCTGGGTGTGCGCGGGGCGCCCGTACGCAGGCGGGGCGCGCGGCCGCGGCTCGCCGCCGACCCGCGGGTGCAGGCGGCACTGGAGTCGCGGCGGGCGGGGCTGGCGCCGTTCTGGCTGCGGATGCAGAGCCCGGCGGAGGAACCGCACGGGCACGCGTACGTGGTGGACGGCGAGGACACGTTCACATCGATGCTCGCGCACCTGCTGCGGGTGTGCGGCTTCGAGGTGACCGTACGCCGCTACGACCTGCCGGGCGTACGGGAGGCCGCGCTGGCCCACCGGGGGCCGGTCGTGCTGGGGCCGGGGCCTGGCGACCCGCGAGACACGGCCGACCCGAAGATGCGCTTCCTGCGCGGGCTGGCGCGCGACTGTCTCTGCTACACATTACACATCGGACGCTGCCGACGAAGGCCTCAGTGTAGATCGCGGTGGGCGCTTAAAAACAGACACCAACCTCGCGCATGAACGAGACAACTACATGCCCGCTTCCCGCGACTGCCCTACGAGCGCGTCCAGTTCGCCGAGCGTCGGCCCGCTGCCCGTACCGCCGCCCGTACGGCCCTGCTGTCCGTCGCCGTCCGCGCTGCCGCCCCCGGACGGCGGTCCGGCGCCGCCCGCCCGGTCCGCGTCCGCGTCCGCCGCCCCCGACGCCGCCGCCGCGCACCGGGCCAGCGGGGCCGGGGCCGACGCGGAAGCCCCGGCCGCAGCGGAGGCGGGAGCGGCGCAGGAGGGGGGGGGGGCAGGGGACGCAGCCCCCGCGCCCGAGGCGCCCGCTCCGCCTCCTCCCCCGCCAGCTGGCTGACAGCTGTACCGCTCGCTGCCGCCCGGTCCTTCCCGGGCGGCAGCGAGCTTTCTCTGGCTACGAGTTTGCAGTCCCTTTTACGCCGACTGCTTGGGGCAGGATCGTGGAACTCCGCCGGGGGATTGAACGGGTGCGATTCACCCCGTGATAAGAATCCACCGGGTGGCGGAGCCCTACCAGGACCGGCAGCAATCGCACAATCGCGCTGAGGTGTCACATGCGGGAGAACGAGATGCGTTTTGGGGAGTATCTCGGGATAGCTGCTGAGGCGGCCGTTGCGCATGTACGCCGGGCTGCGCCGCGTGGCCCTTGTCTGGGAAAGCAGCCCGGTCGGCTGACGGCGGCTGATCCGGAGAGTGCCGTCACCCGGTTGACCGATGAGCGGCTCCGCGCCCTGCAGGAACAGATCTTCTCGATCACCCGCGTCAAGGCACTGCTGGCCTCGCTGCGTACGGAACAGAGCACCCCCGCCGCCTTCACGGAAGGCGTGGATCGCAGCACAGAACCGGAGGAAATCCGCGCCCGCATAACCGACTGGGCATTTGGCACCACGAAGGAAGTGCTCTGCCTTGCCCCCTATAAGGAATACTCTTCCCGGTACATTTCCTACGTCCGCCCGCTCGTGCTGGACTTCCTGGGCCGAGGTATCCGTCTTCGCTCCATCATGCTCGCCGACGCGCCTCCCGATTCGCAGACCACGGCCGCATTGAGTACGGCGCTCTCTTCACCACGGAGAGCGGGCCCGCGACGGCCGGGTGGGCCACGTTGCTCAGGCCGAGGAACAGGCTGGCCGCGCCGCGCCGGCGGCCGTTGCCGGGGAGGAGCAGCCCCGCGCCGGCGGCGGCGCGCGCCGCGTCCAGCGTGCAGCGTGCAGCGCGCCGCGTGAGGGTGACCTTCTCGTTGCCGACGACGTCGAAGTGGATGTCCACGGCGGCGAGCTCGGCGGACTCGTTGAGCTGGTCGGCAATGCTGCTCATGGTGCTTCTTCTCCCCTTCTTGATGTCCTTCACCGGCGCCACCGGTCGCCCGCATCAGGCTTCTGACGTGCGGCCTGCGACGCCGACGAGGCGCCGTCACAGCGAACAACAGCGGAGCAGCGGAACGGAACTCAGCCGCAGCATGCTGCGAACGCTTGCATGTTGCTGCGGTCGGCCACCGGGGAGATGCGGTGGGCGATCGCGATCACCGCGTGCCAGGAGGACACCCGGCGTACGGCGTCACGGAAGCCAGCGCCTGCGGGGCGGACACCCCGCAGGCGGACACCAAGCTGGAACTCCGCGTCGGCTAGAACTCCACGTCGGAGCAGGCGTACCAGGCGGTGGGAGTGTCCACGTTGTTCCACACGGCCAGGATCAGATGGCGCCCGGACTTGTCCGGCAGCTTCCCGGCGTGGCTCTCCTTCATGTCCGGGAGCTCCCCGTCCATCGGCACCGTCAGGAACGGCTCCGGCTCCAGGTCAGCGCGGGTGAGTTCGGAGCCCGGATCCCAGCCGTCCTTGGTGACGTAGTACCGGTAGTCGACGGTCGCGTGGCGCGCCGTGTGCGTCCAGGTGAAGGTGTGCTCGGCGCCCGCGGTCAGTTTGGTGGTGGGCCACGCGCCGCCGCGCGGGTCGTCGAGGGGCGCGAAGGCCTCGTTGCCGCCCGCGCAGATCTGCCCGTCCTCGGGGCCCGCCTCCGGGAATCCGATGGGACCCTCGACGCTCTGCGGCTCGTGCTGGATGGGACCGCAGTCGGACACGGTGCCGTTGCCGCAGAACGCCTGGCGGCTGGTGGGGTCGGAGACGTAACCGTGGGCCTGTGCGGGGCCGGTGGTGACGAAGACGCTCGCGCCTGCGAGACCTGTGGCGGCCAGTACCGTGAGGAGTCTCTTGCGCATGCTGCTCGCTCCAGTCGTGGGTGGGGGGCGTGCGCGTGGGGAAAGCAGTGCTCTGGTCCAGACCAACTACGAAGCTAGCCGCCCGATTTGGTCATGTCCAGACCAGTAACGAGAGCGGTTTCAGGGCGGCTTCGGAACGGACCGCGGTCCACGGCCGGTTCACGACCGGCCGCGCCGCAGGACGCGGCCGGCAGCCGGAGCTCCCGTACGAGGGGCGTACGGCGGCGAGTCGGGGCACGTGCCCCGGCGGAAGAGCACGGCGCCCGCCGCGGTGCCGCCCAGGGCCAGGCGGTCGTCCTCCCTGCGCAGCGAGGTGCCCTCGCGCAGACCGGCCCTCTTCCTGGCCTGCTCTTGCTGGCCCGCTCTGGCCCGGACATGCGTAAGCCCGGACCTTGGGGAGGGTCCGGGCTCTCTGCGGAGGTCAGTTGGAAGAGCGGCGCCTGCGGTTCACGACGACCAGGCCGCCACCGGCCAGGAGCACGGCCGCGCCACCGGCCGTGAGGTAGGCCGTGGTGTCGTCGCCGCCGGTCTCCGCCAGCTCCTTGTCCTCCGTGGAGGTGGCCGGGGCCGCGGCCGCGTCATCGCCGTCGGTGTTCTCGCTGCCCTCGTCCGCGGGCGCTTCGGGTTCGTCCTTGTCCTTCGCCGGATCCTTCGCCACGAAGTCCTTCGGCGGCGCGTCGCAGCCGATTCCGTCCTTGTCGCGGTCGAGGTGCGGGCCGTAGTGCGGGTCGCTCTCGGGGATGTGCGAGTAACCGGCCTTGTACGCGGCGGTGCAGTTCTTGAACGGTTCGGTCGCCGAGGCGGCGGTGGCGGGCACGACGGCCAGGGCCAGGGCACCGAGGACGACGGCGGTGGACTTACTCAGCAGCTTCACAGGAGCCTCTCCAGAGTGGCGGGTTGAGGGGCCTGACGGTATTACGAGGTGACCGCCCCTCTACCTGAAAGCAGTCAAAGTGACCTTACTGTGACCCAAAACCGGCAATGTCGTCCTCATCGCGTCGTTCGGCGTCGTACGCGGCCGCGGTCCCCGTTTGCACGTTTGCACGTTTGCACGGACGGGCGGGGGAAACGCGGTAGCGGTGAACGTCCCTGGAAGGAGGCGGTGACGGTGCCGGAGCCGGGCAGCAAGGCGTACGACCAGAAGCGCCAGCGGTTGCGCCGCGAGTACGAGGACCAGGGCGAGCCGGACGCCAACGAGCGCGCGAAGACCGAACTGGAGCGGGACCCGCAGTACCGCCCGAGCGGCCCGCGTACGGAGCGGGGCCGCGGCCCGAAGGGCGAACGCGAGGAGCCGCCGGGCGGCGAGCAGGAGACGGGCGGCGAGCAGGAACGAGGCCCGGGGCCGAGTGCCTGAACTGCCCGACGTGGAGGCGTACCGGCGGGTCCTCGCCTCGTGCGCGCGTGGCAGACGGATCGAGCGGGTCGAGGTGTACGACGCCGGTGTCCTGCGGGACGTGAGCGGGCGGCGGCTGCGGCGCGAGCTGAAAGGGCGGCGCTTCCGCGAGCCCGAACGGCACGGGAAGTGGCTGCTCGCGCGCACCGACGGCCCCACCGTACTGCTGCACTTCGGGATGACCGGCCGGCTCGACTGCCACGACGCCGACGACCCGCCGCACCCGCACGACCGCGTCGCGTTCACCGTGACCGGCGGCAGCCAGCTCCGCTACCGGGACCAGCGCAAGCTCAAGGGCCTCTGGCTCGCCGACGACGACGGCGTGGCGCGCACCCTGGAGAGCCAGGGCCCCGACGCGGCCACGGTCGGCCGTGCCGAGTTCGACGCGGTGCTCGACGGCCGGCGCGGTGGCATCAAGTCGCTGCTGACGAACCAGTCCGCCCTGGCGGGGCTCGGCAACCTGCTGGCCGACGAGGTGCTGTGGCGCTCCGGGCTGGCCCCCACACGCCGGGCCGGCGAGCTGTCCGGCGCGGAACGGCAGCGGCTGTACGGGGACATGCGGCGCGTCCTGCGCTCCGCCGTACGGGCAGGCCGCGTACCGTCCCGCCCGTCCTGGCTCACGGGCCACCGCGACGACACCGATCCTGCCTGCCCGCGGTGCGGCGGGCCGCTCCGCCGGGGCCGCGTCGCGGGCCGCGGCACGGTCTGGTGCCCGCGGTGCCAGTCCGTGGCTTCAGGGCTTTCCGCCTGAACCGACGCGGTCCACGGTCCGGACCGGCCGGGGACGGCGGCTCAACGCCCCGTTCCGTCCAGCCGATTCAGGGGTGGCGGCTCAGTGGCGCTCAGGGCTGCGCTCAGGGCTGCGCTCGGGGCCGCGCTCGGGCGGTTCGCCGTAGGCCCACTCCTGCGCGTGCTCGTCCGGCCGCAGCGCGTCGCCCGCCTCGCCGGACCGTTCCTCGTCGGGCTCCTCCTCACCGACCGAGGTGAGGGCCTCGCGTACCTCTTCCCCGGTCTCCTCCGCCGCCGTACGCGGTTTCCTGCCGTCGTCGTGGCCCATCGGGCGGTTCCTTCCCTCCACAGCGGTGCGTGGCTCTCCGGTTGTTCGTGGGACCGTCGGCCCAGGCTGAGGACCGGGTTCCATGCCTGCGGCGCCGATAACCGCCCCCGGTGCGGCTCACCTCACTCCGTGCAGCGGCTCACCCGCCGCCGAGGCTGCGTCGGGACGTAAAGGGCGTGCGCGGTGTACGGGTCGCACGGCCCGTACGGGTCGGCCCGCCGGAGCGCCGGACCGCCGTATGCGCCGGACCGCCGTATGCGCAGGGCCGCCGTATGCGCAGGGCCGCCGTATGCGCAGGGCCGCCGCCGCCAACGCCCCGCCGGTCAGGAGGGGTCCGGTCCCCGCGTCCCGGATCTGCGTCGAGCAGGAGAAGCCGTTGGCGATGACCGGTGTCTCCGGGTCCGTCCGCGTCGCGGACCGCGGGGAGCAGGGCCTGCTCGCCGCAGTCCCCTGTTGAGGGCGGTGCCGAGGCAGAGCTGCCCCGCCGCGGGGCGACGCCCTGCGCCTCAGCTCATCCGGCCCCGCTCCGCCCGTACGGGCCTCAGCTCGGTGAACAGCGTGAGGGTGCGGCTGACAAGCCCGTCGTCGGATGCCGGGAGGCCGGGCGCCGCCGGGACGTCCGGCGTGGACGGGTACGCCTGCGCCATGCACTGCTTCCGGGCCTGGCGGATCGCGGTGCCCAGTTCGTTGAGGGTTCCCGCGGGGTAGGCGTTGCGGAGCCGGTGGAAGAGGTGTTCCTCCTGGTTCGCCAGCCTGCGGCGCACCTTCTGCAGGAGCTGGTCCAGGATGCGGTCGAACCCGGGATCGTCCAGGGCACGGCTTTCCCACTCCTCCAGCAGCGCCTCGATCCGGGCGTGGGCGTCGGCACCCCGGGCGACGATCGTGTCCGCGTCGGCCACCCGCGCGCGTACGGCGGGATGGAGGTACGTCGTCTCCAGCACGCTGTGGCAGACCAGCTCGACGGTCGCGGCGTCCGCGTACGCCCTGCGCGAGCTGTCGCCGCGTGGCAGGGCGTCGACGCGTTCCAAGAGCTCGATGTCCGCCTGCCGGGTGTCCCCTTTCGCACCCCGGGAAACCGAGCGGACGCCGGACACGACGTTGCGCGACTTCCAGGGCGCCTGAACACGCCGTCGGGGTCAGTGCGTCCGGGCGGTGAGGAGTCCGGCGAAGTGCGTGACGGTGCGGTCTTCCAGACAGGGGCCGATGATCTGTACTCCCAGGGGAAGGCCGTCGCTTGTGGAGCTCAACGGGACGGTCGCTGCGGGAAGGCCGACAAGACCCGCCAGGTTGAGCCAGGCGGTCTGCTCCCAGTAGCCGCGGCGTGCCCCGTCGACGGTGATGTGCCGCTCTGACATCGGCATGCCCGTCTGATCGAGTACGGCCTCGGTGGGGGCCGCGGGCGTCACCAGAACATCGACATGCCGGAAGTATTCGGCCCACCGTGCCCGAAGGCTCTGGCGGTCCTCGTCCGCGAGCAGCCATTCACGGTGGCGCATCGTCTGAGCACGGAGGAAGGGATGCTCGGGCCTTTCCTCGGCGGCCTTGACCGCCGAATTGAACGTGTTCTCGTCGGTGCCCGCCGAAGTGCCCGCGAACAGCAGCCGCGTGAACAGCCGGTCGGAGGTGGCCATTTCGACGGGCCGGGTGGTGTCGTCCACGCGGTCGCAGGCGTGCCGGAGTTCTTCCGCGACCTGGTCGAGCAGGGCCCGGGTTTCCGCGCTGACCGGGCAGTGGGGGTCGTCCGCCCACACGCCCACGCGGTAGTCGCCCAAGGTGGTGTGGCGGGGCCCCGGCAGGTCCAGGCGCCACGCGGCCTGGTCGCCGGGGCGTGGCGCGACGAGCACGTCGAGCGCGAGGTCGAGGTCGTCGGCGGTGCGGGTGAGCGGACCGAGCACGGTCATGTCGGTGGAGCTGTACGCACCGGGTGGACGCGGGATGTGACCCCGGGTGGGCACGATGCCGCCGCTGGTGCGCAGCCCGTACGTACCGCAGTAGTGCGCCGGGAGCCGGACGGAGCCCGCGAGGTCGCTGCCGAGCTCCCAGGGGGTGAGGCGGGTTGCCACGGCGGCGGCCGCGCCGCCGGAGGAGCCGCCGGCCGTACGCGTGGGGTCGTGGGGGTTGCGGGTGCTTCCGAACCGGGTGTTGCCGGTCTGGATGTCCTGGCACATCGGTGGAACGTTGGTCTTGCCCATGAGCACCGCCCCGGCGGTACGCAGCAGGGCGACGGCGTCGGCGTCACGCTCGGGGACGTGGTCGGCCAGGCCGGGAGACCCGCAGGTGGTCCGCAGTCCGGCGGTCTCCAGCGAGTCCTTCACCGTCATGGGCAGGCCCAGCAGCGGAGGAAGAAGCCCGCCGCGCGCCCGCCGCGCGTCGGCGGCCTCCGCCGCGGCCAGCGCGCCGGGCTCGTCGACGGTGATGACCGCGTTGCGCTCGGGGTGTGCGGCGATCGCCTCCAGGTGCGCGGCGGTCAGTTCGCGGCTGCTCACCTCGCCGCGGTCGAGCGCCCGTAGCTGGTCACGGGCCGAGAGTGCGGTCGGATCGCTCATACGGTTCCGGTGTCTCCCACTCGGGTGCGGCGGCTGCGTAGCGGTCGGCGATGGTCGGCGGTACGCAGCAGGGCGGACACCTCATCATCCGGCGTCGCGTGTGCCCGCGAAACCGCGCCCCCCGCGCGCACCCCATGCGCACCCGGGCGCGCCCGTCGGCCGTTTCGGCTACGCGGCGCTGTTGCGGATCGCGGCCGGGGCGTGGACGGCGGCGCTGCTGCTGTTCGCCGTCGCCGGCCACTGGGCGGTGCTGCTGCTCGTACCGGTGCTGACCGGGCTCGGCAGGGCATCACGATGCCCACCCTGACCGTCCTGGTCGACCATGCCGCCCCAGCGGAGCGGCGGGGCACGGCCACCTCGCGGCAGGCGAGCGCGCTCTTCGGGGGCCAGTTCGCCTCGCCGCTGGTGTTCGGGCCGCTCATCGACGCGACCTCGATCGCCACCGGGGCGCTGGTCGCCGCGGACGCCCGCACCGCACGACAGCGACACGGCCCAAGACGACGCTCCCGCCCGCGGGGCGTCGAACGCCCGCTGACCGGCGCCGACTCAACGGTTCCGGTCGGCCTCGGCCTGCTCCGTACCGTCGGTCAAGCGCGGCCTGAACACGGCCGCGCGCGGCGCCTCCTCAGAGGCCCACGGGAACGTCCGGCAGGTGCTTCCAGACCTGGCGCAGCGACGAGTAATTCTGCTGGGGCAGCCCGTACAGCACCTCCGCGAGCTCCGGGCGGGCTCCGGAGACCGCGGTCAGCACGGCCTCCCGGTCGGTGGCGCCCCGTGCGAAAAGGGGGTCGAGGTGGTCGGCGATTTCCAGGCGTGTGACCTCGCTGGTCATGCGTCACTCCCGTGAGCTGGGGCGCATACGCGCCGTGCGGGCGCCGGCTCCGTGAGTGCGGGACACCATCCAGCACCGCGCCCCGGGAGACGACTGTCGGAAGAAGGCCGGGACTCCGTCTCGACCAGCGTTTCCCACCCTAACGCAGCGGGAGATTCCCCATGTCCACTGGCTCTGTAACACAAGACGAGAGGGACTGATCATTGTGACGCTAGGTGAGAGTACGGAGCGCAATGTAGGCCTGTGTACGGCTCGGCGGCCGACACGGGCGGCGGAGTGTAAGCGCGGTTACGGTCCGGTCGGTGGCCGGCGCTCTAGCGTCGCCGTATGAACCGTGAGGATGGACGTTGAGCGCCGCACGCGTACTGCGTACCGCGGCCTGGACCGCGGGTGCGGGTGGTGCGCTGACCGCCGCCTACCTGGGCCTGGTGACCGGCGCCGTTCCCGTCGACGTCGGCGTGGGGCGCCGGACGCGGCCGCTTGGCCCGCAGACCGTGGACATCGCCGCCCCGCGGGAGACGGTGTTCGACGTGGTGGCCCGCCCGTATCTGGGCCGCACCCCGCGCGCGATGCACGACAAGGTGAACGTGCTGGAGCGCGGCAGTGACCTGGTGCTCGCCGAGCACTACACGCCGATCGCGGGCGGCCGGCTGAGAGCGGTGACCGTGGAGACCGTCCGCTTCATCCGGCCCGGGCGGATCGACTTCCGACTGGTGCGCGGCCCGGTGCCGTACGTGACCGAGTCCTTCGTCCTCGAGGAGGCGGAACCGGGGACGGGTACGGGAGCGGGAACGCGACTGGTGTACGACGGCGAGCTGGGCACCGACCTGTGGCGGCTCGGGCAGTGGTGGGGTACGGCGGTGGCCGCCCGCTGGGAGGCCGCGGTCGCCGCCTCGCTCGCCTCGGTCAGAACCGAGGCCGAACGCCGCGCCGCCTCTTCGAGAGGAGCTGTGTGATGGCCCAGGACCCGGCGCCGCGGCGCAAGGTGGACCGTGACGAGGTGTTCGTGGAGTTCACCAAGTCCGTCTGCCCGATGTGCAAGGCGCCCGTCGACGCGCAGGTCAACATCCGTGAGAACAAGGTGTACTTGCGCAAACGCTGCCGCGAGCACGGCGGGTTCGAGGCCCTGGTGTACGGGGACGCGGAGGAGTATCTGGCGTCGGCGCGGTTCAACAAGCCCGGCACGCTCCCGCTGACGTTCCAGACCGAGGTGAAGGACGGCTGCCCGAGCGACTGCGGGCTGTGCCCGGAGCACAAGCAGCACGCCTGCCTGGGGATCGTCGAGGTGAACACCGGCTGCAACCTGGACTGCCCGATCTGCTTCGCCGACTCCGGGCACCAGCGGCACCAGCCTGGGGGTGGCTCCAGGCCGGAGGCTTGGGGAGGCTACTCGATCACCCACGAGCAGTGCGAGCGGATGCTGGACGCCTTCGTGGCCTCGGAGGGCGAGGCGGAGGTGGTGATGTTCTCGGGTGGCGAGCCGACCATCCACAAGCACATCCTGGACTTCGTCGACCTCGCCCAGGCCCGCCCGATCAGGAACGTCACGCTCAACACCAACGGCATCCGGCTGGCCACCGACAAGAACTTCGTCGCCGAACTCGGCAGACGCAACCGGGTGCCGGGCCGTTCGGTGAACGTGTACCTCCAGTTCGACGGCTTCGACGAACGCACGCACCTGGAGATCCGCGGCCGGGACCTGCGTACCTTCAAGCAGCGGGCACTGGACAACTGCGCCGAGCACGGGCTGACCGTCAGCCTGGTCGCCGCCGTCGAACGGGGCCTGAACGAGCACGAACTCGGCGCGATCATCGAGTACGGCATCGACCATCCCGCCGTACGGTCCGTGGCGTTCCAGCCGGTCACGCACTCCGGCCGCCATGTGCCCTTCGACCCGCTGGACCGGCTCACCAACCCCGACGTCATCCGGCTCATCAACGAACAGCGCCCGGACTGGTTCCGGAAGGGCGACTTCTTCCCCGTCCCGTGCTGCTTCCCCACCTGCCGCTCCGTCACCTATCTGCTGGTGGACGGCCCGCCGGGCAGCCGTACGGTCGTGCCGGTGCCGCGGCTGCTGAACGTGGAGGACCACCTCGACTACGTCACCAACCGGGTCATGCCGGACGACGGGATCCGGGAGGCGCTGGAGAAGCTGTGGTCGGCCTCGGCGTTCATGGGGACGGAGACGACCGAGGAACAACTGCGCGCCGCGGCCGAGGCGTTGGACTGTGCCGAGAGTTGCGGCATCGACCTGCCGGAGGCCGTGCGGCAGCTGGACGACAAGGCGTTCATGATCGTGGTGCAGGACTTCCAGGACCCGTACACCCTCAACGTCAAGCAGCTGATGAAGTGCTGCGTCGAGGAGATCACCCCGGACGGGCGGCTGATCCCGTTCTGCGCCTACAACTCCGCCGGCTACCGCGAGCAGGTCCGCGCCGAGATGTCCGGCGTGCCCGTCGCCGACGTGGTGCCGAACGCGCTGCCGCTGGCCGGCCGGCTCACCGGCACCGTGTACGGCTCCAAGACCGCCCGTTCCGAGACCACCGGCACCGGAACCTCCGGCCCCGAGCCCGCGCGCGAAGACGCCGGTCCCTCCGCCGGGGAGGGGGCACGGTGACCGGCCACCACACGCGCCCCGGCCCTCCGCCCGGCGACGACCTCAAGGCCTGCTGCGCCGCCGCGTACTCCTCCGACGTGGTCGCGCTGCTGCTCGGCGACGCGTACCACCCCGGCGGCACCGCGCTGACCCGCCGCCTCGCCGACGGCCTGGACCTGGCCGAGGACTCCCGCGTACTCGATGTGGCCTCCGGCCGCGGCACCACCGCCCTGCTCCTCGCCGACGCCTACGGCGTACATGTCGACGGCGTGGACTACGCGGCCGCCAACACCGCTCTCGCCCAAGGCGCCGCCCAGGTCGCGGGGCTCGCCGGGCGGGCGGTCTTCACGACGGGGGACGCGGAGCAACTGCCCTGCCCGGACGGCGTGTTCGACGCGGCGGTGTGCGAGTGCGCCCTGTGCACGTTCCCCGACAAGGCCCGGGCCGCCGCCGAGTTCGCCCGCGTGCTCAGGCCCGGGGGCCGTCTCGGTATCACGGACGTCACCGCCGATCCCGGCCGGCTCCCGCCCGAACTGACCGGTCTGGCGGCGCGGATCGCCTGCGTCGCCGATGCCCGCCCTCTGGAGGAGTACGCCGCGATCCTGGCGGCCGCGGGGCTGCGCACCACCCGTACCGAGCGGCACGACCAGGCCATGGCCCGCATGATCGACCAGATCGAGGCCCGGCTGAACCTGCTGCGCATGACCGCCGCGGGACGGCTCGCCGAGGCCGGGGTGGACCTGGCGGCGGCGCCCGCCGTGCTGGCCGCGGCCCGCGCCGCCGTAGCCGACGGCACCCTCGGCTACGCACTGCTGATCGCCGAAAAGACGGCCTGACGCCCGTGCGGCCACTCGCTGACGCCCCCGCCGCCGCGCTACTCCCCCGTACGTAAGCGCCCTCACATACCCGTACCGGTCCGCCGCCCTAGCGTCACGGGTGAACGCGGAACGACCGGCAACGAAGGGAGTTCAGCATCATGGCCACCACAGCGCATGTCTCGCCGCACACCGCGGCGATCCCCGTCCACGCCGTCCACGGTGCGGCGGCCGGGCTGGCCGGTGGCGTCGGGATGGGCGTCTGGATGTCGGTGTCCCGCCCCATGACGGACACCGCGATGATCACCATGGTCGCGGGCCTGCTCGGCTCCACCGACGCCTTCGCGGGCTGGATCATCCACATGGGCATCGCCCTCTTCACCGGCACCGGCTTCGGCGTCCTGCTCGGCCGGTACGCGCGGAAGATGCCGCGCGGCAGCAGTCGCGGCGGCGGGGCGGTGCCCTACTGTCTGGCCGAGGGCAACAGCGCGCTGGCCGCCCCGGCCTGGGGCGCCGCACCGCCACCCTGGGCCCCCGGGCGACGCGAGGAGACCCGCCGCATGATCGACCACCACGACGGCGAGACCGGCGGCACGGACCGCACCTGGTGCATCTCCGAGGTCGACATCTTCCGCGACCTGCCGGAACGGGAGATGGACGCCATCGCCGCCGCGGCCCCCATGAAGACGTACGCGGCCGGGGACATCCTCCACGCCCCGGCCCAGCCGTCCGAGGTGCTGTTCATCCTCAAACGCGGCCGGGTCCGGATCTTCCGCGTCTCGGCCGACGGCCGCGCGCTGACCTGCGCGATCATCAGCTCCGGCACGATCTTCGGCGAGATGGCCCTGCTCGGGCAGCGCATGTACGACAACTTCGCCGAGGCCCTCGACGACGTCACCGTCTGCGTGATGAGCCGCGCCGACGTACGGAAGCTCCTGCTGTCCGACGCGCGTATCGCGGCCCGCATCACCGAGATCCTCGGCCGCCGCCTCGCCGACCTCGAACAGCGCCTGTCGGACAGCGTGTTCAAGTCGGTGCCCCAGCGCATCGCCACCACCCTGACCACCCTCGCCACCCGCACCGACGCCCCGGCAAGCAGGCTCCGGCCGGGCGCGCGCCATCCGCAGATCGCCCTCACCCACGAGCAGCTCGCCGCCCTGGCCGGCACCTCCCGCGAGACGACGACCAAGGTGCTGCGCGAGTTCGCCGCCCACGGTCTGCTCCGCCTTGCGCGGGGCCGTATCACCGTCCTCGAACCGGCCCGCCTTCTCGACGAAGCGGGCTGACCCTACAGGTCGGTCGAGACCGGCGGGGCCGGGTCAGTGTTCGGTGGTGAGTTGGCCGGCGAGTTTGTCGTGCATTTCGGCGCTGGGTTTGTTGAGGCCGATGATGGTGACTTGCTTGCCGCGTTTGGCGTACTTGGTTTCGATGGCGTCGAGTGCGGCGACGGAGGAGGCGTCCCAGATGTGGGCGTCGGTGAGGTCGATGACGACGTCGTCGGGGTCGCCCGCGTAGTCGAATTGGTAGACGAGGTCGTTGGAGGAGGCGAAGAACAGTTCGCCGGTGACGGCGTAGACGACCTGGTTGCCGTCGGGGTCGAGGACTCCGGTGACCTCGGCGAGGTGTGCGACGCGTTTGGCGAAGATGACCATGGCGACGAGGCAGCCGGCGATGACGCCGATGGCGAGGTTGTGGGTGGCCACGACGCAGGCGACGGTGACGGTCATGACGAGGGTCTCGCCCAGGGGCATGCGCTTGAGGGTGCCCGGCTGGATGGAGTGCCAGTCGAAGGTGGCGAAGGCGACCAGGATCATCACGGCGACGAGCGCGGCCATGGGGATGTCGGAGACGACCGGGCCGAACACCACCACCAGTACCAGCAGGAAGGCCCCGGCGAGGAAGGTGGACAGGCGGGTGCGGGCGCCGCTGGTCTTCACGTTGATCATGGTCTGGCCGATCATGGCGCAGCCACCCATGCCGCCGAAGAAGCCGGTGACGATGTTGGCGATGCCCTGGCCGATGGACTCGCGGGTCTTGTTGGAGTGGGTGTCGGTGATGTCGTCGACGAGTTTGGCGGTCATCAGCGACTCCATCAGCCCCACCAGCGCGAAGGCGAAGGCGTACGGGGCGATGGTGGTGAGCGTGTCCAGGGTGAAGGGCACGTCGGGCAGGCCGGGGACGGGCATGGAGGAGGGCAGTTCGCCCTTGTCTCCGACGCTGGGTACGGCGATTCCGGCCGCGATGGTGATGACGGTGAGGGTGATGATGGCGATCAGGGGCGCCGGTACGGCCTTGGTCAGGCGCGGGGTCAGCACCATCAGCGCGAGGCCTGCGGCGATGAGGGGGTAGACGGCCCAGGGCACGTCCCGCATCTCCGGCACCTGGGCCATGAAGATGAGGATGGCCAGGGCGTTGACGAAGCCGACCATGACGCTGCGGGGCACGAACCGCATGAGCTTCGCCACCCCGAGCGCGCCGAGGGCCACCTGGACGATGCCGCCGAGAATGACGGCGGCGACGAGGTAGCCGAGGCCGTGCTCGCGGTTGAGGGGGGCGATGACCAGGGCGATGGCGCCGGTGGCGGCGGAGATCATGGCCTTGCGGCCGCCGACGACGGAGATCACCACGGCCATCGTGAAGGAGGCGAAGAGGCCGACGGCCGGATCGACCCCGGCGATGATGGAGAACGAGATGGCCTCGGGGATGAGCGCGAGCGCGACGACCAGCCCGGCCAGGACCTCGGTGCGGAAGACCTTGGCGGAGGCGAGCCAGTCGGGCCGGGGGAAGCGGGCGCGCAGCGTGGAGCCTGCGGGCGGCGGTGAGGACATGCAACCGTTTCTGTTCAGGCACACACGTCCCGTGGACGTACGCGCGTCGTTGCTCGACTCCCCGTGGGGAGTCCCGGCGGCCCGGCCTCGATGGGGGCCTGCCGGTGGGTGGCGGCCGTGGTGGCCGCCGGTCGGGCATCATTGCCCGGAAGTCTGTGGCGGGCGGCGGGCCTCGGCCATTGCCTGTACAGCGCGGGGGCCCGTGTCCACACTCTACTGTGACGTGAGGGTCAGAGTCGAACCGGTGCTTGTGAAATGCAGGTGAACAAGCCCGCGGATCATGTGATCCCAGACACGTATCGTGGACCCCTCGAACGTTCCAATGCGGCGAAAACACAGAAGGAGAAGGCGCGGCGATGACTGAGCGGCAGATGCAGATCGGGGAGGTGGCCGAGCGGACGGGCTTGTCGCTGCGCACGATCCGGCACTACGAAGAGGTCGGTCTCGTCATCCCCTCCGCCCGCAGCAAAGGCGGCTTCCGCCTCTACACCGAAGCCGACGTCGAACGCCTCATGGTCATCCGCCGCATGAAACCCCTCGACTTCTCCCTCGACGAGATGCGCGACCTCCTCGAGATCACCGACCAACTCGCCGACACCGACACACCCCCCACCGCACCGGAACGCCAACGACTGCGCGAACGCCTCGACTCCTACTGCAAAGTCGCCGACGCCCGCTGCGAAACACTCCGCGCACGACTCATGGCAGCCGAAGACTTCGCCGCGACGCTACGACGCAGGATGAACGGCAAGTAGCAGCACAAAAGGGCGCGTTGACCCGGCACGGCACCGAACCTCGGCTCAGTTGGTATCGTTAACAACAGAGCGTGGTCGCGCGATCCGGCGTTGTCAACACTCCCCACAAGGTGCACCCCACACGGGACACCGACCGTCCGCGAGGACCGCCCCCACCCCGGCATCCCGCCTGAGTCGCGGCGCAGCCTGCCATCCGTACGCCTCATGCACATGCCGTGAGGGAGCGGGGCGCCGGGACCGCGATCCTTTCAATCGGCTTTCGCCGGAGATGTTGACAAGCCGCACGCACTGGAGTGGAATCCCGACCCGTCCGTGTTATCGGTAACGCGCACCTCCCGAGGGAGCCGTCCATGTCAGGTCGCCACCCGCCGATCAGCCCCTCCAGAGCCCAACTCAACCGGCGCGCAGTGCTGTTGGCCGCCGGTACCGGCGCGCTCGTCTCCGCGTGCAGCACCGCGTCCGGGCAGCCGGCCGGCAAGGTCGCCGTACACGGCGACAACACCAGCTTCGCCGAGCCGCTGTCCGCCGCCGGTGCCGCGATGAAGAAGGTCGCCGGGCTCAGCCTGGTCTCCGAAGTCATCCCGTCGGCCGAGTCGTTCGAGCAGGTCGTGAAGTCCTCGCTGCGCACCAACCGGACGCCCGACCTGCTGAAGTACTGGTCCGGGTACCGGCTCAAGGACCTCGCCCGCACCGGCGGCATCGTGGACCTGTCCGCGGTGTGGAAGCGCTGCGCCGCGCGAGGCTGGGTCGACCCCGCCCTGCGCGGTGCCTTCACCCACCGCGGCAGGGTCTACGGCCTGCCGATGAACCTCGCCCACTGGGTGATCTACTACAACCCACGGGTCTTCAAGGAGAACGGGCTGACGAAGCCGCGGACCTGGGACGACTTCCTCACCGCCTGCAAGACCCTCAAGGGCGCCGGGATCACCCCGCTGCACGCCGTCATCAGCGGGCGCTGGCCGGCGTTCATCTGGTTCCAGGAGATGCTCAGCCGGCAGGACCCGCGGTTCTATCTGGACCTGATGAACGGCCGTGCCCGCTACACCGACGAGCGCGCCGAGCGCGCGATGCGGACCATCAGCGACTTCGCCGACAACGGTTGGTTCACCTCGATGGACGTGGACCACAACACGGCGTCGGCGTCCCTCGTCCACGGCAAGCTCGGCATGATGCCGGCGGGCACCTGGATGGGCGCGACGATCACCGCCGCGGGCGGGAAGTTCGGCGAGAACGTCGACGCCTTCGTACTGCCCATGCAGAACGCCGGGTCCCGGCCCAGCGTGATCTTCGAGTCCAGCGCGTTCGCCTCCTCCGTCAAAGGGCCCGACCGGAAGGAGGCGTTCAAGGCCGCCGAGAACTGGCTGCACCCCGAGGTCGCGCGGGCCTTCGCGGACGCGCTGCAGGACGGCAGCCCCAACCCGAAGGTTCCGCCGGCCAATCCGGTGATCGAGGGTGTCGTACGCACCGTACGGGAGCGGAACTTCTCGCTGCTCAACCGCTTCTGGGAGCTGGGGCCGCCCGAGCTGGTCGAGTCGACAGTCGACGACCTGGCCGGGTTCATGCTCAACCCGTCGTCGTACCGCCCGGTGCTGCGGACCATGCAGGAACGCGCCGACGAGGCGTGGAAGGTGTGGCGGGAGGCGGAGGAGACATGAGCCGAACGGCCGCCGCCGCCAAGCCGGTACGGATACCGCGGCGGACACCCACTCGTACGCCCGGCCCCGCCGAACGCCGGGGCGCCTCACGCCGGCTGGGCGGGCCGCTCGCCGGCGTGCCCTGGGTACTGCCCGCCCTGCTGTTCGTCGGGGTGCTGCTGATCTACTCGTTCTTCCGCAGCATCTACGGCAGCTTCTTCGAGGACAACGGATTCACGCGGCACTACGTCGGCCTGGACAACTACACGCGGCTCGCCCAGGACCCGATCTTCGGGCAGTCGGTGCTCAACACCGCACTGTGGGTGGCCGGTACGCTGCTGCTGCCGGTGTTCACCGGACTGCTCATCGCCGTCGCCACGCACAACATGCGCTTCGGGAACGTGGCGCAGCTGGTGATCGTACTGCCCTTCGTGATCTCCGGTGCCTCCACCGCCGTGCTGTGGAAGTTCATCCTCACCACCGAAGGCGCGCTCAACGGGGTGCTGAGCACGGTCGGCCTCGACTCGTGGACGCAGAGCTGGCTGCTGGAGTGGCCGCAGAACACCCTCTCCATGATCGTGGCCTCCACCTGGCAGGGGACCGGCATCAACGTGGTGCTGTTCGCCGTCGGCCTGCGTGCCATTCCGCGCGACACGGTCGAGGCGGCCCAGCTGGACGGGGCCACCGGCTGGCGGATGTTCCGCTACATCACGCTGCCCCAGCTGCGCCCCATGACGGTCGTGGTCGTCGGCATGGCGATCGTCAACAGCCTCAAGGCCTTCGACATGATCTGGATCCTCACGCAGGGCGGCCCGGCCCGTTCCTCCGAGACGCTCGCGCTGACCATGTACCGCGAGGCGTTCCGGCTGTTCCACGTCGGCTACGGCTCAGCCGTCGCTCTCGTCCTGTCGGTCATTGTCGTCGCCTCCTCCTGGATGTACCTGCGCCGGCAGATGCCCGACACCCGCGCTGAAGGATCGAGGTGACTCCCATGGGACGCGCGACGCGCAACCTCTTCGTCGGCGTCTGCGTGGTGCTGTGGCTCGCGCCGCTGTACCTGCTGGCGGTCAACGTGCTCACGCCGGCCGGGGCGTACTCCGGCAGCCCGGACTGGTCCCCGCAGGGCTTCGCCCTCTGGGAGAACCTCTCCACCGCCTGGAACGAGGCGAAGATCGGTTCGGGCGTCGGCAGTTCCATGACGTACGCGCTGGTGTGCGGCGCGGTGGCCGTGTTCGTCGCCGCGATGGCGTCCTTCGCCGTCGTGGTGCTGCCGATCCCCAAGCCCGCCTTCTGGTTCTGGCTGATCTACTCCGGGACCCTCTTCCCCGTGCAGATGTTCCTCGGCCCGCTCTTCGGGATGTACGCGGACTTCAACCTGTACGACACCCGGCTCGGTCTGATGCTCGTGTACGTGGCCTGGAACATCCCGTTCGCGTTCTTCCTGATCCGCAATCAGCTGACAACGATGCCTCCGGAGGTGACCGAGGCGGCGATGCTCGACGGGGCGTCGTTCAGGCGGATCTTCTGGCGCATCCATCTGCCGCTGCTCGCCCCGAGCCTCGGCGCGGCGTTCATCTTCCAGTTCAGCGCCGTCTGGAACGACCTGCTCTTCGGCATCACCCTCAGCCGCAGCTCCGACGTGCAGCCGGTGATGGCGACCCTGGCGGCTCTGGACAGCGCGTACGCCGCGACGGGACCGCCGGTGATCCTCGCCGGCGCGCTCATCGTCTCGCTGCCCACCCTGCTGCTGTTCCTGATGTTCCGCGGCGTCTTCCTGCGCGGAGTCGCTTCCTCCGTCCGCTAGTGCGTGCCGTCCAAGCCCCCTGTCCTGCGCACCGTCCGCTCGTTACGGGAGATTCCACATGACCACCCGCGCCCTCGTACGTACCACCGACTGGGACCACGACCGCGTCCGCGACAGCCTCCGTACCTCCGTCGTCAGTGCGGAGGGCACCCTGAACGGTGTGGCGCTGCGGCTGACCGTCGAGCCCTTGATGCGCCGGGCGGAGGACGGCGGGCTGCTGCAGTCGCTGCGCGTGGAGGCGCTCAACGGGGCGCCTCCGCCCGACGAGTTGGTGGCGCGGACCGAGTCCGGCGCCACACTGCCCGCCGAACGCGTCGCGGGCCCCGGCGGCTCGGTACGCCTGCTGCTGCCCGCCGTCGAGACGACCGAACGGATCAGCGTCGGGCTGCCCGGGCACCCCGGCGGCATCAACGTGGCGTTTGCTCCCCAGCGGCAGTGGACCATCCATCTCGTCCACCACTCCCACCTCGACATCGGCTACACCGACCCGCAGGGGCGGGTGCTGGCCGAGCAGCTCTCCTTCCTCGACTCCTGCCTGGAGCTGACGCAGGCCACGGACGACTGGGAGCCCGAGTCGCAGTTCCGGTGGTGCGTGGAGTCGCTGCTGTCGTTCCGCCAGTGGGCGGACACGCGGCCGAAGGAGCAGGTGGCGGAGTTCGTACGCCGGGTGAAGCAGGGGCGGATCGAGCTCACCGCGATGCCGTTCAACCTGCACACCGAGACCTGCTCCACCGACGAGCTGCACGAACTGCTGCGGATGGCCAAGGACGTACGTGACGAGCACGGCGTCACCTTCACCTCCGCCATGCAGACCGACGTGCCCGGCTCGGTGGTCGGGCTCGTCGACGCGCTCAGCGACGCCGGTGTGAAGTACCTGTCCGTCGCGCACAACTGGGCGGGCCGCTCGGTCCCGCACCTGGTCGGCGGCGAGAAGCTGCCGCGGCTGTTCCACTGGCGCGCGCCGAGCGGCAAGAGCGTCCTGGTCTGGATGACCGACACCCCGCACGGCCTGTCCTACATGGAGGGTCCGCTCCTCGGCTTCGACACCGACTACGCGAGCGTCGACGACCTGCTGCCCGCCTACCTCACCTCGCTGGCCACCAACCCGTACCCCTACCAGGGCGGCGTCTTCGGCTGGCCCATGGACGCCAAGGAGATCAAGCGGGAGCCGTACCCGTGGGATGTGCTGCACCTGCGCGTGCAGGGCAAGTTCGGCGACAACGCTCCGCCCCGGCAGGTCATCGCCGACACGGTGCGCCGCTGGAACGAGACCTGGGCGTACCCGCAGCTGCGTCTGTCCCGCAACGAGGACTTCTTCACCGACGCCGAGGCCCGGCTCGGCGACGCGATCCAGACCTTCGAGGGCGACTGGACCGACTGGTGGGTGGACGGTGTCGGCTCCGGCGCGCACCCGCTCTCGCTCGCCCGCACCGCCCAGTCCGTCGTCGCCGACGCACAGACCATCGGCACCTTCGCCGGTGTGCTCGGCGCCGAGGGCGCAGGCGACGACACCCGCGACTCGGCGGGCGTCTACGAAGCCGTGTCGCTCTTCGACGAGCACACCTGGGGTGCCAGCGACCCCTGGTCGCACGGCGACCACGGCACGCACTCCGGTGAGCAGCAGTGGCACTGGAAGTACGGACAGGCGCTGCGCGCCCACGACGACGGGCGGTCGCTGCTGAGCCGGGCCTCGGCCCGGCTGGGCCAGCGCCTGACCCGTCCGGACGGCGTCGCGGCGTCGTACCACGTGGTCAACACGTGCTCCTGGCCGCGTACCGACGTCGTACGGTTCTTCCTGCCGGAGAGCAGCGTGCCGCTCGAACAGCCGGTCGCGGTGCTGGACGGGCGCACCGGACGGCAGCTCGCCCTCGAGGAGAGGGAGCAGGTCAACGACAGTCACAGGGACGCGGGCCGGTTCCTGGTGGTGCGCGTCGACGACGTTCCGGCGGCCGGGTCCGTACGGCTGGACATCGTGCACGCTCAGGCCCCCGCGAGCACCGCCGGGGACGCCGCCGCGGACGCCGCGGACGCCGCTAACGCCGCGGACAGGGACCGCAGCGAGGCCGAGGTGCTGGCCGACACGGCGGCGCGGGCGTACGCGCACCCCGCCCCGTTGCTGCTGGAGAACGAGCACCTGGCCGTACGCGTCGACCTCGCCCGCGCCTGCATCGCGTCCATCACCGACAAGGCCACCGGACGTGAGCTGGTACGCGAGGACGCGGTCGCCGGTTTCAACGCGTACATCCACGACAGCTTCACGACCGCGGGCGCCTTCAACCACAACTCCAGCCGCACCACCGCTTCCGACCGCCTGGAGCACCTCGGCCGCCGGAGCCTCGCCCCGCCCGCGGCGCTCACCGCCCGCCACTCGACGCCGACCGCGGAAGTCCTCACGTACGAGACGCACCCGGCGGGCGCCGACCGGCTGCGTACGACGCTGACCCTCCCGCACGGCGTGGCCCGCCTCGACATCGACAACCGGCTCGGCAAGGCCGCCACCCTGGGCAAGGAGAGCGCCTACTTCGCCTTCCCCTTCGCCCTGGACGAGCCGTCCGTACGGATGGAGGCCACGGGCGGCGCCACGGGCACCGGCCTGCCGGTCGTGCCCGGTTCGGCGCTGCACATGCGGGCGGTGCGCCGCTGGGTGGGCATGGCACAGGACGGCTTCCAGGTGGCGTGGTCGACGCGGGACGCGCCGCTGGTCCAGTTCGGGAACATCGCCCTCCCGTACGCCCCGTTCCCCAGGACGCTGGAAGAGGACGAGCCGGCCACGGTCTTTTCCTGGATCCACAACAACCTGTGGGACACCAACTTCCCCAGCGAGCAGGCCTTCGAGTTCAGCTTCCGCTACAGCGTCGCCTGCGGCCCGGCGGACGACGCGGGCCTGGGCCCGCGCACGTCCGCGGCCCTCAGCCGCCCGCTGCGCGCAGTGCGGGCACGGGGCGAGGCGACGGCGGACGCCGCCGCGACGCACACCTTCGTCCGGGTCGGCGACGCGCGCGTACGGCTCGTCGGCGCGACGACGGAGGAGGGGGGCGTACTCCTGCGGCTGCAGTCGTTCGCCGAGGAGCCGGTCGACTGCGCCGTACGGGCCGACTTCCCCGTCGCCGCGGCCCACCGCGCCGGCTACCTCGGCACCACGACGGGGGAACTGCCCCTGGACGACGGGGAAGTGACCGTACGCCTGCCCGCCCTCGGCACGGCCGCGGTGCTCTTCGAACGCCTCTGACCCCGGCCGAACCCAGCCGAACTCAGCCCAATCCGGCCAAACCAGGCCGAACCCAGCCGCACCGCACAAAGGAGTACGTGTGTACCGGCTCGACCCCCGTTATCCCCCCGCACCGCAGGCCCACCTCACCACCGGCTGGCGGGCCGTCGCGGACCGGCTCCCCGCCGCCCCGGCGACCGTCGCCGTCGACGGCCCGCCGACGGCGCCCTGGGACACCCTGGCCGGCGCGCTGTCGGCCGCGGACGTCCGCCTCGTCGACGTACGCACGCGTTACGCCGCCGCCGGCGACATCCGCGGCCGGACCGTAGGCCCGCGGGACACCGGCGACCCGTACTACTGCCGGCTGGCGCAGAACCCCCTCGACGACCTCTTCGACACCCTGCCGCGGGCCCCGCACGGCGCCGTCCTGACCGTCGTCTACGGTCCCGGTGCCGCGCTCGTCGAGCACGACGTGCTCTGGTACGCCGACGTGCCCAAGCGCCGTGCCGAGGCGGCGGTGGCGGAGGGGTGGGGCACGAACCTCGGGCTGCCCGGCGAGAAGGGCGACCTGCGCCGCCTGTTCTACGTCGACTGGCCGATGCTCGACCGGCACCGCGACACCCTCGCGCCCCGCATCGACGCGTGGCTGGACGTGCAGGACGCGGACCGCCCGGTGTTCCTGGACGGCGCCGGCCTGCGTGCCACCCTCGCGCGGCTCTCCCACGGCCCGGTCCGCACCCGCCCGTACTTCAACTCCACGCCCTGGGGCGGCCACTGGGCGCAGCGGGAGCTCGGCTTCAACCCCGGCGCCCGCAACAGCGCGCTGGGCTACGAACTGATCGCACCCGAGGCGGGCGTCCTCATCGGCCACGGTCCGGAGGCGCAGGCGGAAGTCCCGTTCCAGCTGCTGTGCGTGCTGCACCCCGAGGCCGTGCTGGGCAGGGAGGTGCACGCCCGCTTCGGAACGTCCTTCCCGATCCGCTTCGACTACCTCGACACCGTGGGCGGCGGCAACCTGTCCATCCACTGCCACCCCAAAGAGCCCTACATGCGGGAGCGGTTCGGCTGGACCTACACCCAGCACGAGACGTACTACATGACGCTCGGCGACGAGACCACCCGGGTCTTCCTGGGACTGCGCGAGGACGCCGACGTCGGCCTGTTCCGCAAGCAGGTGCAGGAGGCAGCGGCGGACGGCGTAAGGATGGACCCGGCCGACCACGTCATGACGTTCCCGGCCGAGCAGGGCCGGCTGTTCATGATCCCGGCCGGCACGCCGCACGCCAGCGGCGCGGGCAACCTGGTCCTGGAGATCAGCGCCACCCCGTACCTCTACAGCCTCCGCTTCTACGACTGGCTGCGTCCGGGCTCGGACGGCAACCCGCGCCCGCTCCCGTACGGCCACGGCTTCGCCAACCTGGAGACGGAGCGGCGCGGTGAGCGCGTTGAGCGGGACCTGGTGCAGGAGCCGCGGACGCTGCGTGCGGCACCGGGGTGGCGGGAGGAGCTGCTGGGGGCTCTGGAGGAGATGTTCTACGAGGTCCGCCGCTTCTCCCTCGAGGCGGGCGCGGCGGCGGACGACGACACGCGGGGACGCTTCCATGTCCTGAACGTGGTGGAGGGCGACGGCGTGACCATCGAGACGGCCGCGGGCGACCGGCACGCTCTCTCCTTCGCCGAGACGCTGACCGTGCCCGCGGCGGTCGGCGCCTACGTCCTGCGGGCCGCCGGCGACCGTCCGGTCAGGGTGGTGAAGGCACTGGTCCGGTGATACCGGTCCCGCGGGGCCTCGGGGAGGCGGGCACTGGCCTTTCCGCGTGTCAGGGCTGCTGGCGCGCCTGCCTGCCCGCCTGAGCCGCGGCATCCCGTTCGGAAGCGGCACCGGCTGTACTGAGCGCGCCGCCGGTGTTCTCGAGATGAGCGCGTACGAACCACTGGAAGAGCTCCAGACTGCGCAGGTGCTCGATCAGCAGGTCCTGCGTGACCGGGTCCAGCCTGTCCGTTTCCCCCACAGCGGTGCGGTGGTCCTCGATGACACCGGTGTAGACGAGGTCGAGGGCGCCCAGATGCTCGATCGCTTCCGCGCGGCCGACGGCGTAGTCGTCCCAGCTGCGTTCGGAGACCAGCACACCCGGAGTGCCGGGTGGCGAGCCGCCGAGGGTGGAGATGCGCTCCGCGGTCTTGTCGACCATCTCGCGTACGGCCTCGACCTGCGGATCGAGCATCTCGTGGACCGCGATGAAGTGCGGTCCCACCACGTTCCAATGGACGTGTTTCAGGGTGAGTGCGAGGTCGTTCAAGGCGTGCAGTCGCTGACGCAGCAGGCGGACCACCTCAGCTCCGTCTGGGCCGGACATGCCGGGAACGGTGTATACGGGGTCCGAGGTGTTGCTGGCCACGGTCACTCCTTCGCTCGTACCGGTCCGCCGGCCCGCCCGGCTCCGGTCCGTATTCGAGCATCCCGCAACCCCCGAACACCCGTTGGCGGCGCCCCCGCACCTCCAACCGGCGCAGCCTCCTCCCCCGAACGGGGCGAGCCACGCTGTCCGGTGCATCCGGCGGGCGCCCCGCCTGGGAGGCATCAGTGTCATCGGTCCCGCCCTTGGCTCCGAACTGCCGTTGATCAGACACGGAAAGGACGCAGCGTGCGCGACACGGACGTCATCATCGTCGGCGCCGGAGCGGCCGGGCTCTCCCTCGCGCGCAGGCTGACAGGGCTCCGCACCGAAGGCCGTACGCCTCTGTCGGTGATGCTCGTCGACGCGCCCGCAGGGCCGTTGCGACCGGCTGAGCGCACGTGGTGTTTCTGGGAGGAGCCGGGAGGCGAGTACGACGACCTCGTGGCCGCGCACTGGGACCAGCTGAGGATCACCGGAGCAGAGGGGCGCCCGCTGCTGAGGCGGGTCGCCCCGTTCCAGTACAAGATGCTCAGGTCGACGGCGTTCGCGGAGTGGACCAGCGAGCGGCTGGCGAAGGCAGGCTGCTTGCGCTGCGACCTCACCGTGGAGACGGTACGCGACGTGGCAGGCGGCGCGGAGGTGAAGGGCCGTGGCGAGGACGGCACCGACGTCAGCCTGCGCGCTCGCTGGGTGTTCGACTCACGGCCCCGGACACCGCCTGCGGCCCGCACGGCCCTGCGGCAGCATTTCCGTGGCTGGTTCGTACAGACGGAGCGGACGATGTTCGACACCGCAACCGCTGATCTGATGGACTTCCGCACGCGGCAGCCCGAGCACGGACTGTCCTTCGGCTACGTCCTGCCGCTCGGACCGTGCGCGGCACTCGTCGAATACACGGAGTTCTCCCGTACGGTCCTCGGCGTGGAGGACTACGAGCGGGCGCTGCGCCACTACTCCGGTGACGTGCTCGGACTCGGGGACCTGACGGTCACGGCCGTCGAGCAGGGAGTGATCCCGATGACCGATGCCCGGTTCCCGCGCCGGGCCGGCAGGTCGGTGTTCCTCATCGGAGCGGCGGGAGGCGCCACGCGGCCCTCGACGGGCTACACGTTCGCACCGATCCAGCGCGAAACCAGGAGCATCGCGGATGCCCTGGGACGTGGCCGGGTCCCACCTGCCCACGGCCCGCACCACGCGCGCGCCCGGTCCGTGGACGCGGTGCTGCTGCGGGCCCTGGACACTGGACGCGTGGACGGAAAGGACCTTCTTACCCGGCTGTTCCGAGAAGTCCCGATGGAACGCCTCCTCCGGTTTCTCGACGGCCGTACCCGCCTGCGGGAGGACGTGCAGATCGGTCTGCATACGCCCATGCTGCCGATGCTGCGTACCGCACTCGAACTCCCGGCCCTCCGACGGCGTCCGCCCGGATGAACCACTCCCCCGGATCCCAACCGTACGAGGAGCCTTGTGCCACTGCTGCGTGACACGGATCTGACGGCCGCGTTCGAGCATGCCGCGGCCTCATACGACCTCATGGTCGCGGGCAACCCCGGATACCACGGCCAACTCCGGCGCTCCGCCAGGCGCCTCGGGCTTCGTGACGGCGGTCGCGGTGCCCGGCTCCTCGATCTCGGATGCGGTACCGGAGCCTCGACCCGCGCGCTGCTCACCGCTGCACCGTACGCCGGGATCACGGCGGTGGACGCCTCAGCGGGCATGCTGGCCAAGGCTGCGGCCAAGACCTGGCCGCCGGCGGTCTCCTTCGTCCACGCCACCGCGGAAGGGCTCGCCGGGGCGGGTGTGACAGGGCCGTACGACGCCGTGTTCGCCTCGTATCTCTTCCGGAACGTCACGGATCCGGACGCGGTGCTGCGCCGCGTGCGCGACCTTCTCGCGCCGCGTGGCCGTGTCGTGGTGCACGAGTACGCGCTCAGCGGGCGACCGGCACATCGTGCGTTGTGGACGGCGGTATGCAGAGGGCTTCTGGTACCGGTCGCCCGGTGCTCGGGGGACGGGCCACTGTACGAGCACCTGTGGCGCAGCGTCGTCGACTTCGACACGGCTGGCGCGTTCGCGGCGCGGATGACACACGCCGGGTTCGCCGGAGTGCGCGTTCTGCCCCTGCCCGGCTGGCAGACCGGGATCGCCCACACCTTCGTGGCACACCTGCCCGTGTCCGGCGGAGCTACGCGGTGAGGGCCGGGAAAACGGATCACCGCCCCGGCCGGGACGGCAGCGCGTGTCTCATCCCCGCCGGGCCGGGCGGTGAGCACGTCACCGGAGCCGGGCCGCACGTCGCCGTGGTCGGCGGTGGCATCGCGGGCGTCGCCGCCGCCACCGCACTCGCGGAACGCCGGGTCGCGGTCACGCTGTACGAGCGGGCCGAGAGGCTGGGCGGCCGACTGGCGGGCTGGCCCGCGGAGTTGACGGACGGTGCCGTGGCCACGATGAGCCGCGGCTTCCACGCCTTCTTCCGTCAGTACTACAACCTGCGCGCGCTGCTGCGACGTGTGGACCGCGGGCTGCACATGCTCACTGCCCTGCCCGACTACCCGCTGCTGCACAGCGGCGGCATGTTCGACAGCTTCGCCCGGATCCCGCGTACCCCGCCCCTGAACGCGCTGGGTTTCGTCACGCGAAGCGACGCTTTCGCGTGGCGCGATCTCTCGCGGCTGGAGGCGCGTGCCGCGCTGCCGTTGCTGGACGTGCGCGTGCCCGGGGTCTACGAACGGCTCGACAGGCTCAGCGCGGCCGACTTCCTGGCACGGATCCGGTTTCCCGTGGCCGCGCACCATCTGGCCTTCGAGGTCTTCTCCCGCAGTTTCTTCGTGGATCCGCATGAACTGTCGGCCGCGGAGCTGGCGTTGATGTTCCACATCTACTTCCTGGGTTCCAGCGAGGGCCTGTTGTTCGAAGTGCCGCGTGAGCCGTTTCCGCAGGCGTTGTGGGAACCGTTCGGCGACTACCTCGCCAGTCATGGCGTGCGCATCCGTACGGGCACGACGGTGGCGGCTGTACGGCCCGCCGCGCACGGCGGCGTGGACGTGACGGCCGCGGACGGCACGGTCCGTCACGACGCGGCAGTGCTGGCACTGGACACCGCGGGGTTGAAGGAGCTGGTCGCCGCCTCGCCCGGACTGGCTGACGAACCATGGCGCGGGCGCATCGCCCGGCTGCGCACCGCGCCGCCGTTCCTGGTGTCCCGGTACTGGCTGGGCGCCCCGGTCGCGCGGGAGCGGCCCGGCTTCCTGGGCACCAGCGGCTACGGAGATCTGGACAACGTGAGTGTGCTCGACCGGTGGGAAGGCGAGGCGAACCGTTGGGCGCTCCGAACCGGCGGATCGGTGGTCGAGCTGCACGCCTACGCCGTCACCCCGGGCGCCGCACGGGACGCCGTACAGGGACGGTTGCTCAGCCAGCTGCACCGCGTGTACCCGGAGACCCGCAACGCCGAGGTGCTGGACCAGCGGCACGTGTGGCGCGAGGACTGTCCACACTTCCCTGTCGGAGGCTACTGGGACCGGCCGCTCGTACGGACGTCCTGCCCCTCGGTGACGGTCGCCGGCGACATGGTGCGTACGGGCCTCCCCGTGGCGTTGATGGAGCGGGCGGCGACCAGCGGGTTCCTCGCGGCGAACGTCCTCCTGGCACGCTGGGGGCTGCGGGGGGAGCCGCTTTGGACCGTGCCCCGCCGAGGCCGCTCGGTGGGGCTGCGGGCTCTGGCCCGGCTCGGCGTGTCCTGACCCGGCGGCCGGGACGCCCTGCCCGGTCCTCCCACCCGCCGACGGGGCATCGGTGACGCCGGGTCAGCCGGGGAACCGACCACTGCTGCGGAGCTCCCACCGGCGTTCCGCATAGGCGAGATCGTCCCGCCACAGCCGCCCGGCGGCGGCCCTCACCAGCGGGCGCAGCAACGGTGCGGCAGTTCGCGCCGCCGCGAAGCGACGGCGGCCCGAGCAGGCGATCACCGCCTCGATCACCGCCGTGCGCGGGTGTCCGTCCCCGGCCGGCCCGAGCGGGACGGCGTGCGTCTCGACCACCGACCCGGCGCCTTCGCCGTCGGTGATCCGCATGACGACCGTACGGGGCTCCGGCGCGAAGAAGACCGCGGAGACAGGCACGACGACCCGTCCTGCGACCCTGAACGAGACGTCGACTGCCAACGCGTCGTCCCCGGCTGTCCCGGCGTCCTCGGCGGGCCACCGTGGCGTATCGCGGACGGCGAGATCCACGAACGAGTACGGGTGGAGCCACGCACCATGCCAGGGGTCGAGCCGGTTGGCCACGATGTCCTCCGGCTCGCAACCGCCGGCTCCGGTGTAGACGGCGGTGACCGAGGCGTCCAGCCGCGGCCGGACCGGCAGGACGGGACGCTCCAGCGGCTGCTCGCGCCCCGCCGCGTCCAGTCGTACCCAGGCCAGAACGCCGTCGTCGTACGAAGGAAGGGGTTCCCAGCCGGCGAACGGGCGTCCCTCCAGGGCGAGACCGTGCCAGTGGCAGATCAGCCTTCCGCACCGGACGGGACTCCTGGCGAGGGGCGCGCCCAGGTGAGGGCAGGCGCCAGGGCCTGCGACCAGGTGTCCCGCCGCGTCACGCCAGGCGACCACTTCGACGCCGGCGATCGTCCGGCCGAGCGAAGTGTGCCGTGTGATCGCCCGGGTGTCACCGAGCACGTACCAGTTGCCGGACGGGCGTGCCTGCGCCCGCTTGAGCGCCGCATCGAGGAGAGCCGGCCGGGCTTCGCGCCAGGTGGGACGCTGACGCTCCCAGGCGGTACGGCCATGCAGCAGCCGCAGCGGGTCGCGTCCGCGGCGCGGGCCGGGCGACGGGCTCACGCGGCGCTCTCCCCCGCGGTCGCGGCGAACGCCTTGTGACGTTGGCGTCCCGCCCTTCGACGGGCCGACGCCAGCCTGGCGGCCGCGACACGGGCCAGGCCGTCGAGCGCGACGGCGGCGCGTCGCAGCGGTGGAACGACCGCGCGGCGGTGCAGGCTCGCGTAGCCGTCGTCGGCGATCGCCCGCAGAATGCCGCCGTAGAGAACAAAGGCGGTGCGGACGCAGGGCCTGGAGGCCGGGTCCAGCATCCGCAGCCCGGGGGCGGCCTCGCGGTACACGTTGCTGGTCATGCCGGCCGCCTCCTTGAGCGCCTCGGTGATGCGCGGGTCGCGCTTCCCCTCCGCCCGGCTCCACTGCAGCAGCCCGCGGTCAACACCGTGCGCGGCCAGCAGGTCAGCGGGCAGGTAGACGCGCCCCCGATCGAGGTCTTCGCCGACGTCGCGGAGGAAGTTGGTGAGCTGGAACGCCACACCGAGGGCGGCCGCGTGCGGGGCGGCTTCCGCGCGCGGGACGACCGTACCCAGCACGGGCAGCATCTCAAGGCCGATCACCGCCGCCGAACCGTACATGTAGCCGTGCAGCTCGTCCATGGTCGCGTAGTCCGTCACATGCAGGTCGGCCCGCATGGAGCCGAGAAAGTCGGCGAAATGACGGTGGGCGATGCCGTAGCGTTCCGCGGTGTCGGCGAGGGCGTGGACCACCGGCTCGGGACTGTGTCCACGCCGCAGTCCACTCGCGAGCCGTTCGGCCAGCGCACGCAGCCGGTCGGCGCGTTCCGCGGTGGCCGACTGACCGCCGGGGTCGTCGACGATGTCGTCCGCCCAGCGCGCGAACCCGTAGAGTGCGTGGACAGCGGGGCGCCGCTCGACCGGGAGCAGCCGGGTAGCGAGAAAGTACGTTCTGCCGTGCCGGGCGTTGAGCCGACGGCAGTGCGTGTAGGCCGCTCGCAGTCCTGGTTCCGTGATGCCGGCGGCGTCGAGTTCGCGGGAGGTCATGCGATTCCGCCCTGCGGCCGGCTCGGCGCCGTGCGGTGCGGTGCGGCCCGGTGGGCTCCTGTGACGCGGGCCGCGGCGAGCTTTCCCGACATCAGGACGGTGGGCACGCCGACACCTGGCGTCGTGCCGCATCCGGCGATGACGGCGTTCTCGGTACCGCGCACGAGGTTGCGCGGCCGGAACGGGCCCGTCTGAGCGACCGTATGGGCAACGGAGAACGGGGTACCCGCGGCGTGTCCTTGCCGGGCCCAGTCGGCAGGCGTGATCAGGCACTCCTCCTCGATGGACGCCTCGATGCCCTCGAGTCCACGGCGTTCGAGCTCGCTGAGCAGGCTCAGCCGATACCGGGGCCCGAGGTCCCGCCACCCGTGACTGCCGGGGCCGACAGAGGTGTTGGGACAGGGCGCGAGCACGTAGTGGACGTGCCGTCGTGGCGGCGCGAGCCCCGGGTCCGTGGCCGTGGGCCGGGTGATGAGCAACGAGGGGTCGGACATCAAACGACCGCTGCGCGTGAGTTCCCGGAATGTCCCTTTCCACTCCGCGCCGAACGAGATGGTGTGATGCGCCAGTTGCGGCCAGGTCCGGCGGGTGCCGAGGTGCAGCACCACCGCGGACGGCGAGTGCCGCAGGCCCAGCGGACGCTTTGGTCTACGGCCCAGCAGGCCGTAGGTCACGGACAGGTCCGGGGTCACGACCACGGCGTCGCAGGCGATGCGCTCGTGCTCGGTGACCACGGCGGTGATCCTTTCGCCGGACCGCTCCAGGCACGTGACAGCGTGTCCGTAGCGGAAGACGGCGCCCGCGTCCGTGGCCGCGTCAGCCATGGCGCGCGGCAGGGCGTGCATGCCCCCCGCCGGGAAGTAGACACCGGCGACGGTGTCCATGTAGGCGATCACGGCGTACGCTGCCAGCGCCCTCGACGGCTGCACCCCCGCGTAGAGCGCCTGGAAGGAGAAGACGCGGCGAAGCCTTTCGTCCTGGAGGAAGTGACCGATCCGGGATTCGAGACGGCCGAAGCCTCCGGCCGCCGCGAGCCGCGCGAGGTCCGGGCGGAGCAACTGGAGCGGCGAATCGAAGTTCGTGTCGATGAAGCGCCGCATCTGGGCGTCGTAGAGCTCCCGGAGCCAGGCGCGCAGCCGCCGGTAGCCGAGCGCTTCACGCGCGCCCGCGAAGCGTTCGATCGCAGCTTCCATGGCGTCCGCGCCTGTGTGGACGTCCAGTGCGCTGCCGTCGGCGTACTGGGCCCGGTACGCCGGATGCAGGGGCGTCAGCTCCACTCGGCCGGCAAGCGTCTCACCAACGGCGGAAAAGGCGTCGTCGGCCAGGTCGGGCATGGTCAGTACGGTCGGGCCGGTGTCGAACCGGTACCCGTCCCGTTCGATACGGCCGGCACGGCCGCCCGGCGTGGTGTCACGTTCGACGACGGTGACCCGGCGTCCGGCCCCCAGGAGGTGCAGCGCCGCCGACAGGCCCGCGAGGCCCGCCCCGACCACGACGACATGGTCCGTACGTCCCCGCACGGTCCTCATCGGTCCGCACCGCCAATGACACCGTCCGGGGACGGCGATTCCTCCCACAGGCCGTACGGTCCGGGTCGTCGTGCTGACCATGCCTTCGGCGCGGGCGGACGCGGGACCGTGGAAGCCACCGAGGTCAGCAGCCGGTTCAGCGCCTGGCCAGCGAAGCCGCCGAGAGCGGCTGCCCTGAGGTGACGCGTGCTCCGTGCGGTCATTCGTTCGATCTTGTCCTCGACCGCGCTCCGGGCGCCTGTTCCCGTGAGCACCTCCCGCACCCGTTCCAGACCGTCGTGCGAGAGGCCGGGATCGCCCAGCGCACCGTCGAGCACTGAGAGACTCCGCAGGTCCCCGCGAGCCTCGGCTCTGGCCCTGGCGACGGTCACGAGGAACGTGGGTTTCCCGGCTCTTACGTCGTCCCCTGAGGGCTTCCCCGTCTGCAGCGAGTCGCCGAAGACTCCCTCCAGATCGTCACGCAGTTGGAAAGCGATCCCGGCGCACCGGCCCGCGGCGGACAGGGCCCGGGCCGTCCTGGCATCGGAGCCGGCAAGCGCGGCGCCGATGGCGAGGGGACGTTCGACGGAGTACAGCGCGGTTTTGAGCGTGACCGTGCGAATCGCCAGGGCCGCCGACGCGGACCCCGTCATCTGGCCGTGCAGATCCAAGTACTGGCCGGCGATCATCTCCGTACGCATGGCGCGCCAGATGTGCAGGACACGGCTTCGTGCCCCCGAGGGGAATTCCGTATCGGTCAGGACGTCGTCCGCCCAGACCAGCGCCAGGTCCCCGGCAAGAATCGCTGCGGATGCCGCGAAGGGGCTGCCTTGCGGACTCGTGGCCGCGGATGCGGCGTACTGCGATTCGAGCTGGGCGTGGAACGAGGGCCCACCTCGGCGGCGGGGAGAGCCGTCCATCACGTCGTCGTGGACGAGTGCGCAAGTCTGGATGAGCTCGAGCGCCGCGGCGATACGCAGCGCGGCGTTCGCCTCCGCTGTTCCGCCCCCGCAGGCGCGCATCGCCCACCAGACGAACTGCGCGCGCATGCGCTTGCCGCCGCTGCCTGTGAAGCGCGCGACGCGTTCGCCGACATCGCGCGCGAAGCGGCAATCGACGGCCGCCACCTGCTCGACCCTCTCCGCCATGATCTCCGCAAGGGTGCGTTCCACGGCGCCGCGTACGTCTTCGTCGATCGCCGCCGTCGGAGCACCTCGGGCGCGGCCGGAGCCGGGCCGCCGGGCAGCCGAGCTGAGGGAGACTGCCCCAGCTGGGTGCATCTGAGTCCTCCACGTTCGTCGGCTGCTGTCGCTCCTCGTCCTTCTCGCGGGCGGCCGGGACCGGATGCACTGGTCGCGGAGCCGAACTGCCGCACACGTGTGCGCCGTCCGTGTCAGCTGGCCGGCACACGCTGGTGCGTCCGGCGAGACGATGAGCGATTCCTCTTCGGAAGGTACGACTTGACCGGCATGCGCGCTCGTCGAAGAAGTGCGGTGGACCGGACTGCCCGGCAGGCTCGGGGCTCTCCACCGTGCACCGGGCCTCATCGGTTACTCGACTGCGGTTCGTCCACACGCGCGATCCGGCGGACGGCAACCGTGAGGTGCTGGGCGTCGAGCCTGGCGGCAACCCGTCCAGAATGATCACGGGCACGGGGTCGCCGCACAGCGGCCCGACCGTCCCTGCCTCGTGTATCCAGGCCCTGTCGTCAAAGTCCCGCCTTGCCCACGGCGCCCTGCATGTGCGATGTGACGCACCGCCCGGGTGATGGCCCGGGCGGCGGAGGGCCGCAAGGCCATGCGGGTGGCAGAGCGAGCACGGGTTCGGGAGAGCCGACGAAGACCGGGGCAGACGGCTGTTCCGACTGATCCGGGAGTGGTCGACGACGTCATCGCCCTCGGGCCGCTGTCGAGAATTGCGTCGCCGCATCGGCGGAACCTCGTCCAGCCGGCCGTCTCGGGCTCTTCGTTCGCCGGCGCCATGTCAAGCGGTTCCCTCGGAGGATGGCCGGTCCCCGCACGCGCCCATCGCCCACATCCGGGTGTCCTCCCGCTCGATCCGCTGCGCGACCGCGGGCAGCAGCGCGGCCAGGCCGCCGAGGTAGTCCGCGGCCCACGCCGGTACGCGGCCGGGTTGCGCGTCCGCCAGCACCCGTACGGAACGCTCCGCGCGCCGCGTGACCGCGCGGGCCAGGCGCAGCAGCCCCGCGGCGTCGCTGCCGCCGGCCAGGACGTGGCTGCCGGGCGGGGGCGGCTCGGGCGGGGCGTAGTGGGCGAGGGCCGCTGCCAGTCGCCGCTGCGCGTCCCGCTCCGCGGGGCCGGTGAGGGCGGCGGGATCGGCGGGATCGGGGGGGTCGGCGGGGCCCGCGAGGGCGGCGGCGAGGTCGAGGAGGTCACGCTGGACCTCGCCCAGGACCGTGGCGTGTTCGGTGGCCATCGAGCCGGTGGAGATCGCCGCGCCGACGGCGGCGTTGGCCTCCTCCACGTCGCCGCAGGCGGTCAGGCGGGCGAGGGGCGGTGTCGGGCCGTTCGGGCCGTTGGTGATCATGGCACCATCCAGGACAGCAGGGGTGTGGACTGCAGGTAGACCAGCAGGCACATGAACGGGACGAAGACGGCCGTGGCCGCCAGCACCCGGCGGAACAGTTCGCCTTCCCGGCCCGCGAGGCCGACGGCGCTCGCCCCGATGGCGAGGTTCTGCGGGCTGATCATCTTGCCGAGCACGCCGCCCGAGGTGTTCGCGGCGGCGGTCAGGACCGGTGAGTGCCCGGCGCCCTCGGCCGCGCTCACCTGGAGCGCGCCGAACAGGGAGTTGGACGAGGTGTCCGACCCGGTGACCGCGGTGCCGAACCAGCCGAGCAGCGGCGACAGCACCGGGAACAGGCCTCCGGTGTCGGCGAGGAAAGCGCCCATCGTGCCGGTCTGCCCGGACGCGTTCATGACGTACGCGAGCGCGAGCACCGCCGTCACCGTCACCGCGGCCGTGCGCAGCTGGTGCAGCGTGCGCCCGTACGCCGCGAGCGCCTGCCGTGGCCGTACGCGGAGCGTCGCGGCCGTGATCACGCCGGCGAGGAGCAGCACCGTGCCGCCGCCGACGAGCCAGTCGAGCTTGAACTGGACGAGCCCGAGCGGCTCCCCGTCCGGTGACGTGACGTGCAGGCCCGGCCAGTCGAAGAACACGGTGGTTCTGCCGAGCGCCTCCGCGACGGCAGGTATGGAGACGACCGAGAACAGCGCGATGATCACGATGTACGGGGCGAAGGCGCGCAGCATCTCGGTGCGGGTGTCCGCCGGTTGTGGCGCCTCCGGCGCGCGGACCGCCGTACCGGTGCCCGAAGGGGCGGCGCCCTCGCGGCCGTCGGGCGTCACGGGGACCGGCGCGCCTCCCGAGCCGTCGGCCGCCTCGCTTCCCGCCGCACCGTCCGCGGGGTCCGCGGGGTCGTCCACCGCACCGTCCGACGGGCCCGCCGCGGGCCGCCAGACCCGCATGAGCAGGAGTACGGCGGCCGCCGAAACCAGCGCCGCCGCCACGTCCGTCAGCTCCAGCGGCCCGTAGTTGGCCATGAGGTACTGCACCGCGGCGAACGTCACCCCGCACACCAGCGCCGCCGGCCACGCCTCCCGCAGGCCGCGGCGGCCGTCGAGGACGACGAGCAGCACCAGCGGCACGAACACGGCGAGCAGCGGCACCTGACGGCCCGTCATCGCGCTGAGGTCGTCCATCGGCAGTCCGGTCACCCGGGCCAGGGTGATCACCGGGAGGCCGACGGCGCCGTACGCCACCGGCGCGGTGTTGGCGATGAGGGCGACGGTGGCCGCCTTCAGCGGGCTCAGCCCGATCGCGATGAGCATCACCGAGCAGATCGCGACGGGCGTGCCGAACCCGGCCAGCGCCTCCAGTAGCGCGCCGAAGGAGAAGGCGATGATGATGCCCTGCACCCGCCGATCGTCGCTGACCCTGGCGAAGGCGCGGCGCAGGACGTCGAAGTGCCCCGAGGTCACCGTCATCTGGTAGATCCAGATGGCGTTGACCACGATCCACATCGCCGGGAAGAGCCCGAACGCGGCCCCCTCCGCCGCCGCGTTGACCGCCTGCCCCGCCGGCATCCCGTACGCGGCGACCGCCACGGCGAGCGCCAGCGCGAGGCCGGTGAGGGCCGCCAGCCAGGCGCGTACGCGGACCACGCCGAGCAGGGTGAACAGCGCGAGCAGCGGCAGCGCCGCAACCAGCGCGGACCAGCCGAGACTTGAGCCGATGGGGTCGGTCACTTGCTCGTACATGGGAACCTCCCAGTTCCTCCACGCTGAGGAAGGGCGCCGGTACGGATGGGTCGCCGAGACGAATCGGTCGCCGGTACGGATGAGTTGAGGGGCGGTCAGAACACCGGGGTCTCGGTGTACGTGCCGAAGACACCGCGCAGCGCGCCGGTGATCTCGCCCATGGACAGGTGCGCCTTGACCGCCTCGATGGTGGCGGGCATCAGGTTCGCGCCGTCGTCCCGCGCGACGGCGAGCAGCCGCCGCAGTGCCGCCTCGGCACGCTCCGGGTCGCGGTCCGCGCGGACGCGCTTGAGGCGGGCGATCTGCCGGGCCTCGGAGGCGGGGTCGAGCTGGTGCGTCTCGATCTTCTCGGCCTCTCCCCCGTCGACGTACTTGTTCACGCCGATCACCGGGCGGTCCCCGCTCGCCTTGCGGCGGGCGAAGTCGTAGGCGGTGTCGGAGATCTCGCGCTGGAAGAAGCCCTGCTCGATGGCGGCCTCCACGCCGCCCATCTCCTCGATCCTGGCGAGGTACTCCCCGATGCCGCGCTCCAGTTCACCGGTGAGGTTCTCCAGGTAGTACGAGCCCCCGAGCGGGTCGATGACGCTCGTCACGCCGGTTTCGTCGGCGAGGATCTGCTGGGTGCGCAGGGCGATCTTCATGGCCTGCTCGCTGGGGATGGTGTACGCCTCGTCCAGCCCGTTGGTGTGCAGGGACTGGGCGCCGCCGAGGACCGCGGAGAGGGCCTGCAGGGCGGTGCGGATGATGTTGTTCATGGGCTGCGGCTTGGTGAGGGTGGCCGCGGCAGTCTGCGCGTGGAAGCGCAGCCGCATGGACTGCGGGTTCCGGGCGCCGAAGTCCTCGCGCATCATGCGGGCGTAGTAGCGGCGTACGGCACGGAACTTGGCGACCTCCTCGAAGAGGTCCGCCTGGCTGACGAAGAAGAACGACAGCCGGGAGGCGAAATCGTCCACGTCGACGCCGGCCGCGACCACGTCCGCCACGTACGCCTTGGTGATGGCCATGGTGAAGGCGATCTCCTGCTGCGCGTTCGCCCCGGCCTCGCTGATGTGGTAGCCGCTGATGTTCACGGGGTTGTAGCGGGCCATGTGCTGCGAGCAGTAGACGATGGTGTCGCGCACGATGCGCATGCTCGGGCGGACCGGGAAGATCCACTCCTTCTGCGCGACGTACTCCTTGAGTATGTCGTTCTGGATGGTGCCGGACAGCTTGTCGAGGTCGTATCCGCGCTGCTCGGCGACCGCCACGTACATGGCCAGCAGGATCCACGCCGAAGGGTTGATGGTCATCGAGACGCTGATGTCCTCGAGGTCGATGCCGTCGAACAGCGCCTCCATGTCCGGCAGTACGTCGACGGCGACGCCCTCGCGGCCGACCTCGCCGAGGCTCATCGGGTCGTCGCTGTCCAGGCCCATCAGGGTGGGCATGTCGAAGTCGACGGACAGGCCGGTCTGGCCCTGGCCGATGAGGTAGCGGAAGCGCTCGTTGGTCTCCTCGGCCTGCCCGAATCCGGCGATCTGCCGCATGGTCCACGTACGGCCCCGGTACATCGTGGGGTACGGGCCGCGGGTGTACGGGTAGCGGCCTGGCAGGCCGATGTCGGACCAGTCGGCCGGCAGGTCGGCGGGCGTGTATACGCGCTTGACCGGGAGGCCGCTGCCGGAGACGTACCGCTCCTTCGACTCGGGCCTGCGCGCGGTGAAGGCGGCCAGCTCGCGGCGCTCCCAGTCGGCGAGTTCGCCGGTCACCGCCCGTACCAGCGCGTCGGTGGCGAGCCGGGTGCCGTCCTGGTGTGCGTCCTGGTGTGGGGAGGCGCTGTTGTCGTCAGCCACGTCGTGCTCCTCGCATCCTGTTCTCGTCCTTGCCGCCGGCCGGTTTCCGCGTCCCCGCCGGTTCGTCGTCCCGGGCGGCCGGCCGTCCCGTCACAGCTGTCCGATCAGCCGTCGCGCCGCCGCCGCCGGGTCGTCGCGCTTGGCCGCGACCTCGTCCACGGCCGCGTCGAAGAGGGGGCTGCCGGGGCGCAGCCGCTCCCGTACGAGCTCCTCGGCCGCCCAGCGGATACGGGTGGCCGCTGCCTGGCGGGCGCGCCGCTCGCGTTCGCCGTGGTGCTCCATCCAGCGCAGGTGCTCGTCGAAGCGGCCGACGAGAGCGGGCACGCCCTCACCCCGGTCGGCGACGGTCTGCTCGATGGGCACGTTCCACTGGCCCGCGCTCCGGCGGCTCAGCCGCAGCACCTCGCGCAGCTCGGAGACGGTGCGGTGAGCCCCTTCACGGTCGGACTTGTTGACGACGTGCACGTCGGCGATCTCCAGCAGCCCGGCCTTGATGGCCTGGATGCCGTCGCCGAGCCCCGGCACGCTCACCACGGCCACCGACTGCGCGCCGCTGACGACGTCCACCTCGGCCTGGCCCACCCCGACCGTCTCCAGTACGACGACGTCCCGGCCGGCCGCGTCCAGCACGGTGACCGCGTCGAGTGCGGCGCGGGCGAGACCGCCGAGCGCGCCGCGGGTGGCGAGGGAGCGGATGAAGACGCCGGGGTCGCCGGCCAGTTCGGACATCCGGATCCGGTCGCCCAGGATCGCCCCGCCGGTGAACACGCTCGACGGGTCGACGGCGATGATGCCCACCGTGCGTCCGGCCCGCCGGTAGTGCGCCGTCATCGCGGACACGAGGGTGCTCTTGCCGCTGCCCGGCGGCCCGGTGACGCCGATGACGTGCGCCCGCCCGGCCGCGCGGTGCAACTCGGCCAGCACCGCGTCCGTACCGGGTGCCCGCCGCTCCACCTGGCTCAACACCCGTGCCACCGCGCCCTGTTCGCCGCGGAGTACGCGTTCGGCGAGCGGTTCGGCGGCCGTCACCGGGCGCTCCCGGGCAGCGGCTCGGCGGAGATGCGCCGCAGCAGTTCGCGGTTGTCGATGACGCGGCGCGCCTTGAACTCGGTGCGGTCGAAGGTGTGCTGCCGCACGGGCACGACCCGCGCGCCCACGCCCAGTACGGTGCGCAGCCGGTCCGAGATGTGCGCGGCCCAGTCGGGCAGCGCCGCCTCCGGGTGCCGCGGGTCGTACTCGACCTGCACCACCAGGGTGTCCATCGCCGTCTCGCGGCTGATCACGATGCGGTGCTCGCCGCCGTACCCGGGGGCCGCCATGACGATGTCGTCGATCGCGCTGGGCTGTACGTTCTCGCCGCGCACCGTGAACATGTCGTCGAGCCGGCCGTAGATGCCGCGCGGCAGGAACGGATACGTGCGCCCCCGCTCCGCCGACGGCGCCTCCCACCGGGTCACGTCGTTGGAGAGGAGCCGGATCATCGGCTGGCTGGTGCGCTCCAGCGTCGTGTAGACGGGGGTGCCCTCGGCGCCGTACGGCACCCGCCGGTGACCGGCCGGATCGCAGACCTCCGTGTAGACGAGGTCCTGCCAGCACAGCACGCCGGGCTCGTTCGCCGCCGCGCCCAGGTGCATCCAGGGGGCGACCTCCGCCATGCTGCCGGAGTCGTACACCTCGGCCTGGAACAGGCCGGTGATACGGGCGCGGATGGTCGGGATGCTCGCGCCCGGCTCGCCGGAGAAGAACATCGCGCGCAGGCCGAGCGAGGCCGGGTCGATCCCCTCGTCCTCGGCGACCTCGGCGAGGCGGAGCGCGTAGGACGGGGTGCCGTAGAAGACGGACACGCCCATCTGCCGTATCCAGCGCACCGTACGGGCCGACTGCCCCGGGGTGCCCGCGCCGAACGGGAACACCCGGGCGCCGAGGCGCTCCGCGCCCGTGTAGGCGCCCCACGAGCCCCAGTAGAGGCTGAGCGGTGAGGCCACCAGCACGGTGTCGGAGGGGCGTATGCCCATCGCCCACATCACCCGGGCGTGCGCGTTGGCGACGCTGCGCCAGTCGCGCTCGGCGATGCCGAAGGCGGTGGGGCGGCCGGTGGTGCCGGACGTTCCGTTGATGTGCTTGACCTGGTCAGGGGGTACGCAGAGATAGCTGCCGAAGGGCTCGTTGGCGGCCTGGTCCGCGCGCAGTTCCTCCTTGCGCACGACCGGGACCTTCTCGAAGTCCGCGAGAGTGCGGACGGAGGACGGGTGGATCCCGGCCTCGTCCCACTTGCGGCGGTAGAAGGGGGCGTTGTCCCAGGCGTACGCCATGACCTCGCGGATGCGTGCCGCGATCAGCTCGTCGCGCTGCTCGGCCGGCATGGTCTCGCGGCGCGGGAACCAGTGCGTCTGCCCTTCGGGCGGGCGGTAGGTCTCGTCGTACCGCGGTGGCCAGGTCCACTGCTCCATGGGCGAGTCCGCCTCCGTGGGGCCGGCCTCCGCGTGGTTCGCCTCCGAGGGGTTCACCGTCACCACGTCACCTCCCCGCCAGGGAGCGGATCTCGGCGACGATCGACTCGGGTGTGGAGTCCTGGCCGAGCACCCCGGCCACGCCGATCTTCCGCAGCTCGGCCTCGTCCTCGTCGGGCATCACGCCGCCGGCGACGATCGCGAAGCGGTGCGGCTCGTCGAGCTCGGCGAGCAGCTCGAACAGCCGGGTGAAGATGGACATGTGGGCCCCGGACAGGAGGCTGATGCCGAGGACGTCCACGTCCTCCTGCACCGCCGCCTCGACCACCTGCTCCGGCCGGCGGTGCAGTCCGGTGTAGATGACCTCCATGCCGGCGTCGCGCAGCGTGCGCGCCACCACCTTCACGCCCCGGTCGTGGCCGTCGAGACCGATCTTGGCGAGCATCACCCGGATCGGTTCGGCAACGGTCTCTCCGCGCACTGCCGTCATCACCACTCCCACCGGTACTGTATTCCGTGCATGTGGTAGGACCATAGATGTGGTCTTCCTCACGGACAATGGTCTGTCACGGGCTTTCTCGGAACAGGGAGACTGGCGCTCATGGAAACCACGCAGGTGCTGTGCCGCCGCGAGGGCCGGGTCGGGCGCGTCACGCTCAACCGCCCGCGCGCCCTCAACGCGTTGAACCTCGAGATGATCCGCGGCATCCACTCCGCCCTGACCGGCTGGCTCGACGACCCGGACGTCGAGGTGATCGTGCTCGACGGCGCCGGCGAGCGGGGGTTCTGCGCCGGCGGCGACATCACCGTCGTCCACGAGTCCGCCCGTACGGACCACGGGATCGCGCGGCGGCTGTGGCGCGAGGAGTACGCGCTGGACGCGCTGATCGCCTCGTACCCGCTGCCCGTCGTCGGGCTGATGGACGGGATCACCATGGGCGGCGGCATCGGGCTGACCGGCCACGCCTCGGTCCGTGTCGTCACCGAGCGGTCCGTACTGGCCATGCCCGAGGTCGCCATCGGGCTGGCGCCCGACGTGGCCGGCTCGCTGCTGCTCGCGCGGGCACCCGGCGAACTGGGCACGCACCTCGCGCTCACCGCCGGGCGCATCGGCGCCCGCGACGCCCTCGTCTGCGGCCTCGCCGACCACTACGTCCCCGCGGAGCGCCTGCCGGCCCTGACCGAGGCGCTGCGCCCGTACGGGCCGAAGGCCGCGGACGTGGTCGCCGCCATGGCGGAGGCACCTCCGGCGGGGGCGGCCGACCTTGCCGACGACCGTTCCTGGATCGACGCGTGCTACGCCGCCGACAGCGCCGCGGAGATCCTCGGCCGGCTCCGCGCCCGCCCCGAGCCCGCGGCCGCCGCCGCGGCGGAAGCCCTGCTCAGCGGCTCGCCGACGGCGGTGGAGGTCACCCTGCGCGCCCTGCGCGAGGCACGGTCCATGGCGACCGTCGCGGAGTGCCTCGTCCAGGACTACCGGCTGAGCTGCCGCTTCCTCGAAGGGCCGGACCTCCCCGAGGGCATCCGCGCCGCGGTGATCGACAAGGACCGGTCGCCCCGCTGGTCGCCCGCCAGCCTCACCGAGGTGACACCGGAGGCGGTCGACGCGTACTTCGCCCCGCTCGGCCCGGACGACCTGCGGCTGAGCCCTCCCCCGGCCGCGGTGCTAGCGTGGTCGGACCACAGCGAAGCGGAACCAACGAGGAACCGATGAGGCGGATTTGAGCAGCGAGACGGAATGGCGGACCGTCAGGCGCGTACGCACGCACGAGCAGGTGCTGACCCAGATCCAGGAGAAGATCCTCGACGGCCGGCTCCGCGTGGGCGACAGGCTGCCCAGTGAACGCGACCTCGTCGAGGCGCTCGGCGTCAGCCGCAACAGCGTCCGCGAGGCGCTGCGCGTGCTGGAGTCCATGGGCATCGTCGACGCCCACGTGGGCTCCGGCCGGGACGCGGGCTCCACCGTCGCCGGCCGGTCCACCGACGCGCTGGGCAATCTACTGCGGCTGCACATGGCGCTGTCGCAGTTCCGCCTGGGCGACCTCGTGGACGTACGGATCGAACTGGAGCGGCTGGCCGTGACGCGCGCCGCGGCCGAGGCCGGCACCGACGACCTGGCGCAACTGCACGCCCTGACCCGCGCCATGGCCGAGCCCGGCATGGACCACGAGCGCTTCCACGAGCTCGACGCCGAGTTCCACATCCGGCTCGCCCGCGCCTCGCGCAACGCCCTTGCCGCCGACCTCATGCAGGCGCTCCGCGACGCGGTGAAGAGCGAGATGATCGCCGCCTTCGGCCGCGTACGGGACTGGGACGCCACCGTGGCCACCCTCACCTCGGAGCACCGCGCGATCCTCGCCGCCGTCGAGGCCGGCCAGGGCGAGAAGGCAGCCGCCCTCGTCACCCGGCACATCCGGGGCTTCTACGAATCGGCCGGCACCGGCGAGGACTGATCCGTGCGGGCATAGAATCGCCGGCATGGCGACGCGGCTTGTTCAGATTGCGATGAACGCACGGGACGACTCGGCCCTCGGCCGGTTCTGGGCGGAGGTCCTCGGCTGGGGCACCGACAGCGAGGGACCCGGCGTGACCAACCTCGAGCCGGAGGGCTTCGTCTACCCCGATCCGGTCGCCGTCTGCATCGACGTCCTCGCCGTCCCGGAACCCAAGACGGTGAAGAACCGCGTGCACATCGACCTCGCCACCACCTCGGCCGCCCATCAGGCGGAGCTGGTCGCGCGCCTGCGGGAGCTCGGTGCGACACCCGCCGACGTGGGCCAGGGCGACGTGCCGTGGACGGTCCTCGCCGACCCGGAGGGCAACGAACTCTGCGTGCTGGAGCCCCGGTCCGTCTACCGGGACACCGGGCCGATGGCCGCGGTGGTGGTCGACTGCGCGGATCCGCGGGCCATGGCCCGGTTCTGGGGCGAGGCGACGGACTGGACCGTGCACGAGGTGACGGACGAGCAGGCGCTGCTGCGCTCCGCCAAGGGCGTCGGCCCGTATCTGGAGTTCGTCCGCACTCCCGACGCCAAGACCGTGAAGAACCGCATCCATCTCGATCTGCGGCCCTACCCCGGCGACGACCAGGCGGCGGAGGTCGACCGGCTGCGGGCACTCGGCGCCGCCGACCTCGACCTCGGTCAGGGCGACGTGCCGTGGACGGTCCTCGCCGACCCCGAGGGCAACGAGTTCTGCGTCCTCACCCCGCGCTGACGCGTACGCCTCCCACGCCGGCCGGCGACGTGCAGGGGGCCCGCGGGGCCTTCCGGACTCCGCGTTATGTTGCTCGGGCACAGGGTCGTCTCGCCGGCCCGGCAGGGCGGCGCGGGCAAGGGGTGGGATATGGGCGCACAGGACGCGGAGGACACGGCCCGGAGGCTGCGGGCCATCTGCGACGAGCTGTCGGACCGGTTCCATGAACGGGCCGACGTGGTGCGGACGCTGGTGGTGACGCTGCTGGCGGGACAGCACTCGCTGGTGCTGGGCCCGCCCGGAACGGCGAAGTCCGAGATGGCGCGGGAGCTCACGGGCCGGGTCGAGGGGGCGTCGTACTGGGAGATCCTCCTGTCCAAGTTCACCGCGCCGACAAGGATGTTCGGTCCCGTCGACGTCGCGGCGCTGGCTCGGGGCGAGTACCGGCAGGTCTACGAGGGCCGGGCCACGACCGCGCACGTCGCGTTCATCGACGAGATTTTCAAGTGCTCCACGGCGGCACTGAACGAGACGCTGGGCTTCCTCAACGAGCGGATCTACCACCCCGAGAGCGGCGGCGAGCCGATCCGCTGCCCCCTCATCGGCGCCATCACCGCGAGCAACGAGCTGCCCAGCGGGGAGGATTCGGCCGCCATCTACGACCGGCTGCTGGTGCGGATCGAGGTCGGTTACCTGACTGACCCCTCGAACTTCGCCCAGCTGGTCCGTTCCGCCGTCAGCCGCCCTGCGGCACCGGCGCGTACCACCGTCGAACTGGCCGCGCTGCGGCACGCCGTGACAGAGGCCGTCCCGGCCGTCGACGTACCCGACGTGATCGTGGACGCCGTGTGCACGCTGCGGGCCGCCCTGCGCCGCAAGGAACTCGTCGCCTCCGACCGCCGCTGGCGCCAGTCCGTGGGCCTGCTCCAGGCGTCCGCGTACCTCGACGGCCGCCCGGCGGTCGCCGAGTCCGACCTGTCGATGCTGACGCACGTGCTGTGGGACTCCCCGGCTCAGCGCCCCACCGTCGAACGCGAGGTGCTGCACCTGGTCAACCCCGACGTCAAGGAGGCGCTCGATCTGGCCGACACCCTCGCGGAGCTGGAGGCCCAACTCGACGCCATGGCCGGGCAGTCCCGCGAGGCGCTGAGCGAGTGGGTCATCAAGAAGGCGCACAACAAGCTCGCCATGGCGGGCAAGCGGCTGGAGAAGCTGCGCGAGGAGGCGGCGGCCGCGGGCCGCTCCACCGCCGCCATCGACCGGGTCACCGGCCGCCAGCGCGCCGTACGCGCCCGCGTGCTCACCGAGGCACTCGGCGTGGACGCGAGCATGGTGCAGGCCCAGCCCTGAACTCCGGAGGGAGCGGGACCGTGGACGGGACACCGAGCACGCTCAACGAGCTGGCGAACCGCACCGGCAAGTGGCTCGGCATGTCCGCCGCCGCCTCCGGGCGGCACACCGCGGCCGTGGTCGCGGACCGGTTCGAGCAGATTGCGTGGCGCGACACGTACGCGCAGTCGGCCGGACTGCGCGAGCTGGCCGAGGAGTTGAGCGGGCGGTACGGGACCGGGCCCGGGGCCGGGGCCGGGACGAGGACCGGGCCCGGGGCGGACGGCGGCCCGACCGGCGGCCGGCCGACCGACGACCTGCTGGCCGACGCGTTCCTGGCCGCGTACAAGGTCGCCCTCCGGCTGCGCGAGCCCGGGGAGATGGACCACTCGCGGCTGTTCAACCACCAGGTCGTCAGCTCGCTGGTGGAGTCGCCCGAGTTCGCCGAGCTGCGCCGGGAGACGGCAGGCGACCCGTACGCCGCCGCCATGGCCGTACTCGCCCAGGCCCCCGCGCTGCGCCGGATGCTGGACCACTCACGGGACGCCCGGGAACGGGCCGAGCAGGCGAAGCAGGCCAGGCACGGCGCCGAAGGCGCCGCGACCGCCGTGGGCGAGGCGCTCCAGCAGGCCGCCGCCGGGGCCGACGAGGCGGGCACCGTACCGGCCCCGGCGGCGGACGCCGTACAGCGGGCGGTCGAGACCGCGGAGGCCGCCGAAGCCGCCGCACGCCAAGCCGCCGAGGGCGCCGCGCAGGCCCTCGCGGCGGCGGCCCCCGGCGTGGCGGCGGGGGCGCGGAGCGCGGCGGCGAAGGCCGCCAAGGGCGCGCGGGAGGAGGCCGCGCTGATGCGGGCGTGGGGCGTCGGCGCCGGCGAGCTGGAGCGGATGGCGTTCGACGAGCGCGCCCGGCTCGCTGAACGGCTGCGCACCGGCCGGCTCGCGCAGTGGGCCGAACTGATCGGCCGCTTCCGGCAGATGGCCAGCGGCGAGCGCGCCCGTAAGGTGGAGAACGCGACCGGGGAACTGGTCGACGTCACGCTCGGCGACGACCTGTCCCGCGTGATCCCCTCCGAGCTGGCCAACCTCGGACTGCCCGAACTGCGCGCGGTGTTCGCCGCGCGCTACGCCGCCGGGGAGCTGATGCTCTACGACAGCCAGGGCGAGCAGACCACCGGCCAGGGCGCCGTCATCGCGTGCGTGGACACCTCGCACTCCATGTACACGGAGGGGCCCGGCGGGGTCAGCCGGGAGGCGTGGGCCAAGGGGTGCGCCCTGGCGCTGCTGGACCAGGCCCGCCACGCCGAACGCGACTTCGTCGGCATCCTGTTCTCCGCCGCCGGCAAGATCCAGGTCTTCCGCTTTCCGGCCGGGCAGCCCGCCGGGATCGCCCGGACCCTGGACTTCGCGGAGACCTTCCTCGGCGGCGGCACCAGCTACCAGACACCCCTGACCGCTGCCGCCGAACTGCTGGAGGAGGAGTTCAACGACGCCGCCCGCACGCGCGGAGACATCGTGATGCTCACGGACGACGAGTGCGACGTCACCGAGAAGTGGATGCGCGGCTGGCAGGAGGCCAAACACCGGCTGGGCTTCCGCGTCTTCGGCGTGGCCATCGGCGCCCCGCCCGCGGCCGAGGCCGGCTCGGTCCTGGACGCGCTGTGCGACAACCTCCGCTCCGTCGAGGACTTCACCGACGTCCACGCCGCCGCCGACCTCTTCCGGGTGATCTGACCCGGCGGCCATTCCCGGTCAACGACGGCGCCGTTCAGGGACGTTGCCGGTCAACGACGGCGCCGTTCAGGGACGTTGCCGGTCCACGACGGCGCCGGTCACGGACGTTGCCGGTCCACGATGCCCTCGACGATCCTCAGCAGCCGGTCCCCCGCCCGGTCGATGCTTCCGTTCTGGTTGCTGACCTGCGCGCCCTCCAGTACGAACGTGATCTCCGCCGCGGCCTGCTCCGGGTCCGGCAGCCCGGCCGCGGCGCACATGCCGACCAGCCGGCGGGTCTGGAGCGCCTTGTGCTCCTCGATCACCTGCCGTGCGGGATGGGCGGGGTCGGGCAGTTCGGCGAGGGAGTTGATGAACGGGCAGCCCCGGTGTGAGATCTCCGGCAGCCCCCCGGCGATGAAGCGGGCCAGGCCCAGGATCTGCTCCCGTGGCCGCCCGGGGTGTTCGGCCTCGACCCGGTCGAAGGCCGCCTGGTAGTCGGCGGCGAGGATCCGCAGCCACTCCGCGACGAGCGCGTCCTTCGTCTCGAAGTGCCGGTAGATCGCCATCTTGGTGGTCTCGGCCCGTTCGGCGATCGTCTGGACGCCCACCCGCCGGGCAACGTGGCGGGCACGCCCGCCATGTCCGTACCGGTGACGGCCGACGCGGGTACGGGGCTTCCGATCGGCATGCAGTTCGCCGCGGGCTAAGGTCGGGAAGACCGTCTGTTCCGCCTCGCCGGTCGACTCGAACGGGCCGCCCCGTGGTCGTCCCGTACCCCCACGGTCTGGGCGGCCCCGGCCACGATGTGCGTGCGTCGGGCCCAGCACGGTGACCCGCCACCCCCAGCCCGTCCGGCGCTTGAGGACGGCCCCCGGCCACGATGCGCGTGTGCCGGGCCCAGCACAGTGACCTGCTACCGGCGGTGGCCGCCCCGGTCCGTCCTCAAACGCCGGACGGGCCTGAAATGACGCCCGTACGCCGAGCCCCGCACAGCGACCCGCTACCGGCCGTGGCCACCCCGGTCCGTCCTCAAACGCCGGACGGGCTTGACGGCGTCAGGCCGTGGCGCGGGCCACGACTCGCTGCGTGGCCTTCGCCGCGACGTCAGGCCGGTCCAGATAGATGTGGTGGCCGCTCTTCGCCGCCGTGCTCAGCTTGCTGCGGCTGGAGATCGCGAGCCACTTCCGCTGGCCTTCGGACCACGCCCGCTCCAGACCCGGTCCGTGCTCGGGCACGGCCTCCAGGTACTTCTCCCCGTGCTGGATCACCTCCACCGGAATGTCCCCGGCCGAACGGACCTCGCCGTCCTTGATCACAAGCTTCTCCGGGTTGTTCCCCGCGGCGATCGCGAGGAACTGCTTCCGCAGGTCGCCCGCCGGACCGGTGGCGGTTTCGGGGACCTCGCGGGTGACGTCGGCGCTCTGGGTCGGGGAGGTGGCGTCCATCAGGACCAGGCCCTTGACCTTGTCCTGGTGGTCGGGGGCGTACCGGGCGGCGAGCAGCCCGCCCAGGGAGTGCCCCGCCAGGACGACCGGGGCGTCGGCGGCGACCTGCTCGAGTACGGCGGTGAGCACCTTGCCGCTGCTCTCGACGGTCTGGGGCCCGGCGGGCTTGTCGCTGGCGCCCGCGCCGAGGCGGTCGTACGAGCAGACCCGGTTCTTCTTGCTCAGGGTCTTCTGGAAACCGGCCATCTTCTTCACGCTGTCGCCTCCCCCGTGCATCAGGACGACGACCGGCGCGCCGTCGGCCGCGGGGCCCGAGCAGGACACGTTCACCGAGCTGCCGCCGACGTCGAGCTTCTGGGCCCCGTCCGGAAGGGCCCCCTCGCCCTTCTGCGCGGTGGCGGAGGTGGAGGGTTTCGCGTCGGAGTCCGAGGACGAATCCTCGCAGCCGACGAGTCCCGCGCCGGCCACGGTGCAGCACAGCGCGAGTACGGCGGAAGTCCGGGTCTTGCGGTTCATGATGTGTCCTCCTACAGGGGTAATTGACAGGCGCGAAAAGGGATTTCGCGCATGGGGATTCGCCGTGACGGCGCGGTTTCGGGCACACGGGTGCCGTGCCGCTTACGCGGTGGGCTTACGTGTGGTGTGGTGTCGGGCGGCCGTGCCGCTACGTCAGGTGACCAGGCCCTGGCGGTAGGCGTAGACGACGGCCTGGACGCGGTCGCGTAGTTCGAGCTTGCTGAGGATGCGGGACACGAAGGTCTTGACGGTCTCCTGGCTGATCCAGAGTGTCGCGGCGATCTCGCTGTTGGAGCGGCCGTCCGCGATGAGGCGGAGGACCTCCAGTTCGCGAGGGGTGAGGGGGATGTCGTCCGGGGAGTCCTCGGTGGGCCGGATGCGGGCGGCGTATCTGCCCACGAGCTGGCGCGTCACCTCGGGGTCGAGCAGTGCCGCGCCCATGGCCACCGTGCGGATGCCGTGCAGCAGTTGGGCGGGCGGCGCGTCCTTGAGCAGGAACCCGCTCGCTCCCGCGCGCAGCGCCTGGTAGACGTACTCGTCCAGGTTGAACGTCGTCACGACGAGCACCTTGACGGGATGCTCCACCCCGGCGCCGGCCAGCAGGCGGGTGGCCTCGATGCCGTCGAGCACCGGCATGCGTACGTCCATCACCACGACGTCCGGGTGCAGCCGGCCGGCGAGGTCGACGGCGGCCTGCCCGTCGCCGCACTCGCCCGCCACCTCGAGGTCGGGCTGGGCGTCGATGATCGTCACCAGCCCGGTGCGGACCAGCACTTGGTCGTCGCAGACGAGGACCCGGGTCGGCGCGGTCACGACAGGCTCCTCCCGGGGATGCGCGCGTGTACGACGAAGCCGCCGCCCGTACGCCGGCCCGCGCTGAAGTCGCCGCCCAGGACGTGTACGCGTTCGCGGAGCCCGGCGAGGCCGCGCCCGCTCCCGCCGGGGGAACCGGCCCGCGCGCCGGAACCGTCCGTGCTGACCTCGACGGTGATCTCCCGTACGCCGTGCCGCACCAGGACCGAAGTGCGGCTGCCGTGTGCGTACTTGAGCGCGTTCGTCAGGGATTCCTGTACGACCCGGTACGCCACGAGGTCGGCGCTGCCCGTCGACTCCGCCGGTGTGCCCTCCTCGGTGAACTCCACCTGCTGCCCGGCCCGGCGCGTCTGCTCCACGAGCGTGTGCAGCCGGCCGATGGAAGGCGTCCTGTCCTCGCTGCCGTAGTCGGGGTTGAGCAGGTCGAGCAGGTGCCGCAGGTCGGTGATGGCGCGCCGGCCGGTGTCGGTGACCGTGGTCAGGGTCTGGTCGAGGCGGTCGGGCGCGGCGGTCAGATAGCGGGCCGCTTCGGCCTGTACGACCATCGCCGTCACGTGGTGGGTCACGACGTCGTGCAACTCGCGGGCGATGCGGGCGCGTTCGGCCGTACGGGTGTCCTCGGCGACGCGGCGGCGGCGGTCGGCCTCGGCGGCCCGGTTGGAGCGCAGCCACGTGCCGATGCCCCACGCGAGGCACGTCGCCAGATAGAACGTGACGAACCCGCCCGCGGACTCGCCCGAACCGAGGTGCAGGAGCGCGGCCACCAGGGGCACGTACGCCACGGTGAGCAGGAGCGCGGTAAGGCGCCGGTGCCGTTCCAGCTTGGCCCCCACCGCGACCAGTGCGATGGGCAGCGCGGTGCCCGCGAACGAGTGGTAGCCGCGGAGCTGGTCGACGGCGAAGCCGGCCGACACCAGGACGAGGCAGATGACCGGCCACCGCCGGCACACGGCGATCGGGAGCCCTTGGAGGGCGACGGCCGCGATGGCCAGCGCGTCGAAGGGGCGGTGCGGTACGCCGCCGAGCATCGTCCCCTGGCTCTGGAACACGGGCAGCAGCGAGCCTACGGAGAGCACCAGCGCGACGGCGTACCCGACGGCGGTGTCGAACCGGCGCCACAGGACCGGGATCCGCTGCCACAGCTCCGGAATCCGGCGAAGAGTGCTCACTGGGGAATCTTAGTCGTGGCGTCCACACGGTCGGCGCGGCGGCGGGGCACCACGTAACCGCGCCTGCGGGCCAGCCACATGAACCCGACCGTCGCCAGCAGGCCGAACAGCACCGAGTACAGGCTGCCTTCCGGGCCGAAGTCGCCGCCGGTGACCGCTGCCGGGCCCGAGGTGGTGGACTCCAGCAGGCCCTCCGGGGTCTCGTTGCCGGAGACCTCGGTGCTGAAGATGCCGCCCGCGGCGAAGTTCCAGCCGAAGTGCAGGCCGATCGGCAGCCACAGGCTGCGGGTGGCGACGTACGCGGCGCCGAGCATGCCGCCGGCCTCGATCGCGATGGCGATGGCGCCCCACAGGCTGGCGTTCGGGTTGAGGAGGTGGGACATGCCGAACAGCGTGCCGGTCAGGGACAGCGCGATCCACGTGCCGGTCCATCCCTCGATGATCCGGAACAGCACGCCGCGGTACAGCAGTTCCTCCGTCACGGCGGCGGCCGCCATGAAGCCGAGCAGCCCCACCGCGCCCGACGGTGAGCCGAGGCCGTCGACTTCGTAGTCCCCGAGGAAGGCGATGTTCGCGATGACGAAACCGAACCCGCCGGCGCCGATGAGCGCGCCCCGGCCGAGCGCGGACTCGGCGCCGTCCCGGGCCAGTTCCGTGACCGGGCGGTGCTCGGTCCGCCCCACCACCCAGGCGTAGACGAGCACCGACAGCACGGCCGTGGGGACGCCGAGCGCGAACGTGACCCACGGGTTCCCCTCCACCGCGGCGACACCCTGGCCGCCCACGAAAGCGACCGCCGCAACGGCCAAGAGCTGCCATACCAGCCTCATCAAGACTCCTCCGCCAGGTTCCGCGGCCGGAGCGCCGCGGTCCGCCGAACGCTACGGATCGGGCGGAGCGGAATCGTCACCAGTCCGGGGGCACCTGTGTGTAGCTCTCACGGGGGACAGGCCGGCGTACGGGAAGCGCGATGTCCGCTTACGTCCCGACCGGGTGCCAGTACGTCTTCGTCTCCAGGAACGGGGTGACGCGGGCGAGCCCGGGGAGCGCCGCCCAGTCGGGCGAGGGCTGGGGCCGCAGGACGCGCTTGAGCGTGGCCGCCGCGGCCCGCTCCAGTTCGGTGGCCGACTCCCCCGCGCCGGCCAGGTCCAGGGCGTTGACGTCCGCGTGCGAGGCGAGGGGCGGGGCGAGTTCGGAGAGCCGGCCGCTGAGGATGTTGACGACGCCGCCGGGCAGATCGGAGGTGGCGAGGGCCTCCGCCAGCGTGACGGCGGGCAGGGGGGCGTGCTCGGCGGCGACCACCACGGCCGTGTTGCCGGAGGCGACGACCGGGGCGAGGACCGACACGAGCCCCAGCAGCGGGGAGCCGGCGGGGGCGAGGACGGCGACGACGCCGGTGGGCTCCGGCACGGAATGGTTGTCGTACGGCCCCGATACGGCGTTGGCGCCGCCCACGACCTGGGCGATCTTGTCCGTCCAGCCCGCGTAGTACACCCACCGGTCGACGGCCGCCGCGACCACGTCCTCGGCCGCGGCGCGGTCGAGGCCCTGGGCGTCGGCGGTCTCCCGTACGAACTGGCCGCGGCGGCCCTCGATCATCTCGGCCACGCGGTAGAGGATCTGCCCCCGGTTGTACGCGCTGCGGGCCGCCCACGGCCCGAAGGCCCGCCGGGCCGCGACGACGGCGTCGCGGGCGTCCTTGCGGGAGGCGAGCGCGGCGTTGGCGAGCGGGGCGCCGTCGGCTGTGGTCACGGGATAGCTCCTGCCCGACTCGGATCGAGGGAACGCGCCGCCCACGTACAGCTTGTACGTCTTGCGGACCGCCAGCCGTACGGGCGCGGGCGGGGGTTGGGGCGTGCTGCCGCCGTGCCCGGACTTCTGCCCGGACTTCTGCCCGGACTTCTGCTCGGACTTCTGCTCGGACTTCTGCTCGGACTTCTGCTCGGACTTCTGCTCGGACTTCTGCTCGGATATCTCAGACATCGAGGTATGCCTCCAGGCCGTGGCGTCCGCCCTCGCGTCCGTAGCCGGACTCGCGATAGCCGCCGAAGGGGCTGGCGGGGTCGAAGTTGTTGAAGGTGTTGGACCAGATCACGCCGGCGCGCAGCCGGCTGGCGGTCCACAGCATCCGGCTGCCCTTCTCCGTCCAGACGCCGGCGGAGAGTCCGTACGGCGTGTTGTTCGCCTTCTCGACCGCCTCCTGCGGGGTGCGGAAGGTGAGGACGGACAGCACGGGGCCGAAGATCTCCTCGCGGGCGATGCGGTGCGCCTGGGTCACTCCGGTGAAGACGGTCGGCGCGAACCAGTAGCCGCGGGCGGGGAGTTCGCAGTCGGGGGACCACGCCTCGCCGCCCTCGTCGCGGCCGGTCTGGGCGAGCGCGCGGATACGGGCGAGCTGTGCGGCGGAGTTGATGGCGCCGACGTCGGTGTTCTTGTCGAGGGGGTCGCCGAGCCGCAGCCGGGAGACGCGTTCGCGGAGCCGGTGCAGGACGTCGTCCGCGACGGACTCCTGGACCAGCAGCCGCGAGCCGGCGCAACACACCTGCCCCTGGTTGAAGAAGATGCCGCTCACGATCCCCTCGACGGCCTGGTCGAGGGCGGCGTCGTCGTAGACGATGTTGGCGCCCTTGCCGCCGAGTTCGAGGGTGAGCTTCCTGGGCGTGCCCGCGACGGCGCGGGCGATCTCGCGGCCGACGTCGGTGGACCCGGTGAAGGCGACCTTGTCGGTGCCGGGGTGGGCGACGAGGGCGCGACCGGTGCCGGAGGCTCCGGTGACGATGTTGACGACACCCGGGGGCAGTTCGGCCTCCTGGCAGATCTCGGCGAACAGGAGCGCGGTGAGCGGTGTGGTCTCGGCCGGCTTCAGGACGACGGTGTTGCCGGCGGCGAGCGCGGGGGCGATCTTCCAGGCGAGCATCAGGAGCGGGAAGTTCCACGGGATGATCTGTGCGGCGACGCCCAGCGGCCGCGGGTACGGGCCGCTGCCGGTGCCGCTGCCTGTGCCGTCCGCCGGGTGCGGCCCGCGGACGCCGTGGGCGAGCTTGTCGGCCCAGCCCGCGTAGTAGAAGAAGTGCGCGGCGGCCTGCGGGATGTCGAAGTCCCGGGTCTCCCTGATCGGCTTGCCGTTGTCGAGGGACTCCAGCACGGCGATCTCGCGTGCGCGCTCCTGGATGATCCGGCTGATGCGGAACAGGTACTTCCCGCGTTCGGTGCCGGTCGTACGGGACCACCGGCCGTCGTACGCGCGGCGGGCGGCGGCGACGGCGCGGTCCACGTCCGCGTCGCCGGCCACGGACACCTCGGCCAGGGGCTGTTCGTCGGCCGGGTTGAGGGTGGTCAGCGTCTGCTCGGCCGGTTCGGTGAACTCGCCGTCGATGAACAGCCCGTACGCGGGCCGCAGCGAGACCACGGCCCGTGATTCGGGCGCGGGCGCGTACGTGAAGGGGTTCTGGTCGGGCATGCGCTCAGTCCAGGGTGTAGTAGTCGGGGCCGGAGTAGGTTCCGGTCGTGAGCCTGGTGCGCTGCATCAGCAGGTCGTTGAGCAGGCTGGAGGCACCGATCCGGAACCACGCCGGATCGAGCCAGTCCGGCCCTGCGGTCTCGTTGACCAGCACCAGGAGGCGGAGCGCGTCCTTGGCCGTACGGATGCCGCCCGCGGGTTTGACGCCGACCTGGCGGCCGGTCGCGGCGCGGAAGTCGCGTACGGCCTCCAGCATGACCAGGGTGACGGGCAGCGTCGCGGCGGGCGCGACCTTGCCCGTGGAGGTCTTGATGAAGTCGGCGCCGGCCCGCATCGCGAGCCAGGAGGCGCGGCGGACGTTGTCGTACGTCTCCAGCTCGCCGGTCTCCAGGATCACCTTGAGGTGGGCGGCGCCGCCCCCGGGCCGCGCGCACGCCTCCTTGACCGCCGCGATCTCGTCGTGGACCTTGCGGTAGTCGCCGGCCAGGAAGGCGCCGCGGTCGATCACCATGTCGATCTCGTCGGCGCCGTCGGCGACGGCCTGGCGGGTGTCGAGGAGCTTCACTTCGAGCGGCGCCCGGCCTGCGGGGAAGGCCGTGGCGACCGAGGCGACGCCGACGCCGCTGCCGCGCAGGGCGCGTACGGCGACGCCGACCAGGTCGGGGTAGACGCAGACGGCGGCGGCGTGCGGCACGGAGCGGTCGGCCGGGTCGGGCCGCCGGGCCTTCGCGGCCAGCGCCCGTACCTTGCCGGGGGTGTCGGCGCCCTCCAGCGTCGTCAGGTCGACCATGCGGATGGCCAGGTCGATGCCCTGCGCCTTGGCGGTGGTCTTGATGGAGCGGGTGGCCAGGCCGGCGGCGCGGGCGCGCGCCCCCACCTCGTCGACGCCGGGGAGGCCGTGCAGGGCGGCGCGCAGCGACGCGTTGCTGAGGGAGGCGTCCACGGCGGGTGCCGGGGTCGCGGTGTTGTCGTCAGGCACGGGAACCCCGCTTCTCCATCAGCATGTTGAGGATCAGCGCGACGACCAGGATCAGTCCGGTGACGACCATCTGGAAGAACGAGCCGAGGCCCATGAGATTGCACAGGTTGCGCAGGACGGACAGCAGCAGGATCGCCACGAACGTGCCCATGACGCCGCCGCGCCCGCCGAACAGGTTGGTGCCGCCGAGGACGACGGCCGCGATGGCGTCGAGTTCGAGCCCGTTGAACGCGGTGGGCTGCCCGATGGTGAGCCGGGAGGTCAGCAGCACGCCGGCCAGGGCGGACAGGGCGCCGGAGATGACGAAGACGGCGGTGATCACACCCCGTACGGGCAGCCCGGAGAGCCGCGCGGCCTCCTTGTTGCTGCCGACGGCGTAGATGTACTCGCCGAACGTCGTGCCGCGCAGCACCAGGGCCGCCGCGATGGCGACGCCGACGAAGATCAGGCCGACGATCGGCACGTAGCCGATGAAGCCGCCGCCGAGGAGCCGGAACGCCTCGGGGCTGCTGCCGCCGACCGGTTCGCCGTCCGAGAGGAGGTACGTGAGTCCGCGGATGGCGGTGAGCCCGGCGAGGGTCGTCATGAACGCGGGCAGCGACAGATACGCCGACAGCCCGCCCATCACCGCCCCGAACGCGGCGCCCGCGGCCAGGCTGGCGGCTATGGCCAGGACGAAGTGGACGTCCTTGTCGATGAGCAGGGCGACGGTCATCCCGCCGAAGGCGGCGACGCTGCCGACCGACAGGTCGATGCCGGCGGTGAGGATGACCATGGTCATCCCGATGGCTACGATGCCGGTCAGTGCCGACTGCTGGAACAGGTTCGACATGTTGCGCGTCGTCAGGAACTCCGGGGCGAGGAAGCTCGCCACGGTGCACAGCGCGAGGAAGACGAGCACCAGGTTGAACTTGACGATGAGGTCCGCGCCCCGCGGCCGGCGCCGTCGGGTGTCGGCGGCGGCAGCAGCGACCGGCTCTGCTCCCGTGGAGGTCGTGGTCATGATGCGGCTCCGTTGGCGGGTGTCCGGCGGGTCCGGTGGGTCTCTCCGGTGATGACGGTGTGCGCGATGGTGTGCTCGTCGGTCGTACGCGGGTCGTAGCAGGCCGCGTTGCGTCCTTCGTGGAGCACCCATACGCGGTCGGCGTTGGCGGTCAGCTCGTTCAGCTCGCTGCTGGCGAGCAGCACGGCCACGCCCTGGTCGGCGAGTTGGCGCACCTGGCGGTACAGGTCGGCCTTCGCTCCGACGTCGAGGCCGCGGGTGGGCTCGTCGAGGAGCAGGACCCGTACGCCGCCCTTGGCGATCCACTTGGCGAGGACGACCTTCTGCTGGTTGCCGCCCGACAGCTTCCCCACCGGCTGGTCGGCGGAGGCGTACCGGACGCCCAGGTCGGCGAGTACGGGTGTGCCGCGGCTGCGTCCGGTGGCGCGGGGGCGGAGCCAGGGCGGCCGGCCGTGTGCGGTGATGGCGGCGTTGCGGGTGACGGACAGGCCGAGCATCAGCCCCTGCTCCTTGCGGCTCTCGGGTACGAGCGCGAGCCCGGCGCGTACGGCCGCGGCGGGGCTGCCCGTACGGAGTTCGGCGCCGTCGAGCCGCGCTGACACCGCCGCCCTGGTGTCCCCGAACAGCGCCCTGAGCAGGGTCGTACGGCCGGCCCCGCCCAGTCCGGCGAGCCCGGCGATCTCCCCGGCCCGTACGTCGATGCCGCGGACGTCGATCAGCCCGGGGCTGTGCACCCGCCGGATCTCCAGCAGCGGGGGGCCTTCGGGGCGTGGCCGGCCGGTGGGGTGCACGAGTTCGCGCGACTCGCCGATCATGGCGGCGACCAGTTCGTCGGCGCCGGTGGTGGCGAGGTCGTACACGCCGATCGAGCGCCCGTCGCGCATCACGGTGGCGCGGTCGCCGATCTCCGTCACCTCGTCCATGCGGTGCGTGATGTAGATGACGGAGCGGCCCTCGGCGGTGAGCGAGCGGATCACGTCGAACACCTTGTGCAGGTCGCTCTCGCCGAGCGTGGCGGAGGGCTCGTCCATGACGATGACGCGCGCGTCCATGGTGAGCGCCTTGGCGATCGCGGTGAGCTGCTGTGCGGCGATCGGCAGGTCCCGTACGGGTGTGGTGACCGGGAAGTCGCTGCCGACCCGTTCGACGGCGGCGCGGGCGAGCTCGGCGCGGCGCTTCTTCCGTACGAACGGGCCGTACGCGGGCGCGTGTCCGAGCAGGAGGTTCTGCGCGACGGTGAGATCGGGGATGAGGTCGAGCTCCTGGTAGATGACCGCGATGCCGGCGGCCATGCCGGCCTGCGGGTCCCCGAGGCGGACGGGCTCGCCGTCGAGGCGTATCTCGCCCTCGTCCGGGCGTATGGACCCGGCGAGGATCTTCATCAGCGTGCTCTTGCCGGCGCCGTTCTCACCGAGCAGGCAGTGGGTCTCGCCGGGGCGGACGGTCAGCTCGGCGTGGTCGTTGGCGAGGGTGCCGGGGAAGCGCTTGACGATCCCGCGCATGCTGAGGCGCGGCACTCCCCCGCCTCCGCGGCCCGTGTCCGCGCTCATGCCCGCCCCCTTCCCGCGCGCAGCTCGTCGCAGGAGGCGGGGTCGAGCAGGTGGGACGCGGTGTGGTCGTCGGTGACGAGCGTGTTGCACAGGCCGCTGGAGACGACGGCCGCGCACACGGCGTGCTTGGCGGTGCCGGAGACGACCGCCACGGACACCGGGCGGCTGCGCAGGGCGTCCAGCGGCAGGCCGAGCGTACGGTCGTCCAGCCGCTTGTCGACGATCCCCCCGCGAGCGTCGATGAAGCGGCCGACGACGTCCCCGACGGCGCCCGCGTCGGCGAGCTCCTTGAGTTCGCCGGCGCCGAGGTAGCCGGAACCGACCAGCACGGAGTCGCTGCCGATGGCGCCGGGGCTGAACAGGACGGTGTCCGCCTCGGCGGCCTGCGCGAGCACGTCGCCGACCGCGCTGTCCTGCTCCAGGGCGCGCCGGGTCGTCTCCTGCTCCACGATGGACGGGGCGGGCAGCACGGACAGGGTGCCCTCGCCGAGGTGGGCGATGCGGCTCGCCAAGTCCTGCGCGGAGCTGGGGGTGTGGGACCGGGTGAGGCCGCCGTTGATCTGCACGACGTGCACTCCGTGGGCCCATCCGGAGCTGAGGCTGCGGGCGAGCAGGTCCATGGTGCGGCCCCAGGAGACGCCGAGCAGCCGGGGTGAGGGGCTCAGCCGGGCGAGGTAGTCGGCTCCGGCCTCGGCGACGCGGGCCCGCAGCTCCTCCTCGTCCTCGGTGCGGCCCCGCGCCACCACCACGGCGTCGCGCAGACCGGTGGCGTCCTGGAGGCGCTCCTCGAGGCCGCGCACGCGGGACTTGGGGTGGACGACCTGTATCCGTACGAGTCCGGCCTTCCGCGCGTCGGCCAGCAGCCGGCCGACCTTCCAGCGGGTGAAGTGCAGCGTCTCGCCGATCTGCTCCTGCGTCAGCTCCTGCTCGTAGTACATGGAGGCGACCTGGTAGAGGAGGGCCTCGTCCTCGGTGGGATGCATCTCGCTCCTTACTGGACGGGTGCGCTGAGCCGGTGCGCGACCTCGCGGGTGGCGGCGGTCGCGGCGCGGTAGTCGGCGTAACCCTGCTCGTAGACCCGGTGGTGGGCCTCGTCCGGCTCGACGACGCGTACGTCGGGGGCGAACCCGGCGGCGGCCTCGGCGAGCGAACCGGCCTGGCCGGCGCCGGCCGCCGCGATCACCGCGCACGCGCGGAGCGTCAGGTTGTCGCCCTCGACCAGCCGCAGCGGGCGGCCGAGCACGTCGGCGGTCGTACGCAGCCACAGCGGGTTGTGCCGGATGCCGCCGGACACGTACACCTCCTCGACGGGCACTCCCCCGTCGACGAAGGACTCCAGCACCTGCCGGGTGCCGTACGCGACGCCCTCGGCCGCCGCGCGGTACACCTCCTCGGGGCGGGTGCCGAGGGTCAGGCCGAGTACGGCGCCGCGCAGCCGCGGGTCACGGAGCGGGGTGCGGTTGCCCATGAAGTAGTCCAGGACCAGCAGTCCGTGCTCGCGCGGCGGCAGCTCCGCCGCGTCCTTGATCAGGGCGGGCAGTTCGGCGCGGGGGCGGCCGAGCAGCTGTTCGCCGGCCCACTTCAGTACGGAGCCGGAGCTGACCTGGCCCCCCTCGACGAGCCAGCGGCCGGGGTTCAGCGCCTCGGGGTACGGGCCCCAGACCGTCCGCGGGTACACCGGGTCCTCGATCTCCGTGACGAACGCGGTGGACGTACCCGAGACCACGGACACCCGGCCCGTACGGGCGCCGCCGATGGCGAGCAGCGACAGATGGGCGTCGATGCCTCCGGCGGCGACCAGCGCGGGTCCGGCGATGCCCAGTTCACCGCGTGCCTCGGCGCTGAGCGGCGCGACCGGCTCGCCCACGGGGACGATGCGTTCGGGCAGCTTGTCGCGCAGGCCGGGGACGCCGAACCGCTCGTAGAGGTCGTCGGGGAGGCCTGCGCCGAGCGGGTCGTAGTTCCACTTGCAGACGGCGTTCATCTGCGAGCCGGTCCACTCGCCGGTCAGCCGCCAGACGAGATAGTCGACGGCCTCGGTGATGTGCCGGGCGGCGCGGTAGTTCTCCGGCTCGTTCCCGGCTAGCCACATGGCCTTCGGTACGAGCCATTCGACGGCGTCGGAGCCACCCGCGTAGGCGAGTACGGGGTGCTCGACCTCGGCGGTGGCCGCCGACTCCGCCGCCGCGCGGCTGTCCATCCAGAGCAGCGCGGGGCGCAGCGGGCGGCCCGCGCCGTCGAGCACCGCGACGGTGGAGGCGGTGGTGGCCACGGCGACGCCTGCGACGGCGGGCCCGCCCGCTTCGGCGAGCGCGCCCCTGGTCGCGGCCACCACGGCACGCCACCAGTCCTCGGGGTCCTGCTCGGCCCAGCCGGGGCGGGGGAACGAGATCGGGTACCCGCTCTCGCCCTGGCCGAGCGTGCGGCCGTCCGGCGCGTACACGGCGACGCGCGCGCTTTCCGTACCGAGGTCGATGGCCAGGAGGGCGGTCATGGGCGGTCTCCGTTCGGCAGGAAGAGCACCTTGGAGCTGAACACGGACCGCTCACCGAGCTGCCGCATGGTGCCAGCCACGTCCTCGAGGCCCAGCTCGTGCGTGATCATGAACTTCCACTGGAGCCTCCCCTCGGACATGGCGCGCACCGCCACGCGCCACTCGTCCCCGGGGAAGGGGGCGGAGAACGAGTTCCAGGCGCCGTAGAGAGTGACCTCGCGGCGGAGGAACGTGCTGAACGTCTTCTTCGGCAGCTGCACCGGATCGTGCGGGATGCCGATGAAGACGGCGTGGCCGTGCCGGGCGGCCAGTGTCACGGCCTGGTCGGCGGTGGCGGGCGCGCCCGCGGACTCGATGACCACGTCGTAGCCGGCGCCCGCCAGCCCGCGAGCCTGCTCGGGGCTGGTGGCGGTGTGGGTGGCACCGGCCTCCAGCGCCATGGCCGCCTTCTGCTCGCTCACATCGACCGACAGCACTTCGCTCGCGCCCTGGAGCAGCGCCCACTGGATGGCGAACAGCCCGATCGGACCGGCGCCGATCACGGCGACGCGGTGGCCGGCGCGCAGCTTCGTACGCCAGATGGCGTGCAGGGCGATGGCTGCGGGGTCGAGCATCGCGGCCGCCCGCGGGTCCAGGTCGGCGGGCAGCACCAGCAGGTTGCCCTCGGGCACCGCCACGTACTCGGCGTACGCGCCGGGCCGCCGGCTGCCGAAGTAGTCGTAGTCCTCGCAGAGGCTGAACTCGCCCCGTACGCAGGACGCGCAGTGCCGGCACGGCACCAGCGGCGGTACGGCCACCAGGTCGCCGACCGCGACCGTGCCGGCCGCGGCGACCTCGGAGCCCAGCGCCCGTACGTGGCCGGAGAACTCGTGTCCGCAGATCAGCGGCAGGTCGTACGCGACACCGGGCTGGAGCATCCGCGGAATGTCGGAACCGCAGACGCCGCAGGCGGCGACGGCCACCAGCACCTCGCGGGGGCCGGGTTCCGGCACCGGCACCTGCTCGAGCCGGATGTCACCCGGCGCGTGCAGCACGGCGGCTCGCATGGTCTTCGGCGTCATCGTGTCCTCTTCTTCCGTTTCTTTCCTGCGCCGGCGGGGGTTCGGGCCGCCGGCCTGGCCGCGCGGCCGTGCGGTCACGGCTTGCTCGCGGGCGCGAACGTGGTCGAGCCGGTGAACTCCCCGGCGTTGCCCTGGTCGACGGGCTCGGTCCCGGCGTCGACGTTGCCGTTGACCTTCTTGCCGCGCGCGACGTCCGTGGCGGTCTTGACGGCCGTACTGCCGAGCGAGATCGGGTCGTTGAGGGCGGTGGCGACGTACGGGCCGCCCTTGTCGATCGCCTTGACGGCCTCCATCAGCCCGTCGACTCCGGCGACCTTCACGTCCGTACGGCCGTTCTCCTTGAGCACCTGGAGGGCGCCGAGCGCCATGTCGTCGTTGTGCGCGTAGACGACCTTGGCGTCCGGGTTGGTCTGCAGCAGGTCCTGCATGGCGGTGACGGCCTTGGACCGGATGTAGTCGCAGTACGGGCCGGCCACGATCTTGATTCCCGGCTTGCCCTCGACGGCCTTGTGGAAGCCCTGGCTGCGGTCGCGGGCCACCGCGCCGCCGGCGTCGCCCTTGATCTCGATGATCTTGCCGCCCTTGGCACCGAGCTGCTCGGCGACCATCTCGCCCACGAGCGTGCCCATCTTCTTGTTGTCGCGGCCCACGTGCGCGTCGGCTCCCGACGGCACCGGACGGTCGACGGTCACCACGGGCACGCCCGCCGACTCGGCGGCTGCCATCCCGGCCTTGGCGCCCTTCGGGTCCACGGGGTTGACCAGCAGCACGTCGACGTCGCGGGTGATGAGGTCCTGGATGTCGTCGTTCTGCTGGGTCACCTCGCCGCCCGCGTCGGCGAAATAGAGCTTGGCCCCGGCCTTCTTGGCGGCCTTCTCGACTCCCGAGTGCAGCTGCACGTAGAAGGGCGACTGCTGCGTGGCCTGGCTGAAGCCGATGGTCAGCGAGCCATCGGACTTCTTGCGCTCACCGGAGTCGCCGCCGGGTGTGGTCGACACGGAGCACGCCGCGAGCGCCAAGGGGACGGATATGGCGACAGCGGTGCTGAAAATGCGCTTCATACGCATATGGACCTCCAGAAGTGGCCTTGGCGACGGACAGTAGGGCCGAAATCAAGCCACTAGCAACGGGTGCGCATTTTTTTGCTCACGTGAGCAGAGCCCCGAACTCAAGGTTCCTTTTCGGCCACGTACGGTGACGCCGCGGCTTTCTTTGGTCTAGGCCTGGACGGGTGTGCGCGGCGGTGGGAGCTTCCAGGCGTGTCGGTTTCTGTCAGTTGCTGTCGGAGTCGCCGTGGATGCCGCCGCGGGAACCGACACGGCTCAACCGGGACCGGCCCATCGCATTCCGCCCTGAATCGAGAGGACTCCGGCATGTGGCAACCACCCCCCACCGCACGCACGGCCAGACCCGCCGCGGCCCTGGGCGTCGCCGCTCTCGCGCTCGCCCTCGCGCTGGGTACCGCGCCCGCCGCCACCCCGGGCGCCGCCGCCGCCGCGCCGCCCACGCCCGCACCCGCCGACGCCGGGGAGCGGGCCGCCGCCGACCCCACGGCCCGTACGGCCTCCACCGCCGCCCGTACGGTCACGCTGGTCACCGGTGACCGGGTGACCCTCCTCGGCGACGGGGACCGGCCCGGCGTGGCGTTCGACCCGCGGGCGGGCGACCGTACCGGCGAACGGGCGGACGGCGACGGCCGGTTCGTGACGCGGTACGAGGACGGCGACGCGTACGTCATCCCGGCGGACGCGCTCCCGTACCTCGGACGCGCCCTCGACCCGGCCCTGTTCAACGTCTCCGCACTCGTACGCGCGGGTCTGACCACCACGCCGATACGCGCCGAGGGCGGCAGCGCGCCGCGCCCCGGGCCAGCGTTCGGCGCGGCCCTGGCGAAGCAGGCCGCGGCGGACGCGGCACACGGCGGCACGGGCGGCGGAACGCTGTTCGGCGGCGTCACCTCCGTCGGCCTCGACGCGCCCGCCGACTCCCGTACGGACGCGGCGCGTTCGGGCCCGCGTACGGCCGACTCCCGTACGCCCGGCCCCCGTACGGCCGCGGCGCCCCGCGCCGCCGACCCCCTCGCCCGCGTCACCGTCACCGGCGCGGACGGCGCACCCGTTCCCTCCGGGACGCTGAGCCTGGTCAACGTGGACGACTCCACCGTCTTCCGCAACACCGACCTGCCCGTCGAGAACGGCGTGGCCGAGGCCAACGTCCCGCCCGGCCACTACACCGCGTTCGGCGTCTTCCAGGAGTACGACGACGCGGGCGGCTCGGTCGCCGCGCGGCTGGCGAGCGTCGACTTCACCGTCCCCGAGGGCGACGGCGGGACGGATGCCGCCATCGACCTCGCGCAGGCGGACCGGCGCGTCGCGGTGAAGACCCCGCGCGAGGCCCACACCAGCGAGATCGTCCTCAACTACCGCCGCGACGACGCCAAGGGCGCCGCCGCCCTGGTGACTTCCTTCGGCGCCGCCCGCCCGGACTATCCGCTCTACGTCCAGCCCACCGGCGCCCCCGGCACGGGCGGCCTGCACTTCAACGTCCAGTACCACGGCGAGGCGCCCGCCTCCGCGCCCGAGCCCTACGGGTACGACCTCAAGTTCGACAACGCCGAAGGCATCGCCGAGGACCAGGAGTACGAGGCGACCGACGACCAGATCGCCACCCTCGAACTCCGGTACCACAGCGACAAGCCCGGCCGCACCGAGGGCAGCGCACGGCTGCTGCACCTCCCGTACGAGGACAGCGCCGGCGGCGTCTACCACGACGTCTCGGCACCGGCCGAGCGCACCGAGTACGTGGGCGGCTCACCCGGCCTGACGTACACCGACGCGCTGAAGGTCGACACCAACCGCTACGCGTCCGAGCCGCGCACCGTACGGCCCGGCACCACCACCCCGGTCGACTGGCTGCGCGGCCCGCTCCCGCCGGGGCTGAAGCGCCCCGCCCCGGACGCCGCCGCGGACGCGGACTGGGTGTGCACCAGCTGCCGCAGGGGCGACGACCTGTCCGTGCTGCTCTCCGAGATCACGGACTCCGACGGGCACTACTCCTGGCTGGCCGACGACGTACGCTCCTCGCACCTCGTACTGACCTCGGGCGACACCGTCCTCGAGGACCGGCAGAACGTGCTCGGGACCCTCCTCACCGTGCCGGAGGGCGAGGCCCCGTACAAGCTGGTCTACGACCAGACCAGGACCGGCACCTCCACCCGCCAGTCGCTCGTCACCCACACCGAGTGGACCTTCGACTCGGGCCGCCCGGCCAAGGGCACCGTGCCGGAGAGCTGGCGCTGCTACCGCGCGGACGGCGAGGTGGACACCGCCGAGGGCTGCGCCGCGCTCCCGCTGATCACCGCGGCGTACGAAGCGGGCGCCGCCCCGGACGGCACCGTGCCGGTCGGCGGGAACACCCTCGACGTCACCTTCGGCCACGCCCCCGGCACGGCGGATCCCCCGGCCGTCACCGGGGCCACCGTGGAGGTCTCGTTCGACGCGGGCGATTCCTGGACGGAGGCGACCACCACCGCCCGCGGCGACGGCCGCTACCACGCCGAATGGCAGACCCCGGCCCCCGCCGCGGGCAAGGACGTGGCCCTGCGCGTCTCCGCGACGGACGCGTCGGGCGCCACCCTCCACCAGACGGTGGAGGCCGCCTTCACGGTGACGGCGACGGACTGACCGACGGTCGCCCGGCCTTCCCCCTGCCTTCCCGCAGCGGGGAAGGCCCCGCCGCGCCCGGCCGGCGGTCGCGTCGATCGCCAGGTGGGCCAGTGGTGCGGGTCGGCGTTCGACATTCGGGCCGGGGGGTGGGAGAGGGTGCGGCGTGGAGCATGGGGCGCCACCCGATGAAGCGTGTTCGGCGGCCTTCGCGCAGTGGCGAAGCAGTGCGGCCCGCATGCCCCGAGCGCGCGAGGAGTCCCATGAACGCCCGCCCCCTCCGTCCCCGCACCGACCGCCGCTTCACCCTGCTCGGCGCCCCGTACGACGGCGCCGCCACCCTCGGCTGGCCCGGCAGCCGCTACGCGCCCGAGCGGATACGGGCCGCGATGAAGTGGATACTCCAGCGGCGCGAGGACGGGCAGGTGTACTGCCTCGACCACGCCGCGCTGCACCCCTTCCCCGAGGACCTGCTGGCGGACGCCGGGGACGTACGCACCGTCGCGCACGATCTGGAGGCCACGCTCGCCGGGGCCGCCGAGGGCGTACGGGACGTGCTCGCCGCCGGGCGTACGCCGGTGCTGCTCGGCGGTGACGACTGCCTGCTGTATCCCGTGGCCCGCGGCCTCGCCGAGACCACCGAGGGGACGGTCGCCGTCATCCATCTGGACGCCCATCTCGACCTGCTGGACCACAGCGAGCAGCAGGGCAGCCACAGCCATTCGTCGGGGATGCGCAGGGCGAGCGAGCTGGTGAACGTCGATGTGGCCGCGAGCGTCCAGCTGGCCTCACGTCACTTCAACTTCCCCTCGTCGCTGGCCTTCCGCGAGAAGGCGGGCCTGCGCAACATCCCGGCGGCCGAGATCCACCGGCGCGGTTCCGAGGCCGTCGCCGCCGACGTACTGGCCCATGTCGCCGCCGCGGACGCGGTGTTGCTGGCCTTCGACATCGACTGCGTCGACCCCGCGCACGCCCCGGGCGCGGGCGCGCACGAGCCGGGCGGGCTGACCTCGTTCCAGGCGCTCGACCTGGTGCAGCGCCTGGCGGCGTACACCGACGCACTGGTCCTCACCGAGGTCAACCCGCTGACCGATCTCAATGACCAGACCGCCAACCTGGCGGCCTACCTCGTCGCCCACTACGTCGTACACGGCGGCCTGGCCGGTCCTGGGCCCGAAGGCGCGGGTGCGCGGTCATGATCGACAAACTCATCATCGTGCTCTATCTGCTGCTGATGGTCGGCGCCGGTTACGTGGGTATGCGCCGCAGCCGTACATCCGAGGACTTCACGGTCGCCGGGCGGCGCCTCGGCCCGTTCATGTACACCTCCGCCATGAGCACCGTCGTGCTGGGCGCGGCGTCGACGGTCGGCGGCGTCAGCCTGGGCTACCAGTACGGGATCTCCGGCATGATGCTCGTCGTGTCGCTCGCGATCGGCATCGCCGCGATCGGCGTGTTCTTCGCGGGCCGGCTGTTCCGCAGCGGCGTCTACACCGTGCCCGCCGCCATCAGCCGCCGTTTCGGGCTGCGTTCGGGCCTGCTGAGCTCTCTCGTGGTGGTCTTCTACACGCTGATGGTCGGCGTCAGCCAGATCATCGGCATCGGCACGCTGCTCACGGTCGTCTTCGATGTCTCGCCCACCACGGCCGCGTTCATCGGCTGGGCCACGATCATGCTGTACAGCGTCGCCGGCGGCATGTGGTCGATCACGCTCACCGACGTGGTGCAGTTCCTCGTCAAGACCCTCGGGATCTTCGCCGTGCTGCTGCCGCTGGCGCTGCACAAGGCGGGTGGTCTGTCCGCCATGCGCGACGAGCTGCCCGGCAGCTTCTTCTCCCCCACGGGCATCGGTGTGGGCACGATCGGCGCGTACTTCCTGCTGTTCTTCTTCGGCTTCATGATCGACCAGGGGAACTGGCAGCGGCTGCTCACCGCGCGCTCCGAGAAGGTCGCCCGCTGGGGCGCGGTCGTCTCCGGCCTCTACTGCGCCCTGTACGGTCTCGCCGGCGCCCTCATCGGCACGGCCGCCCGCGTCCTGCTGCCCCAACTCGCCAACCCCGACGACGCGTACGCCCGTGCCGCCTCGCTCATCCTGCCGGTCGGCCTGTTCGGGCTGGTGATGGCCGCCGCGCTGGCCGCGGCCATGTCCACCGCCAGCGGGCTGCTGATCGGGGCGTCCACCGTCCTCACCAACGACGTGCTGCGGCCGCTGGGCGGCGGGCGGCTGAGCAGCGTACGGGCCAACCGGATCGCCCTGTTCGCCGTCGGGCTCGTCGCGCTGGCGGTCTCGTACGCGGTGGACAGCGTGGTCGGCGCGGTGACGCTGGCCGCGGACCTGCTGGCGGCGGCGCTGCTGGTGCCCGTCGTCGGGGCGCTGTTCTGGCGGCGGTCCACGACGGTCGCCGCGGTCGGCTCGATGCTCGCCGGCTCGGTGGTGTGCGTCGTGTTCATGGTGGTCTCCGGGCTGTACGCCAACGAGCCGGTCATGTACGGCATGGCCGCCGCCCTCGTCGTCTTCGTCCCCCTGAGCCTGCTCACGCGGCCCGATCCGGCCGTCGCCGGGCTGGAGTTCGAGGAGCTGCCGGACCGGGCGGCGGAGCACGGTACGGCGACAGAGCCGGCCGTACGGGCCGCTCAGCCCGTGCCGTCCTCCCGGAGCGCGTGAGCCTGGAGGGCCAGGGCCAGTTCGAGCCGTACGTACGCGGAGTCCAGGTCGCGGCCCAGGACCTGGCGTACGACGCCGAGGCGGTGGTGCAGGGTGTGCCGGTGGACGCCGAGTTCGGCGGAGGCCTGCGCCAGCGAGCCGTTGTGGTCGAGGAACGCGCGGACCGTGGCGATCAGCGGCACGCCCCGTTCCTCCTCGGCCCGGCGGAGCGGCTCGACCAGCCGGTCGAGGAGCAGGTCGGGCACCGACTGCTCCGCGGACCCCAGCAGCAGCTCGATCGCGCCGAGGTCGCGGATCAGCGTGACGTGCCGCCCCTCGCGCGCCCCGATGGCGAGCGCCTGCCGGGCCTGGCGCAGCCCTTGCGCCAGGCCCTCGGCGGACACCGACTCGCTCGCCCCGGCCGCCCCCGGGCAGGCGCGGGCGAGCGGCGAACCGGGGTCGCCGAGCGCCCCGAGCACATCGGCGGGGTGCGAGGTCAGCAGTACGGCCTCGCCGCGGTCGGTGTACGTGGCGAGCACCGGCGGCTCGTGGTCGGTGAGGGTGTCGTGCAGCCCGTCCGCGGGCGGCGCCCCGAGGACGATCACGGTGACGTCCCGCGGGTCGAGGCCCCACGAGGCGAGCAGCCGGGCGGCCGTCACGGCGTCCGCCCGGTCCCCCAGCGCCTCGCGCACCGCCTCGGCGCTCGCCCGGTGGCCCTCGGCCCGTGCTCTGCGGCGCTGTTCGAGGTCGTACGTGACGAGCGAGGCGGCGGCTGCGGCGACGGTGTAGTCGGGGCGGGCGAAGGGGGTGCCGCGCCACAGCAGCAGGCGCCCCCGTACGGTCCCGGCTCCCAGCGTGTGGCCGACGAGGTGGCCCCCGGCCTCCATGACGGAAAGCGACTGGCCCGCCCAGGTCAGCCCCGCCGCCGTACGCGCCGCCTCCGCCGCCGCGGTCTCCGGCGCCACGGCCAGCACCTCGTCCGCGGGCCCGACGACGGCCGCCCAGCCCCCGTACTCGCGCGCCAGCTCCCGCGTGATGCCGGGGACGGCGCCGCGCTCCAGCGCCGCGGCCGTCAGCCGCGGGTAGACGTGCAGGGCGCGCTGGAGCGCGGAGCGCTCCTCGGTCGCGATGCGGCTCGCCACGGCCTGGGCGAGCGCCACGAACGGGGTCGTGTACGGCACGGTCAGCACCGGCAGCCCGGTCTCCGCGCCGGCCCGTACGACCTCGGACGGCACCTCGGCGTAGACGAGGTCGACGGCGATCCCGATGCCCGCCGCCCCGGTCTCGGCGAGCCGCCGCGCCGTTCCGGCCACCGACTCGGGGCCGGGGTGCCCGATGCCGGTGACCAGCACGAACGAGCCCTCCTCCAGCCACGGCGTGGGGTCGGGCACCTCGCTCGCGTGCACCCAGCTGATGGTCCGGTCGAGCCCGGCCCCGCCCGCCGCCACCGTGAGCCCGAACTCCCGGCGCGCGACGAGTTCCCGCACGCTCAGCGGCATACGCAGGGCTCCTTCTGGCGGACGTGAGGCGAAGAGAGGTATCCACTACAACATGACGCACCAGCGCGTGACCCTCGACGACATCGACCGCAAGATCCTCTCGGCGCTCGTGGCCAACGCCAGGACGAGCTTCGTGGAGATCGGCCGGGAGGTCGATCTGTCACCGGCCGCCGTCAAGCGGCGGGTGGACCGGATGCGGGAGGCCGAGGTGATCACCGGGTTCACCACTCTCGTACGGCCCAGCGCCATCGGCTGGCGCACCGAGGCGTATGTCGAGGTGCACTGCGAGAGCGCGGCGCCGCCCCGCCGGCTGGCGGAGGTGGCCCGTACGTATCCCGAGGTCGTGGGCGCCATGACGGTCACCGGCGGGGCCGACGCGCTGCTGCACATCCGGGCCGCGGACATCGAGCACTTCGAGGAGGTGCTGGAACGCATCAGGGCGGAGCCGTTCGTGCACTGGACGAACAGCGTCATCGTGCTGAGCCACCTGCTGCCCGCCGGGGCCGGGGTGGGGGCCGTCGGCGCGGAGGCCGTCGCGGAGCGGGCGGACGGGGCGTCGGGCGCGGCGGAGGCGGTGGTGGAAGCGGAAGTGGAAGCGGAGGTGGAGGGACCGGAGCCGCCGGACACATCCGACGCAAAGAAGCGCCGCTGAGGCCGCCGAAGACGCAACATCCGTGCGCGAACGCGCAATCGCCGCTGCTTGTGGGCGTGACCTCGGCGTTCTTACCGTTGAGTGATCCCCCCATCCGGCGAAAGGACGCCCTCTGGTGACGACTGCCCGCGCCGCACGCCCGCGCCGCTACCTCCTGTGCGAACCCCGGCACTTCGACGTGCGCTACGCCATCAACCCCTGGATGCGAGTGGACGAAGGCGTCGACCGCGCCCTGGCCCTGGCCCAGTGGCGGCGGCTGGCCGACACGTACCGCGAACTCGGCCACACGGTGGAGACCGTCGAGCCGGTGCCGGACCTGCCCGACATGGTGTTCGCCGCGAACGGCGCCCTCGTCGTCGGCGGCCGGGTCCTCGGCGCGTGCTTCCACGCCACCGAGCGGCAGCCCGAGGCGGCGGCCTTCCAGGCGTGGTTCAAGGCGGCCGGCTTCGACGTGCACGTGCCGGAGTCGGTCTGCGAGGGCGAGGGCGATCTGGTGCCCGCCGGCCGCTTCCTGCTGGCCGGTACGGGATTCCGCACCACGCTCGCCGCACACCAGGAGGCGCAGGAGCTGCTCGGCGTGCCCGCCGTCAGCCTGCGGCTGACCGACCCGTACTTCTACCACCTGGACACGGCCCTGTTCGCCCTGGACGACGAGAACATCGCCTACTACCCCGGGGCGTTCTCGCCCGGCAGCCGCGAGGTGCTGCGCGAGCTGTTCCCGGACGCCGTCGTCGCGACCCGCGACGACGCACTGGCCTTCGGCCTCAACTCCGTGTCCGACGGCCGGAATGTCGTCGTCGCGCCGCAGGCGACGGCCCTGATCGAGCAGCTGTCCGCACACGGCTACGTACCCGTGCCCGTCGATCTCTCCGAACTCCACAAGGCCGGCGGCGGCGCCAAGTGCTGCACCCAGGAGGTCCGTTCCGCATGACCACGACCGCACCGATTTCCCCCGTTCCGGGGGCCACCGCGTCCGCGTCCGCGCCCGCACCCCGTACGGCTTCCCCGCGCAGCTCCGCAGAGCTGATCCAGGCGGAGGGCGCGACCGTCGCGCACAACTACCACCCGCTGCCCGTCGTCGTCGCACACGCGGAGGGCGCCTGGGTCGAGGACGTGGAGGGCCGCCGCTATCTCGACCTGCTGGCCGGCTACTCCGCCCTGAACTTCGGCCACCGCCACCCCGCCCTCCTCGACGCGGCCCGGCACCAGCTCGAGCAGGTCACCCTCACCTCGCGCGCCTTCCACAACGACCGCCTCGCGGGCTTCGCCGAGGGCCTCTGCGAGCTCACCGGCCTCGACATGGCGCTGCCGATGAACACGGGCGCCGAGGCAGTGGAGAGCGCCGTCAAGATCGCCAGGAAGTGGGCGTACGAGGTCAAGGGCGTCGCCCCGGACCAGGCGACCATCGTCGTGGCGGGCGGCAACTTCCACGGCCGTACGACCACCCTCGTCAGCTTCTCCGACGACCCGTCGGCCCGTACCGGCTTCGGCCCCTTCACGCCCGGCTTCCGCACCGTCCCGTACGACGACCTCGCCGCCCTCGAAGCGGCGATCGACGAGACGACCGCGGCCGTGCTGATCGAGCCGATCCAGGGCGAGGCGGGCGTACGCATCCCCGCCGACGGCTATCTCGCGGGCGTACGCGAACTCACCCGGCGCGCGGGCGTGCTGTTCGTCGCCGACGAGATCCAGTCGGGCCTGGGCCGTACCGGGACCACCCTCGCCGTCGACCACGAGTCCGTGCTGCCGGACCTGCTCCTGCTGGGCAAGGCCCTGGGCGGCGGCATCGTGCCGGTCTCGGCGGTGGTGGGGCGGCGCGACGTGATGAGCGTGCTGCGGCCCGGCGAGCACGGATCCACGTTCGGCGGCAACCCGCTGGCGGCGGCGGTCGGTTCGGCGGTGGTCGGGCTGCTGCGTACGGGCGAGTTCCAGCGGCGCGCGCGGGAGCTCGGCACCGTACTGGCGGAGGGCCTTTCCGCCCTCGACGGGCGCGGCGTGCTGCGGCACCGCGCCCGCGGACTGTGGGCGGGCGTGGACGTGGACCCGGCGGTCGGCACGGGCCGCGAGATCAGCGAACGGCTGCTGGCGGTGGGTGTCCTGGTGAAGGACACCCACGGCTCGACGATCCGCCTCGCGCCGCCGCTGACCATCACGGCGGACGAGCTGAGGTCGGCGCTGGCCGCCCTGGAACGGGTGCTGGCGGCGTAGGCGTGCCGCTTCGCGGCGGGACCGGTGCTCAGCTGCCGGTCCCGCCGCTCCGGATCGGCGAGGGTACGTGGGACGGCTCGGCGGTATCCGTCGACGCGGCGCCGGGTGTGGGCGCGGTCGGGCTGCCGGGGCTGCCCGTCGGCTGCCTTTCGGTCGGCCCGGGGCTCGCGGAGCCGGGCGGGCCCGACGGGGTGTTGGACGGGCCGGACGGGGTGTTGGACGGCCCGGACGGGGTGTCGGACGGCCCGGACGGGCTCGGGGTGGCCGGCGGACCGGTGGTTGCCGGCGGGCTGTTCGCGGGCCCGGGCACGGGCGGGACCGTCGGAGACGTGGGCTCGTCGGGTGCCGCCAGGTGCAGCGGCAGCGCGATGAGCGCGGCGACGGCGCAGGCCGTGCCGGCGCCCGCGGCGGTGCGCAGCCGCCGGCGGCGGGAGGCGGTGCGGCGGATCGCCTCATAGCGGCCGGGGGGCGCGCCGAGGTAGTCGGGGCCGGGCCGCAGGATGACGGCGAGGGGGTCGTCGGGGTCGGCGTCCGGACCGTCGTCAGGTCGTGTGATCAAGGCTTCTCCTGAGGTGGGCGCGGAGCAGTTCGCGGGCCGCGTGGAGGTCGGCCTTGACGGTTCCTTCCTTGCGCCCGGTCAGTTCGGACACTTCCCGGATCGGCATGTCAGCGTAGTAGTGCAGCAGGATCGGCACCCGGAGCCGTTCGGGCAGCGACTGCACGAGCAGGCGTACGGAGGGGTCGGCCTGTTCCGGCTGCGGGCTGACGGCCGCCTCGGTGACCGCACGGCGTACGGCTCTGCGTTCGCGTTCCTGCTTGCGCCAGTGGTCCCGTACGAGGTTGGCCGCGGTGACGTAGAGGAAGCCCTGCGGTTCCGCCACGGAGGTCCAGCGTGCCCACAGACGGGTGAACGCCTCCGAGGCGATCTCGTGGGCCGTCTCGTCGTCGTCGACCAGGCGGCGGCACCAGCCGGCGAGGCGCGGGTAGAGGGCGGCGAACAGCTCGGACGCGGCCTTCTCACGGGACCGTTTCAACGCTCTCCAGGGTCGTGGGGCACTCGGAGGGTCCGGGCCGGGCCCGCCGGCGCGGCGGTCGGCGGGCCGTAACCCGGCCGGCTGGTCAGGGACTTGAGGAACTCCGCGAGGAATTCAGCGCGGAACTCAGCGCGGCGAACGCGATCACGCTGTCGCGGTATCCGTCGCCGGTACGGGGGCCGCCGCACGTGATGAGACGCAGTTCCGGGCGGCCGACGTTCCCGTAGACGTCCTCCGTCGGGAACTCCGCCTGGGGGACGGTGCGTACGCCGCTGACGCTGAACACCGCCGCCGTGCCGTTCTCCAGGCGCGCCGTGACCCGGTCGCCCCGGCGCAGCCGTACGAGGCGGTGGAACACGCCGTCCCCGTACGAGCCGACGGAGACGTGGCCGAGGATCACCGAGGGGCCGACCTGGCCCGGCGTCGGCGAGTGCCGGTACCAGCCCGCGCGGTCGTGCTCCGTGACCGGCGGGACCTGCACGGTGCCGTCCGCGGCCAGCCCGAGTCCCATGACCGGGGTGTCGACCCCGATGGCCGGGATCTCCAGGCTGACCGGGACCGACCGCCGGAGGGCAGGCGCCGTCCTCCCGGGGCTCCTCCCGGACGGTTTCCCGGACGCCTTCGCGGACGGCGGCGCGGACGGCGGCGCGCTTCCGGAACGTGCCGGGCCGTCCCCGCCGGACGAGTTGCCGCCGCAGCCGGCGAGCAGCGAGGCCGCCGCCGCGGCGGCGAAGACGCGCCTGGAGGGCACGGTCATTCGCCGGCCGCCGCCCTCCGCCGGCGTACGAGATAGACCGCCGCCCCGCCCAGGGCGAGCGCCCCGGCGGCTCCCCCGCCGATCAGTTCACCCTTGCCGCCGTCGTTCGCCGAGTCCTGCGTCGCGCCGGTGTCGGGCGCTCCCTCCGGTACGACGGGGACCTCGCTGGGCTTGCCGTCCTCGGTCGATGCGGTGCTGGGGGCGGCGCTCGGGGCCTCGCTGGGAGTCGCGGAGTCGGTCACCGTCGGCTCCGGGCTCGGGGTCGCGGTGTCCGTCGGGACGCTCGTCTGCGTCGGGCTGGGGGTCGGGGACCCGTCGTCGGCGAACGCGGGCACGGCGCTCGCGAGCACGGCGGTGCACGCGAGTGCCAGGGCGCTGGAGGCTGTTCGGCGCATGAATCGCTCTCTTTCGTCGGTCCGCCCGCGTTCGTACGGCAGCAGGCTGGGTTGCGGATCGGGAAGAGAGACGAGGCGGCGGCGGAACGCGTTGTAAAGAGATGGCAAAGCCGCCGGGGGTGGCCACCGGCCCCCCGGCCGGTCAAGCGTCGGCCGGTGGCTGCCCGCCCGGCTCCGCCGTCGCCACGGCGCCCGTGTCCGGACCGGGAGCCGGGTCCGCGTCCCCGTCCGGCCGCCCGGAGGTGCCGTGCCCCGAAGTCCCGTGCAGGCGCCGGTACTCCCCGGCCGTCGGCTTCCGCACGTACGCCCCCTTCCCGTACAGCCCGCGCGAGACCAGCGCCCGTACCCGCGCCGCGCGGCGGACCGGCCGTACGACGCCGTTCGCGTCCTCCGACGGGCCCGCCTCGAGCGGGCGCGGCTGCTCGTGGGCGGTCAGCGTGTGGCGCTCCGCCGCGGTCAGCGGTGCGTGCACCTCCACGTACTCGCCGTGCGGCAGCCGTTTGATCACGCCGGTCTCGCGCCCGTGCAGCACCTTCTCCCGGTCGCGCCGCTGGAGGCCCAGGCAGATCCGGTGGGTGGCGACGAAGACGGCGACGGGGACCGCGAACACCCCGATCCGCAGCGCCCAGGTGACCGTGTTGATCGACAAGTGCAGCTGGGTGGCCGCCAGATCGTTGCCGCCGCCCAGGAGGAACAGCAGGTACAGCGAGATCCAGGCTGCGCCGATGCCCGTACGCACCGGGTGGTTGCGCGGCCGGTCCAGCAGGTGGTGCTCGCGCCGGTCGCCGGTGGCCCACGCCTCGATGAACGGGTAGACGGCGAGGAGCACGAGCAGCAACGGGAACGCGACGATCGGGATGAACAGGCCGAGGTTGAGTGTGTGCCCCCAGGCGTCGATCTCCCAGGCGGGCATGATGCGGACCATGCCCTCGGCGAAGCCGAGGTACCAGTCGGGCTGGGCGTTGGTGGAGACCTGGTCGGGCCGGTACGGGCCGTACACCCACACCGGGTTGATCGTCACCGTCGCGGCGATGGCCGCCAGCAGGCCGAAGACCATCATGAAGAAGCCGCCGGCCTTGGCGAGGTAGACAGGCATGAACGGGGCGCCGACGACGTTCCGTTCGGTCCGGCCGGGCCCGGGGAACTGCGTGTGCTTGTGGTGGAAGACCAGGATCAGATGCGCGACGACCAGCGCCACCATGAGCGCCGGGATCAGCAGGATGTGCACGGCGTAGAGACGCGGGATGATCTCGCCGCTGTCCCCCGTGGGGAACTCGCCGCCGAAGATGAAGAACGAGAGGTACGAGCCGACCACCGGCACCGACAGGGTCGCGGCCTCCACCAGCCGCAGTCCGGCGCCGGAGAGCAGGTCGTCCGGGAGCGAGTAGCCGAACAGCCCCTCGAAGAGGGCCAGTACGAGCAGCGTCCAGCCGATGAGCCAGTTGACCTCGCGGGGCTTGCGGAACGAGCCGGTGAAGAAGTGGCGCATCATGTGGACCATCAGGCCGGCGATGAAGATGAGGGCCGACCAGTGGTGCATCTGCCGTACCAGCAGCCCGCCGCGTACGTCGAAGCTGATGTCGAGGGTCGAGGCGTACGCCTCCGACATCACCACGCCGTTGAGCGGGGCGTAACTCCCGTGGTACACCACCTCGTTCATCGACGGCTGGAAGAACAGCGTCAGATAGACGCCGGTGAGGATGAGGACGACGAAGCTCCACAGGCAGATCTCGCCCAGCAGGAACGACCAGTGGTCGGGGAAGACCTTGCGCAGATACTTCCGGCCGAGGCCGTAGATCCCCAGCCTGCCGTCCGCCCAGTCGGCGACCCGCTCCCCGGTGGTCGCGCGCCCGCGCCCGCCGCCGCTCGCTCCCGGGCGGCCACCACTCGCTGACGTGGTCTCGGACATTCCGTGCCTTTCGTAGGAGTCTCCTGCCCCTACGACGAAGGCGCGGGTCCGGGCTGTGACACGGGCCCACCGCGATGTGACCTGGATCTCATCGGCTCCGTGCGCCGTGCACCGCGCACTGGCTCCGGACTTCGGAATACGCGGAAAACCCGCGTGCGTGGTACATGTTCCACGCGTGTATGAGTGAGCACGCAGCGTTCTCCGCGCGGGCCACAGCACAGGAATTACTGGGGTTTATCTCAGTTCTCGCCGCGGGGAGTCGCATCCGAGTGCGGGGGCGCGGGTACTTTCCGGCTCACGGTTGCCGCGGCCGGAACAGGCCGGCGGAACTTCGTTGAAAACGAAAGGAATTCCCGTGCCTGCTGGAACGACGGAGATCCACGCCAGGGCCGCGGCCGCGGAATGCGCCCGCGGTGGGCACTGCGAGACGGGTGATCGCGGCGAAGATCTCGTACGGCCCGTCGCGAGATGTCCGGACTGGAGCCCTTGGTCCCGTTGAGAGAGCGCACAACGGGGAATTCCGGTAATCCGCCGAATCGTTCCGCCGCCCGGTGCTCTCCGAGCGGGCCCGCAGGCCTGCCGTACGGGCGCGTGCCCCCCAACTCCCGGGCCCGGTGCGGCGATCCGGCGGTGATCCGGCACAGCCGGGACCTCGGCCCCGCGTGGCGCGAAGTGGCCACGAGGCCGGGGCGACTGCTCCGGCACCCGGAGCCGGGGCGCCTTCAGGACGTATCCCGGGCTGCCGGCGAAACCGTCAGGAAATGGCATAGCGACGCAGTTTACGCAATGCCCGGAATGGCCCGCTGAACGGCGTTCGCGCAGCGCATGTTGCAGGAACCTGCACCAAAAATACGCGGTCCGCCGGGTGGCTGAAACCCGTCCCCGCTGGCATGATCCACACGTACGAAAGCTAGAGGGAAGTATATGGGACTCTTCACACGCCGTCGCCGCCGCAATGCAAGTCTCGTTCCCAGCAGTTCTCTTCCGGAACCTCCCACGGTACAGGCCGCCGGTCCTCGGCGGCAGGAGAATCTGGCCCTGAGCAAACTCACGGGTGACTGGGTCTTCGACCCCGCGCACAGCAGCGTGGGCTTTGCCGCCCGGCACGCGATGATCACCCGGGTCCGGGGGATCTTCACCTCGTTCGAGGGCCGTATCCGTCTCGACGGAGAACACCCCGAGGCGTCGACCGCGGAGGTCGTCGTCGACGTCAGCAGCGTCGACACGCGAGTCGAACAGCGCGACGAACACCTGCGCAGCGCGGACTTCTTCGACGCGGGCCTGTTCCCGGTCATGACGTTCCGCAGCACGCAGGCCGTGCAGGTCGAGGAGGACGTCTACCGCATGACCGGTGCCCTCACCATCCGCGACCGTACGAACCCGGTGACCATCGACCTGCTGTACTCGGGTTCCGTGATCGACGCGTTCGGCGTGGAGCGGGCCGGCTTCGACGGCTCCGCGATCGTCAACCGCAGCGACTGGGGCCTCATCTGGAACGCGAGGCTGGAGACCGGCGGCGTCCTCGTCGGCGAGAAGATCAAGCTCGAGTTCGACATCTCCGCGATCCGCGTGAGCTGAACGGGCGGCGCCGCCCCAGGGGTTGAGGCGCCGCCCCTTCGGACCGTCCGCAGGGTCCGGTCGGTGAGGGCTCCAGCCGGTGAAGTCTCATTCGGTGAGGGCCTGATCGGTCAGGGCCTCAGTCGTGCGGTACGACGGCGACCGGCGCCTCCGTGTGGTGCAGGACGGCGTGGGTGACGGACCCGATGCGCGTGCCGACCGGAGCTGTACGGCGCCTGCGGCCCACGACCACCAGGGGCGCCCCCGACGACGCCTGGAGCAGTTCGCGGGCCGGCCATCCGAGGCTGACCTGGCGGTCCACGTCCACCTCCGGCCACTTGTCCCGCCAGGGCAGCAGCAGCATGCGCAGCGCCTCGTCCTTCTCCCCGGTCATCTCCTCGGCCAGGCTCTCCGGTACGGCCGACTCGCGGGCGCCGTAGGCGGGCGGCAGGCCCCAGCCGTGCACGACGCGCAGCCGGGCGGCCCAGCGCGCGGCCGTCTCGAAGGCGAAGGTCAGTGGTTCCTCGGGCGGGCGGTCGAGGTCCAGGCCCACCACGATCTCCCCGGCCGGTTCCGCCTCGTCCGGCGGCCCGTCCCCGTACGGCGCGGCCGCCCCCGCCCGTACGAGAACCACCGGGCGGCTCACGTGCGCCACGACGGGCAGGGCCACGGACCCGACGAGGAACCCCACCGCGAGCCCCAGCCCGCGCGACCCGAGAACGAGCAGGTCCGCCTCCTCCGCCGCGCCGACCAGCATCTTCGACGGCCGTCCGGACAGGCACCGGGTGCGCGTCTCCAGCGCGGGGTACCGGCGGGAGAGGTCCGCGGCCGCCTCGCGTACGGTCCGTTCGGCGCTCTCGTCTGCGGCGGTCGCGTACGGGTACGGGTCGTTCTCCCAGGCGAGTACGAGCTCCAGGCGGGCCGAGCGGCGCAGCGCCTCGCGTGCCGCCCAGCGGGCCGCGGCATGGCTCTCGCGGGAACCGTCCAGGCCCACGGTGACGGTGCGGGTCATGGTCGTACCTCCTCGGTGCGCCGCCGGGACGGCACCGCCGTCCCGGACCAACGCGTCGGCGGACCGAGGGCGCCCACTTCTCGCGGGCCCTGATTGCGCGGTGAGCGGTCTGTCGGGACCGTTGCTCCGCGTCTCTCCGATGCCCCCGGTCCACTTCCAGGACACCTCTCCGGAGCGTCCCTGACAAGTGCTGCCCGGCCCTTCCCGCCGTGCGGCGGGTGGCGCGGGTGGCACCGCCCATACGAGGACCGCCCGCCGGCAAGGGATCATGGCGGGACTCCCCGGCAGCGCCGGGCGGGCCGGTCACCCCGTGGCCACCCGGCGTCGGACCGGCGCCGCGCACTCCAGGAAGGGCCAACGCATGAGCGCACGTTTCGAGGAGATCGACTGGCGGCCCACGCCGATGGGCGACATCAGCCTGCGGCGCCGGCGGGAACCGGTGTCCGGCGAGGACGTGTACGAGGTGAAGCTCGGCGACGAGTTCCTCATGTCCAGTCTCTTCACGGCCGGGGAGATCGCGCTGACCAGGCTCGGCCTCGCGGAGGCGGCGCCGGACGCCGAACTCGACGTCGCCGTCGGCGGACTCGGCCTCGGGTACACCGCGCAGACGGCGCTGGACGATCCGCGGGTGCGCTCGCTGATCGTCGTGGAGGCGCTCGGCGAGGTCATCGAGTGGCACGAACGGGGGCTGGTGCCGCTCGGCGGCCCGCTCACCTCCGACCCGCGCTGCCGTCTGGTCCACGGCGACTTCTTCGCGTCGGTCGCCGACCCGCACGGCCTCGACCCGTACGAGCCGGGCCGCCGCTTCCACGCCGTACTGCTCGACATCGACCACTCGCCCCGGCACGTGCTGCACCCGCGGCACGCCGCGCTCTACGAGCCGTCCGGACTGCGCACCCTCGCCGAACTCCTGCACCCCGGCGGTGTCTTCGCCCTGTGGTCGAACGACCCGCCGGACGACGAGTTCACCTTGGCGCTCACGCGGGTCTTCGCGCAGGCGGAGGCCCACGTCGTCGAGTTCGACAACCCGCTCCAGGGCGGGATGGCGACCAACACCGTCTACGTGGCCCGGAACACCCCGCCTGGATGCCGCGTCGAAGACATGGGCCGACAATAGCGGCAAGGGCGACATCACGGACCTGTACGGCGAGCGCCTGGCCGCCGGGCATGCGAGGTCACGCCGGTGAGGCGGGACGGTCGCCGTCCGCCGCGGCCCGGCTCCTGCGGACGGTTCCTGTCCGCAGGAGGGGTCAGGGTGGAGTCCGTCGCGAATCCCGCCACGAACGGAGCCACGCCATGAGCCGCCACGTCCAGGTCACCTTCGACGCCCACGACCCGCGCGCGCTGTCGTCCTTCTGGCGCGACGTGCTCGGCTACGTCCACCCCGGCCCGCCCGGTGTCGAACTGCCCGAGGGCGCCGATCCCCTGGCCGCCTGGGACGACTTCCTCACGCGCATCGGCGTACCGGAGGAGCAGCGCAACACGAAGTCGGCCGTCGAGGATCCGGACGGGCGGGGCCCGCGGCTGTTCTTCCAGCAGGTGCCGGAGGACAAGGTCGTCAAGAACCGCGTCCATCTCGACGTACGCGCCGCTCCCGGGCTGGAGGGGAAGGAGCGGATGGCGGCGCTGGAGACCGAGTGCGAGCGGCTCGTCGCGCTGGGCGCGGCGCGCGTACGCCGTGACGAGCCCGCTCCCCCGATGAGCGCCGGCTTCATCGTGATGACCGACCCCGAGGGGAACGAGTTCTGTCTGGACTGACCGGGGCCTACGGCGTCACGCCCTGCGAGGCCGGGCCCGCAGCCGGGCCGTAAGACGCCCGGTACGCGGTCGGGGTGACCCCCACCTCCCGGCGGAAGACCGTACGGAAATTCGCGGCCGTGCCGAATCCGGCCGCCGCGGCGATCCTTTCGACGGACCAGTCGGAGGCTTCCAGGAGCCGGCGCGCGTGGAGAATCCGCTGCCGCGCGACCCACCGCATGGGCGGCATTCCCGTCTCGCGCGCGAAACGCCGGTTGAAGGTTCTCCGCGACAGCAGGCTGTGGTCCGCCATCCGCTGCACGGTGATCGCCGAGCCGATGTTCTCGAGCACCCATTCCCGCGTCGCGCGGAGGCTTTCGCGGGGAGGGGTCGGAACATCCGCGTACTGGGGCTCGTCCGAGCCGCGGACCGTGGAGAAGACGACCTCTTTCGCCACGCCGTCCGCGACCGCGGCCCCGAAATCCGTCTGGACGATGTGGAGGCACGCGTCAATTCCCGCTCCCCCGCCCGCGGAGGTGAGAAACGTCCCGTCCTCGACGAACAGCCGGTTCTCGACGACGTCGATTTCGGGGTACAGCGCACGGAGTTGACCGGTGTGGCGCCAGTGCGTCGTGGCCGACTTTCCCTTCAGCAGTCCGCCTGCCGCGAGCGCGAACACGCCCGTGCAGACGGCGACCACACGGGCACCGCGTTCGACGGCGGCCCGCAGTGCCCTCAGGTATTCCCCGGGTACGGGCAGCTGCGGGTCCTCGTAGCCCGGCACCACGACGACGTCGGCGTCCTCCGCACCGGCGAGCGGGTGCGTCGGCCTGATCTCCGCGGCCACTCCGGCGTACGGCGGCCCGCCGCCCGTACCGGCGGCCGTACCGCCGCCCGTACCGTCGGCGGCTCCCGTACCTTCGGCGGCTCCCGGGTCGTGAGCTCCGCACACGAAAACCCGGTAGTCCGGGTGCCTGCCGAACACGTGCGTCGCGATGCTGACGTCCAGCGCGTACGCCCGCGGCAGCGCGAGGACCGCGACAGCGGTCGTTCCGTTCTCGGACCGCAATGCCGGCTCCCCCTCTCTCCCCCTGTGCCCTCCAGCCTACGAGTGCGCGACTCGGCCCCGGCGGGCGGCACAATCCTTGCCGGAAGTGGCACTGTCGCCGCTGGTCCGCCCCTGACCTGGCCCATAGCTTCGTGGGAGTCCCACCGGAACACGCTCTTTGAGGATCGGAACGCCATGAGCAACGCAATCCAGGTCGCACGCCACGGAGTCCCTTGGGAGGAGAAGTACGGGTACGTTCAGGCGGTCCGGCGCGGTGACACCGTCTATCTCTCCGGCCAGGTGGCCCACGACGGCACGGAACTCGTCGCCCCCGCCCCGGTCGACGACGACGGCCGGGTCACCGATTTCACCCGCACCGCCGAGCAGCTGCGCCAGTGCTATGCCAACGCGGCGGAACTGCTCCGGAGTTTCGGCGCCTCGCTGGACGACGTCGTCGAAGAGGTCATCTACGCACGCGATGTCGACGCGGCCGACGCCGCGGCGGGGCCGGTACGCAAGGAAGCGTACGGCCGTCCGGACCCGCAGGTCGCGAGCACGATGGTCGGCACGCCTCGGCTGGCCTTCCCGCAGCTGCTGGTCGAGGTGAGGTTCACGGCACGCGTCTGACGCCCGGCCCGCGGGGTGTCAGGGTGCCGCGATCGAGCGGCCCGCCCACCCGGGCGGGGCCTCCGTCAGCGCCGTGAGGCGGTCGCGTACGTGGCCGGGGAACGGTGTCGCGCGGCCGGCCTCCTGGTCCACGTGGAGGGCGAGGAGTTCCGTGGTGGCGACGGGGCCGGCGTCTGCTGCCGGCTCCGCCCGCGGGCCGGTGACGACGTACAGCTCGTGGGTGAAGCGCGCCTTCTTCCCGGCCGCGCCCAGTACCCGTGTGCGTACGGCGAGGGACGCGCCGTCCGGAACGTCGCGCAGATAGCGGATGTGGGACTCGACGGTGTACATCGAGCAGCCGGTGCTCGCGCGGTACGCGGCGTCCATCCCCGTACGGTCCATCAGCGCGTCCGTGGCGTAGCCGAAGACCAGGACGTAGTACGCCTCCGACATGTGGCCGTTGTAGTCGATCCACTCCGGGCGCACGGTCTCGCGGAACAGCGGCAGGCTCATTCGGCATCCGCCCCTTCCCCGGCGCCGGAACCCGCCCCGGGCAGCCGGCCGGTGGCGCGCAGGACGGAGATGACGTCCCGGTCGCGTTCGGCAACGAGGTCGGCGATCGTACGGCCGTCGGCCGCGTCGTCGCAGCCGGCGACGACCGCGTCGTACAGCGCGCGGTCCAGCTCCGGCGCGTCCAGCCGGGTCCACGGGGACTTCAGGGACGGGCCGAAGTGGTCGAGCATGTGGGCCATTCCGCCCTCGCCGCCCGCGAGGGCGAAGGTGAGCATCGGGCCCATGACGGCCCAGCGCAGGCCCGGTCCCTCGGTGATGGAGAGGTCGATGTCGCGGACCGTCGCCTCGCCGTTGGCGACCATGTGCAGGGCCTCCCGCCACAGGGCCTCCTGAAGGCGGTTGGCGATGAAGCCGGGGACCTCGCGGTCCATGGTGATGACGGACTTGCCCGCCGCCTCGTAGAAGGCGGACGCCCACCGCACCGCCGCCGGGTCCGTCCGTTCGCCGCCGACGACCTCGACGAGCGGGATGAGGTACGGCGGGTTGAACGGGTGGCCCACGACCAGCCGGCCCGGGGTGTCCGCCTCGGTCTGCATGTCGGTCATCGGATAGCCCGAGGTGGAGGAGGCGATGACGACTCCGGCGGGCGTGGCGGCGTCCAGCTTGCCCAGCAGTTCCCGCTTGAGTTCGAGCTTCTCCGGTGCGCTCTCCTGGACGAACTGGGCCCCGGCCACCGCCTCTTCGAGCGTCGCGGCGACCGTGAGGCGGCTCGCGGAGGCGCCGGGGGCGAGGCCGAGCTGTCCGAGTGCGGGCCACGCCGCGTCGACGAGCCGGCGCAGCCGGGGCTCGGCGTCGGCCGCCGGATCCCAGGCGGTGACGTCGTAGCCGCGGGCCAGGAAGTGGGCGACCCAGCCGCCGCCGATCACGCCGGCGCCGACGCAGGCGACGCGGCGTACGTCGGCAGGTGCGGGCGCCGGTGCGGACGCGTGCGCGGGGCCGGCGGAGGGAGTGGGGGCGGAAGTCTCCGTCATCGGGGGCTCCTTGGAGGGGTGACTGCGGTGGCGGGAGGCGGGCTGGTGCGGGCCGGTGAGCGGGGCCGGGGCCGGAGCCTGGACCGGGACTCAGCCGCGCGGCTTGAGGCCGAGCGTGCGCCGCGCCTCGTCGGGGGTCGCGACCCGCGCCCCCATCGCCTCGACGAGCGTCACGGCACGCTCCACCAGCTGGGCGTTGGTCGCCTTGACGCCTTTGGCCAGATAGAGGTTGTCCTCGAGCCCGACCCGTACGTGGCCGCCGAGCAGCACCGACTGCGCCACCCACGGCATCTGCATGCGGCCCAGCGCGAAGCTGGCCCACTGGGCGCCGTCCGGCAGCATGTTGACCATCGACTGCAGCACTCCCGGGTCCGCGGGCGCGCCCCACGGGATGCCCATGCACAGCTGGAACACGGTCGGGTCGTCCAGCAGGCCCTCGGCGAGCAGCTGCTTTGCGAACCACAGCTGCCCGGTGTCGAAGATCTCCAGCTCGGGCCGTACGCCCAACTCCTGGACGCGCTTGGCGCCCGTACGGAGCATGTCGGGCGTGGAGACGTAGAGGTTCGACCCGTCGCCGAAGTTGAGCGAGCCGCAGTCGAGCGTGCAGATGTCCGGCAGCAGGTCCTCGACGTGCGGCAGCCGCTCCAGACCGCCGACCAGGTCGGTGCCGGGGAGCTGCGTGAGCGGTTCCCGCGGGTCGATGACCAGGTCGCCGCCCATGCCGGCGGTGAGGTTGATGACGACGTCGGTCCCGGTCTCCTTGATGCGCTCGACGACCTCGCGGTACAGCCGCGGGTCGCGGGAGGGCGCTCCCGTCCCGGGGTCGCGTACGTGGATGTGGACCGCGGCGGCACCGGCCGCGGCGGCCTCCACCGCCGAGGCGGCGATCTGCTCGGGGGTGACGGGGACGTGCGGGCTCTTGCGCACGGTGTCGCCGGCGCCGGTGAGGGCGCACGTGATGATGACGTCCTGGTTCATGGCGCTCGGGTTCCTCTCTGCGGATCTCTGCGGATCTCTGCGGATCTCTGCGGGTCTGTGCGGACCCTTGCGGATCTGTTCGGGGGTGCCTCCGCGGAGGGCGGGGTGGCGGAAGCCTCCGCGACCCTAGCCGCGCGCAGGGGGAATCTCAAGGCCACACGGTTTCACCATACGAGCGAGCGTCGCACCAATTGAACAACCCCGCCGCTCCTCACAGCCCCCCGGCGACCCGCGCGATCTCCTCCGCCGCCGCCCGCGCGAGCGGCCCCAGCGTGCCGAACCGCGACTCGGGCACGCGGTCCTGCGGCCCCCAGATGCTGACCACGGCAAACGGCCGGCCGCTGCTGCCGAGCACCGGCGCGGAGACGCCGTAGAGGTTCCGCTCCATCTCGCCCACGCAGACGCTGTACCCGTCCTTCCGCGTCTGCTCCAGCTGGTCGAGCAGCCGCGCCCGGTCGGTGACGGTGGTGTCCGTGTACGCGTCCAGCGGCCCGGCGAGCAGGGACTCCGCCTCCTCCGCGGGCAGCCAGGCGAGCAGCGCCTTCCCGGTGGACGTGGCGTGCAGCGGCACCTTCCGGTCCAGCCACCTGGCGCTCAGCACGACCGGCGGGGCCACCTCGTCGACGTACGTCAGCCCGAGCTGCCGCACCACCGCGAGGTTGGCGGTCTCGCCCGTCTGCTCGCTGACCCGGCGCAGCGTGCCGTGGGCTCGGCGGATCAGCCCGTCGAAGCCGGCGGTCGAGGCCATGCGGGCGACGGCGAAGCCGATCGTGTAGCGGTTGGAGACGGGGCCGCGCTCCACCATCCCGTACTGCTCCAGCGTGGACAGCAGCCGCCAGGCGGTGGCGCGATTGAGCCCGCAGCGCACGGCCAGGTTCGCGGCCGTTTCGCCGTCCGGGGCGCTGTCGGCCGTCGCCTGCAGCAGGGTGATCGCCCGCTCCAGCGACTGGACCCTGCCCGACGTCCCGCCCGGCTCGGCGGCGGAGGCAGCGGCAGCGGCCAGGGGGGACTCGTCGGTGTCGGTGGTGTGCTCGGCCTTCGGCATGCGGCTCTTCCTCGGTTCCTGACGGTTCACCCGGCCATCGTCTCATCATCCGTGCAACCCGTACGGCATGCGTACGCCCCCGAGGGGCCCCGCGCACCGGCGCGCGCACGGCACAACGTCGCTGCAACGCGGCCACCACGCCCGCACCACGGCCCGCTGGCAGCGTTCCCCACCAGCCGGAGAGACGGCCGCGGCGGGGCACACCCCAACGTTCCGCCACGGGCCTGCGTGCTCTGCGGCGAGCCCCCGGCAGCGCGGCGTTCAGCCGAGGTCCGCGGGCCGGCGGCCGACTGCCGTTCTTCTGAGGGGAGGTACGGAGGGGCCGCCGGGTGCGCCGGTGCGTGTGACCCCCCTCAGCGCACCGGCACCACGCCCCTGCCGCACGAGCGGCCGAGCCGTACGGCAGGGGCAGCACCGACCAGGGGGCGGCCGACCGCGACGAGCAGGGGGACAGGTGCGCTCCAGTGACCGAGTGGTGCTCGACGGGCTGCGTGCGACGGGCGGCAGCGGCGTGGGCCTGCTCGCCGTCGCCGTCCTGGACCCGGTCTCCCGACTGATGCTGCCCGCCGCCCTCGCCGCGGCGCTGGACGCGGCGATCGGCGACGCGTCGGGCACGCGGGCACTGTGGTACGTGTGCGGGCTGCTCGTGGCGGCCACGGCGTGCGAGATCGCGCGCGAGGTGCTGGAGAAGCGGTCCGTCGCGTTCTCCGCGCTGAGTCTGCGGCGCAGCATCCTGCACCACGCGCTGGCGCTGGGCTCCGGCGGGCGCCGCATGTACGGGCAGGGCGACCTGCTCAGCAGGCTGCTGGAGTCGACGCACGTCACGGCGACCGCGGGGCAGACGCTCGTGGTACTGGTCACGTCGGCGCTGACGTCGGTCGGCGGGCTGGTGGCGCTGTTCCTCATCGACGCGCGGCTGGCGCTGGCGTTCGCCGTCGGCGCGCCGCTGATGTGGTGGCTGACGCGGCGGCTGATGAGCGACGTCGGCTCCGCGACCGCCGAGTATCAGGGCATCCACGGCGAGGTGTCGGAGCGCTTCGTCGACGCGCTGCGCGGCGCGCGCACGATCCGCGCGGTCGGCACGGCCGAGCAGGAGGTGGAACGGGTGCTCGCCCCGCTGCCGCGGCTGCGTGCCTCGGGGATGGGGTTCTGGGAGATCCAGCGACGGGCGATCTGGCACGCCGGGCTGCTGACGCCGCTGCTCCAGATCGCCGTGCTGGCCGTCGGGGGCTACGGGCTGCTGAAGGGCCGCATCACTCCGGGCGAACTCCTCGCCTCCCAGGTGTACTTGGAGTACGCGCTCGGGCTGCTCAAACAGACCATGATCCTCGCCGTGTTCGCCCGTGCGCGCGGCTCCGCGGAGCGCATCGCGGAGCTGTACGAGGAGCGGGCGCCGTCGCCCGGCACCCGTCCGCTGCCGCCGGGCAACGGGCAGCTGACGCTGCGCGACGTGCATGTCGTACGGGACGGCAACGCGCTTCTCACCGGCGTCGACCTGGAGGTGCCCGCCGGCCGGAGCGTGGCGGTCATCGGCGCGTCCGGCTCGGGGAAGTCCACGCTGACGGAGGTCGCGGGCGGGCTGCTGCGGCCGGACTCGGGGCAGGTGCTGCTGGACGGCGCGCCTGTCGACGAGGTGCGCCCCGACGAGCTGCGCCACGCCGTCGGTTACGCCTTCGAGCGTCCGGTGCTGCTCGGGGACACCCTCGGTGACGCCCTCGCGTACGCCGACCGGCCGCCCGACCGGGAGCGGGTGAGCGCGGCCCTGGAGGACAGCTCCGCGGCGGCGTTCGTGCACCGGCTGCCGTACGGGCTGCGGACGCCGCTGCACCAGGTGCGGCTGTCCGGCGGCGAGTTGCAGCGGCTGGGGCTGGCGCGGGTAGCGTGCCGGGACAGCAGGCTCGTGGTGCTGGACGACGCGACCTCCAGTGTCGACAGCGCGACCGAGGCGGAGATCACCGCGGCGCTCGACCGCGCGCTGCGCGGCAGCACGCGGCTGATCGTCGCCCACCGCATGTCCACGGCCGCCGGCGCCGATCTCGTCGCCTGGCTGGAGGGCGGGAAGCTGCGGGCGCTCGCCCCGCACGGGGAGCTGCTGGCGGAGCCCGACTACCGCGCCGTCTTCCAGCCGCCCGGCCGCGACGGCGAGGACGGGAACGGGGCAGACGGTGAGATTGGTGAGAACGGGGAGCGCGGTGAGAACGGGGAGAACGGAGCCGCGCCCGCGCTGGCCGGCCGGTCCCTGTCGTACGAACAGGCCGCCCTGCTTCGGGAGATCGGCGCCGAGCATCCGACCCTGCAACTCCGGGTGGTGCGGTGAGCCCCGTGACCCGCGACGTGCCGTCCGGCACCGCCCCGCGGCGCCCCCGCGGCGGTGGCGGGCTGCACCGCAAGCCGACGGGCACGGCCCGTACGCTGCTCCGGCCCGTGTTCTCCGCGCACCGGCCCACCCTGGTGCGGCTGTTCCTGTGGTCGCTGCTGGGCACCGTGCCGGTGCTGCTGTCGGGGCAGCTCGTCGCCGCCTCGCTCGACCACGGCTTCCTCAGGGACGACGCCGCCGTGGGCTTCGGCGCGCTCGGCTGCTACGGCCTGGTCATGGTGGGCGGCGCGTTCGGCTCCCGGCAGGCGGTGCCTCACATGGCAAGGGTCACGGAAGCCGTGCGCGACCATCTCGTACGGGTCTCGGTGCGCGGCAGCATCCTCCAGGCCGTCGCGGCGGGGCAGCAGCCGCGTACGAGCGCCGTCTCCCGCATCACCGACCAGACGGAGCGCGCGCGGCAGCTGCTGGCCAACCTGCTGATGACGGCGAGCACTTCGGGCTTCACCTTCGGTGCGGCGATCGTCGGCCTGTCCACGCTGGCGCCCGTGGTGGGGCTGCTGCTGGTGCCGGTGGCGCTGGTGGCCGCGGTGGCGCTCGTACGCCTCTCGCTGGCGTGGCGGCGGCGCTACAGCCGGTCCCTCGACACGGAGGAGCGGCTCGCGGACGAGGCCGGGCGGGTGGTCGGCGGCATCCGGGACGTCGTGGCGTGCGCGGCGACCGGCCGGGCGGCGGGCGACCTCGAGGAGCGGCTGCGCACCAACGCCGAGGCCGCCGCGAGCGTCGGCGTCGTCGGCGGCGCGCGCAACGGCGTGATCGCGTTCACCGCGCGCATGCCGCTGATGCTGCTGCTGGCGCTCGCGCCGTGGCTCGTCTCCAGCGGCGCGCTGAGCCCGGGTCAGCTGGTCGGCGCGGCCACGTACCTCATCACCAGTCTGGAGCCCGCGCTGCGGGTGCTCGTGCAGTCCATCGGCAATCTGGGCCTCGAACTCGCCACGGTGCTGCGGCGGTTGTCCGCGTTCGGGCAGGTGCCGGTGCTCGCGGCCGGCGGCACGGCGGCGCCGGAGGCGGCGCGTGGCGCCGATCTGGACCTGCACCGGGTGACGTTCCGGTACGGGCCGCACTCCGAGCCCGTCCTGCACGACGCCAGCTTCCGCATCGAGTCGGGCGAGCACCTCGTCATCGTCGGCCCCAGCGGCATCGGCAAGTCGACGCTCGTGAACGTGCTCTCCGGGCTGGAGAGTCCGGAGAGCGGCGCGGTACGGCTCGCCGGCACGGACCTGGGCGAGCTGAGCACCGACTGGCTGCGCCGTACGGTGGCGCTCGTCCCGCAGGAGGCGTACGTCTTCGCGGGGACGCTGCGCGAGAACCTCACGTATCTGCGGCCCGACGCCGACCAGCGGCGGCTCGACCACGTCGTACGCGTCCTGGGGCTCGGCGAACTGGTGCGCCGGCACGGCGGGTACGACGGCGAGCCGCTGCACCCCGGGGCGCTGTCGGAGGGGCAGCGGCAGCTCATCACCCTCGCACGCGTCCATCTCTCGCCCGCGCGCGTCGTCATCCTCGACGAGGCCACGTGCCATCTCGACCCCGTGACCGAGGAACGCGTCGAGCACGCGTTCCGGCGGCGGGAGGGAACGCTGATCGTCATCGCGCACCGCATCAGTTCGGCGCTGCGGGCCCGGCGGATCCTGGTGCTGGACACGGGCGGCCTGCACAGCGGTACGCACGACGGCCTGGTGCGGGACTCGTCGACGTACGCCAACCTCGTCGGCCACTGGAACGGGGACGGCGGGGACGGCGCGTAGCCCCGGCCGTCCCCGTACGGTGGCCGTCTAGCGCGGCGCGAAGTGGTCCAGGAGCAGGCGGTTGACCTCGTCCGGCTGCTCCAGATAGCCGTAGTGGCCGCAGTCCGGGATCAGCGAGAAGGTCGCGCCCGGGATGGCGTCGGCGACCTCGCGGCCGTACTCCGGCGGCGTGACCAGGTCGTCGGCGAACGCGATCACGTGGGTGTCCGCCGTGATCGACCGGTACGCGGCCAGCCGGTCGGGCATCACGTCAAGGTCGAGCTGCGCCCGTACGCCGGGACTGCCGCCCGTGTCGGTCAGCTCGAACACGTCCAGCCAGTCGGCGATGGACGAGTCGTCGTTGAGCGTGCGCGGCGACAGGTTCTGGACGGCGCGCACGACCGCGCGGTAGCGGGCGGGCACGGCGACGCCCGAGTCGTGGAGGGCGATCTCCGCCTCGGCCATGGCGGCGCGCAGCACGTCCGTACGGCCGCGGGTGGCCATCAGGACGCACTGGCGGACCAGGCCGGGCTTGGCGAGGGCCACTTCCTGGACCACGTGCGCGCCCATGGAGGTGCCGACGATCCGGCAGGGGGCCAGGCCGAGGTGCTCGATGAGCCCGATGACGTCGCCGGCCATGTCGTCGACGGTGATGCCGCCGGCGCAGGTGTCGGTGGGTTCGATGCCCCTGTTGTCGAAGGTGATGACCCGGAAGCCGGCGGCCACGAGCGCGGGCACCTGGTGCAGGTGCCAGACCCGTCCGCCGCTGCCCGTCCCCATGACCATGAGGACGGGTTCTCCGCTGCCCGTGTCCTGGTAGTTCAGCCGTATTCCGTTGATCGTCCCGATGGGCATGGTGCGTGTTCCCGACTTCCGTGACCGAGTGGGCTGTTCCGATGGCTGGAGGTGCTGTCGAAGGGGCGAGTCCGGCTACACGAGCCGCCGGTGCGACACGTCGAGGGCGGCGTCGACCGACGCGCCGAGCGTGCCGGAGATGTCCCGCGCGGCCAGCGCGTCGAGCGCCGCGCGGGTCATGCCGCCCGGCGAGGCGACCATGCCGGCGATCTCCGGCAGGGACATCCCGGCGCCCAGCAGCACGCCCGTACCGCGCAGCGACTGCGCCACGAGGACCTTCGCCGTGGTCTCGTCGAGCCCGCGGGCTACTGCCTCGCCGGCGAGCGCCTCGCCGAACGCGCTGAAGAGGGCGGGGCCTGCTCCGGCGACGGCGCTCACCAGCTCCATCGACGCGTCGTCGGTGACGACGACGTGTCCGATGCCGCCCAGCAGCGCGTGCACCTGCCGCCAGTGCGCGCGCTCGACGCGCTGTCCGGCGGCGACCGCCGCCACCCCCTCCCGCACGGCGAGGGCGACGTTCGGCACGGCGCGTACGACGGGCCCGTGCAGCGCCTTCTCCAGGGTGGCCAGCCGGTACGAGGCGACGAACGACACGAGCAGCTGGCCCTCGCGCAGCGTGCCCGCCAGCTCGGCGACGACGCCGGGGGCTTCGGCCGGGTCGACGGCGAGCACGACGGTGTCCGCGAACCGTACGACCTCGGCCGCGCCGCCGGCCACGCGGATGCCCTGCTCCTCGGCCAGCGCCGACGCGCCGGCGTTGGTGCGCGAGGTGGCGACGATCCCCTCGGCGGGGTGCCCGGACGCGACGAGGCCGCGGACCGTCGCGGTGACGATACGGCCGCAGCCGACGAAGCCGAACGCGCAGCGCGGCGCCTCGCTTCCGGCGCCCGGGGCGGGCCCGGCGGCACCCGCCGCTCCCGCGCTCAACTCGTCTCCTCGATCCAGTCGCATACCGCGGAGACGCCGGCGCGTACGCGGTGCTCCGGCTCGCTGCCGACGGCGACCCTGACGAACCGCTCGCACGACGGCCCGTACCCGGCGCCCGGTACGACGCTCACCTGCCGCTCTTCCAGCAGCCGGGAGGCGAACGCGTCGGAGTCCAGGCGGGACGCGCCCAGCGACACGAACAGGTAGAACGTCGACGAGCCGGGCATGGTGCCGATGCCACGCGCGGTCAGCTCGTCCGCGATCCCGTTCCGCAGGGTCACCACGTCCCGTATCTGCGGCCGGGTCATGTCGAGGATGCCGTCGAAGTTCTCGGCGAGGTAGTAGCTGAGGATCGTCGGGGCGCAGGTGACGATGTGCTGGTTGAGGGTGAGGATGCTGTTCACGATGTCGGGGTGCGCGATGGCGTAGCCGATCCGCCAGCCGGACATGCCGTAGTTCTTCGACATCGAGTTGCAGATGACCGTCCGCGTCTTGTGCGGGTCGAAGGTCCCGCAGGACAGGAAGCGGTCGTCGCCGACGACGAACTCGTTGTACGCCTCGTCGGCCAGCACCTGCAGCCCGTGCCGCTCCGCGACCTCGTACAGGGCGCCGAGTTCGTCCCGCCCGAGGACGTGCCCCGAGGGGTTGTTCGGGTTGTTGACGATGACCAGGCGGGTCCGGGGCGTGACGTACCGCTCCAGGTCGCCGGCGGACTCGTACCACGGCACCTGTACGGGGACGCCGCGGCACAGGCGCACCTGCTCTACGTAGCTGACCCAGGACGGTTCGAGGATCAGCACCTCGTCTCCGGGGTCGATCAGTGCCAGCAGGGCGAGGTAGATGGCGGCCTTGGAGCCCGCGGTGACGACGAGTTCGGTCTCGGGGTCCACCGGCGTCTGACACTCGACCTTGTAGTACGTCGCCAGCTTCTCGCGCAGCAGGGGCAGTCCGCGGCTGTGCGAGTAGTGGTGGATGCGGCCGGCGGGGAGGTTGTCGAAGTACGGCGTCGGGACGTCGAAGAACGCCTCCCCGAGTGACAGGGTGATCACGTCGCGGCCCTGGGAGGTCATCTCGTAGACCCGGTTGTTGTACTGGATCGAGGAGGCCGGGGCCACGGACTCGACAAGCCGCCCGGGAGTCGGGGAAGGCATGGGCACCTCACTGTCGTCGGTGGCGAGTGTGACGGAGCGGCTCATCGGAGGATCCGGACGTGCCCGCTGCCCCACACGACGTTCTTGACGCAGGTCAGCGACTCCAGCCCCATGGGGCCGCGGGCGTGCAGCTTCTGCGTGGAGACGCCGATCTCGACGCCGTAGCCGAACTCGCCGCCGTCGGAGTAGCGGGTCGAAGCGTTCACGAAGACGCTGCCGGAGTCGACGGCGCGGGCGAAGCGGCGTGCGGCGGAGATGTCCTGCGCGACGATGCCCTCCGCGTTGGAGGTGCCCCACCGGTTGATGTGCCCGATCGCCTCGTCCAGGTCGGCGACGACGCGTACGGCCAGCACCAGGTCGAGGTACTCCGTGCCCCAGTCCGCCTCCGTGGCGGGCTCGGCCTGCGGCCACACCTCGCGCGTACGGGGGCAGCCGCGGACGGACACGTCGCGGCCGGCGAGTTCGTCCAGCACCTTCGGGAGCCAGGTCCCGGCGAGGTCCTCGTGGACGACGAGGGTCTCGACGGCGTTGCAGACGCTGGGCCGCGACGTCTTGCCGTTGACGGTGATGTCGGAGGCCATGGCGGGGTCGGCGGAGGCGTCGATGTAGAGGTGGCAGTTGCCGGCGCCGTCGATGACGGTCGGCACGGTGGCGTTGTCCTCGACGCTCCGGATCAGCTCGGGGCCGCCGCGCGGCACGAGCAGGTCGACGTGCTCCTTGGCGCGCATCAGCTCCAGGGCGGCGTCCCGCGACACGTCGCGGATCATCTGCACGGCGTCGGTGGGCACGCGTTCGTCGGCCGCGAGCACGGCGCTGAGCTTGTCGAAGACGGCCTCGTTGGTGTGCCGGGCGATGGAGGAGCCGCGCAGCACGGCGGCGTTGCCGGACTTCAGGCAGAGCGCGGCGACGTCGACGGCGACGTTGGGGCGTGCCTCGTAGATGACGGCCACCACGCCGAGGGGCTCCCGTACCTGCTCGATGACCAGGCCCTGGGGGCGCGTCTCGCCGCGTACGACCTCGCCGACCGGGTCCGGCAGAGCGATCACCGTGTGCACGGCCCGCACCATCGCGTCGATACGGCCGTCGGTGAGGGTGAGCCGGTCCAGCAGGGTGCGGGACGTGCCGGCGGCGGCCGCGGCCTCCAGGTCCAGGGAGTTGGCCTGCTTCAGCTCCTCCCGGCCGGTGTCGATCGCCTCGGCCATGGCGCGCAGGATGTCGTCCTTCACACCGGTGTTGAGTTCGCGTACGGCGTGCGAGGCGTGCGCGGCGGCCCGGCAGATTTCGCTAACCGACATGGTGTTCTCTCCCGTTCGTGTTCGTGTGGGTGGCGGTCGTTCGCGGTCGTTCCTGTGCGCGGCCGGATGCCGGCGGGCCGCGCCGTTCCGTTCACGTGCCGGGGACCGGCGGGCCCGGCACGTAGTCGTCGGGAGCGAGCAGCACCGCGTACGCCGGCTCCGCCGGGTCCGGCGAACTGCGGGCGGCCTCCAGCGCCGGTGCGCCCGTGCGCGTACGGCCGCGGGCGAGGAGCCGCGAGTCCTGGTCCCGTACGTCGACGACGTCGTGTGCCGTGAAGTCCCCCGCGGTTTTGAGCACGTGGTGTGCCATGACGGGCTCCCCGGCGGCGACGCTGTGCCCGGCGCGGGAGTCGACCCACACCTGGCCGCGCGGCAGCGCGGACAGCGCGCGCCACAGCCGTCCGGTCTGCGCCGTGCCGGTGGGGCACGGCCGTACGACGGTGCCGAGGTCGCCGCCGCGTACGACGTCGAGCACCGCCCTGTGCTCGGCCGCGCCGGTGATGACCGAACGCGCTCCGCCGTAGGCCCCGATCCACAGCGCGCACAGCTTCGTCGTCATGCCGCCGGTGCCGACGCCGCCGGACTGGTCCCACACCAGGCTCTCCGCCTCGGGTGACAGCACCTCGACGCGGGGGATCCGGCGTGCGGGCTCGCCCGGCCGCGGCGGCGTCTCGCAGATGCCGGGGACGTCCGTCATCAGCACCAGGTGCCCGGCGGACAGTTCGGCGCTGAGCAGGGCGGCGAGGATGTCGTTGTTGCGGACCATGATCGCGTCGTTCTCGTTGACGACGGGGACGAGCCCGGCGGCGATCGCCCCTCCCAGCGCCTCCCGCACACTGGCGGCGTGCGGTTCGGCGGTCACGTCGTGGGGCGTGAGGAGGAACTGCGCTGCCGCGAGGCCGCGTTGCTCCAGGCGCGTGCGGAACGCCTCGTAGAGCCGCCCCTGTCCCACCGCCGCGGCGATCTGCCGTGCCGCGGACGACTCGGCGGCGACCGGCGGGAGTTCGCCGGCGCCGAGCGCGATGGCGCCGGAGGTGACGAGCACTGGGTCGTACCCGCCTGTGGCGAGGTCCGCCACGGCGTCCGCGAGGGACTCGATGCGGGCCGGATCGATGCTCCCGTCCGTGACGAGGGAGGAGGTGCCCGTCTTGACGACGACGCGCCTGCTCTCCGCCCGGACCGCAGCTCCGGCCGGCGCCGCGACCGCCGCCGGGACCGCAGCTTCGTCCGGCACCGCGACGGCCGCCGCGGCGTCCGTTCCGTCAGCCGTGGGCATGCTCAGCCCGCCTCGTCCATCGCCCTGACGAGGCTCTTGGGGCGCATGTCGGTCCAGTGCTCGTTGATGTACTGCAGTGCGTCGTCGCGGGACACGTCGCTGACCGCCCGCTCCCAGCCGGCGGGCACCTCGACGAAGGCGGGCCACAGGGAGTGCTGGCCCTCGTCGTTGACGAGCACGTGGTAGGTGCCTTCGGGGTCCTCGAACGGATTGGTGGTCATGTCTCGTTCTCCCTTCTCGGGTTCTCGGGTTCTCGGGTCTCACTGTTCGGGCGGCGCGCTCAGCCTCGCGTTGAGCAGGGCGCCTATGTCGCCGACCGCGGCGGGGTCCAGCAGCATGGAGCCGTGGTCGGAGTCGATCTCGGCGACTTCCCAGCCGCCGCGGGCGTACGGCTCCCAGATCCCCGCCTCCGGCCGCTCACGGCCGCTGGGCGAGAAGTGCCGCAGGGCGCGGAGGAACAGCACGTCCGCGTCCAGGGGTTCGGGCGTGAAGTGCGGCAGCAGCCAGGCGTTGTTGACGTAGACGTCGGTGGCCGGGAGCAGATACTCCTCGGGCAGCTGCGCCATGGTCAGCTGCTGCTCGCTGGTGAACGCCCGGAAGCGGCGGAGCACTTCGGCGCGGTCCCCGTGGAGTTCCCCGGCCTCGTACGGGAATTCCATCGCGTCGAACATGGCGCGGAGGATCGCAGGAGTGTCCGGTGCGGCGGTGGCGGCGGCCGGGTCGCCGGGGTAGCTGTCCAGCAGCGCCACCAGGTCCACGTCCTCGCCGGCCGCGCGGAGCCGGGCGGCCACGGCGTGCGCGACGACGCCGCCGAGCGACCAGCCGAGCAGCCGGTACGGGCCGGCCGGCTGGGCCTTCTGGATCAGCCGTACGTAGTCCGCGACCATCTCGGCGGCGCTGGTGGCGACCGGTTCGCTGCCGGTAAGCCCGCGGGCCTGAATGCCGTAGACCGGCACGTCGGGGTCGATGTGGGGCAGCAGCCGCGAGTAGCACCAGCTGACGCCGGAGCCGGGGTGTACGCAGAACAGCGGCGGCCGGCTGCCGGTCCCGCGCAGCGGCAGCACCGCCTCCAGCGCCGTGCCGGCCTTGCCCGGCTCCCGTACGAGCTCGGCCAGCGCGGCCGGGCTCGGCGCCTGGAACAGGCTGCGCACGGACAGTTCGACGCCCAGCGTCTCGCGTACGCGGTTCATCAGCCGGGTCGCCAGCAGCGAGTGGCCGCCCAGCGCGAAGAAGTCGTCGTGGATCGCGACCCGCGCAAGGCCCAGCACCTCGGCGAACAGCACGCACAGCGTCTCCTCGCGCGGCCCGCGCGGCGGCACCGGCCGCTCGCCGCCGTCCGGCTCCGCGGGCGCGGGCAGCGCCGTACGGTCCAGCTTGCCGCTGGGCAGCACGGGCAGCGCGTCCAGCACGACGAACGCCGACGGAACCATGTAGTCCGGGACGCCCCTGGCGACGTGCTCGCGCAGCTCCGCCGGGTCCGGCGGCTCCGGACGCACCGCACCGCCGTCCGGCCCTTCGGGCACCACGTACGCCACGAGCTGCGGCGCTCCGGACCTGGAGTCGCGTGCGACCACCGCGCTGTGGCCGATCTCCGGGTGCTCGTTGAGCACGGACTCGACCTCGGCCGGCTCCACCCGGAAGCCGCGGATCTTGATCTGTGCGTCTGCGCGGCCGAGGAAGTCCAACTGCCCGTCGGCGCGCCACCGTACGAGGTCGCCGGTCCGGTACATCCGCTGTCCGTCGCCGCTGTACGGGTCGGCGACGAAGCGCTCCGCGGTCAGCGCCGCGCGGTTCAGATAGCCGCGCGCGACGCCCGCGCCGGCCGCGTACAGCTCGCCGGGCACGCCGACGGGGACCGGGCGGAGGGAGCCGTCCAGGACGTACGCCCGCATGTTCCGGACGGGCGCGCCGATCGGCGGCACGTCCGGCCAGTCCGCCGGGTCGCCCGTGCACAGGCCGGCGGTGACGGCGTGCGTCTCGCTGGGCCCGTAGTGGTTGTGCAGGCGGCGGCCCGCGCCCAGCGCGCGTACGGCGTCGGTCACCGTCAGCGCCTCCCCGGCCTGCGCGAGGTCCCGCAGCTCGGGCAGCTCCGTGCCGGCGTCGCGCAGGGTCTCGCCGAGCGCCTGGAGGACGAGGTTGGGCACGTGGAGTTCCTGGACGCGGTGCTCCGCCAGCCAGTTCAGGAGGCGTCCGGGGTCGCGGCGTACGTCCTCCGGGCACAGCACGAGGGTCTTCCCGGCAAGGAGCGCGGAGAGGATCTCGTGTACGGACACGTCGAAGCTCAGCGCGGCGTACTGCGCCACCCGTACGCCCGCGGGCGCGGTGAACACGGTGTCGTGCCACGCCACGAGGTTCGTCATCGCCCGTACGGGCAGCACGACGCCCTTGGGGCGGCCGGTGGTGCCGGAGGTGTAGATGACGTACACGGGGTGGTCGGGCGACACCGGGTGCGTACGGTCCCGCGCGGTCAGCCGCTCCGCCGGCAGGCCGTCCCAGGGCGCGTGCCGTTCGCCGGGGCCGACGACGACGCGCTCGACGGTGCCGGGCAGGGCGTCCCGCAGCCCGGGCGTGGTGAACACCAGGGCGGGCGCGGCGTCTTCGAGCATGAACGCGATCCGGTCCGCCGGGTACTCGGGGTCGACGGGCAGGTAGGCAGCGCCTGCCTTCAGCACGCCGAGGAGCGCGACGACCATCTCCACCGAACGCGGCAGGGCGAGCGCGACAAGACGCTCCGGGCCCACGCCGCGGCTGCCGAGCCAGCGGGCCAGGCGGTTGGCGCGGGCGTCGAGTTCGCCGTAGGTGACCTCCTGGGTGCCGAAGACGACGGCGGGTTCGGCGGGACGCTCGTCGGCCTGCCGCTCGAACCACTCGTGGAGGGTCTGCGGCGTCGCGTGCTCCGTACGGTGGTCCGCGTGCGCCGTACGGTCGTCGGTTCCGTGCTCCGTACGGTTCCACTCCCGCAGCACGAGGTGGCGCTCCCGCTCGCCGAGCACGTCGATGGTGCCGACGGGGGCGGCCGGGTCGCGGGTCATGGCGTCGAGCACGCGCACCAGCCGCTCGGCGATGGCGTCCACGGTCCCGCGGTCGAACAGGTCGGTGCTGTACTCGATGCCGCCGCTGATGCCGGCGGGCGCGGCGCCCTGCCCGCTCCCGTTCCCGTTCCCGTCCCCGTCCCCGTCCGCGGCGCCGGTTTCGCCGTATCGCTCGCTCATGCCGAACACCAAGTCGAACCTGGCCACTCCGGTCGCCACCGGCTCCCCGGACACGTCGAGCCCGGGGAAACCGCGCGTGGCCGCGACGGCCTCCCGCGAACCGCCGCTGTGGAAGGTGAGCATCGTCTGGAACAGCGGGTGGCGGGCCAGCGAGCGGGCGGGGTTGAGCAGTTCGACGAGCCGCTCGAAGGGGATGTCCTGGTGGGCGTAGGCGGCGAGGTCGCTCTCCCGTACGCGGGAGACCAGCTCCCGCGTGGTCGCCTCGGGGTCGACGCGGGTGCGCAGCACCAGCGTGTTGACGAAGAACCCGACGAGGTCGTCCACCGCGTCGTCGCTGCGGCCCGCGACGGGCGTGCCGAGGGGGATGTCCGTGCCGGCGCCGAGCTTGCCGAGCAGGACGGCCAGTCCGGTCTGCACCACCATGAAGACGCTCGACCGGGTCTCCCGCGCCAGCGACACCAGCCGCCCGTGCAGTTCCGCGGGGATCTCGAAGCCGGTCCAGTCGCCGCGGTGCGTGGCAACGGCCGGGCGCGGCCGGTCCGTCGGCAGCGCCAGCTGCTCGGGCAGGTCCGCGAGGGCGTCCCGCCAGAAGGCGACCTGTGCGGCGGCCGGGCTGCCGGGTTCGTCCTCGGAGCCGAGGGTCTCCCGCTGCCACAGCGCGTAGTCCGCGTACTGCACCGGCAGCGCGGGCCACACCGGCGGCTCCGAGCGGAGCCGGGCGGCGTACGCGGTGGCCAGGTCCCGCATCAGCGGGCGCAGCGACCAGCCGTCGCACGCGATGTGGTGGACCACCAGCAGCAGGACGTGACTGGGCGCCGCACTCCCCTCCGCCTCCTCCGCGGCGGTCTCGAACAGCCGCGCGCGCAGGGGGATGTCGGTCTCCAGGTCGAACGGGTCGCCCGCGGCCGCGCTCAGCCGCTCCGGCAGCGCCTCCTCGGTGCACCGCTCCACGGGGAGGGCGGGGCGTGCCCGGCCGGCCGGGAGTATCCGCTGCCGGGCGCCGTCGTCGTCCTCGCGGAACACCGTACGGAGGCTCTCGTGCCTGCCGGTCACATCGCCCAGCGCCGCCTCCAGAGCCGCGTGGTCGAGTGCCCCGTCGAGGCGGAGCGCCAGCGGGATGTTGTACGTCGAACCGGGCCCCTCGAAGCGGTGGATGAACCACAGCCGCTGCTGTGCGAACGACAGCGGCAGCACCTCGGGGCGCTCCTTCGCCGTGAGGGCCGCGCGTCCCCGTACGGCGTTCTCGTCCAGCTCGGCGGCCAGCGACGCGACCGTAGGGTGCTCGAAAAGCTGCCGTAGGGCGACCTCGGCGCCGAGCGTCGTCCGTATGCGGCCGGCGAGGCGGGTGGCCAGCAGCGAGTGCCCGCCCGCCGCGAAGAAGTCGTCGTCGATGCCCACCCGGGGCAGGCCCAGCACCTCCGCGAACAGGCCGCACAGGATCTCCTCCCGCGGCCCGCGCGGCTGCCGCCCCTGGCCGTGCCCGTCCTGCGGGTGCCCGGTCTCGGGCAGGGCGGCGCGGTCGAGCTTGCCGTTGGCCGTCAGCGGCAGCCGGTCGAGGTACGCGAAGGCGGCGGGCACCATGTGGCCCGGCAGGCTCTCCGCCAGGTGCTCGCGCAGCTCGGCGGTGCACGGGCCGCCGGACGCGTCACCCGGCTCCCCGGACGCTTCCGCGCCCGCTCCCGCGCCCTCGCCCGTACGCGCGGCGGGCACGACGTACGCCGCCAGCCGCTTGTCGCCGGCGGGCCCGTCGACGGCCAGCACGGCGCACTGCGCGACCCCGGGGTGCCGGGAGAGCACCGCCTCGATCTCGCCCGGTTCGATCCGGAAGCCGCGGATCTTGACCTGGTCGTCGACCCGCCCGACGAACTCGAGCTGCCCGTCCTCGCGCCGGCGCACCACGTCCCCGGTGCGGTACATGCGGTCGCCCGCGGGCCCGAACGGGTCGGCCACGAACCGTTCCGCCGTCAGCCCCGCGCGGTCCAGATAGCCGCGGGCCAGTCCGGCGCCGGCGACGTACAGCTCCGCGGGGACGCCGGGCGGCACCGGGCGCAGCGCCCCGTCCAGCGCGTACACGCGGGTGTTGGAGACCGGGCGGCCGATCGGCGGCACTCCGGGCCCGGACAGCGGGTCGCTCATGGTGGCGCAGACGGTGCTCTCGGACGGGCCGTACGCGTTGACCATGCGGCGCCCCGCGGACCAGCGTTCCGCGGTGGCGGGGTGGCAAGCCTCGCCCGCGACCCACAGCGTCCCGTCGCCGCGGAACGCTCCGGTGTCCGCGGGCATCGTCTCCACCACGGCGGGCGTCAGCGTCGCGTGCGTCACGCGCGCCGCGCTGAGTTCCGCGGCGAGCGCCTCGCCGCCGGTCGCCCGCTCACGGGGGCCGAGCACCAGCGTGCCGCCGGAGAGCAGCGCCGCGGTCATCTCCCACACGGACGCGTCGAAGCCCGGCGAGGCGAACTGCAGGACGCGGCTGCCGGGGCCGATGCCCGTGCCCTCCGTCTGGGAGACGGCGAGGCTGGGGATGCCGTGGTGGGTGACGACGACTCCCTTGGGAGTGCCGGTCGTTCCGGAGGTGTAAATGACGTACGCGGGGTGGCGCGGCCGGAGCGGCGCGGTCCGCTCCGCGTCCGTCAGGTCGGTGCACGGGAGGGCGTCGGCCTCCGCCCGTACGTCCGGGTCGTCGAGGCACACGTACGGCGTGCTGTGCGCGGGCAGTTCGGCCAGCACGTCACGTGTGGTGAGCAGCAGCGCGGGGCGGGCGTCGTCGAGCATGAACGCGATCCGGTCCGCCGGGTACGTGTGGTCGACCGGCAGATACGAGGCGCCCGCCTTGACGACGGCCAGCACGGCGGCGACGGAGGTGGCCGAGGCGGGCGCCGCCAGCGCGACGTGGGTCTCGGGCCCGGCCCCGCGCCGTACGAGCCACCGCGCGAGGCGGTTGGCCCGCTCGTTCAGCTGCCGGTACGTGGTGTCCGTGCCGTCGTGGCCGACCGCCACGGCGTCCGGGCCGCGCCGTACGCGCTCCTCGAACAGCTCCGGGAGGGTCGTGTCCGGCACTTCGCGCCGGGTGCCGTTCCAGGTCGTGAGCAGGCGGTGGCGCTCCTCGGCGGCGAGCATGTCGACGCCGGCCAGCGGCAATTCGGGCCGGGTGGCGAAGGCGTCCAGGAGACGCAGCAGCCGGTTGCCGATCTCCTCGACGCGGGCGCGGTCGAACGCGTCGGGGCGGAAGCCCAGCCGGAAGCCGAGGCGCTCTCCGGGGAGCACGGCCAGGCTCAGCGGGAAGTGCGTGGCGTCCCGCGTCGTGACGCGTGTGACGCGCGCCGCGCCGTCGCCGGGCGAGGCGGCGGAGTCGGTGCCGGCTCCGGGCCGCGTGTCCAGCGGGTAGTTCTCGAAGACCATCCCGGAGTCGAACAGCGTCTCGTGGCCGCCGAGCCGCTGGATCTCGGCCAGCCCCAGCCACTGGTGGTCCAGCAGCCGCGCCTGTTCGCGCTGCACGCGTTCCAGCAGCGCCGCCGGGGTCTCGGCGGGGTGCGTGCGGACGCGCAGCGGGACAGTGTTGATGAGCAGGCCCACCATCGAGTCCACGCCCGGCAGTTCGGGCGGCCGCCCGGAGACGGTGACACCGAACGTCACGTCGGTCTGCCCGGTCAGCTGCCCCAGGACGAGCGACCAGGCGCCCTGGAGCACCGTGTTCATGGTCAGGCCGCGCGAGCGCGCCATCGCGTGCAGCGCCGCGTCGGTCTCCGCCGTCAGCGCCGTGTGCACCGCGTCCGGTACGGCGGCCTGCCGCGGCAGTGCCGGGGCGACGAGCGTGGGTGCGGGGATGCCGGACAGCGCCTCGCGCCACGCGGCCTCGGCCGCCGCCCGGTCCTTGGTCCCGAGCCAGGCGAAGTAGTCGCGGTAGCCGCGCGCCCGCGGGAGTCCGTGCTGTGCGCCGCCCGACTCGTACAGCGTCCACAGTTCGCGCAGCAGGACCGGCATCGACCAGCCGTCCAGCAGGGTGTGGTGGAAGGTCAGCGCGAGCCTGTGCCGGGCGTCGCCGTGGCGCAGGAGCAGGAACCGCAGCAGGGGCGGGCGCCGTACGTCGAAGCGGGTCCACCGCTCCTCCTCCAGCAGCGCGCGGGCGTCGTCCTCCGCCGCGTCCCGCAGGTCCTCCTCGCGCCACGGTGCGGCCACGGCGGAGGCGACGACCTGCACCCACTCCCCCGACCTGCGCTGCCGGAAGCAGACCCGCAGGTTGGGGTGGCGGGCGAGGAGCGCCTCGGCCGCGCCGCGCAGGGCCGCGGTGTCCAGCGCGCCGTCGATGTCGAGGGTCAGCTGGGCGGTGTAGACGTCGAGGGAGTCCTCGTCGTACACGCTGTGGAACAGCAGCCCTTCCTGCAGCGGTGTGAGCGGAAGGATGTCCTGTGTGGTCCGTGCGCGCTCCATGGCTCTCACTTCTGCCAGTCGGCTTCGAGGTCTGATGCGAGCTCGTCGATCTCGTCCTGGGAGAGCGACGGGACGCCGATGTCCGAGGGCGTGAGCCCGCCCGCGCCGGGGCGTTCGGCGTGCGCGGCGAGCGCCTCCAGCGCCTGGAACCAGGACTCGGCGAGCGGCCGCACCCGGTCCGCGCCGAGCAGTTCACCGGCCCAGCGCCAGTGGGCGACGAGCCGCGGCCCGTCCGGGCCGTCCTCGGCAAGGGAGTTCACTTCCAGTACGTGCGCCAGCGGCATGCGGGGGTCGGCGCCGCCGCCCAGCGCGCCGGACTCCGGCGCGGTGGCCCAGTCGCCGGTGCCGGCGGCGCCGAACCGCCCGAGGTAGTTGAACCCGAGCTCCGCCCCGCGGTGCCCGGCGAGTTCGGGGGCCGTACGGGGGTTGAGGTAGCGCAGCATGCCGTAGCCGAGGCCGTGTTCGGGGACGGCGCGGAGCTGCTCCTTGACCCGCTTCAGCAGGGTGCCCGCGGCCTCGCCGCCGGACCACGCGTCCTCCGTGTCGAGCCAGCCCGCGTCCAGCCGTACGGGGTGGATGCTGGTGAACCAGCCGACGGTGCGGGACAGGTCGGTGCCGGGGAACAGTTCGTCGCGCCGGCCGTGGCCCTCCAGGTCGACCAGCACGCTGTTGCCGGAGCTGTGCTCCTTCCAGCCGTCCAGCGCCAGGATCAGCCCGGCGAGCAGCACGTCCTCGACGCCCGCGTGGAACATCTCCGGTACGCGCGTGAGGACCGCCCCGGTGGTGCCGGCGTCCAGCCGCAGGCTCAGCGACCGTGCCGTGGCGTGCGTGTCCCGCGCGGCGTCGAGGCCGCGCCCTTCCAGCAGCGGCGGTACGCCGCCGACCGTGCGGCTCCAGTGGCCGAGCTGCGCGGTGCGCTCCGGGGTACGCGCGGCGTCGGCGAGGGTACGGGCCCAGCCGCGCAGGGAGGTGCGTACGGGCTGGAGCGCCGGTTCGCCGCCCGCGCACAGCGCGCCGTACGCCTCGGCCAGGTCGGGCAGCAGGATGCGCCACGAGACGCCGTCGACGACCAGGTGGTGGCCGACGACGAGCAGCCGCCCGCTCTCCTCCGGGCCGCGGTCGAGCCACACCGCGCGCAGCATGCGTCCGGCGCGCGGGTCGAGCGCGGCGGCTGCCTGCCGGGCCTGCTCGTGCACCAGCTCCGTGAGCCCGGTGCCGCGCAGTCCGGCCGCGTCCACCCGTACGAGGCAGCCGTCGGCGTGTGCGCCGGCGGGCGGGATCGTCAGCGTACGGCCGTCCGCGCCCAGCCGGGCGCGCAGCGCGTCGTGGTGGTCCAGCACGGCCCGTACGGCTCCGGCGAGCGCGTCATCCCGGGTCCCGGCCGGGACCTGGAGCAGCGCCGACTGGTGGAACGAGTCCACGGGGCCGCCGAGTTCGGCCAGCCAGGCGAGGATCGGCGTGGCCGGTACGTCGCCCATGCCGGCGCCGTCGCCCTCCGTCTCCGCGGTGCCCGCGTCCGCCTCGGCGGCGATCTCGGCGAGGCCCGCGGGGGTGCGGTGCTCGAAGACGTCGCGGACGGCGAAGACCAGTCCGGCCCGGCGTGCGGCGCTGACAAGCTGGATGGACGAGATGCTGTCCCCGCCCAGCGAGAAGAAGCCCTGGTCGGCGCCGACCGTCGGCAGGCCCAGCGTGCTCGCGAAGATGTCGCACAGGACACGCTCGCGCTCCGTACGGGGCCCGGTGCCGGCCGGTACGTCCGGGGCGTCCGGCGCGGGGAGGGCGCGGCGGTCGACCTTCCCGTTCGCGGTCAGCGGCATCCCGTCCAGCGCGACGAACGCGGACGGCACCATGTAGTCGGGCAGGACGGCCGCCAGACGGGCCGTCAGGGCCCCGGTGTCCGTGCTGTCCGGTGCCGCGCCGTCCTCGGGCACGACGTACCCGACGAGGCGCTTGGCGCGGGTGCCGCCGGTGCCGCCGTGCGGCGCGGGGTCCTCGCGTACGAGCACCTCGGCCTGTGCGATGCCGGGCGCGGCGGCGAGTACGGCCGCGATCTCGCCGGGTTCGATGCGGAAGCCGCGGATCTTCACCTGGTCGTCGGCGCGGCCCACGAACCGCGCCTCGCCGTCGCGCGTGAGCCGTACGGTGTCGCCCGTGCGGTACATCCGGCTCCCCGCGGGCCCGTACGGGTCGGCGACGAACCGCTCCGCGGTCAGACCGGCGCGGCCGGTGTAGCCGCGGGCGAGGCCCGCCCCGGCGAGGTACAGCTCGCCGGGCACGCCGGGTGGCACCGGGTCCAGGCTGTCGTCCAGCACGTACCTCCGCACGCCGTCCAGCGGCCGGCCGATGGGCAGCGCGTCGGGCACCCGTTCGGCCGGGCCGACCGGGTGGCTCAGCGCGAACGTGGTCATCTCGGTGGGCCCGTAGCCGTCCACCACGGTGGTGTGCGGGCAGGCCGCGCGCACGCGCCGTACGGCGTCGGCGGGCACCACGTCGCCGCCGGTCCACACCTCCCGTACGGCGGCGAAGCAGTCCGGCGCCTCCTGCGCCAGCACGGTGAACAGGCCCGCGGTCAGCCAGAGTCCGGTCACCGGGTGCGCGGCGAGCAGTCGCCGCAGCTCGGCCACGTCGAGGTCGCGGGGTGCGACGGCGAGCCGGCCGCCGGTGAGCAGCGGCACCCACAGCTCGTACGTGGACGCGTCGAACGCCGTGGACGAGTGCAGCAGGACGCACGCGTGCGCGCCGCCGCGCCAGCGCCGGTCCAGGGTCAGTTCGACGACGTCCCGGTGCGTGACGGCGACGCCCTTCGGGGTGCCGGTCGAGCCGGAGGTGTACATCACGTACGCCAGCTGCTCCGGGTCGACGCGTACGTCCGGCGCGCTCGCGGGGACGCCCGCCGGGCCCGGGTCGCCGGGCGTCACCACCGGCAGGTCCAGCTCCCGCGCCCGGGGCAGCCCGGAGGCGTCGGTGACGACGAGTGCCGCGCCCGTCTCGGCGGCGATGCGGCGCAGCCGTTCGGCGGGGAAGCTCTCGTGTACGGGGACGTAGCAGCCGCCGCTCTTGAGCACGGCCAGCGTCGCGATCACGAAGTCCGCCGAGCGGGGCAGCATCAGCACGACGGGTGTCTCGGCGGCGACGCCGTGGGCGAGGAGCCGGTGCGCCAGGCGGTTGGCGCGGGCGTCGAGTTCGGCGTAGTCGAGGCTCTCGCCCTCGCAGACGACGGCGGTGTCGTACGGAGCGGCGCCGGCGCGGGCTGCGAAGACGTCCGGGACCGTCGTACGGGCGGGAGCGTGTGCGGGGGGATGGGTCTGGCTGGGGGGAGTTCGCCTACGACAGCAGCCGCCGGGGCCGCCGTACAGGACCCGCCCGCGGTTCAGGGCCGCGTCCCAGCGTCCGTGGCCGCGGACTGTGCGGGTGCCCAGCGGGGGTCCGTACGGGCGCGCCCGTACGGACGTGTCGCCCGCCCGCCGGGCCGACAGAGGTCGTACGGGTCGTACGGGCCCGTACGCGTGCGCCGCGCCCGTTCGACCGACCCCCTGGAGGAGCCTGATTGCGGGCCGTCCTCAAGCGCCGGACGGGCTGGAAGTGGCCGGTTGCGCCCCGTCGTTCGGCGGTCAGCCGGGGCGGTCAGCCGGGGGCGGTCAGGCGCGCAGGAGGCGCCGGGCCGAGAGCGCCAGGGACAGCTCCACCAGGTCGGCGGGGCGGGCCAGGGAGCGGTCGGTGAGCTGTTCGCAGCGGCGCAGCCGGTTGAGCACCGTGTTGCGGTGGCAGTACAGCCGGGACGCGGCACGCGGCGCCGAACCGTCGCACTCCAGCCACACCGTCAGCGTCTCCAGCAGCACGTCGCGGTCCGGCGGTTCGAGCTGGAGCAGCGGCCCGAGCACGCGTTCCGCGAGGGCGGCGCCCAGGCCCGGCGCGGACACGACCAGGGCGGCGGGCAGGTGGTCGTCGAGCAGCACGCTGCCGCCCTCCTCGGGGCAGACCTTCAGCGCGGTCTCCGCGAGACGGCGGGCGTCGCCGACCGCGCTCAGCCCGGCCACCTCGGAGCTGATGCCGATACGGACGCCGGGCGGCGCCGTCAGCGCCCGCGCCGCCTCCGGCAGGCCGCCGTCGCCCGTCCGCTCCCCGTCGCCCAGCAGCGCGATGCCGTGCTCGCCGCCGTCGGCGCCGGTGTGCCAGAGCACCCGTATCCCCGGCAGTTCGGGCCGCGGCAGCGCGCCGCCCGCGCTGACCGGCGGCCGGAGGCTGCGGGCGACGCGCAGCACGGCGTACCTGCCGTGTTCGGGCAGCGAGAGCGCCGCCGCGACCTCGGGCAGGTCCGCGATCCGCGTCGTGCCGTCGAGCAGCGCCTCCGCCATCAGCCGCAGCCGGTTCTCGCGGCGCCAGTCCAGGTGCCGCTTCGCGCGGTGGTACGCGTCGGCCACGAGCGTGCAGTGCTCGTCCACGAAGTTCCACACGTCGGCGGCCACATGCACCAGCAGCCGTACGTCCTCCGGCCGACGCCGTACGGTCTCCTCCACCAGCCCCTGCCACACCATCGCGCCGCCCAGCCGGAACGCGTGCAGCAGCGCGTCCAGCGGCTGGCCGCGTTCGGCCCACAGTTCACCAATCCGCCAGGAGCAGCGGCGTGCCGACTCGCGGTTCTCGCGGGGGCGGATCAGCGAGCCGACGTTGTGCCGCAGCGAGCGGTGCACCTCCTGCCACACCTCGGTGGGCTCGGCCTCGATCGCGACGCGGTACGCGGCCTCCTGTTCCCGCAGGGAGGCCACCAGCCGGTCGGTCAGCTCCGGCAGATGGTCCAGCAGCACCTGCGCGGAACGGTGCAGGACGGCGACGGCCTCCGCGTTGGCGCGCGACCGGCTGGGCGGAGCGGTGTCCGGCAGGCCGGGCACCGCACGGACACGGGACCGGGATCGTACGTCTGGCTGCATCACAGACCTCCACGTGGGTCGTATCCCTGCGGAGCGGCGAGCGAGGCGCCGTACCAGCGTGAGGCTGGCAGGATGACATACCATCCGGTCGGTACCTAGGGGTCGCGTGCGACATCGGCTGGGCGGGAAGCCGTTTTCAGGACTCCTGCCGCCGCGCCGCGCGGTCGACGAGGCGGGCCAGTTCGACGCGGGACCGCACACCCAGCGTGGCGAAGATGTTGCGCAGGTGATGGTCGACGGTGCGGGGGCTGACCGAAAGCCGTACGGCCACCTCGCGGTTGGTGGCGCCGTCCGCGACGCAGCGGGCGATACGGAGCTGCTGCGGCGTGAGCGCCCGCAGCGGCTGCGCGTTCTCCGCCGCGCCGCCGGGCGGCGCGGCCTCCCCGCTGGTGTCCTCGGCAGTCTCCCCCGCCCCCGTCGTCTCGCCGGTCGCGCGCAGTTCCGCGCGCGCCTGGGCCGCCCAGCTGCGGGCGCCGCAGCGCTCGAACCCGATCAGCGCGTCCCGCAGCTGCTCCCGCGCCGCCAGCAGCCGCCTCCGGCGGCGCAACTCCTTGCCGTGCAGCAGCTGCGTACGCGCCCGCTCGAACTCGCCGCTCGCGCGCTCGTGCCGCGCCACCGCGCGCGCGTAGAGCGCCCCCGCCGCCTGCGGGCCCGCCAGCAGCGCGCGGCAACGCTCCAGCTGGCCGGGTGCGTTGGGGTCGGCCGTCCAGCCCGCCCAGTCGGTGAACTCGACCAGCGCCGTACGGACGTCCGCGTCCGTGTCCTCCGCCCCATTGCGGGTGGCCGCCCCGCCGCGGGTGGCCGCCTCGATGAAGCACGGCACGGCGAGCATCCGTACGGCGTGGTGCCCGCGCCGCGGTCCGGGCCGTACGAGCGGGCCGAGCCGCGCCGCCGCCTCCTGCGGGCGCCCCTCGGCGAGCGCCGCCCGCGCCAACGCCCATACGGTGAGCGCCTCCACCATCACCAGGCCGTGCTGCGCGGCCGTACGGGCGGCGGCGGACGCGTGTGCCGCGCAGTCCCGCGCCGTGCCCTCAACGGACGCCGCCATGGCGAGGATCGCGTGGTGGTGCGCGGCGGAGTTCCGCTGCCCCGTACGCTGCGCGGCGCGCAAGCCCGCACGGGCGTGCTCGCGTGCGCGGGCGTGCAGGCCGGAGCGCAGCTCGCTGTACGCCAGGTACTCCAACGCCTGCGGCACGAGCGTGACATGGCCGTGCGCACGGGCCGACGCGAGGGCGCGGGCGGCGGCCTCCCGCGCCGCGGCGACCTCGCCGAGGACGAGCGCGGCCGCAGAGGCACGTATCAGGTCAGCGGGCTCGGACCTGCCTGCCGCCAGCTCCAGCACCCGGTGGAGCGGCGGGCGCGCGGCGGTGAAACGTCCGCGCATGACGGCGGCCATTCCGGCGCAGTAGTGGACGAGGGGGGCGGGGGTGCCCGCCGTGCGCGCGACGGCGGTACGGGTGGTGGCGGTACGGGAGGTGGTGGTACGGGCAGTGGCCGTACGGGTGGTGGCGGTGCCGGTGGCGGTGCGTACGGCGGGCCGCCGCGGGTCCAGCGCGGCGGGCCGGTCCACGGTCCGGTCCGGCCCGCCCGTCGGGTCCAGGCCACCCCTCGCGTCCAGCCCGCCCGTCCGGTCCAGTGCCGCGAGATACGCCGGTACGTCGCCCGCCGCCCATGCCGCGTCCGCCGCCCCCAGCACCGCGTCCAGGGCGAAGCCCGGCTCCTGCGGCGCGAGCAGCCCGGCCGCCAGCAGCAGCGCCTCGCGGGCGTCGGCGACCGGCCCGTCCCGCAACTCGAGGACGCCACGGACGAGTTCGGCACGCCCGCGTACGGCCCGGCGTGCGGGCAGTCCGCGCGCCCTGCCGAGCAGCCCGCGCGCCGTACGGGACGCGCCCGCCAGCCGGGCGTGATCCGCGGCAGCGGTGAAACGGGCGACGCGCGTGTCGTCGTCCTCGCTGAGTTCGGCGGCGCGGGCGAGCGCGCCGGCGACGGCGCGGTGGCCGTACGGCGCCCGCGGTGCCGTACCGCCGGCGGCCGTGTTTCCCGCGACTGCCGCTTCGACCGCTTCCGCGAGGGCGTCGGCGAGCGCGGGCGCGGGGCCGGTGACGGCGGCGGCCTCGTGGCGGAGGCGGGACAGCCGGTTCCGTTCGCCGTGCAGGGCGGAGGCGAGCAGCGCGTGCGCGGCCTGCCGACGGGCCAGCGGCTCCCCCGCGTACACGGCGCGGGCGAGCAGCGGCGGGTCGAAGCGGATACGGCCCTCGGCGGTACGGATGAGCCCCGCCATCTCCGCCGGGCCGAGCGCGGCCGGTCCGAGTCCGGCGGAACGGGCGGCGCGCAGTACGAGGTCGGCGTCGGCTCCGGCACCGCCCTCGCCGGGGCCGTCGGGTGCGTCCGGCCCGCCCGAGTCGCGAGGGTCGCCCGACTCGCCCGGCCCGCGCCGCAGTTCGGCCCCCGGGCCGCGCTCCGTGCCGCGCTCCGGACCGCATTCCGGTTCCGGCTCCGGTCCGGCCTCCGGATCCGCCGCCAGTTCGGCCGCCGCCGCGGCCAGCCCGAGCACCAGCCCGGTCCCGTACGGCAGCGCGCGCAGCCGGGCCGCGTAGCCGCGCAGCAGCGCCCGTTCGACCGGCAGCGGATACGGCAGCGGGTCCGCCCCGGTCAGCTGCCGCCCGGTGAGCAGCGCCACCAGGTCCGCGAGCAGCCGCGGGTTCCCGCCCGCCGCGCGCAGCAGCCGCTCGCGTACGTCCGCGACGGCGCCCACCGGAACGAGCTCGTCCAGGAGCGCCCCGGCGGCCTCCGCTGCCAGCGGCGGTATCCGCAGGCCGGGCACCGCGGCGAAGTCGGGCTCCCCCGCGTACACCTGCTCCGTCGTGACGAGCACCCCGACCGGATACGCGGGCCCGGCCCGCCGCGCGGCGAACCCCAGCGCCGTACGGGACTCCCGGTCCCAGAGGTGTACGTCGTCCACGCACACCAGCAGCGGCGCACCCGCGGCCATCGCCCGCAGCTCCTCCAGAAACGCCGCCTCCTCCACGAAGGCCGCCGCGCCGACACCCGCGCGCAGCACGTCCGTTGGCGGGGTGGCGCGCGCCTGCGGAGGCGCGCCGCACAGCAGCGCATGGAGCCCGGCGTACGGGAGCGCGCTCTCGGCGGGCGTGGCACGCGTGTGCAGGACGAGGCCCGCGCCGCGGGACGCGAAGCGGGCGGCGGCGTGGGCGAGGAGCGTACTGCGGCCGAGTCCCGGCCGCGCTGACAGCACCAGCGCGCCACCGACGCCGTCGGCGAGCCGCGCGGTCAGCGCCTCGACGGCGCCGGCTTCCGCGCCGCGGCCGTACACGCGGAGCGGGCTGCGCGGGGCGCTCGTTCCATTTGTGGTTCCGGCTGTCATTCCGGCGCGGGTTCCGGTCGTCGTTCCGGTGGGGGCTCCGGCGGTCGTTCCGGTGGTCGTTCCGATTCCGGTCACGCGCTGAGGTTACTTCCGCGTTAAGAAGTTCACCCGGGATCTGGGCAGACCCCCAGCGCCCGCCCGGCATCGCTGTACGGCGGCACAGCAGCGGGGACGGCGACCGTGACTGCACGGCCGCCGTCCCCGGCATCACGCGTACGGGTACGGGTACGGGTGGTGCCCAACGTCCCTAGCTGTGCGGGCAGTTGCCCCGGTACTCCTCGATGTCCCTGTCGGGCCGGGGAATCGGGCAGAGGAACTGCTCGTAGCGGGTGTCATTGTCGATGAAGCGCTTGAGCCACGAGATGCTGTACTTCGCGATGGTCGTGTTGGACGTGTTCGGGGTGAAGTGGCTCGCGCCGTTCAGCTCGAGGTACGCCCGGTCCAGCGAGCTCGGCAGGCTCTCGTAGAACGGCTCGGAGTGCGAGCGCACCGGCGCGATCGTGTCGCCGTCGGCCCCCACGACCAACGTCGGCACCTGCACCTCGGGCCACGACTTGTCCGTGTTCCAGCCGGTGAGCGGGATCGCCGCCTGCAGCGACGGACGGCTCTTGGCCGCCTCCAGAGAGCCGCCACCGCCCATCGAGTGGCCCATCACGCCGAGCCGCGTCGCGTCGATGCGGTCCGCGACGTCGCTCCGCTGGGTCAGGTAGTCGAGCGCGGCGAGGAGTTGGCGGCCCCGGCTCGCGGGCTGGTCCGCGGTGGTCAGGGTGTCGATGGTGAACACGACGAAGCCCTGCGAGGCGAGCCGTTCCCCGTACCACGCCATGCTGGACTGCGTGGCCGTGAACCCGGGCGCGACGGCGACCGCGCCGAAGGTGCCGTCACCGGTCTCCGTCGGGTAGTAGATGGTGCCGCCGCCGAAGCCGCTGACGCTCAGCGACGAGACCCGGTCCTCGTCGACGTCGTAGTGGCCGCGCGGCGCCTCGACGCTGGACTCCGTGGGGTCGGGCCCGCGTTCGTACGGGTTCTCCGCCGCCGCGGGCTGCGCGGGGGCCGCGGCCGTCTCCGGCGCGGCCTGCGCGCCCGGCACGAGGACATAACCGGAACCGGCCACGGCGAGCAGACCGGCGAACCCCGCCAGCCCCGCCCGCAGCCGCCTCCTGCCCGCCCGGCGGTGGCCCGGCGCGGACCTTCTCGTATCGCGCTCGCTTGTGTTGCTCTCGCTTCTGTGCTGAGGCACTCGGAGCGTCCTTCCGTCGTGGCGGCGCCACACCCGGGGGAGCCGGGCGGTGGGGGATCCGCCGGTGTCACTGACAGCAGCCACGGTCGGTGCGGACCCGGCCCGCACACATCGGCGTAATCACCGGCCTTGGCCCCGACTGCCCCCTGTGAGCCGCTGTTCCACCGAACGGCCCGTGGCGTACGGGCCCGAGCCGTACAGGCCGCTCCGGCCAATTTCCCCGTACACCGGCCCAGTTCACGTACCGGAGGCCCCCGGTACGTTTCGCCCCCGCGATCCGCCCGGCCCTCGAGCAGCACGCGGCGGCCAGCGGCGTACGGATCACACCCCGCCCGGACGCTCGCACGAGCACACACCTACCCGGCGGTTCGCGGCTCTGGCCTGAACCGGGCAATTACCGCCAGGTCACGTTGCTCCTTTGACCGTTCGTGGATGAAGTGTGTGCGACCGGAGCGCGAGGTGTCTTCCTTTGGCGAGCGGCGGCAAGTGGTACTACTACAGCGACGAGTTGGCGAAGTGGAGTGGGGACGCGTACCCCTCGGCCTGTGGCTCATCGGGTGCGGCGTCGCCATGAGCAGTGGTCAGTCCTGGAAGGACGGGAAACGGGTGCGGGCACTCCTCCGGGAGGGCGAGCAGGCGAACGTGGTGCTCCCGGTCCGCTACCCCGGTCTCGGCCTCCCGTGGCGTGCGGTCCGTGGCTGCTTCCTCGTCCTCACCGGACAACGGCTGCTGGTGTTCGGATACAACAGGCTCCTCGACATCCCGACCCGCCTCCTGTGGGCGGCCGACCGGAACGAGCACTCCGTCGGGCTGCGCAGTGGCCGGTTTCTGACCGTCACGGGCCGTGGTTCGTCCCTCCAACTGGTCGCGCCGCCCGGACGCGGCGCGACTCGTGTCCGCGTCCCGCAAGCCGCCGTAACCGCTGCGCTCCCCGAACTGAACGGCGCGCCCGTCCCGACGGCGGCAAGAGCGACCAGCGCACGTAGAGACTGAGCTGGGAGGCGGATTGTGAACCGACTCGGGTGGACGGTCGAGCAGCGGGCGGCCTTGCGTTGGTATATGGCCTTCATCACCGTAGTGACCGTCCTGGGCATTGTGCTTTCCATCGGGCTCATCGTCGCGGGCAACGCCCGTGGATGGGGGCTCCTGGCGTTCGTCGTGCTGTTCAGCGGCGGTGTGCAGATCTGGTACAGGTCCATGCGGAGTCAGCAGCCGTAGCAGGCGTCAGGCGCGCATTGGCCTCTACCAATGTGCGCGCCGTTGCAGTAACTTCGGCGCGCGGCGCGCCCCGCGGCACTCCCCCGCGCCGCACGAGTCCGCCCCCCACCCCACAACGGAGACTCCCGTGCGCGATGCCCTCGCAAGGACCGGTACCAGTAGCCAACGGATCGGCAGACGCGGCGTGCTGCGAGGTGCGGCCGGTGCCGCGCTCGGGGTCGCCGTCGGCAGTACGGCCGTCGCCGCCGGTACGGGCGCGGCCTCGGCCACGCCCGCCGCCGCCACCATCACGGCCGCCGAGCCGCACAGTTGGATGTCCGGGCTGCCCGACGACCGTACGGTCGACGACCTGTCCATACCCGGCACGCACAACAGCTGCGCGACGGTCGGCGGCCCTTTCGACACCGCCAAGTGCCAGGACCTGTCGCTGCCGGATCTGCTCGGCGCGGGCGTACGGTATCTCGACATCCGGTGCCGGCCGATCGACGGGGCGTTCGCCATCCACCACGGCGCGGTGTACCAGGAGAAGAACTTCAACAACGTACTCACCGAGTGCCGTGACTTCCTCACCGCCAACCCGGGCGAGACCGTGCTGATGTCGGTGCAGAAGGAGCACTCGGACGCGTCCGCCGAGGAGTTCGCCGCCATCTTCAACGACCTGTACATGAAGGAGCAGGGCTTCGAGTCGCTGCTGCACCGCGAGTCGGACCGGCTGCCCGCGCTCGGGGACGTACGGGGCAGGGTCGTGCTCATCGCACGGGAGCCCGGGATCGGCGGCATCGACCGGGGGAACACCGGGCTGCTCGCCGTGCAGGACGAGTACGAGCTGCCCGTCGCGGAGAAGTGGGCCCGCGTACAGGAGCACATGGACGCCGCCGCGTCCGAGGCCGGCAGCACCACCCGGCTGTCGGTCAACTACGTGAGCACGACCACGGGCGAGACGATCCCGGCGCCCCGCAACTACGCCGAGGAGCTGAACCCCCTGGTCGAGACGCGCCTCAACGAGGAGTACGACCGCGGCGACCGCCCCGTGCACGGCGCGGTCCTCGTCGACTTCGCCGGCACCGTCGCACCCGGACTGCCCGCGGCGCTCTACCGGATGAACGAGCCCGGATGAACAGAGAGCGGATGAACGAGCAGGCCTGAGCCCGGTCTTCGGCCTCAGGCCCAAGCCGCGGCGCAGGGCCGACGGGGCCGCGCGGTCAGCGGACCGGGCGGCCCGCGTCCCGTAGTGTGTCCTTGACCTGGCCGATGCGCAGGTCGCCGAAGTGGAAGACCGAGGCGGCCAGTACGGCGTCGGCGCCCGCCGTGATCGCGGGCGGGAAGTCCGCGAGGCGGCCCGCGCCGCCGCTCGCGATCACCGGGATGGTGACGTGGCGGCGCACGGCGGCGATCATCTCCGTGTCGTAGCCGTCCTTCGTGCCGTCCGCGTCCATGGAGTTGAGCAGGATCTCGCCCGCGCCCAACTCGGCGGCCCGGTGCGCCCATTCGACCGCGTCGATGCCCGTGCCGCGGCGGCCGCCGTACGTGGTGACCTCGTAGCCGGACGGCGTACCGGAGGTGCCCTCAGCCGTGTCCGGAACCCGCCGCGCGTCCACCGACAGCACCAGCACCTGCCTGCCGAAACGCTCCGCGATCTCCCGGATCAGCTCCGGCCGCGCGATGGCCGCCGTGTTGACGCCGACCTTGTCCGCGCCCGCCCGCAGCAGCTTGTCGACATCGTCCGTGCTGCGGACGCCGCCGCCCACCGTGAGGGGGATGAACACCTGCTCGGCGGTGCGGCGTACGACGTCGTACGTGGTGGCGCGGTCCCCGGAGGACGCGGTGATGTCGAGGAACGTCAACTCGTCGGCGCCCTCCGCGTCGTAGACCTTCGCCATCTCGACGGGGTCGCCCGCGTCGCGCAGGTTCTGGAAGTTGACGCCCTTGACGACCCGGCCGGCGTCCACGTCCAGGCAGGGGATGACTCGTACGGCCAGGGTCATGCGCGCTCTTGCTCCTCGGTTCCCATACCCGTCCCGGTTCCGGCTCCGGATCCGCTTCCGGTCCCGGTTCCAGATCCGCTTCCGGTTCCGGATCCGCGTTCCGCGGCCCCGTCGCCCCGGTACGCCTCCAGCTCCACTTCCACCAGGATCCGCGAGTCCACGAACCCCGAGACCACGACCAGCGTCGCCGCCGGGCGCGCCGCGTCGAACAGCTCCTTGTGCGCACGTACGACCTCGTCCACGTCCCGCGCGTGCGTCAGATACATCCGGGTCCGGATCACCGCGTCGGCGCCCAGCCCGAACTCCTTCAGCGCCGCGAGCCCGTTCCCGAAGGCCGCCCGCGCCTGCTCGTACGGGGAGCCCTCGCCGTGGACGACGCCCTCCGTCAGCGGCGTCGTGCCCGCCACCAGCACCCGGTCGCCTGCCGCGACCGCGCGTGCGAAGCCGATGGTCTCTTCCCAGGGACTGTCCGACTGCACACGCTCGATGCGGTGGCGGTTGGTCATGGCGACACGGCCTCCAAAGCCTCTTCCAGGGTGAACGCCCGGGCGTAGAGGGCCTTGCCGACGATCGCGCCCTCGACACCCTCCGGTACCAGGGTGGCGATCGCCCGCAGATCGTCAAGCGACGAGACGCCGCCCGAGGCGACGACGGGCCGGTCCGTCGCGGCGCAGACGCCGCGCAGCAGCTCCAGATTGGGGCCCTGAAGGGTGCCGTCCTTGTTGATGTCGGTGACGACGTAGCGGGCGCAGCCCTCGGAGTCGAGCCGGGCCAGCGTCTCGTACAGGTCGCCGCCGTCCCGCGTCCAGCCGCGCCCGCGCAGCGTACGCCCGCGTACGTCGAGGCCGACCGCGATCCGGTCGCCGTGCTCAGCGATGATCTTCGCGACCCACTCGGGGGTCTCCAGCGCGGCCGTGCCGAGGTTCACGCGGGTGCACCCGGTGGCGAGGGCGGCGGCGAGGGACGCGTCGTCGCGGATGCCGCCGGACAGCTCGACCTTGATGTCCATCGCGCCGGTCACCTCGGCGATACGGTCCCGGTTGTCGCCGGTGCCGAACGCGGCGTCCAGGTCCACCAGATGGAGCCACTCGGCGCCCGACCGCTGCCAGCTGAGCGCCGCCTGCAGCGGGTCGCCGTACGAGGTCTCGGAGCCGGACTCGCCGTGCACAAGGCGTACGGCCTGGCCGTCGCGTACGTCGACGGCGGGGAGGAGTTCGAGCGTGGGCGTGCCGGACGGCGCGCCGGAGGAGTGGGGCATCAGAGGGTACCGATCCAGTTGGACAGCAGCTGCGCTCCGGCGTCGCCGGACTTCTCGGGGTGGAACTGGGTGGCCCACAGCGGGCCGTTCTCCACGGCGGCCACGAACGGGCTGCCGTGCGTGGTCCAGCCGACCAGGGGCGCGGTCATCGCGGCGTGCGTGGCCTCGAACTCCCAGTCGTGGACGGCGTAGGAGTGCACGAAGTAGAACCGCTCGCCGGACGGGACGCCCGCGAACAGCCGGGAGCCGGCGGGGGCGTCCACCGTGTTCCAGCCCATGTGCGGCACGACGTCCGCCTTCAGCGGGCCGACGGTGCCGGGCCACTCGGCCAGGCCCTCGGTCTCGACGCCGTGCTCGACGCCGCGCGCGAAGAGGATCTGCATGCCCACGCAGACGCCCAGCACGGGGCGGCCGCCGGCCAGCCGCCGTTCGACGATCCACTCGCCGCGGGCCTCCCGCAGGCCCGCCATGCAGGAGGCGAACGCGCCGACGCCGGGGACGAGCAGGCCGTCCGCGTTCATCGCGCGGTCGTAGTCGCGGGTGATCTCGACCTCGGCGCCGGCCCGCGCGACGGCGCGCTCGGCGGAACGGACGTTCCCGAAGCCGTAGTCGAGGACGACGACGCGCTTGGCGGGCGTGGCGGCGCTCATGCCCACACCGCCAGCCGCATGACCCCGCCGACCAGCGACATGGCTGCGGCGAACCCGAGCAGCACCACCAGGCCGCGCGGCATCTCCTGCTTCCAGAACGAGATGGCGCCACCGAGGAAGAACAGCCCGATGAAGATGAGCAGCGCCGAAAGCCCGGTCACAGCATTTGTCCGTTCGCCCCGCCGCGGCAGCGGCTCGTGTCACGGCCGCCCGCACAGCGCAGAGGTGCGGCCATCGCCGTCGTCTGCGGCCGAGCGGCCGCGCGTGCGTCGCTCACAGCATTTGTCCGTTCGCTTCTCCGCCCGCACAGCGCAGAGGTGCGGCCATCGCCGTCGTCTGCGGCCGAGCGGCCGCGCGTGCGTCGCTCACAGCATTTGTCCGTTCGCTTCTCCGCCCGCACAGCGCAGAGGTGCGGCCATCGCCGTCGTCTGCGGCCGAGCGGCCGCGCGTGCGTCGCTCACAGCATTTGTCCGTTCGCTTCTCCGCCCGCACAGCGCAGAGGTGCGGCCATCGCCGTCGTCTGCGGCCGAGCGGCCGCGCGTGCGTCGCTCACAGCGCCCCCTTCGTCGAGGGGATCCCCGTCTGCCGCGGATCGATCTCCGAGGCGTAACGGAGCGCCCGCGCCAGCGCCTTGAACTGGCACTCGACGATGTGGTGCGCGTTGCGCCCGTACGGCACGTGGACGTGCAGCGCGATCTGCGCCTGCGCCACGAACGACTCCAGGATGTGCCGCGTCATCGTCGTGTCGTAGTCCGCGCCGATCATCGGCGCCATGCCCTCCGGCTCGCTGTGCACCAGATACGGCCGCCCCGACAGGTCGACCGTCACCTGCGCGAGGGACTCGTCCAGCGGCACCGACGCGTTGGCGAACCGTACGATCCCCCGCTTGTCGCCGAGTGCCTGCCGGAAGGCGGCGCCCAGCGCGAGCGAGGTGTCCTCGATCGTGTGGTGGCTGTCGATGTGCAGGTCGCCGTCGGTCTTGACGGTGAGGTCGAACAGGCCGTGCCGGCCGAGCTGGTCGAGCATGTGGTCGTAGAAGCCGACGCCTGTCGACACATCGACGGTTCCGGTGCCGTCGAGGCCGATCTCGACGGCGACCGACGTCTCCTTGGTGGTGCGCTCGGCGCGGCCGGTGCGGGTCATGCTGCGGTCTCCTTCTTGAGCTTGCGTACCGCGTCCAGGAACGCGTCGTTCTCGGCCGGCGTGCCCGTGCTGACCCGCAGCCAGCCCGGCACTCCGTTGTCGCGGACGAGCACGCCCTCGTCCAGCAGCCGCTGCCAGAATTCGTGGGCGTCGGTGAAGCGGCCGAACTGGACGAAGTTGGCGTCCGAAGCGGTCACTTCGCAGCCCGCCGCGCGCAACTCCGCAACCAGCCGGTCCCGTTCGGACTTCAGCTGCTCGACGTACCCGAGCAGCGTATCCGTGAACTCCAGCGCGGCCAGCGCCGTGGCCTGGGTGACGGCGGACAGGTGGTACGGCAGCCGCACCAGCTGGACGGCGTCCACCACGGCGGGCGCGGCGGCAAGGTAGCCGAGCCGGAGCCCGGCCGCGCCGAACGCCTTGGACATGGTGCGGGACACCACCAGCCGCGGCCGGCCCTCGATCAGCGGCAGCAGCGACGGGCCGTGGCTGAACTCGCCGTACGCCTCGTCCACCACGACCATCGCCCCGCCGGGCTTCGCGGCCTGCGCCGCGTCGTACAGCGCGAGGACGGTGTCCGCGTCGACGGCGGTGCCGGTGGGGTTGTTGGGCGAGCAGACGAAGACCACGTCGGGCCGCTGCTCACCGATGGCCCGTACGGCCGCCTCGGTGTCGATGGTGAAGTCCGCGCGGCGCGGCCCCGAGATCCAGCCGGTGCCGGTGCCGCGGGCGATGAGCGCGTGCATGGAGTACGACGGCTCGAAGCCGATCGCCGTACGCCCCGGCCCGCCGAAGGCCTGGAGCAGCTGCTGCAGCACCTCGTTCGAGCCGTTGGCCGCCCACACCTGGGCGCGGTCCACGGGGTGGCCGGTCGTACGGGTGAGGTAGTGCGCCAGCCCGGCGCGCAGCTCGAGGGCGTCCCGGTCGGGGTACCGGTTGAGCGCGCGGGCCGCGTCGGCGACCTTCTCGGCGATCCGGGCGACCAGGGGCTCGGGCAGCGGGTACGGGTTCTCGTTGGTGTTCAGCCGCACTGGCACGTCCAGCTGGGGCGCGCCGTACGGCGACTTGCCGCGCAGCTCGTCCCGCAGCGGCAGCTCGTCCATGCCGTCGGAGGCGGCCCCGGACCCGGACCCGGGGCTGGTGGTGTCGGGGTTGCCGGTCACTTACCGAGGTACCTTCCAGTCGAATCTCGCCTCGAGGGCCGCCCCGTGCGCGGGCAGGTCCTCGGCTTCCGCGAGCGCCACCACGTGGTGGGTGACCTCGGCGAGCGCGTCCCGTGAGTAGTCCACGACGTGGACGCCGCGCAGGAACGACTGCACGGACAGGCCCGAGGAGTGGCAGGCGCAACCGCCCGTCGGCAGCACGTGGTTGGACCCCGCGCAGTAGTCCCCGAGGGAGACGGGGGCGTACGCCCCGACGAAGACGGCGCCCGCGTTCGTCACCCGGGCGGCGACTCCGGCGGCGTCCTCCGTCTGGATCTCCAGGTGCTCGGCGGCGTACGCGTTGACGACGGCGAGGCCGTGCTCCACGTCGTCCACGAGGACGATCCCGGACTGCCGTCCGGCCAGCGCCTCGGTGATGCGCTCCTGGTGCCTGGTCGCTGCCACCTGCGCCTTCAGCTCCTGCTCGACGGCCCCGGCCAGCGCCTCGGACGGCGTGACCAGCACGGCGGCGGCAAGCGTGTCGTGCTCGGCCTGGCTGATCAGGTCGGCGGCGACGTGCGCGGCGTCGGCGGTGTCGTCGGCGAGCACGGCGATCTCGGTGGGCCCGGCCTCGGCGTCGATCCCGATACGGCCCTTGAGTAGCCGCTTCGCCGCCGCCACATAGACGTTCCCGGGCCCGGTGACGAGCTGCGCGGGGCGGCAGTCCTCCGTGCCGTACGCGAACATGGCGATGGCCTGGGCGCCGCCTGCCGCGTACACCTCGTCCACGTCGAGCAGCGCGCACGCCGCGAGGATCGTGGGGTGCGGCAGCCCGTCCCACTCCGTGCCGGGCGCGGACTGCGGCGGCGAGGAGACGGCCAGCGAGCCGACGCCGGCTTCCTGCGCCGGCACCACGTTCATCACCACGGACGACGGATAGACGGCCTGACCGCCGGGCACGTACAGCCCGACGCGCTCCACCGGCAGCCACCGCTCGGTGACGGTGCCGCCGGGCACGACCCGCACCGTCGAGTCGGTGCGCCGCTGGTCGCGGTGGACGATACGGGCGCGGCGCACGGACTCCTCCAGCGCTGCCCGTACGGCCGGGTCCAGCCCGTCGAGGGCGCGGTGCAGCGACTCGGCCGGGACGCGGATGCGGTCGAGGGTGCAGCCGTCGAAGCGGGCGGCGTAGTCGATCAGTGCCCGGGTGCCGCGATGGCGCACGTCGTCGCAGATGGGCCGCACCTTCTCCAGGGCGGCTTCGACGTCGAGCTCGGCGCGCGGCAGCAGGCTGCGGTCGATTCCGTCACCGGGCGCTCCGGCGGCGCCGGAGGGGACAGAACCCCGCAGATCGATTCGGGAGATCACGAAACCCATTCTCGCAGACCGGAAACGGCGGCCGGGCGCCCGTATCACTGACTGATATGTGACCCACAAGGTCACCATTGCCACTAGCGTTCGTCCGGTCACGGAGGGGTAAGGGACGGGGAGACCGCGGGACTGAGGGGGAACGAAAGTGAGCGATCCGTCGGATCCGGGCGAACCGCCCGCCGGCCTGCAGCTGACGACCGCCGAGTGGGGCATGTGGCAGGCGTTCCGGAACGGCAGCGAGCACGATCTGAGCAGCGGTGAGGCGGAGCTGGACGACCCGAACGGCGAGCACGACTGGGGGCCGCGGCGCACCGTACGCGCCCGGGTCATCGCGCTGCTCCTGCTGCACGGGCCGCCCGCGCTGCTCGGCCGGGTCGCTTCGCTGCACCTCACCGGTGCGTACATCACGGGCAAGCTGAACCTTTCCGGCGGCACCATCGAGCCGTATTTCGAGCTGCGCCAGTGCCGCTTCGAGAAGGAGGTGCTGATGCCCGAGGCCCAGCTGGCCACGGCGCGCATGATGAACTGCTACATCCCCCGGCTCGAGGCCGCGCGTGCCCGCATCGAGGGCGACCTGCACCTGGCCCGGTGCAGCATCCCCGGCGGCATCCGCCTCACGGACGCCACCATCGGCACCGACCTGCTGCTGAACGAGGCCACCGTCGGCAGCGGGCGGCACATCCGCGCGATCGCCGCCGACGGCCTCAACGTCTCGCAGGAGCTCCAGGCCAGCCTGCTCGTCACGGACGGCGAGGTGTCGCTGCGCGGCGCGACGGTCGGCGGCTCGCTGTTCATGTACGGCAGCGTGCTGCGGAACCGGCACGGGCGGTACGCGCTGCACGCGCCGCAGCTCACCGTCGACCAGTTCGCGCACTTCGCCGACGCCGAGCCGGACCGGTCCCGGCTGATCCAGGGCGGCGCCACGCCGCCGACCGGCACGTACTACCCGTACAGCAACCCGGGTTCGACCCGGCGCCGCACCAAGCGCTTCGAGTGCACGGGCGGCGTGAAGCTGGACGACGGGCGGTTCGGCAGCCAGCTCGTTCTGGACAACGCGCGCTTCCAGCTGGAGCGGGACCAGGAGCTGTCGCTGCGCCGGGTCACCACACCGGAGCTTTGCTTCACCTCGCAGGCGCCGGAGCGCGGCGTGGTCGTGCTGTCCGGCGCCTCGGTGGAGAACCTCGTGGACAAGGTGGGGTCCTGGCCGAAGGACGAACGGCTGTGGATGGCGGGCTTCACGTACCAGCAGCTGATCCACCGCGGGCACTTCTCGCTCCAGCAGCGGCTGCAGTGGCTGGCGGCGGCGACACCCGAGTACTCCCCCGGCCCGTACGAGCAGCTGGCCAACGTGTACCGGAACAGCGGCGAGGACGCCGACGCCCGCGCCGTCCTGCTCGCGAAGCAGCGCCGGCGGCGGGAGACGCTGCCGCTGGCGGGGAAGCTCTGGGGCTACCTCCAGGACGTGACCGTCGCCTACGGATACCGGCCGGGGCAGGCGGCGCTGTGGATGGCCGTCGTCTGGGCCGCCGGGGCGGTGCTGTTCGCGGCGGACAAGCCGAGCCCGCTGAAGGAAGGCGAGTCGCCGGACTGGAACCCGGTGCTGTACTCGCTGGACCTGCTGCTTCCCGTCATCACCTTCGGGCACGACACGGCGCGGAATCCGCACGGCTGGTACCAGTGGCTGGCCGCCGCGATGATCCTGCTGGGCTGGGTGCTCGCCACGACGGTCGCCGCGGGCGCGACGCGGCTGCTGCGCCGGCAGTGAGGCACGCCGGTCAGCCACGAGAGGGGCGCGGAAGGCTTTAGGCTTACCCGTTGTGACAACCGCGCTTCCGCTCTTCCCGCTCAACTCGGTGCTGTTCCCGGGCCTCGTGCTGCCGCTGAACATCTTCGAACCGCGGTACCGCGCGCTGATGCGCGACCTGCTGGAGATCCCGGAGGACGCACCGCGCCGCTTCGGCGTCGTCGCCATCCGCGACGGCCGCGAGGTCGCGCCGACCGCCGCCGGACTGCCGGACTCCGCGCAGCCGGCGGGCGCCGACCCGACGGCGGGCTTCGGGCCCGACCCGATGAAGTCGTTCTACAGCGTCGGCTGCGTCGCCGACGCCTCCACCATCCGCGAGCGCTCCGGCGGCGTCGTCGCGGACGAGGAGGAGGACGACTCGGCTACGGGCGCGGGTTCCGGTGCCGGTTCCGGTTCCGGCAGTCCCGGCGAGGCGGACGAGGACGAGAGCGGCGGCTACGAAGTGCTCGCCACCGGCACCACCCGCTTCCGCCTGCTGTCCGTGGACGCCAGCGGTCCGTACCTCGTCGGCGAGGTCGAAGAGCTGGAAGAGGAGGAGGGCGAGGGCGCCGGTACGCTCGCGTCGGGCGTCCTGCGCGCGTTCCGCGCGTACCAGAAGCGGCTCGCCAGCGCCCGCGAACGGACCCTCGCCGCCGGGCAGGAGCTGCCCGACGACCCGTCCGTCGTCTCGTATCTCGTCGCCGCCGCGACCGTCCTGGACACCCCCGCCAAGCAGCGGCTGCTCCAGGCACCGGACACCGCGACGCGGCTGGCCGAGGAGCTGAAACTCCTTCGCAGGGAGACGGCGGTGATCGGTAAGCTTCCCTCGCTCCCGGCGGCGGAGCTCACCCGCCGCCCCACCAGCCCCAACTGAGGCCATGGCGAAGAAGAAGCAGAAGCAGCAGTCCTCGGCGACGCCCGCCACGGTCGCCGCCACCCAGGCCGGGGTGGCCTTCACCACCCACTTCTACGAGCACGACCCGGCCGCCGCGTCCTACGGCGAGGAGGCGGCCGAGGCGCTCGGCCTCTCCCCCGAGCAGGTCTTCAAGACCCTCGTCGCCGATGTCGACGGGGCGCTCACCGTCGCCGTCGTCCCCGTCTCCGCGTCGCTCGATCTGAAGGCGCTGGCTGCGGCGGCCGGCGGCAAGCGGGCGGCGATGGCCGACCCGGCCGCCGCCGAACGCACCACCGGGTACGTACGGGGCGGCATCTCCCCACTGGGGCAGCGCAAGCGGCTGCCCACGGTCGTGGACGCCTCGGCCGAGGGGCACGACACGGTCTGCGTGTCGGCGGGGCGGCGCGGGCTGGAGATCGAACTGGCGCCGGGCGACCTGGTCGCGCTGACGGGCGCGACGACGGCGCCGATCGCGCGTACGTAACCGGCCCGGCCGTCCGTACGCACACGGAGCGCGGATGTGGCCGGAACCGGGCGGCGGCGGGGCTTCACACGGGGGCGTACCTCGGCTACGTACACAGGCAGGTACAAAGAAGGGCCGTGCGAGGCCGACCACCCAGCAAGGGGGTTCCGCCGTGTCGAAGCGCACCCGTAAGCGCCGCTGGCGCGTCCGCAAGGGCCACGCCAACCACGGGCGCCGCCCGTCCTGACGCCCGGCGCGTCAACCCGGCGCCGTACGCCCCGCGTCCGGCGCCGTACGTACGCCCACCGATCCGGCCGTGCCCGGCCGTGCCCGGCCTCACCAGGCCGGTGGCGGCGCCGGCGGGAGCGGCGGCTCCGGGTCGCGCTTGCCGAACGCCGCCGTGAACGCCAGGTGCACCGCCAGCGCGGCGAACGGGAACGCCAGCAGCGCCCCCTTCGCCTCCAGCTTCAGCGGGGCGTCGAACGTCTTGCCCTCGCCCACGTCCTTCGCGTGCGCCGCCAGGTCGCTGGTCGGGCCCAGCCAGACACCGAGCTTCCAGCCGATCAGCGCGGCCACCAGGCCGCCGGCCGCGAGGCCGACCACGAGGCCGACGCCGCCCTGCCGCCGCAACCAGAACACGGCGGTCCCGGCCAGCGCGCCGAGCCCGAGCCCGAGCAGGACGAAGGTGCCGTCGGCACCCATCGCCTCCTCGCCCTCGGGGTGCTTGAGGTAGACGGCGTCGCCGTCCGAGATCAGCGGCACCCGCGGCGCCAGCCACAGCCACAGCAGCCCGAAGACCACACCCAGCACCGCCACGGCCAGCGTGACGAGCACCGCGTCACGTGCCTCCTGCCGCACCGGCAGGGCCTCCGCGAGCGACGGGGGCTTCCCGCCCCCGTCGCCGGGCCCGCCCCCGGCTCCGCCGCCGTGCTGCGGCCCGGCGTGCTGGGGCGGAGCCGCCCAGGGGTCGTGCTGCCGCTGCGAGTGATCGCTGTTCGGTGAGGAGGGTTTCGGTGCCGTCACACCGCCATCGTGCCAGGCTCGGGCGCCCGTTCGGCACGGGGACGCCGGACGGCCGTGTCACGGTGCACCCGCGACCCCTACAGCCCCGGAATCCGCCCGTTCCGGAACAGGTCGACGAAGATCTGGTGGTCACGGCGCGCGACCGAGCCGTACTCGTGCGCGAAGTCGACCAGCAGCTCCGGGAAGCCCTCCTCGTCGGCCGCGATCGCCGCGTCGATGGCCCGCTCGGTGGAGAACGGGACCAGCGAGTGGCCGCTCTCGTCGTCAGCCGCCGAGTGCATGGTCGCGGTGGCCCGCCCGAGGTCCGCGACGACCTGGGCGATCTCCTCGGGGCTGTCCAGATCGGACCAGTCGAGGTCGACCGCGTACGGCGAGACCTCCGCGACGAGCTGCCCCGCGCCGTCCAGCTCCGTCCAGCCGAGCCACGGGTCGGCGTGCGCCTGGAGGGCGCGCTGCGAGATCACGGTGCGGTGGCCGCCGTGCTGGAAGTACTCCCGGATCTCGGGGTCGGTGATGTGCCGGGAGACGGCGGAGGTCTGGGCCTGCTTCATGTAGATCACGAGGTCGTTCTCGAGGGCGTCGCTGTGGCCCTCGAGCAGGATGTTGTACGACGGGAGGCCCGCGCTGCCGATGCCGATGCCGCGGCGGCCCACGACGTCCTTCACGCGGTACGCGTCGGGGCGGATGTCCGAGCTGCCCGGCAGGGTGTCGAGATAGCCGTCGAAGGCGTCCAACACCTTGTAGCGCGTCGCCGAGTCCAGGTCGACCGCGCCGCCGCCGGGGGCGAACCGGCGCTCCCAGTCGCGGATCTCGGTCATGCTGTCCAGCAGCCCGAAGCGGGTGTGCGCGCGGGCCGCGCGCAGCGCCGCGAGCACCGGGCCCTCGGCGGTGTCGAGGTTCAGCGAGGGGATCTCGTCGCCCTTGGCGCCCGCCGCCAGTGCGTGGATGCGCTCGCGGTAGGCCACCGCGTACGTCCGGACGAGCGCGGTGATCTGCCCGTCGCTGAGCGCCTTCGTGTACCCGAGGAGGGCCACGGAGGCGGCGAAGCGCTTCAGGTCCCAGGTGAACGGGCCGACGAAGGCCTCGTCGAAATCGTTGACGTTGAAGATCAGGCGGCCGTTCGCGTCCATGTACGTGCCGAAGTTCTCGGCGTGCAGATCGCCGTGGATCCAGACCCGGGCGGTGCGGTCGTCGAGGAACGGGCCGCCGGCCTTGCCGGCGTCCTGGTCCGCGTAGAAGAGGCAGGCCGTGCCGCGGTAGAAGGCGAAGGCGGAAGCGGCCATCTTCCGGAACTTGACCTGGAAGGCGGCCGGATCGGCGGCCAGCAGCTCGCCGAAGGCGGTGCCGAACACCTCGAGAATCCGCTCGCCGCGCTCTTCGGCCGCGCCGGCCTGCTGGGTTGCCATGGGAGTGCCCCTTACTTACTGCTCGTGCGTCCGCTGCTTCCAACGCGCGAGGGTAGCCCGGAGTGCCCGGGTCCGCGGCGGCTTCGGCGGAGCCCGTGCGGGGCCCGCGGGCACCGCCGCGGCGGCCGCGGCGGTGCCCGTACAGCACCTTCGGCGGGCGGCGCGGCGGATCGGGCGACGCGTTGTCAGTGCCGGGTCGTAGACTCCTGAATCGCCCCTGAAGACCCGCGCCGGAGGTGGCCCGTCCCGTGACAGACCAGCAGTTCACACACTTGCATGTGCACACTCAGTATTCGCTGCTGGACGGCGCCGCGCGCTTGAAGGACATGTTCAAGGCGTGCAACGAGATGGGCATGTCGCACATCGCGATGACCGACCACGGCAATCTCCACGGGGCGTACGACTTCTTCCATCAGGCGAAGGACGCCGGGGTCACACCGGTCATGGGCATCGAGGCGTATCTCGCCCCGGAGTCGCGGCGCAACACCCGGCCGGTCAAGTGGGGCACCCCGCACCAGAAGCGGGACGACGTCTCCGGCAACGGCGCGTACACGCACATGACGATGTGGGCGCGTAACGAGACCGGTCTGCACAATCTCTTCCGCGCCCAGTCGCGGGCCAGCCTGGAGGGCTTCTTCCGCAAGCCGCGCATGGACCGGGAGCTCCTCGCGGAGTACGCCGAGGGCCTGATGGCCACCACCGGCTGCCCCTCCGGCGAGGTCAGCACCCGCATCCGGCTGGACCAGATGGACGAGGCACTGAAGGCCGCCGGGGAGTACCAGGACATCTTCGGCAAGGAGAACTTCTTCGTCGAGCTGATGGACCACGGCATCGACATCGACAAGCGCGCGCGGGACGGCCTGGAGGAGATCGCCCGCAAGATCGGCGCGCCGTTCGTCGTCACGAACGACTCCCACTACACGTACGAGCGCGAAGCCGCCGCGCACGACACCCTGTTGTGCATCCAGACGGGGAACAACCTCTCCAACCCCGACCGCTTCAAGTTCGACGGCGCGGGCTACTACCTGAAGTCGGCCGCCGAGATGTACGCGATCGACTCCTCCGACGCCTGGCAGGAGGGCTGCCGGAACACGCAGCTCCTCATCGCCGAACGGGTCGACACCACGGGCATGTTCGAGCCGCAGAACCTGATGCCCCGCTTCGACGTGCCCGAGGGGTACACCGAAGTGACCTGGTTCCGCGAGGAGGTCAGGCGGGGCATGGCCCGCCGCTATCCGAACGGCGTGCCGGAGGACCGGCAGCGGCAGGCGGACTACGAGATGGACATCATCGTCGAGATGGGGTTCCCGGGATACTTCCTGGTCGTCGCCGACTTCATCATGTGGGCCAAGAACAACGGCATCGCGGTCGGCCCGGGCCGCGGCTCGGCGGCGGGCTCGATCGTGTCGTACGCGATGGGCATCACCGACCTCGACCCCATCGACCACGGCCTGATCTTCGAGCGGTTCCTCAACCCCGAGCGCGTCTCCATGCCCGATGTCGACATCGACTTCGACGAGCGCAGGCGGGGTGACGTCATCCGGTACGTCACCGACAAGTACGGCGCCGACAAGGTCGCCATGATCGGCACGTACGGCACCATCAAGGCCAAGGCCGCCATCAAGGACGCCTCCCGCGTGCTCGGTTATCCGTACGCGATGGGCGACCGGATCACCAAGGCGATGCCCGCCGACGTGCTGGGCAAGGGCATCCCGCTGTCCGGCATCCTCGACAAGGACCACCCGCGGTACAGCGAGGCGGGCGAGGTCCGGTCGATGTACGAGAACGAGCCCGACGTCACCAAGGTCATCGACGCGGCGCGCGGCATCGAGGGCCTGGTCCGGCAGATGGGCGTGCACGCCGCTGGCGTGATCATGTCCAGCGAGAAGCTGATCGACCATGTGCCGGTCTTCTCCCCGAAGAACGACGGCACGGTGGTCACGCAGTGGGACTATCCGAGCTGTGAGGCGCTCGGCCTGCTGAAGATGGACTTCCTGGGCCTGCGGAACCTCACGATCATGGATGACGCGGTCAAGCTCATCAAGAAGAACAAGGGCGTGGACCTCACCCTCCTCGACCTGTCGCTGGACGACCCCAAGACCTTCGAGCTGCTGTGCCGGGGCGACACGCTCGGCGTGTTCCAGTTCGACGGCGGCCCGATGCGCTCCCTGCTGCGGCTGATGAAGCCGGACAACTTCGAGGACATTTCCGCCGTCTCGGCGCTGTACCGGCCGGGCCCGATGGGCATGAACTCGCACATCAACTACGCCCTCCGGAAGAACGGGCAGCAGGAGATCACCCCGATCCACCCGGAGCTGGAGGAGCCGCTCCGGGAGGTCCTGGGCATCACCCACGGCCTGATCGTCTATCAGGAGCAGGTGCAGAAGGCCGCCCAGGTCCTCGCCGGCTACTCACTGGGCCAGGCCGACCTGCTGCGCCGCGCGATGGGCAAGAAGAAGCAGGAGGTCCTGGACGCGGAGTTCGTCAACTTCCAGCAGGGCGCCCGGGACAAGGGGTACTCGGACGAGGCGATCCAGGCCGTCTGGGACGTGCTGGTGCCGTTCGCGGGATACGCGTTCAACAAGGCGCACTCCTCGGCGTACGGCCTCGTCACGTACTGGACGGCGTACCTCAAGGCGAACTACCCCGCGGAGTACATGGCGGCGCTGCTCACCTCGGTCCGCGACGACAAGGACAAGTCGGCGGTCTATCTCAACGAGTGCCGCAAGATGGGCATCAAGGTGCTCCCGCCGGACGTCAACGAGTCGGAGGCGAACTTCACGCCGCGCGGCGACGACACCATCGTCTTCGGCCTGACCGCCGTGCGGAACGTCGGGAACAACGTGGTGGACTCCATCGTGAAGTGCCGCCGCGCCAAGGGGGCGTACGCCTCGTTCCCCGACTTCCTGGACAAGGTCGAGGCGGTCGTCTGCAACAAGCGGACGGTCGAGTCGCTGATCAAGGCGGGCGCGTTCGACGCGATGGGGCACACCCGCAAGGGCCTGACCGCGCACTTCGAGACGATGATCGACAACGTCGTGCAGGTCAAACGGAAGGAAGCCGAGGGCCAGTTCGACCTCTTCGGCGGCATGGGCGACGACACCGGCGACGACAAGCCCGCCTTCGGGCTCGACGTCGAGTTCTCGGACATCGAGTGGGAGAAGACGTATCTCCTCGCGCAGGAGCGGGAGATGCTCGGGCTGTACGTCTCGGACCACCCGCTGTTCGGCCTGGAGCACGTCCTCAACGACAAGGCGGACGCGGCGATCGCCCAGCTCACCGGCGGGGACTACTCCGACGGCGCGATCGTCACCATCGGCGGCATCATCTCCGGGCTGCAGCGCAAGATGACCAAGCAGGGCAACGCCTGGGCCATCGCCACGGTGGAGGACCTGGCCGGCTCGATCGACTGCATGTTCTTCCCCGCCACCTACCAGCTGGTCTCCACCCAGCTCGTCGAGGACGCCGTCGTCTTCGTCAAGGGGCGGCTCGACAAGCGCGAGGACGTGCCGCGGCTGGTCGCCATGGAGCTGATGATCCCGGACCTGAGCGAGGCGTCGGCCAACGCTCCGGTGACCATCACCATCCCCACGGTCAAGATCACACCGCCGCTGGTGGAGAAGCTCGGCGAGGTCCTCACCCACCACCGCGGCGCCACGGAGGTCCGGGTCAAGCTGCAGGGCACTCGCCGTACGACCGTGCTGCGGCTGGACCGGCACCGCGTGACCGTCGACCCGGCACTGTTCGGTGACCTCAAGCAGCTGCTCGGGCCCGCCTGCCTGGCGGGCTGAGCCACCGCCCGTACGGGGGCCGCGCGCGTGCCGGGACGTACGCGCGCGGCCGGAGCGGGAGGCGGGCCGGCTCCGGCCGGTGTCAGGGCTTGCGGGCGACCGCCGCGAGGATGTTGATGTCCGCGTCCGTGACATCGGCGATGTCGCGGTAGCGGGTCCGGCCGACGTCCTCGAGCCCGTCCCGGCCGTCCCGCTCCACGACGGTGCCGTCCCCGCGGTCCGTACGGTCGGGGCCGTCCGCGCCGCCCGCACCCTCCGCGCCGCCCGCACCGCCGTCCGCGGCGGACTCGCGTTCTACGTCCGGCCGGTGGTCGGGCCGCCAGCGGTGCACGGGCACGAGTCCGGGCTCGATCATCTCCAGCCCGTTGTCGGTGAGGAACTTCCGGATCTTCGCCTCGGGCCGGAGGACGAAGGTGAGCCCCCGCTTCTGGTACGTCTCCGCCACCTTCGTGATCCGCTCCGGGTTCCGGTCGGCGGTGAGGTGGCTCAGCACCAGATGGCTCCCGGACGGCAGCGCGGCCAGCAGCTCCCGTACGGCGGCGTACGCCTCCTCGTCCTCGACGAAGTGCAGGATCGCCACCAGCACCAGCCCGACCGGCCGGTCGAAGTCCAGCGTCCGCGCCGCCTCGCGCAGAATCGTCGCGGGGTCGCGCAGGTCGGCGTCGACGTAGTCGGTACGGCCGGCGGGCCCGCTGTCGAGCAGGACGCGCGCGTGCACCAGCACCACGGGGTCGTTGTCGACGTAGACGACCCGCGACTCGGGCGCGGTCCGCTGCGCGATCTGGTGGACGTTCTCCTGCGTCGGCAGCCCGGTGCCCACATCGAGGAACTGCCGGATGCCCGCCTCCGCGGCCAGCTGCCCGACGGCTCGGCGCAGGAACGCCCGGTTGTGCCGTACGTCGAGGTAGCCGCGCGGGTTGGCCGCCAGCGCCGCCTTGGCCGCCTCGCTGTCGGCGGGGTAGTGGTCCTTGCCGCCGAGGAACGCGTCGTAGACGCGCGCCGGATGCGCCCTGCTGGTGTCGATCCGTCTGCTGAGCTGCTCGGCGGTGTCGTGCGCGGTGCCGGTTTCGTGCGCGGTGGCGTCCTCGCTCATCGGACCATCCCCCCTGAAAGCCGTAGGTGCGACCGCCCGCCACACGGGCCGGGGACAAACCTAGCCCTGGGTACGGCTCAGCGGACAGTGAGGAGCGCGCCCGGGGTACGGGGGCGCGCTCCTCGCTGTCCGCTCAGCGGCACGGGGCCGGTGGCGTCAGTTGTGCCCGAAGCTCTTCTTCCGCCCCTTGTGCGCCACCTGCGCCGGGCTGCCCTCGGACTTCATGTCCTCCGCCGCGGCCGCCTCCGCCTCGCTCTTCGACTGCTCGGCGCCGCGCTGGGCGGCGCTGCTCCGCTGCTGCTTCCGTTCCCGGTTCTTGTTCTTGGCCATGACCGTCCTCCTGGATGGGGTCTCTCAACGTGGGGCCGGAAACAGCCTTACATGAGGGGAGGAAAGCCGCATTCCAGGCAATTACCATGAGTGAGGCCAGTATTCTGGGCCCGCCACGCCGGTGATCGAGTTCAGGCAGTTAACCCTCGTGCCGTCGGGCAGACTCGAGGGAAACGCGCTGCGAGAGAAGGTGGAACGTGGACCGCTGCGTCGTCCTGGTGGACGCCGGATATCTGCTGGGCGCCGCCGCGAGCCTGCTGGCCGGAGAGCCCACACGTTCCCGTATCACCGTCGACCACACGGCGCTGATCCAGGCCCTGCGGGAGCGGGCCGAGGGCGATACGGAGTGCGCGCTGCTGCGTATCTACTGGTTCGACGGCGCCCCCGACCGCGTACCGCAGCCCGAGCACCGCCGGCTGCGCGTCATGCCCCGCGTCACGGTGCGGCTGGGCGCTCTCACCCGCAGCGAGGGCCGCTGGGCGCAGAAGGGCGTCGACGCCGCGATGCACGCGGAGCTGACCGAACTGGCCCGCAACCGCGCCTGCTCCGACATCGTGCTGGTCACCGGCGACGGCGACCTGCTGCCCGGTCTGATGTCCGCCAAGGAGCACGGCGTCGCCGTCCACCTGTGGGCCGTCCAGGCCGCCGACGGCGACTACAACCAGTCCGAGGACCTGGTCGCCGAGGCCGACGAACGCCGCGTGCTGGACCGTACGTGGATCACCCGGGCCGTACGCGCCAAGGACCTCAGCGGCGTCTGCGCACCGCAGCCCGAGCCCAGGCCGGAAATCGCCGCGATCCTCGCGGCGCCGCTGCCGGAGTCGGCGAAGAACGGCGGCGCGCCCGCCTCGTCCGCACCGCCCGCCGAGCACACCACCGCGGACGGCGAACGCGCCCCCGAGGACGCCGCCGCCGAGCGGACCGCCGAGGAGGCGCCCCCGCAGCGCACCGAGAGCACGGGCGTACCCACCCCGAAGGACCTCGCCGGGCTCGGCCGTCCACCGCACGGCCCCGCGCACACGCAGCCGGCCACATCCGCCGGGGCCACGCTGCGCTGGTCGTCCGACAAGGGCTGGATCGAGCGCGCGAGCACGGGCGGCGAGGCGCCCGAGATCGCCGCGCTGCCGATGCTGGCGCAGCTGACCACGGCGGAGCAGCGGTGGGCGGACCGCGAGGAGGACATCACGGCCGTCAGCGGCGACCCGTTCGAGGTCGGCCAGGTCTTCGCACGGCGCTGGATCGCCCGGCTGAGCAGCCAGTCGCATCTGCACCACCTGTCCGGCGAGTACCCGCGCATCCCCCACCGCATCGACGGCGAACTGCTGCGGTACGCCGCCCGGTTCGGGCTGCTGGCGCACAAGGACGACCAGATCGACGAGCACGACCGGTACGCGATCCGCGCCGGCTTCTGGCGCGAGGTGGACGCGCTGACGGCCACGGAGCGGTCGCCGGCGGCCGAGTAGCACCCGCGGGGGCGCGGGGAGCGTACGGCCCGCGCCCGTCGTGTCGAAGTCGCCCCTGTATGCCCCGCTCGACCCCCCTCCACGCGGGCCGCGCGGACGGGCCGCGTACCCTCGTAGTTCGTGGAAGCGGGCACGGGGCAGGCGGTGGGCAGTATGGGGACGCCAGCGCAGGCCGTCGTGCGGACAAGCGACCTGGTCAAGACGTATCCGCCGGGCCGCGCGCGGCGCGGCACACCCGCCACGCCCGAGGTACGCGCCACCGACGGCGTCACCCTCACCGTGCGCCGCGGCGAGGTCTTCGGCCTGCTCGGCCCGAACGGCGCCGGGAAGTCCACCCTCGTACGCCAGCTCACCGGACTGCTGCGGCCCGACTCGGGCGGTGTCGAGGTGCTCGGGCACGACCTCGTACGGCATCCGGAACGGGCCGCGCGGCTCCTCGCGTATCTGGGGCAGGAATCGAGCGCGCTGGACGAGCTGACCGTGTCGCTGGCCGTCGAGACGACGGCGCGGCTGCGCGGCCTCGAGCTGCGCGCGGCGCGGCACGCGCGCGACGCCGTCCTCGACGAGCTGGAGCTGTGCGCCATCGCCGGCCGCCCCCTGCGGAACCTCTCGGGCGGCCAGCGGCGGCTGGCCTGCGTCGCGACCGCGCTCGCGGGCGAACGGCCGCTGCTCGTGCTCGACGAGCCGACCACCGGCATGGACCCCGTCGCGCGGCGCGCGGTGTGGGCGGCCGTCGACCGGCGCCGCGCGGACCACGGCACGACCGTGGTGCTGGTCACCCACAACGTGATCGAGGCCGAGACCGTGCTGGACCGCGTCGCGGTGATGGACCGCGGCCGGGTGATCGCCTGTGACACCCCGGGCGGTCTGAAGGCGCTGATCGGCGACGACGTGCGGCTCGAACTGGTCTGGCGCGACCGGGCACCCGTCGAGGTCCCGGAGGTCGCCGCGCTCGGCGCCGACGCGGCCGTCGCGGGCCGCCGCTGGACCCTGCGCCTCACCCCGGAGGCCGCGCGCGACGCGGTCGCCACGGTGACGGCCGGGCCCGCTTTCGCCGCACTCGACGACTTCACGCTCGCCACGCCGAGCCTGGAGGACGTCTATCTGGCACTCGGGGGCCGTACGGAAGGCTTGGTGAAGACGTGAGGTACGCCGTGAGGCACGCCGTGAGGCACGTGCGGACGGCCCCGGTGCCGCGCCCCGCCCGCGTACGGGCGCCGCACCGCGTGGCGCGCGTACGGGCGCCGCAAGCGCCGCACCGCGCGGCGGAGGCGCGGTGAGCACCGCGGCGGCGGAGAGCCGCGCCGCGCTCGGCGAACCGGCGGCCGGGTCGGCAGGTGGCCCGGCGGGTACGGGTGGCCCTGCGGGTGCGGACGGTCAGGCCGGTGCGGGCGCGGCGACCCGCGCGCCCGCCGCCGGCACGCCCGCTCCCGCGCCGCTCGCGCCCCGCGCGCGACTGTGGCCGTCGATGGGCGCCGTGTACCGGGCGCAGCTCTCACGGGCCCGCGTGGCGCGCATCCCGCTGCTGTTCGTGGCCACCTTCCAGTCGCTGGGGATCATGGTCCTGATGCGCGGGGTGGTGGACGGCGGCGCGGAGGCGCGCGCGGTCGTCGCCGGGTCGAGCGTGCTGGTCGTGGCGTTCGTCGCGCTCAACCTGCTCGCCCAGTACTTCGGCCAGCTCCGCGCCAGCGGCGGCCTCGACCACTACGCCACGCTGCCCGTGCCCGCCGCCGCGGTGGTCCTCGGCGCGGCCGGGGCGTACGCCTCGTTCACCGTGCCCGGCGTCGTCTTCACGGCGGTGGCCGGGAGCGTGCTGTTCGGACTGCCGCTGAGCGGCCTGTGGGTGCTCGTGGCGGTCATCCCGCTCGCCGGCGCCGCCCTGGCGGGCCTGGGCGCGGCACTCGGGCTGCTCGCCCCGCGGGCGGAGCTCGCGACCGTATGCGGCCAGCTCGGCATGTCGGCCGCGCTGCTGCTGGGTGTCCTGCCGGGCGACCAGCTGCCGGGGCCGGTGCAGTGGGTACGCGATCTACTGCCGTCGACGTACGGCGTCGAGGCGCTGGCCCGCGCGCTCGAGTCCTCCCCGGAGTGGGCGCGGGTGGCGCTGGACCTCGGGGTGTGCGCGGCGGTCGGCGTGGTGTCGCTGGCGGTGGCGACGTGGGCGTACCGGCGCGCCTCGGTCCGCTGACCGATTCTCTCCCCGGTCCGGCGCGTACCTCCAGCCCGTCCGGCGTTTGAGGACGGCCCTCGGCCACGACGTACGTGCGGTGTGCCGCGAGCAGCAGGGCCACCGGCAGCCCGGTGACCGCTTCGGGCCGTCCTCAAGCGCCGGACGGGCTGGATGTGGCTGAGTCCGCTACCAAGCAGACGGGCCGGTGGCCGCCCCTGGCCGTCCTCAAACGCCGGACGGGCCGGATGTGGCCGGGGCAGGCGGACGGCGCAAGCGGGCCGTGCGTAACGGTCGAATACCGGGAGAGTCCCGTTGCGGACCCCTTTAGCTGCCGCTTAGCCCCCGCCATGGCACACTCGGGCGGCGATGGGCATAGCAGAGGCAGGTTTCCGTACGGCGCGGGCAGCGGTCTTCACCGCGCTGTGCGTCGCCCTGTCCGCTGGCGCCCACGTGCTGCTGTCCGGCACCCCCGTGCCGCCCGTGACCCTGGTCGCCGTCAGCGCCGGCGTCTTCCTGCTCGCCTTCGCTCTCGCCGACCGCGAGCGCGGCTACTTCCGCATAGCCGCCCTGCTGATCCCGCTCGAGCTGTTCGCCGACACCGTCTTCACCACCGGTCAGCACGCCTGTTACGGACAGGCCGGCGGCCCGGTGACCGGGCCGCTCCGGTCCGTGGGGATCGACTTCGTCTGTGCCGGAGGCGACTTCGGTACGCCCCTCGCCCAGATGGCCCACGGCGGTTCGTCGCTTCCGCTGCAGGCCGCCGCCCCGGCCGGTTCGCCGTGGCTGCTGCTGTCCGCGCATGTGGCCGTCGGGCTGCTGGCCGCAGCCTGGCTGCGCCGCGGCGAGGCCGCCGTCGCGCGGCTGCTGCGCGCGGCGGCCGCGACCGCGTTCCGGCCGCTGCTGCTCGCCGTCGCGACCTGCCGTACGAGCGCCGCGGACGGCCCGCCCGCCGGTACGGCCCGCGCGCTGCCCGTACGTACCGCCCGCAAGTTCCCGCTGATCCGGCACTCCGTGCTGCGTCGCGGGCCGCCGTACGCCCTGGCGACCGCCGCCTGAGCACACGACGTCCCCCGACACGTACGACACGGAGAAAACGACCATGAGCAAGCGCAACAGCCAGGAAGCCAAGCGCGCCGCCCGCGAGCGGCTGCGCGCCGAACGCGAGAAGCAGGCGAAGCGCGAGAAGATCCGCCGCCAGCTTGTCGTGGGCGGTTCGATCGTCGCCGTCCTCGCCGTCGCCGCCGGTATCGGCGTAGCGGTCTCCAGCATGGGCGGCAACGGCGGCGAGGGAGACTCCAGCGACTGGAGCGCCGCCAAGAAGCTCGCCGCCAAGGGCGAGGGCGGCAGCGTCACGGTGGACGGTACGAAGCAGAAGTACGCCGCGCCCGCCAACACGTCCGGCAAGAACGGCACCGAGATCGTCGTCGGTGACAAGAAGGCCAAGCACACCCTCGGCATCTTCGAGGACATGCGCTGCCCGATCTGCTCCACGTTCGAGCAGAGCAACGGCAAGGTCATCCTGGAAGACATCGAGAAGGGGAAGTACAAGGCGTCGTTCACCTTCGGCACCTTCCTCGACGAGAACCCGGCGGCCAAGGGCACCGGCTCCAAGAACGCGCTCAGCGCGCTCGGCGCCGCCCTGAACGTCAGCCCGGACGCGTTCCTCGAGTACAAGGAGGTGCTGTACTCCAAGGAGCACCACCCCGAGGAGTCCGACGACGCCTTCGCGGACGACCAGGGGCTCATCGACATCGCGCAGAACGTCAAGGAGCTCAAGGGCAACAAGGAGTTCGAGAAGGCCGTCAACAACGGGACGTACGACGCCTGGGCGCTGGAGATCTCCAAGAAGTTCGACAAGTCCGGCGTCCAGGGCACGCCCACCGTCAAGCTGGACGGCACCCACCTGAAGGCGGACTCGCAGGGCAGCCCGCCGATGACGCCGGAGCAGCTGAACTCACTGGTGGACAAGGAGATCGCGGAGAGCGGCAACGGCAAGGACAAGGGCAAGAGCGAGTAGCCCACGGCCACGCCGCGTCGCTCGCCTCGTACGGGCGCGTACGGCGCGTACGGGCGCGGGCTTACGGCGGGCAGGCGGCCGCACGCGGTCGCCTGCCCGCCGTCGTTTCCGGGCCGGACCCGGCCCACCGCCCGCGCGTCCCGGACTTCGGGGCACGATCCGGTATCCCCGCCGCCCGGCGCACGGCCCAACCCGTAACCTGGCCCCCATGGCCGGGGGCAGCGCGGGACAGATCATCGACGGCCGCTTCGAACTCCTCGAGCGGCTCGGCAGCGGCGGCATGGGCACGGTGTGGCGGGCCCGCGACAGCGCACTGCACCGCGAGGTGGCGCTGAAGGAAGTGCGGCCCGTCGACCCGGCGCTCACGCCGGAGGACTCGGACGCCGCGCGCATGCTGCGCGAACGCGTCCTGCGCGAGGCCCAGGCACTGGCCCGGGTCAGCCACCGGAACGTGGTGACCGTCCATCACATCGTCGACCAGGGGCCGTACCCCTGGATCGTCATGGAGCTGCTGCCCGGCCCGAGCCTCCAGGAACGGCTGACGGACGGCCCGTTGACACCGCAGGAGGCCGCCCGTACGGGGCAGCAGGTGCTGGGCGCGCTCCGCGCGGCACACGCGGCGGGCATCCAGCACCGGGACGTCAAACCGGCGAACGTCCTGCTGCGCGCCGACGGCAGCGCCGTCCTCACCGACTTCGGGATCGCCGCGCTCCAGGGCTCGGCGTCCCTGACCGTCACCGGTGAACTCGTCGGCTCCCCCGAGTACATGGCCCCGGAACGCATTCGCGGCGCGGACGACGACCCCGCCAGCGACCTGTGGTCGCTCGGCCTCACCCTGTACGTCTGCACGGAGGGCCACAATCCGCTGCGCCGCGGCACCGGGCTGGCGACGCTGGCCGCCGTGCTCGACGATCCGGTGCCGCCGCCCGTACGCAGCGGGGAGCTGACGCCGGTGCTCAACGCGCTGCTCGTACGGGACGTCGCGGCCCGGCCCGGTGCCGAGCAGCTGGAGCGGATGCTCACGGACGTGGCGGAGGGGCGTACGGCCGCGGCGTACGAGGCGACCGAGACGGCCATGCCGCCGCCGGTCCTGCCGCCCCGGGGCCAGGCCCAGTCCCAGCAGCCCCCGGCGCCGCAGGGCCCTCCCCCGCCGGGCCCGGTGCCGCCCGGGGACGAGACGCCGCGGCAGACCGCTCCCCGGCTCCCGTACGGCGCGGCAGCCGGCGCGTACGGCAGCCCCGGCGCGTACGGCCCCGGTGCGCCCGGCAGCCCCACGCCGCCGCCCGGCGGCACACAGCACGGCACCCGGCACGGTCTGCGCCGCGGTCTGCTGATCGCGGGGGCGGCGGTCGCCGTGGCCCTGCTGGTCGGGGGCAGCGCGTACCTGATGAGCAGCGGTGACGACGGCGGCGCCGAGGCCGACGGCAAGGGCGACAGCGCTTCCCAGGCGCCCGCCGACGAGTCGCCGACCCGCTCCCCCGGCCCGTCCGGGTCGCCCAGCCCGCTGGACACGCCCACACCGTCCGGCCCCGGCACGCCCACCACGGACGGGCCCGAGCCGCCCACCTCGAAGGCGCCCGTACCGCAACGGCCGTCCGAGAACACCTGGATCGCGCAGCTCGGCTCCGTACCGAAGTCCGACGGCGTCGCCGCCCGCAACAAGCAGCAGCAGGCACTGAACGCCAAGGTGTCCGGCGTGCGCTGGCTCGACAGCGACAACTTCGCCTCGCTGCGGCCGGGTTACTGGATGTTCTACCGGCCGGGCCCCGACGCCACCGCCTCCGGCGCCTTCACGGACGGCAACGCGGCCGCCGACTGGTGCGCGAGCCAGGCGCTCACCTCGTCCAACGCGTGCGTCGGCCGCTACCTCAGCGACGAGCGCGCCGACCGCGTCTACATCTGCGCCCCGGACCAGAGCAAGGGCACGGGCCGCTGCACGCGCCCGGACTGAGCCTGGACACCCTGGACAGCCTGGGCCGTACGAGGGTACGAGGCGGGTGCGCGATCACAGGTCCGCGAGGAAACCCAGCGCCGTACGCCACGTCTTCTCCGCCGCCTCCGCGTCGTGGTCGTCGAGGCCCGGGTCCGTGTAGAGGTGCCCGGCGCCGGGATAGCGGTAGACCTCCACGTCGGCGCCAGCGCGCTGCATCCGCAGATACCACGCGTTCAGCCAGTCGTGCGGCTCGAACGGGTCCGGGTCCGCGACATGCAGCTGTACGGGAAGGTCGTCCACGGACGCGCCGTCCGCGATGTCGGACGTGCCGTGGAACAGGAGCAGCCCGCGCGCGTTCGTGTCGGCCATCGCCACGTTCTGCGCGACGGACCCGCCCAGCGAGAACCCCGCGTACACGAGCCCCTGCCCGGACAGCGGCGCGGACGCGGTGACCGCGCGGCGCAGCAGCTCGTCCGTGCCGATCTCGTCCTTGATGTCGCGGCCCTGCTCCACCGTCTCCGCCGACCGGCCCTCGTACAGGTCGGGCACGTGCACGGTGTGGCCCGCGGCCCGCAGCCGCTCGGCGGCACTGTGAACGGCGGGGCGCAGGCCGTAGACGGAATGGAACAGCACAACAGTGGCCATCGGACGGTGTCTCTTCCCACAGGAGCAGAATTTCGTGCTCGCCCATACTGCCAGTTAGCGTTTCGCCCGACGGCCCACCGGGACCACGGGCACCAGGACCACCAAGGGGCCAGGGGGAGGCCAGGGAGAGGAGCTGAGAGGTTCAATGGAGCACGTGCTGCGCCCGGTCCTCGTGATCGGCGCCACGATCGCTGTCGCCGTGATCGTCGGCTGGTTCGTCAACCGGATACTGACCACGGCTGACCGCAGGCACCCGGAGACACCGCTCTGGGGACACCTCCGGAACTGCCGGCTGCCGCTGCAGGTGGTGCTCGTCTCGACGGGCCTGCAGGGTGCGTACGGGCTGACCGGCATCGACACTTCCGAAGACCGCCTCATCAAGAACATCCTGGCGCTCATCACCATCGCCGCGCTGGTCTGGCTGGCGGTACGGACGGCCAGCGCCATCGCCGAGACCGCCCTCGCCCGCTTCGCCTCCACCACCCGCGACCCGGCCCGCGTACGCCGCTTCCGTACGCAGCTGACGATGATCCAGCGGGTCGTCACCTTCGTACTGGCGACGATCGCCGCGGCCGTCGCCATCCTGCTGCTCTTCCCCGGCCTGAAGGCACTGGGCGCGTCGATGCTCGCGTCGGCGGGAGTCATCGGCATCGTCGCCGGTGTCGCCGCCCAGTCGATGCTCGGCAATCTCTTCGCCGGGCTCCAGGTCGCCTTCGGCGACTCCGTACGCATCGGCGACACGGTGGTCGTGGAAGGCGAGTGGGGCACGGTGGAGGAGATCTCGATGGCCTTCCTGACCGTACGGATCTGGGACGACCGGCGGCTGACGATGCCCGTCTCGTACTTCAACAGCAAGCCGTACGAGAACTGGTCCCGCGGCGGCAACGAGATCACCTGCACCGTGTACCTGCACCTCGACCACTCCGCGCCCGTACAGGAGATGCGGGAGAAGCTGCACTCCGTGCTCAAGACCCGCGAGGACTGGGACCGGCGCAGCTGGAACCTGGTCGTGACGGACACGACACCGACCACGATCGAGGTGCGGGCGGCGATGTCGGCCAAGGACACGGACGACTGGTGGACGCTGCAGTGCGGGGTCCGCGAGGAGCTGATCACGTGGCTCCAGCGGGAGCACCCGTACGCGCTGCCGCGCGTCGCCACGTCACCGGCGGCGGTGCCGCCGCCGCGGGACGCGGCGCCCGCGCCGCGGGTGGGGACGCAGGGCGGCCCCACCCCGGGCGAGGGCCCGGGCGAGATCTGACCGCCTCCCGCGCCTTCGTTGCGCTGCGGAGGTGCCACGCACCTCTCTTTCCGCCGCGACGGCGGCACGCCACGACGGCGTAGCCCGGCGGTGCCACGCACCCTTCTCTCCGCCGCGACGGCGTAGCCCGGCGGTGCCGTGCCGGGCCGCGCCATGGCCCCCGGCAGGGGCGAGCCGTCCCGGGGACCCGCGGCACCGCGGTGGCTGAGTGCCGTCCTCAAACGCCGGACGGGCTGGATGTGCCTGGCTGAGCACCGTCCCGAACATCGGACGGGCCGGGAGCGGCGCGCTCCGCCCGCGAAGTGACGAGCACGCTCGTCGGGTACAGGGCCCGTGGGCCCTATTGACCGCGGAAGCTGCGGACGTCCAGGCGGTGCAGCACGCGGTCCACGATCTCCGGGTCGATACCCGGCTCCCCCCGCGCCGCCAGCACTTCGTGCCGGGCGGCCGACAGCAGCTCGCCCTGCAGCCGGTGGATCTTCTTCAGCCGCCGTACGCGCTGCGCGTGCGCGTCCCGCCGTTCCTCGTCCACGAGGTCCGGCGAGATCCGTACGCCGACGTCCTGCGCCCGCCGCAGCAGCGCCTCGGAGATCTCCTCCGGAAGATCCTCTTCCGCCTCGATCTCGCGGAGCCGCCGCTTCGCGGCCTTGGCACAGCGGAGGGCCAACTGCCGTTCCAGTTCCCGTTCGGCCGCGGTGTCCGCCCGTACGTGCAGCCGCCGCACCAGCCAGGGCAGCGTGAGCCCCTGCAGCACCAGCGTGGCGAGCACCACCGCGAAGGCGATGAACAGGATCGCGTCGCGCTCCGGGAACGGCGCGCCCCCGTCCACCGTCAGCGGCACCGCGAGGGCCAGTGCGACGGAGGCGACGCCGCGCATGCCCGCCCACCACACGACGGTCGTCTCCCGCCAGCTCAGCGGGATGTCCTCGTCCAGGTCCTTGCGCCGGTGCAGCCGGCGGGCGAGCCAGGACGCGGGCAGCAGCCACAGCAGCCGTACGACCACCACCGCCGCGACCACGAACCCCGTGGCAGGGAGCAGTTCGCGCCAGCGGTCGCCCACCGCGCCGAGAACGGGCTGCAGTTCGAGGCCGATCAGCCCGAACGCGACGCCCGTGACCAGCGTGTCGACCACCGACCAGAACGTCTGCCCGGCCAGCCGCCCGCTGACGTCGTCCGCGTCCACCGCCCGCCCGGAGGCCAGGAACAGCGCGGTGACCAGGACGGCGAGTACGCCGGAGCCGAGCAGTTCCTCGGCGAGCACGTACGAGGCGAACGGCACCAGCAGGCTCAGCCCGATCTGCAGCGTGACGTCGTCGAGGAAGGTCATCAGCCGGTTCGCGGCCCAGCCCAGCGCCAGCCCGACGGCCACGCCCACGGCGGCCGCCAGGCCCAGTTCCGCGGCGGCCTCGGGCAGCGAGAAGTGTCCGGTGACGGCGGCGGCGATGGCCACGTGGTAGAGCGTGATCGCGGTGACGTCGTTGAACAGGCCCTCGCCCTCGAGGATCGACACGAGCCGCCGCGGCAGTCCGAGCCGCGCCGCCACCTGTGTCGCCGCGACCGGGTCAGGCGGCGCCACCAGCGCGCCGAGCGCGACGGCGGCGGTGAGCGGCAGGCCGGGTACGACCGCGTCCGCGACGACCGCGACGACCGCCGTCGTCACGAAGACCAGCGCGACGGCCAGCAGCAGGATCGGCCGCGCGTTCGCCGTGAACTGCCGCCACGACGTGCGCTGCGCGGCCGCGTACAGCAGCGGCGGAAGGACCAGCGGAAGGATCAGATCCGGTGGTACCTCGACCTCCGGTACTACCGGCAGCAGCGCCAGCACCCCGCCGAACAGGGTCATCAGCACCGGTGAAGGCAAGCCCAGGCGTCCCGCGACCGGGGCCATGATCACCGCGGCGAGCAGCAGCGCGAAGATCAGGGCGAGTTGGTCCACACTTACGCACTCTCCGCGCGCACCCTGTCCAGCGCGCGCTGAAGATCCTCCGGATAGCCGCTCTCGTACTCCACCCAGCTCCCGTCCGCCGGGTGCTCGAACCCGAGCCGTACGGCGTGCAGCCACTGCCGTGTCAGCTTCAGCCGGGCGGCCAGCGTCGGGTCGGCGCCGTACGTGAGGTCGCCGACGCACGGGTGCCGGTGTGCCGCCATGTGGACCCGGATCTGGTGCGTACGCCCTGTCTCCAGCTTGATGTCCAGCAGGCTGGCGGCGCGGAACGCCTCCATCAGGTCGTAGTGCGTGACGGACGGCTTGCCCTCGGCGGTGACCGCCCACTTGTAGTCGTGCTGCGGGTGCCGCCCGATGGGCGCATCGATGGTGCCGCTGAGCGGGTCGGGGTGGCCCTGTACGAGCGCGTGGTAGCGCTTGTCGACCGTACGCTCCCGGAACTGCTGCTTCAGCAGCGTGTACGCGCGCTCCGACTTGGCGACCGCCATCAGCCCGGACGTGCCGACGTCCAGCCGGTGCACGATGCCCTGCCGTTCGGCGGCGCCGGACGTGGTGATGGTGTAGCCGGCGGCGGCCAGGCCGCCGATGACGGTGGGCCCCGTCCAGCCGGGGCTGGGGTGCGCGGCAACCCCCACGGGCTTGTCGACGACCACGATGTCCTGGTCGTCGTGGACGATCTCCATGCCCTCGACGGGCTCGGCGACGACCCGTACGGGCGCCGCCGGCGCAGGCATCTCCACCTCGATCCAGGCGCCACCGTGCACCCGGTCGGACTTCCCGGCCTCCGCACCGTCCAGCAGGACCTTCCCGCCCGCGGCCAGCTCGGCCGCCTTCGTACGGGAGAAGCCGAACAGCCGGGCGAGGGCGGCGTCGACGCGCTCGCCTTCGAGGCCGTCCGGTACGTGCAGGGTTCGGACTTCGGGAAGCATGCTCACCTGATCGAGTATGCCGGACGGGCGGTGCGCCCCGGACCAGACGCCCGTACGAGGCGGCCGCGGCAGCCCGCCGTACGCCTCGCCCGCACCCGCCACGGCCCCGCCGTACGCCTCCCGGCGCACGCGGAAGCTCCCCGTACGGCCTCCCGCCGGCCGCTCACCCGCGCGGCTCCCTCCGGCATGCGCGGCCCCCTCCCCACGGTGACGGTGTGACTACGGTCCGAGCCCGCCCGGAGGGAGCTCCGTATGTCCGCAGTGCCCGCGCGCCACCGGATACCCGGTTGCCGAGCCATCGCGGTCGTCACCGCGACCGCCCTGTCCACGCTGGGCCTGGCCCTGCTGCCGGGGGGAGACGAGGCGGACGCCCTCGACATCTCCGGACCGTGCGCGATCGACGGGGCGCCGGGGTTCGGTGAGGGGCCGACGAACGCGGAGTACATCCGTCCGGAGGGCCACAAGAAGGCGACCATGATCATGGTCGACTTCAGCGACATCCCGGCCCGCACCCCCGCCGCCGAACGCGCCGCCTTCTTCTCGGACTACGGCAAGCGCTATCTCGACCAGTCCTCGTACGGCAGCTACCGGCTGGACCTGGAGCCGACCAGGCAGTGGATACGGATGCCCGGTACCTGGTCCTCGTACGACATCCGCCGCGGCATCAAGTCCGAGGGCATGCGCAAGTACGTGCAGGACGCCATCGACGCGGCACGCGCGCAGGGCACCGACTTCGGCGACACCGAATTCGTGTACGTCGTCGCGGACGACAACGTGCCCGCGCAGCCCACCGTTTCGCAGGCGAACACCTTCGACTCGCTGCACGCCGGCCCCCGCGACATCCGCGGCGCCGCCCTCGTCTTCGGCCGCCGCGCCGACTCCGCCACCTGGCAGCGCGGCAACTTCGTGCACGAGGCCAACCACCTCTACGGCCTGCCCGACCTCTACAACGTGTACAACGGCGCCTCGGTCGAGTTCGCCGGCGGCTGGGACACGATGAGCATGGCCGGGATCTCGGACCTGATGGGCTGGCACAAGTGGAAGTTCGGCTGGCTGACCGACCGTCAGGTGGCCTGCGTCAACGGTCCCGGCACCAGCACCCACGCGCTGAAGCCCATAGGGTCGCCGGACGGCGCGAACATCGCCGTCGTCAAGACCGGCCCGAGCACCGCGATCGTCGCCGAGGCCCGTACGAAGACCGGCCTCGACGGGAAGATCTGCGGCGAGGGCGTGCTGCTCTACACCGTCAACTCCGGCGTCGAGACCGGCCGGGGCCCGATAAGGGTCGTCGACTCCATGCCGCGCAGCGAGGGCGGCAGCGCGTGCGCGGACCGCTCCCCCATGGAGCTCGCCGAGCTGGGCGACGCCCCGTTCCGTACGGGCGACGCCCACACCTTCGCCAACGGCGTACGGGTGGCGGTCACCGGCGGCACCGGAAAGCCCGGCGCGCACTACACGGTCCGGGTCAGCAAGCCGCGCTGACGCCGCCGGCGGTGGCGCCGGTGACGTCGGTGACGTCGGTGACGTCGGTGACGTCGGCCCGGTGGCGCCGGTCCCCGTGACGTCAGTCCCGGTGCAGGGTGCCGTCCGGGTCGAGACCACGGAAGGAGAGCACCACGATCAGGATGCCGCCGCACACGATCGCCGAGTCCGCGAGGTTGAACACCGCGAAGTGCGTCGGCGCGATGAAGTCCACCACCGCGCCCTGGAAGACACCTGGCGAACGGAAGACCCGGTCGGTGAGGTTCCCGAGCGCACCGCCCAGCAGCATCCCGAGCGCGATCGCCCAGGGCGTGCTGTAGAGCTTCCGCGCGATGCGGGCGATGACCACGATCACCACCGCCGCGATCACGGTGAGCACGATGGTCAGCGCCTCGCCGATGCCGAAGGCGGCGCCCTTGTTCCTTATGACCTCGAGCCGCAGCACCGTGCCGAACACGTCGATCGGCTCCTGGTGTTCCAGCCGCGCGACCACGATCAGCTTGCTGACCAGGTCCAGGGCGTACGCCAGCGCCGCCACTCCGACGAGCACGGCGATCCGGCGGCGGCCCCGGGGCGGCGGCTCCGCGGACCGCTCCTCCGTCGCCTCGTCCTCGTCGTCCGGGGTCTCGATGGCCCGCTCCGCCTCTGTCACGAGATGAGGGTACGACACATGTGTGCGGACACGGTCAGCGGCGCTCCTGCTTCTGCTTGCACTCCACGCACAGCGTCGCGCGCGGGAACGCCTGCATACGGGCCTTGCCGATGGGATTGCCGCAGCTCTCGCACAGCCCGTACGTGCCGGCCTCCAGCCGCTCCAGGGCGCGCTCCGTCTGGTACACCATCTCGCGCGCGTTGGCGGCCAGCGCCATCTCGTGCTCGCGGGTGATGTTCTTGGTGCCGGTGTCGGCGTCGTCGTCACCCGCGCCGTCCCCGGAGTCCCGCATGAGGCCGGTGAGGGCCTCCTCGGAGGACGCGATCTCGGCGTGCAGCCGCACCGCCTCGCTCTGCAGCTCGGTCCGCGCCTCGTCGACCTCTTCCGGCGTCCACGGGTCCTCACCGGGACGTACGGCCAGCTCGCCTGGTTTCGCGGGGGTGGTCTGGGCCGTACGGGCGGTGGGAACCGCCGCGGCCTTCGCCGCCGGAGTCTTCTTCGCAGCCACCGTCTGGGCTCCCGTCTTCTTAGCGGCAGATGTCTTGGGGGCGCGCTTCGTGCCGGCGGGCGCCTTCTTCGCCGTGGCTTTCTTCGCCGTGGTCTTCGTCGCCGCGGCCTTCTTGGAGGGTGCCTGCTTGGCAGGCGCTTTCCTGTCCGGCGCGGACGTCGTTTTCGTCACAGTCCGCTTCGCCGTGGTCTTCTTCGCGGGCGTCTTCTTCGCGGCCGTCTTCTTCGCCGGCTCGGGCTTCTCCTCGGGGGCGGCCTTCTTCGCCGCCGTCTTCTTGGCTGCCGCCTTCCTGGCTCCCGTCCCCTTGGCCGCCGTCTTCTTGGCGGTGGTCTTCTTGGCAGCTGTCTTCTTCGCCGCGGTCTTCTTGGCCGGCGCCGCGGCCCCCGCGGTCTTCTTCTCCGGCCTCTTCGCCGCCGTCTTGTTCGCTGGGGCCTTCGCTCCGTCGGACCGCTTGGCGGGCCCCGAGGACCGCTTCGCGGCACGCTTCTTGGCAGTCTGCCCCTGCGCGGGGGCAGGCTGCTGCGCAGCTGCCGTCTTCTTCGCGGCGGTCCTTCTCGCCACCATGGCCGCGGCCCCTTCACATATTGTGATCTTGCTCGCGAATCGTGACCGGAACGATAAATCGACTTCGCGTGCGCGGCAACGGGGCACGCCGGTCCGATCGCGATCTTCGAGCCGTCGAGAGGCGCCCCCGCAGTCCTTGCGAAACCGTTGTGCCCCGCTCTGCGGTCCGAAAACCGTTCATGCCCATTGGCGGCGGCCCGTACACTAGGTGCAGCGAAAGGCGTAGAAGGGGACGAGTAGCGTCCGTACGCAGCCCAGAGCGACCCGGGGACGGTGTGAGCCCGGGGGCGAGCGCGATGCGAAGATCACCCCGGAGTCGCCGGAAGAAAGCTCCCCGGAGCGAGTAGACCCGGCAGCGCGGCCCAATGAGGGGGTGGCGGCAGGTCCGCCGCCAAGGAGGGTGGTACCGCGGGAGGGCTGCCGTAGTGCGGCAGACGCTCTCGTCCCTCCGACGGAAGCAGCCACGTCCGCCGGAGAGAGACGACCCCGATGAGTCCGCAGCCGCAGTACCGCCAGGTCCCCGCGCAGGTCGACCTGCCCGAGCTCGAGCACGCCGTGCTCGAGTTCTGGGACGAGCACAAGGTCTTCGCCCGCAGCCTCGAGCAGTCCGAGGGACGCCCCGAGTGGGTGTTCTACGAGGGCCCGCCCACCGCGAACGGCATGCCCGGCGCCCACCACATCGAGGCGCGCGTGTTCAAGGACGTCTTCCCCCGCTTCCGCACGATGCAGGGGTACCACGTGGCGCGGAAGGCCGGCTGGGACTGCCACGGGCTGCCGGTCGAGCTGGCCGTCGAGAAGGAGCTCGGCTTCAACGGCAAGCAGGACATCGAGGACTTCGGCATCGCCGAGTTCAACGCCCGCTGCCGCGAGTCGGTCACCCGGCACACGGACGCCTTCGCCCAGCTCACGAGCCGTATGGGCTACTGGGTGGACATGGACGACGCGTACCGCACCATGGACCCCGAGTACGTCGAGTCCGTCTGGTGGTCGCTGAAGGAGATCTTCACCAAGGGCCTGCTGGCCCAGGACTACCGCGTCGCGCCCTGGTGCCCCCGCTGCGGCACCGGCCTGTCCGACCACGAGCTGGCGCAGGGCTACGAGACGGTGGTCGACCCGTCCGTCTACGTCCGCTTCCCGCTCACCTCCGGCCCGCTCGCCGGCGAGGCCGCGCTGCTGGTCTGGACGACGACCCCGTGGACGCTCGTCTCCAACACCGCGGTCGCCACCCACCCCGACGTGACGTACGTGGTCGCCACCGACGGCAGCGAGCGGCTCGTCGTCGCCGAGCCGCTGCTGGAGAAGGCGCTGGGCGAGGGCTGGACGGCGACCGGCCAGTCGTTCACCGGCGCCGAGATGGAGCGCTGGGCCTACGAGCGCCCCTTCTCCCTCGTCACGCTGGAAGACGCGAACTTCGTGGTCAACGCCGAGTACGTCACGACCGAGGACGGCACGGGGCTGGTGCACCAGTCCCCCGCGTTCGGCGAGGACGACCTGCGGACCTGCCGCGCGTACGGCCTGCCGGTGGTCAATCCGGTCCGGCCCGACGGCACCTTCGAGGCGGACCTCGGGCTCGTCGGCGGCCAGTTCTTCAAGAAGGCCGACGAGTCGCTCGTCGCCGACCTGGACGCGCGCGGCCTGCTGTTCCGGCACGTGCCGTACGAGCACAGCTATCCGCACTGCTGGCGCTGCCACACCGCGCTCCTCTACTACGCGCAGCCGTCCTGGTACATCCGCACCACCCAGGTCAAGGACGCCCTGCTGCGCGAGAACGAGCGCACCAACTGGTATCCGGACTCCGTCAAGCACGGCCGCTACGGCGACTGGCTCGACAACAACATCGACTGGGCGCTGTCCCGCAACCGCTTCTGGGGCACCCCGCTGCCCATCTGGCGCTGCGCCGACGACCATCTGACGTGCGTCGGCTCGCTCGCCGAGCTGAGCGAGCTGACCGGCGCCGACCAGTCCGGCCTGGACCCGCACCGGCCGTTCATCGACGAGATCACCTTCCCCTGCCCCAC